>NZ_JASGFE010000042.1:0-25709 GCF_047605725.1 Microbacterium sp.
GCCGGCGTCTCCGGCGGCCGCCGCGCCCGCCGGAGACGCGAAGGACGTCGTGCTCCCCGAGCTCGGCGAGAGCGTGACCGAGGGCACCGTCACCCGGTGGCTCAAGCAGGTCGGCGACGAGGTCGAGGTCGACGAGCCGCTCCTGGAGATCTCCACCGACAAGGTCGACACCGAGATCCCGTCGCCGTTCGCCGGCACTCTTGTCGAGATCCTGGTGGGCGAGGACGAGACGGTCGCCGTCGGCGCGTCCGTCGGCCGCATCGGCTCCGGTGTCCCGGCGCCCGCCGCCGCCCCGGCCCCGGCCCCCGCACCTGCGGCACCCGCCGCGGCTCCCGCTCCTGCGGCTCCCGCGGCCGCGCCGACGCCTGCCGCAGCCCCGGCAGCCCCCGCTGCCGATGCCGTGACCTACGTGACGCCGCTTGTGCGCCGCCTCGCGCAGCAGCACGGCGTCGACCTGTCGACCGTCGCCGGTTCCGGTGTGGGCGGCCGCATCCGCAAGGAGGACGTGCTCCGGGCCGCCGAGTCCGCGGCCGCACCGGCAGCGGCACCCGCGGCTCCCGCGGCCGCGGCCCCGGCCGCGATCGAGGTCTCTCCGCTGCGCGGCACGACTCAGCCCATGTCGCGTCTGCGCAAGGTGCTCGCCGAGCGCGCCGTCGCGTCGATGCAGCAGACCTCGCAGCTGACGACGGTGGTCGAGGTCGATCTGACGAAGGTCGCCAACTTCCGCGACCAGGTGAAGAACGGCTTCCTCGAGAAGACCGGCGACAAGCTGTCGTTCCTGCCGTTCTTCGTGCTCGCCGCGGCCGAGGCTCTGCAGGTGCATCCGGTGATCAACGCGACGGTCGACGGCGGCGACATCGTCTACCCCGCGACCGAGAACATCTCGATCGCGGTGGAGACCGAGCGGGGCCTGCTCACGCCGGTCGTGCGGGACGCCGCGTCGAAGAACCTCGCGCAGATCGCGCACGACATCGCCGACCTCGCCGGTCGCGCCCGCAGCAACAAGCTCAAGCCCGACGAGCTGTCCGGCGGCACGTTCACGCTGACCAACACCGGCTCGCGCGGAGCGCTGTTCGACACGCCCGTCGTGTTCCTGCCGCAGTCGGCGATCCTCGGCACCGGCACGGTCGCCAAGCGCCCGGGCGTGGTCACGGTGGACGGCAAGGAGGCCATCGCGGTGCGCTCCTACGTGTACCTCGCCCTCTCCTACGACCACCGCATCATCGACGGCGCCGACGCCGCGGGCTTCCTGAGCAATGTCAAGAAGCGGCTCGAAGCGGCCCAGTTCGAGGGCCAGCTCGGCATCTGAGCCTCACGGCTGGTCCGCGAGGTCGTAGACGTCGCGGACCAGCCAGCGCTCCCCCGCCCGGACGATCAGCACGATCCGGGCGGTCGCCGTCTGCGGCGAATCGACCCTGACCGCCACGGCGCCGCCGTAGTCGTCCAGCACGCTCACGACCCGCGCCGGGTCGGACAGCGCCGCGAGCCCATCGGGCGCCGACGCGACGGGATCCTCGAAGACCTCCGCGCGACAGGCGGTGTCCGCCGACGCCGCACACGCGGCGAGGCGATCGACGATGGCCTCCACATCGGGAGCGGCGGCATCCGGCCGCTCAGGCGCGGCGGCATCCGGCGGCTCAGGCGCGGCAGAGGGCGCGGCGGAGGGCGCGGCGGACCTGCTCGGCACCGGCGCGCCCGCACGGGTCTCGGCAGGCCAGGCGAGCCCGACTGCCACGACCGCGACCGCGACGGCCGCAGCCAGGACCCACGGCGCGCGACGCCCGCGCGGACGCGGGTCGCGGCGGCGCACGGCCTGCCACGCCGACCGGACGCGTGCGGACAGCTCCGCTCCCAGGAGCGCCCCCAGCAGCGGAGGGGCGCCGAATGCCTTCTCCAGCCCCGCCGCGGCGCGCTCCGGCGTGTGGAGCCGGGCCAGTGGGCGCTCAGCCGGTGCGGACGACGCGGCTCGCAACGGCTCGGGAGTCGCGGCGGCGAACAGCGCGTCCTCCAGCCCGGGCGCCGCGCGCGCGAGCGGTCGCTCGGCGGCGAGCGCCTCGGCGACCGACGTCAGCGCCATGGCCAACGGCCCCGAGGCCCCCGCGGCGAGCGACGCGACGAGCTCGGCCGCCGGCGGGCGCCACGGCGTCGCTCCGCTGAGCGCCAATACCGGACGGAGCTCGTCGGTGACCCACCAGCCGCCCCGGGCCGCGCCGAGGCGCTCGGCCTCGGCCGCGGCTCTGAGGACGCTGACGGCGATCGTGACACTCTCACCGGCGCGCGGCGGCACGTCGCGCACGACGTCGGCGAGCCGGGCGACGCAGTGCGGCAGCAGCACGGCGTGACCGTCCGCGGTGCGGGCGACGTCGACCGGGGCCAGGACGTGCCCGGTCGGGTCCGCGCGCCACGCCGGGCCGTCGCCGAACACCCCCGCGTCGACCCAGAGCCGAGGCGGCGGACCGGCGACGAGCATGCCCGGGTACGGGCTCTCCGACAGGGTCAGCGACCGCAGCGGCCGAGGTGGGGCGAGTGCGTCGGCGAGCGAGGGCGGTTCGTGCGGGACCGGGGTGTGCATCCCTCGAGTGTGCGGCGCGCACGTCCGGCGCGGAGCGGCGATGACCGCATCCGTGGACAGTTCGCGACCATCGCGTGCTGTGGAGAGGACGATGCGGCACGAAGGTAGGCTGTAGGCCATGGCATCCCGCAGCACGGCACCGGAGAAGCGCCCCGGCTTCTTCACACAGCTCCGCACCCTGATCGGCTTCACGAAGGATGTCTACCGCTGGGCGCCGTGGCTGCTCGTCGGCATCGTCGTGCTCGGCCTGCTCATCGGCGTGTTGACCGGGCACCTGCTCGCGCCGTTCCAGATCTGGAGCATCATCGCCTGGGGCGTGTCGGGCCTGATGATGGGCCTGATGATCGCCATGTTCACGCTGACGAGGCTGTCGACGCAGGCCATGTACAAGAAGATCGACGGGATGCCGGGGGCCACCGGCCACATCCTGTCCACCTCGCTCGGTCGGCACTGGGTCGCCTCCGAGGCGCCCGTCGGCATCAACCCGAAGACGCAGGACGCCGTCTACCGCGCCGTCGGCGGCGGCGGCGTCGTGATCGTCGCCGAGGGCGCCCGCGGGCGCCTGACGCGGCTCGTGAACGACGAGCGGGTGAAGGTCCAGCGGGTCGCGGCCGGAGTGCCGGTCCACGTCCTCTACGTCGGTCACGGCAAGGACGACGTGCCGATCGCCAGGCTCGCCGGCACCGTCAAGGCCTTCCCGAAGAAGATCGACCGGGCCACGATGGCCGCAGTCGTCAAGCGCATCGACTCGGTCTCGCAGTCGGTGACGTCGCTCCCGATCCCGAAGGGCATCGACCCGCTCAAGGCGCGCGCCCCGCGCCCCCGCTGATCCGGTCAGTCGCCCCGAGCCCGGCCGCGAGAGCGTGCGCGTCGCCCACGCCCGAGGGCGATCAGGCCCGCGATCATCATCGCCGGGAAGACCAGCCCGATCCCGAGCGCCGGGCCGATCCCGCCGAGCCGATCGGCGCTCGCGCCCACGACGGCCGGGCCCAGCGCGCACCCGGCATCGCCGCCGAGGGCGAGGAGCGCGAACAGCGCCGTGCCGCCGCGACGGAACCTGGCCGACCCGATCGTGAAGGTTCCCGGCCAGAGGATGCCGACCGAGAAGCCGCACAGGCCCACCCCGACAAGCCCCAGCCAGGCCCACGGGCTGAACGCGGCGAGCAGGTACGCCGCGAGACACAGGACGAGGCTGGCCAGCATGAGCGTGCGGATGTTGTGCACGGTGGCTCTGGCTCCGCCCACGACGCGCGCGATCCCCATCGTGAGGGCGAACAGGGCCGGACCGAGCAGGTCCCCGGCCGTCTTCTCAAGACCGAGGCCGGCCTGCGCGAAGGCCGACGCCCATTGGCTCATCGCCTGCTCCGAGGCGCCCGCGGCGAGCATGAGCCCGACGAGCAGCCAGAACGCACGGTGACGGAACAGGTCGCGATAGCGCATCGTGCGTCCGTCCTCGACGAGGCGGTAATACGGGACGAACCACAGGAGGACGGCGTTGAGCGCCGGTACGACCGCCCACGCGACGCAGAGCACCGGCCACCCCGCTTGCCCCAGCACGACGAACCCGACCGTGCTCAGCACGACCACGGCGATGTGACCCCAGCAGTAGAACGAATGGAGCAGGCTCATGTGGAAGGCCTTGTTCACGGTCGGGCAGGCCTCCACCACCGGGCTGACCAGTACCTCCAGCAGTCCGCCCCCGAGCGCGCACACGAGCATCGCCACGACGAGCCCGGCGAACGGGTCGGCGAGCACGAACGGCAGCGTTCCCATCCCGACCAGACCGAGTGCCGCGGCGACGTGCGCGACCACCATCGAGGTCCGATAGCCGACCGCGTCGATCGCCTTCGGCGCGACCAGATCGACGAGCAGCTGCATCCCGAAGTTGATCGCGACGACCGCGCCCAGCGCCGAGAACGACACCCCGAAGCTCTCGTGCCAGATCAGGAACAGCAGCGGCCCCAGGTTGTTGACGATCGCCTGGGTGACGTAGCCGACGTAGCTGGCCGCGAGCGTGTGCCGATGGTCGAGCCGGGTCGGCGTCCGGGGCGAGCGCCGAGGGACCTCAGGCACGGACGAGGACGGTGTCGACGGCCTTGTCGTGGAGCCCGCGCTGGTCGGGGTCCCAGATCACGGCGGGGATCACGAGCGCGAGCAGCAGTGTGCGCACGACCGGTCGCCACAGTCCCACCCAGGTGCCGTCGAGCCGGGTGAGCCGCAGCCCCGCGATCCGGTGACCGGGGCTGCCGCCGATCGTCGGGATGAACACGAGCTGCACCGCGCAGAAGAGGGCGAGCGTGGCGAACGAGTCGTAGGCGAAGAACGCGACCGAGATCACCACGGCGCATCCCCAGTCGACGGCCAGCGCCGCGAGGCGGCGCCCGATGCGCGCGATGCTTCCTCGACCCTCCCGCGGCCGGCCGAGCCGCTCTCCCGGATACGAGTTCTCGGATGCCGGCACTCCTTCACTCTACCCAGGCCCGTGTAACACGCCGGAAACACGAGGGACATTGGCGAGCAACTGGGCGCCGGTAGCTTCGAGGCAGCCCGCCACGGGCGGATACCAGCCCGTCACCCGATCTGGAGACTCCATGTTCAAAGACTCATCCGAGGTGTTGAAGTTCATCAAGGACGAGGACGTCAAGTTCCTCGACATCCGCTTCACGGACCTGCCCGGGGTGCAGCAGCACTTCAACATCCCGGCATCGACCGTCGACGAGGACTTCTTCACGGTGGGCCAGCTGTTCGACGGTTCGTCGATCCGCGGGTTCGCGAACATCCACGAATCGGACATGCAGCTGATCCCCGACGTGTCGACCGCCTACCTCGACCCGTTCCGCGAGGCGAAGACGCTCATCATGCTCTTCGACATCTACAACCCGCGCAACGGCGAGATCTACGCCAAGGACCCGCGTCAGGTGGCCAAGAAGGCGGAGAAGTATCTGGCATCCACCGGCATCGCCGACACCGCCTTCTTCGCCCCCGAGGCCGAGTTCTACATCTTCGACGACGTCCGCTACGACGTGAAGGCGAACAACAGCTTCTACCACGTCGACTCCGACGAGGGCGCCTGGAACACCGGGCGCGAGGAGGAGGGCGGCAACCTCGCCAACAAGACGCCGTACAAGGGCGGCTACTTCCCGGTCTCCCCGGTCGACAAGCAGGCGGACCTCCGCGACGACATCTGCCTCAAGCTCATCGAGGCGGGCCTCATCCTGGAGCGCTCGCACCACGAGGTCGGCACCGGCGGCCAGGCGGAGATCAACTACCGCTTCGACACGATGGTGCACGCGGCCGACGACATCCTGAAGTTCAAGTACATCGTCAAGAACACCGCGCTGGAGTGGGGCAAGGTCGCGACCTTCATGCCCAAGCCCCTGTTCGGCGACAACGGCTCGGGCATGCACACGCACCAGTCGCTGTGGCTCGAGGGCAAGCCGCTCTTCTACGACGAGAAGGGCTACGGAGGCCTGTCCGACATCGCGCGCTGGTACATCGGGGGCCTTCTCGCCCACGCTCCGGCGGTCCTGGCGTTCACGAACCCGACGCTCAACTCGTACAAGCGTCTCGTGAAGGGCTACGAGGCCCCGGTGAACCTGGTCTACTCGGCGGGCAACCGTTCGGCGGCGATCCGTATCCCGATCACGGGCACGAACCCGAAGGCCAAGCGCATCGAGTTCCGCGCGCCGGATGCCTCGGGCAACCCCTACCTCGCCTTCGCGGCGCAGATGATGGCGGGCCTGGACGGCATCAAGAACCGCATCGAGCCGCACGAGCCGGTCGACAAGGACCTCTACGAGCTGCCGCCCGAGGAGGCCAAGAACATCCCGCAGGTGCCGAACTCGCTGCTGGACTCGCTGGACGCGCTGCGCGAGGACCACGAGTTCCTGCTCGCCGGCGGGGTGTTCACGCCCGAGCTGATCGAGACCTGGATCGAGTACAAGATCGAGAACGAGATCACGCCGCTGAACGCCCGTCCGCACCCGTTCGAGTACGAGCTCTACTTCGGGGTCTGACATCTGCCGACGCGGGGCCCCGGGATCCGTCCCGGGGCCCCGCGTCATTCCTCCCGCGAAACCTCCCGTCTGCACCGCGACACGCCGATGAGGCGTTGCAGTTGCGAGGTCTCGCGGAGCGGGGGCGGGCGGGTCAGCCGTAGAAGAGCTGCTCGAACACGCGGCGGGCGCGGCGCGCGGTGCCCAGCCAGTCCTCCTCGACGCGGGTGGCCGAGCGCGGTGGATACTCCAGGAGGCGGCCGATGCCGTCGAGCTTGGCCCGGTCGGCCGGGAGGACGTCGCTGGTCTGTCCTGACAGGATCGTGTTCGCCGATCGCAAGCGGCTCGCCAGGCGCCAGGATGCCGCGAGCCGGGCGGCCGCGGCATCCGGAACGAGTCCTGCCCCGCGGGCCGCCTCCAGCGCCTCCAGCGTCGCCGTGGTGCGCATGCCCGGAACGGCATATGCGTGCTGCAGCTGCAGCAGCTGCACGAACCACTCCACGTCGCTGAGCCCACCGGGGCCGAGCTTGAGGTGACGGGAACGATCTGCGCCCTGCGGCAGCCGTTCGCTCTCCACTCGCGCCTTGATGCGCCGGATCTCGCGCAGCCCCTGCGGGTCGGCCCGCTCCGGATAGCGCACCTCGTCGGCCAGACGCAGGAACGCGTCGATGAGCTCGGCGCTCCCGGCCACGCCCCGCGCACGCAGCAGCGCCTGGGCCTCCCACGACAGCGACCAGCGGTGATAGTAGGCCGCGTAGGCCTCCAATGAACGAGCCAGCGGGCCGTTGCGTCCCTCCGGTCGCAGATCGGCGTCGAGCTCGAAGGGCACGCGCGCATCCTCGCTGTGCAGGCGCAGGCCCGCGACGAGCTTCAGCGCGAGCTCGTGCGCGCGCTGGGGCTCCACCTCGCCCGGCGCGTAGACGTAGATGACGTCGGCATCCGACCCGAACCCGAGCTCGGCGCCGCCGAACCTGCCCATCGCGATCACCGCGAACTGCAGCGTGTCGTCCTCCTCCGACACGAGCTCGCGGCGCACCGCACGCAGCGTCGCCTGGATCGTCACCTCGCTGACGGCGGTGAGCCCCTCGGCGAGCTCCTCGATCGTGATCGTGCCCAGCACCGCCCCGATCGCGAGGCGCAGCAGTTCGCGCCGCCGCAACGCCCGGACGGCGCTCATGGCCGCCTCGATCGTCTCGTGCCGGGTCTGGATGGCGCGCGCCTCCTCGTCGAGCACGGCGCCCGACCGCGGACGCAGCTGCTCCTCGGCGTCGAGCCAGGCCACCGACTCGGGGATCCACTCCATCAGCTCGCCGATGAAGCGCGAACCCGACAGCACGCGCGTGAGACGCTCCGCCGCGCCGGAGGAGTCGCGGAGCATGCGCAGGAACCACGACGACTCCCCCAGCCGGTCCGCGACGCGACGGAAGGCGAGGAGGCCGTAGTCGGGGTCGACGCCGTCGGCGAACCAGCGGATCATCACCGGGAGGAGGTTCCGCTGGATCGTCGCGCGCCGGCTGAGCCCGCTCGTGAGCGCGCCGATGTGCCGGAGCGCTCCGGCCGGGTCCCGGAAGCCGATCGCGGCGAGGCGGTCGTGGGCGTGTGCGGCCGAGAGCGTGCGCTGCTCGGCCGGAAGGGCGGCGACCGCAGACAGCAACGGCCGGTAGAACACCCGGACATGGATATCCCGCACCTCGCGCTTGACGCGCTCCCACAACTCCCACACCGCGGGCCCCGTCTCGGCCAGGCCCGAGGCGCGGGCGAGCGTGCGCAGCCCGTCGTCGGTCGCCGGCATGAGGTGCGTACGCTGCAGTCCGGCGAGCTGGACCCGATGCTCCAGGACCCGCAGCGTGCGATAGTCGTGCGAGAACGCGGCGGCATCGGCGCGCCCGATGTAGCCCTCCGCCACGAGCGCCTGCAGCGCCTCCAGAGTGCCGCGCTGACGGATGCCGTCGTCGGCGAGCCCGTGGACCAGTTGCAGCAGCTGGACGGTGAACTCGATGTCGCGGATGCCGCCGGGACCGAGCTTGAGCTGATAGGCGACGTCGGCGGGCGGGATGTGCTCGGTGACGCGCTCGCGCATGCGCTGCACGCTGTCGACGAAGTTCTCCCGCGCCGCGCTGGACCACACCTTGGGCTGCACGGCGGCGACGTAGCGCTCGCCCAGCTCTCGATCGCCGGCGATCGGGCGCGCCTTCAGCAGCGCCTGGAACTCCCAGCTCTTGGCCCACCGTTCGTAGTAGGACAGGTGCGAGTCCAGCGTGCGCACCAGGGCGCCCTGCTTGCCCTCGGGCCGGAGGTTCGCGTCGACCTCCCATAGCGGCGGCTCGATCTCGAATCCCGACAGTCCGCGCATCGTCTGCACGGCCAGGCGCGTCGCGATGTCGATGACCCTGCTCTCGCCGAGCTCGCCGAGCACGTCTTCGTCGGCACCGCCGACGAAGACGACGTCCACGTCGCTGACGTAGTTGAGCTCACGCGCCCCGGTCTTGCCCATCCCGATGATCGCGAGCCTGGTCGCGGCGACCTCCTCGCGGGGGAAGAGTCCGCCGGGACCCGCGCCCCGTGAGACGCGCGTGCGCGCGACGCACAACGACGCCTCGAGCGCCGCGCCGGCGGCATCGGCGAGGGCGGCCGCGACGTCGGCGAGCACGTCGGTGGCCACCGGCGCACGGAGGTCGTACGCAGCAATGCGCGCGAGCAGGCGCCGGTAGCGCACCCGCAGCGCCACCCAGGCCGACTCGTCGCCCGACGCGGCGAACCCGTCGGCGTCGACGTGGACCGACTCGAGCAGCTCGCGACGCAACTCGTCGGCGGACGGCAGATCCTCGCCCAGCTCGCCGATCCGGCCGAGCTCGTCCGGATGCCGCAGGAAGAAGTCCGCGAAGCCGCGCGACGCGCCCAAGAGCCGCCACGTCGTCTCCGGCGCGGTCTCCAGCGCCGTGCGCACCTGCCCCGCATCCCGCCGGGCGATGCGCACGAGGGCGTCGACGGCCCCGTCGGGGTCCGCCGCGCGCTCGGCGGCGGCGAGGAGAGCCTCGCGCGTGACGCCGGCGAGGCCCGCCAGCTCGTCCAGCAGCCGATCGGCCTCACCCAGGCCGGAGAACCCGACGCGCGCGAGCGCGGTGCGAGCGGACGATCGTTCGCTCGTCATGGCCCGGCTAGAGCACCTCGAGGTTGCGCGTCAGCTCGAACGGCGTGACCTGCGCGCGGTACTCCTGCCACTCCTTGCGCTTGTTGAGGAGGACGTAGTTGAACACCTGCTCACCGAGGGTCTCGGCCACAAGCTCGGACTCCTCCATCGCCTCCAGCGCGCGGTCGAGGCTCGCCGGCAGCGGAGCGTAGCCGAGAGCGCGACGCTCGGCATCCGTCAGCGACCACACGTTGTCCTCGGCCTCGGGCGGCAGCTCGTAGCCCTCTTCGATGCCCTTGAGCCCCGCCGCCAGCAGGAGCGCGTAGGCGAGGTAGGGGTTGGCCGCCGAGTCGAGCGCACGGTACTCGATGCGCGAGGACTGGCCCTTCTTCGGCTTGTACATCGGCACGCGCACGAGCGCGGAGCGGTTGTTGTGGCCCCAGCAGATGAAGCTCGGCGCCTCGTCGCCGCCCCACAGCCGCTTGTAGGAGTTGACGAACTGATTGGTGACCGCGGAGATCTCCTTGGCGTGCTTGAGGAGCCCCGCGATGAACTGCCGGCCGGTCTTGGACAGCTGGTACTGCGCGCCCTCCTCGTAGAAGGCGTTGACGTCGCCCTCGAACAGGGACATGTGCGTGTGCATGCCGCTGCCGGGCTGGCCGCCCAACGGCTTGGGCATGAAGGTCGCGTACACGCCCTGCTCGATCGCCACCTCCTTCACGACGGTGCGGAAGGTCATGATGTTGTCCGCGGTGGCCAGGGCATCGGCGTAGCGCAGGTCGATCTCGTTCTGCCCGGGACCGCCCTCGTGGTGGCTGTACTCGACCGAGATGCCGAGGTCCTCCAGCATCCGCACCGACCGGCGACGGAAGTCGTGCGCCGTGCCGCCCGGGACGTTGTCGAAGTAGCCGGCCGAGTCGACCGGCTCGGGGCCGTTCGGGCCGAACGAAGACGACTTGAGCAGGTAGAACTCGATCTCGGGGTGCGTGTAGAAGGTGAACCCCGCCTCAGCGGCCTTCGCAAGGGTGCGCTTGAGAACGTGGCGCGGATCGGCGACGGCGGGCTGTCCATCCGGCGTGGTGATGTCGCAGAACATGCGCGCGGTCGGATCGATCTCGCCGCGCCACGGCAGCACCTGGAAGGTCGTGGGGTCGGGATGGGCCAGGAGGTCCGACTCGTACGAGCGGGTCAGGCCCTCGATCGCGGAGCCGTCGAAGCCGAGCCCTTCGGTGAAGGCCCCCTCGACCTCCGCCGGCGCGATCGCGACGGATTTCAGGGTGCCGATGACATCCGTGAACCACAGCCGCACGAACTTGACCCCGCGCTCCTCGATCGTGCGCAGTACGAAGTCCCGCTGCTTGTCCATCGCGTCCCCTCGGATCCGAACCGGCCGGGCACCTGTCCCGGCCTCCAGACTACTGGTTCGCGGCCCTCAGCCCTCGCTTGCGGCGCCGCCGCCGGCATCCGTCCCCGACCGGCCCCAGCCCTCTTCCGCGGCGTCCTCCTCCGCCCACGCGCGTGAGCGTGCGGCGATCACCTCGGGGGCCTTCGCGGCGTCCTCCGCGGTGTCGAACGGGCCGGCACGGTCGATCGAGGGCGACTCGAACCCGAACTCCACCTGGCCGGTCTTGAGGTTGTACCAGTACTTCTCGCTGCCGTCGGTCACGTCCGCTCCTCGCCCTCGGGGTTCTGTCTCGATCCTACTGAGCGATAGCGGAATGGATGCCAGGAATCCGATTCCGTTAGGCTGAGCGGCATGGCGACAACGGCAACGCGCGCGGTGGGAGTGGATATCGGCGGGACCGGCATCAAGGGGGCGCTCGTCGACCTCACGACCGGCACGCTGCTCAGCGAGCGGGTGAAGGTGCCCACTCCTTCCGGGGCGGAGCCCGACGACGTGCTGGGCGCGGTGCGCATCGTGCTGTCGACGCTCGACGTCACCGACGCCGACATCCCGCTCGGGGTCGCATTCCCCGCGATCGTCAAGCGGGGCATCACCCGGTCGGCGGCGAACGTGTCGCAGCGCTGGATCGGCTTCGAGGCCGAGAAGTTCTTCGAGGACGGCCTCGGTCGCGAGATCCACTTCGCCAACGACGCCGATGTCGCCGGCGTGGCCGAGCTGCGCTACGGCGCGGCGCGGGACACCGAGGGCCTCGTCATCCTCACGACTCTCGGCACCGGCATCGGCACGGCGGTCCTGCACGACGGCGTGCTGATCCCCAACTCCGAGCTCGGGCACCTGCAGCGCTCGCGGCGACGCCGCGACGCGGAGGCGTATGCGGCATACTCCGCGAAGAAGCGTGACAAGCTGGACTGGAAGACCTGGGCGGCGCGGCTGCAGTGGTACTACAGCCACCTGGAGTTCCTGCTCAGCCCCGACCTGTTCATCGTCGGAGGCGGCGTCTCCAAGAACGCCGACGAGTTCCTCCCGCTGCTGCGACTGGACACGCCCATCGTCCCCGCCGTGCACCGCAACAACGCCGGCATCATCGGCGCGGCGGCCCTCGCCGTGACCTGACCGGCCGGCATCCGCTCTCGCGTGAGACCGGGCGAATGGGCCGGCCTGTACGCCGGGTTCTGTTCCGGGACCGAGGTCCCATCGACGGTCATCTCTCTCGGCGACACGTTGCCGTGCCGCTCCAGCGGCCTACCCGGGGACTCGGCGGGCCGCGTCGTCATCCCCTGTCTGGCCTTGCTCCGGGCGAGGTTTGCCGTGCGGATCGTGTCACCACGATCCCGGTGGTCTCTTACACCGCCCTTTCACCCTTACCGGCGGCCTCGCGGCCGCCGGCGGTCTGCTCTCTGTGGCACTGTCTCGCGGATCGCTCCGGGTGGGTGTTGCCCACCGCCCTGCCCTGCGGAGCCCGGACGTTCCTCGGTGCGGTCTCCCGCCACGCGACCGTCCGGCCGACCCATTCGCGTCTCGATTCTAGACGCCTGACCTCCGCCTAGTTCCGCCCGTCAGGCGCGCACCAACCTCGGAGAGACGCACCAACGCCGGAGGATTTCGGCCGAATCCTCCGAACTTCGCGCGACTCTCCGAAGTTCGTGAAGCGGGATGCCGGGCCGGTCAATGCTTCTCGGCGGATGCGGCGATGCGCAGGTCGAGGGGGAAGTCCAGCGGGAAGTCGCCGAACAGGAGGCGCCCCGCGGCGTCCGCGGCATCCTGCACCGCCGCGGCGACCTGGTCGGCGAGGGCGGCGGGGGTGTGCACGATGACCTCGTCGTGCAGGAAGAACGCCAGGTGCGGCGCGCGCGAGAACACCGGGCCGGAGCGCGGCGCCGCCTCCGTCGCCGGCACGGGAGGCAGCGCCGCCAGACGCCCGCGCACATCGGCGAGCCACGCGAGCGCCCACTCGGCCGCCGTGCCCTGCACGACGAAGTTGCGCGTGAAGCGCCCGCGATCGCGGGCCCAGCGGCGGGCGCGGGCCTCGTCGTCGGCGGATGCCGCGGCCTCGCTCGCGCGCGACTGCACCCGGGACCAGGCATCCGACGGCGGGGGCGACGAGCGGCCGAGCCACGTGCTCACGACTCCGCCGTCCTCGCCGACCCGTGCGGCGCCGTCGACGAGGCGCATCGCGCGCGGGAACGTCGAGCGCAGGCGCGGCACGAGCCGGCCGCTGTCGCCCGTCGTCGCCCCGTACATCGCGCCGAGCATCGCGATCTTCGCCTCGGACCGCGTCGCGACCGCGCCGGACTCGACGATCCCGGCGTAGAGGTCGCGCCCGCGCGCGGCGTCGGCGAGACGCTCGTCGCGTGCCATCGCCGCCAGCACGCGCGGCTCGAGCTGGGCGACGTCGGCGACCACGAGCATCCATCCCGGGTCGGCGCGCACCGCCTCGCGCAGCAGGCGCGGCAGCTGCAGCGCTCCCCCGCCCGACGACGCCCACCGCCCCGTCACGACGCCGCCCGGGACGTACACGGGCCGGAACCGGCCGTCGCGCACCCACTCGTCGAGCCACGCCCACCCGTTCGCGCTCATCAGACGCGTGAGCTGCTTGTACTCCAGCAGCGGCGCGACGACCGGATGGTCGTGCTGGGCGAGCTCCCACTTCGAGGTCGACTCGACGAGCACGCCGACGCGGTGCAGAGCGCGCAGGAGCTTCGGCTGCGAGTCGAGGCTCACGGCCTCGTCGCCCAGCTCCGCGCGCACGAGCGCGGCCAGCTCCTCGATCCGTGCCGGCGCGCCGGCACCCGCCGCCCTCGCGCCGAGCACGTCGGTGAGGATGCGGTCGTGGACCGCGGCATCCCACGGCAGTCCCGCCGCGCGCAGCTCGGCGGCGATCAGGGCGCCCGCCGACTCGGCGGCCAGCAGCAACCGGAGCCGGCCGGGGTCGGCGGATGCCGCCAGCGCCGCCCGCTGCCGCGCGAACTCGGACAGCGCGGCGTCGAGGTCGTCCGGCGGACCGTGCGAGATCGCGGCGCCGTCGTCGAGCTCGAACAGCGCTGGGGCGACGTCCGCGGCATCCGTGGCCGGTGCGGCATCCCACTCCCGCGCAGTCCGCAGCCCGGCATCGTCGCGGAGGAGCGCCGAGTCGCGCAGGATCGCGTGGCACAGCCGCAGGTCGTGGCAGCGGCCGACGCGCACCCCGGCGTCGAGCAACGACACGTACCAGGCGGGTGTGTCGTGCCACACCCAGCGCGGCGCCGACTCCTGCTCGACGCCGGCGAGCCATCCGGGCAGCGCGGATGCGGCATCCGTCATGCGGGACAGCTCCGCGCCGCTCGCGTCGAGCAGCGCCGCGGCGAACCCCTCATCAGTGCAGCCGAGGACGATCCAGGTGACGCCCGCCATCGGCTCGTTCAGCTCACAGACCCGATTCGTCGGTCCGCACCAGAATGCAGCCGCACTCGGGGCAGGTGACGACCTCATCATCCGCAGCCTGGCCGATCGTGTGCAGATCGGCGCCGTTGAGCACCATATGACACCCCTCGCACGTACGACGACGCAGCAGGCCCGCGCCGCTGCTGCGGGTCGCGAGGCGCTCGAACAGCGCCACGAGCTCGGCGGGCAATTCGCCGGCCACCGCCGCACGGTCGCGCGTGGCGCTCTCCCAGAGAGCGGATGCCTCGGCCACGACCTGCTTGCCCTCGGCGCTCAGTCGCGCGCCTTCGTCGTTGGTCGCGGCGATGAGAGCCTCCTGCGCGGCGACCTCGGCCTCGGCCGCCTCCAGCCGCTCCATGAGCTCCAGCTCGGCATCCTCCAGGTCGTCCTTGCGCTTGGCGAGCGAGGCGATCTCGTGCTCCAGCCCCTGCGCGACCTTGTGGTCGGAGGTCTTCTGCAGGAGGTCTGCGTCTCGAGCGCTGCGCGCGTCGACGAGGGCGACGTCCGACTCCAGGCGGGAGATCTCGGCGGCCACGTCGTCACGCACGCCCAGCAACCGGGTCAGCTCGACCGATTGGGCCTGCCGCTGCGCGAGGAGCTCCTGCACACGGGCTGCCTGCGCGGGGTTTCTGCGCGTGTGCTCGGCCTGACGGATCGCGGCGTCGAGCGAGGCGAGATCGAGGAGTCGGCGCTGGTCGGCGGGGCGTGCTTTCACCCTCCCAACCTACTGCGCCGCGTCCGCGCGGAGGAGCCGTGCCGACCGCTCACCCACCGAGGATCAATCGGGGTTTCGGACCCTCCCAGCGAGCCACGGCGACCTTGACCTCGGTGAGCTCGCGCGCCACCGCCGCCAGATTGCGCTCGACCCCGTCGATCCGCTCACCCAGGCTGCGCTCCACCCCATCGATCCGCTCGCCCATCCTGTCGATCCGCTCACCCAGCTTGCGCTCCACCCCATCGATCCGCTCGTCCACCCGCCGGATCAGCCACGCCATCGCACCGAAGAGTCCGATGACGATCGTGACCGTCACGCCGAGGGCGCTGACGATGATCGCGATGATCTCGGCAGACACGTACATACCTCCATTCTGCCCACCGTCGTGGCGGACGTGCCAGTGACCCTACGCGCGCGTCGGCGCATGCAGGGGCCGGGCAGTCGCATCGGTGGACAGATCCGCAGAGAACGCGATTGTGGAGATGTGCTCGCGGGACGGCGATGCCCGCGGCGCGAGACCCGATTCTCGCCGCCGCGGGCACGCCCGGATCCCCCCGGATCACTCCGCCACGAGCTGGGCGACCACCTGTCGCGCGGGCTTGCGCAGCGACCGCAGCACCGGCAGCGTCGTGGCCGCCACGACGACCGTGAGGCTCACCGCGAAGATCACCGCGAGGTCGGCCCAGGGCACGATGATCCGGCCGGACACACCGAGGTCGAGCGCGGCGACGCCTGCGGCGAACACCGACATGCCCACGCCGGTCATGATGAGCCCGAGCAGCGTCGCGGTGACGGTGATGATGACGCCCTCGAAGACGGGCACGAGCACCTGCTGACGCCGGGTCGCGCCGACGACGCCCGCGAGAGCCAGCTCCGCCTCCCGCTGCCGCGACATCATCAGCACGACGCTGACCCCGCCGGACATCGAGATGAGGAGGATGAGCCCGATGAGGAAGAGCATCGAGAGCATGCTCGTGTGCTCCAGGCCGTGGCGTCCGAGCTCCTCCAGCAGGGCGATCACCGAAGCTGTCAACGACCCGAGCCCCACGAGCAGGCCGACGGCCATCATGATCGGCGTGACGGTGCGAGCGAGCCGCTCTCCCCGCGCGATCACCGCGGCACGGGCGAGCACCCACGAGGCCGAGCGGGAGGGCACCAGCGCCGTCCAGGCCCGCGTGAACAGCCCGATCGTCAGCGGTGCGAACAGCGACAGCACGATGCTGGTCAGCAGCATGCAGAACAGCGTCCCCTGCATCACGACCTCACCGCCGTCGGTGCCCAGTCTCGGCGCGAAGCCGACGACGCCCGCGGCGATGCCGAGGATGCACAGCACGAGCAGCGAGCCGCCGACCCAGCGACCCCACTGCCGACGCGACAGCGTCGCCCCGGGTGCGGTGCGCAGGGCCTCGACCGGCGGTACGGCAGCGGCCACGCGCGCCTGGCGCAGACCACCGAGCACCGCCACGAGCACGAAGAAGGCCGCTCCCGCGAGGATCCAGAACGCGTCGACGTTGATGACGGCGAGGTCGGGATCGACGCCCCGGTCGGCGATGGTCTGACGCACGGCCTCCGGCTGCACCACGATCGCGCACACGATGCCGATCGCGCATCCGACGAGCGCGACGATCACGAGCTGACCGAGGAGGATGCGCGACACCTGGCCGGGCGTCGCTCCGGCCAGTGCGAGACGGGCCAGGGCGCCTCGCCGCGACTGCACGACCAGGCCGGTCACCGCGCCGATCACGGTCAGGGTGCCGATGAGGGCGAGCGCGAGGTTCCAGCCGGGCGTGATCATGATCGCCGGGGCCTCCTGCTCGGGGATCTTCCCGGTGGCGATCGTGGCGCTGAGACTGTCGAGCGCCAGGACCGCGAGCACGATCGCGAAGCTCGTGACGACGAAGGCGATGAGCACGGCGAACCACGACGACCATGCGGCCCGCAGCTCCGCGACGATGAGCGCGCGCATCACGCCACCTCCGCCACGCTGGCCTCGAGGCTGGCGAGCATGCCCGCGACGCCCTCGGTCGTCGGTGCGGACATCTGCTGGGCCAGCCGACCGTCGCGCATGAACACGACCCGGTCGCAGGATGCCGCGACGGCGGGGTCGTGGGTCACGATGAGCACGCACTGTCCGGGCGTGCTCCCGATCCGGCGCAGCTCGGAGAGGACGATGCGCCCGGCCCGCGTGTCGAGGGCGCCGGTCGGCTCGTCGGCGAAGACGATCTGCGGGCGCTGGGCGAGCACGCGGGCGATGGCGACGCGCTGCTGCTCGCCGCCCGACATCGACGACGGGAGCGAGGAGCCGCGGCCGCCGAGCCCGACGGCATCCAGAGCCGCCTCGATCCGCGCCCGGTCGACGCGCTCGCCGCGCAGCCGGAACGGCAGGGCGACGTTCTCGGCGACCGGGAGGGTCGGCATGAGGTTGTAGGACTGGAACACGAAGCCGAGCTCCGCGCGGCGCAGCTCGGCGAGCTGCTTGCGCGTGCTGCGGGTGAGGCTCTTGCCGAGGAGGGCGACCTCGCCCGAGGTGGGCTGTTCGAGGCCGGCGAGGCAGTACAGCAGGGTGGACTTGCCCGAGCCGGAGGGTCCCATGATCGCGCACACCTCGCCTTCGCTGACGGTGAGGGAGACGTCGTGCAGGATGTCGACGGTGGAGTTTCCCACCGGGTAGGACTTGGACACGTGCTCGGCGACGATGAGGGCGCCGGCGGGGTACTGCGTCTGGTTCGTCATGGCTCGAGCATCCCGTCCGCCCTCGGGCGGCCACATCCCCCGACCGCATCGAACCGGGTACGACCTGGGTCGTATCCGCCCCGACCCGGTCGGTGGATGCCGCGACCCGGCGCGCCGTCGCTTCGGCGCGCGACCTGAGGCGGACGTAGCCTGGGATCATGGCATCGGCAGCACAGGATCCGCGAACCCTGGCCCACCTGCGTCGGGCGCGCGATCTGATGGACCGCGCCTACGCCGAGCCGCTGGACGTGCCCACGATGGCGGCGCGGGCCCTGATGTCGCCGGCGCACTTCTCCCGCGAGTTCAAGACCGCCTACGGCGAGACCCCGTACGCGTACCTCATGACCCGGCGCGTGGAGCGCGCGATGGCGCTCCTGCGCGCCGGCTGGAGTGTGACCGACGCCTGCACGACCGTGGGGGCGACCTCGCTCGGATCGTTCAGCTCGACTTTCACGCGCCTCGTCGGCGAGACGCCCAGCGCCTACCGGGCTCGTCCGCACGAGGCCGCCGAGTCGATGCCGCCGTGCATGGCGAAGCTGCTGACCCGGCCGACGCGGTTCGGGTGAGCGGCATCCGCCGGTCGAGCAGGATCGGAGAAGCCGTCCGTCCACGAGGCTCCTAGCATTGCCCGCATGACAGGAATCGCACTCTCGTTCTGCCCCATCACCGTCGACGACGTGGATGCCGCGATCGACTTCTACCGTGACGCGCTCGGCCTCGAGCTGCTCAACGACGTCGCCTCCGACGGCCACCGCTGGGTCACCCTCGGCTCGGCCGGATCAGCCGGACCCGCTCTGGTCCTCTCCGACCCCGCGGCCGGCCGATCGCCCGACGACGGCGAGGTGCTGCACCGCCTCGTGGCCAAGGGGTCGGGCCCGGGGCCGTACGTCTTCTTCGCCGACGATCTCGCCGCCGTCTTCGAGCGGGCGCAGGCGGCCGGCGCCGAGGTGCTGCAGGAGCCGATGGACCAGCCGTGGGGCACGCGCGACTGCGCGTTCCGCGACCCCGCCGGCAATCACGTCCGCATCAACCAGGCGCGCGGGTAACGTCGCGCGCGGGCACCTCGCGATCCCGTCCGGTCGCGTTGTCCTCGACGGCCCGGTTCGTTCGTCCCCCTTGTAGACGACCCCTGTCGGAGGGGTCGCATACCGAAGGGAGGGCGGTCATGGGCCGCTTCACCACCATCACCGGAACCGGCGTCGTGCCGCGTGCCGATGCCCCTACGATGGGGCCACGGCTCCACAGCGCACCGACCGGGGGACTCCGATGAGGTACTCGTTCTTCCTCTACAGCGACGAAGGCGCGTACGCGCAGAGGTCGGAGGCCGACATGCAGCAGGAGCTCGCGGTGTTCGGCGCCTACATCGGCGCCCTTCAGGAGGCCGGCGTGTTCGTCGCGACCGACTGGCTGCAGCCGACCGCGACCGCGACCACGGTGTCGATGCGCGCGGGAGAGGCGGTCGTGCACGACGGTCCCTTCTCGGAGACGAAGGAGCAGCTCGGCGGCTACTTCGTCATCGAGGCGCCCTCGCTCGACGTCGCGCTCGAATGGGCGAAGAAGTGCCCCGTCGCCCACTACGGCAAGGTCGAGGTCCGCGCCTCCGCGATGGGCGCCTGAACCGCCCCGTGGCGCGCACCGACGAGCCGAGCACGGTCGGCGAGACCCTCCGGGAGATCGTCGCGGACGACCGTGCGCGGCTCGTCGGCGCGTTGACCCGATGGTGCGGAGACCTGCAGCTCGCCGAAGACGGCTTCAGCGAGGCGGTCGAGGCGGCGTTGCGCACCTGGCCCGACGCGCCGCCGAACGATCCGCGGGCCTGGATCGTCACGGTCGCGCGCAACCGGATCCGCGACGTCTCCCGCTCCGCCGCGTCGCGGACCTCCGCGAAGCTCACCGACGAGCTCGGCGACGCGCTCGAGGCGGACCTGGCCGCACGCGGCGACGACACGCTCGCGCTGCTGTTCGCGTGCGCGCATCCCGCCCTCGACCGCAGCGTCCATGCGCCGCTGATCCTGCAGGTCGCGCTCGGGGTGCCCACGTCCGACATCGCGACCGCGTTCGCGATGCCGGTGGCCACGCTCTCCAAGCGCCTCGTGCGCGCCAAGCAGAAGCTGCGCGCGAACCGGGCGTCGTTCGAGATCCCGGAGCAGCTCCAGAGCGACCGCGTTCAGGCGGTGCTCGATGCGATCTACGCCGCCTACTCCGTCGACTGGCTGCGGATCTCGCCGCCCGGTGCGGCCGAGATCATCGCGGAGGAGGCCATCCACGCGAGCCAGCTCCTGCTGCGCGAGCGTCCGGAGGACCATGAGATCCGCGGGCTCGCCGCGCTGCTGCTGCTTCTGCACTCCCGCGCCGCGGCCCGGATCGCCGGCGACGTACTCGTCCCCATCGAGGAGCAGGATGCCGGCGACTGGGACCATCGGCTCGTCGCGCGGGCCAACGGGATCCTGCACGGCGGGCTCCGGCATCCTCGTTCGCGAGATCCCGGGCCGTACGAACTGCAGGCGGCGATCCAGTCGGCCCATGCGACCCGCACCTCCGCGACGGGCACCCCGTGGCCGTTGATCGCGTCGCTCTACGACGCGCTCGTCGCCCAGACACCGAGCATGGGTGCGCAGGTCGCGCGCGCGGTCGCGATCGCACGCGCCTCCGACGCCGCCACGGGCCTCGCGATCCTCGATGCCCTTGCCCAGCAGCAGCCCGCGACGGAGACGTTCCAGGCCTTCCACGCCGCCCGCGGGGCGCTGCTGCGCGACACCGGTCAGACCGAGGCCGCCGTGCGGGCGCTGCAGCGCGCGTACGATCTGTGCACCGACCTGCCGAGCCGGAACCATCTCCGCCGCGTCCTCGACGACCTGTCGACGTGACCGCTCCGTCGCACACCGCGTCGCCCTGCCGTGGCGGCGTGAGTCGGCCCGACGCGCCGCGGGCGCGGCATACAGCGACCATACGCGCCCAGCAGACCGCGTGGGTGCAGCACCATCTCGTGGCTCGGGCCCTGTGCGGGCATACTGTGCGTATGGCGCGCATGATGCCGTCGTCAGAGACCGACTGGGTCGCGCGGTTCGACGCACTGTCGGCCCGGGCGGGCGATCCCCGCGCCGATGAGTTGACCACGGCGGAGTGGGAGGAGCTGGGCCAGGCGGCCTGGTTCGTGGGCCGCGAGGCCGACGGCGAGCGCGCGTGGGATCGAGCCCGTGCCCGACACCTGCGGGAAGGCGACGTGGACGGGGCGATTCGCTGCGTGTTCTGGGCGGGCTACAGTCTGGCGGAGACCGCGCCGACGAAGGCGGCCGCGTGGATGGCTCGGCTGTTCGAGCTGTGCGAGCAGAATGAAGTCGGCGCGCGATCGACCGCCGCCCGCGCGCTGTGTCTCGCTGTGTCCTCGTACATGGAGGGCCGGGTGGCGGACTCGGTCGCCCTTTTCGAGACGGCTCTGGATGCGGCTCGTGCCGCCGGCGACGAGGACGCCGGCGCGCTGGCCCGCATGGGTCTGGCGCGGTCGATGCTCGCGATCGGGCGGGTGGTCGAGGCATTCGCGTGCATGGACCAGGTGATGCTCGCGATAGAGGGGGGAGCGGTCAGCGACCTGGCGGCCGGGCCGGTCTACTGCGCCGTGATCGCCAGCTGCCTGGCACGCCGCGACCTCGACCGCGCGCGTCTGTGGACGCGAGAGCTGAACGCATGGTGCGACGCGCAGCACGGTCTGGAGCCCTTCCGCGGCGAGTGCACCGTGCATCGCGCGGAGGTGCTGGCGATCGTCGGGGAGTGGGCGGAGGCGCGTTCCCTGTTGCACGAGCTGTGCGCGAGTGAGCGGAGTCCTTCGGTGCTCGAGCGCGCGCTGTACGCGCTCGGCGAGCTGGAGCGGCTGACCGGTCGGCGCGCCCGTGCGAACGCCGCGTTCCTGAAGGCTGCGCAGCTCGGCGGCCTCGTCCAGCCCGGGCTGGCGTTGCTGCGCCGAGAGGAAGGGGACCTGACGGCAGCGCGGTCGGGAGTGCGGCGCGCCCTGGCCGGCGAGCCGGAGCCGGGCGCGCGGACCGACCTCCTCGCCGCACGAGTGGAGTTGTCCCTGGACGCGGGCGACCTCGCAGACGCCGAGGATGCCGCGACGCAACTGCGCGCCCTGGCCGAGGTCGTTGCGACCGACTACGTGCGCGCGACCGCCGCGGACGCGGCCGGTGCGGTCGAGACGGCGCGCGGAGACCCGACCGCGGCCATCGCCTCGTTGCGTCGGGCGTGGGCGACGTGGCGACGCCTGGACGCGCCCTACCGTGCGGCCCGCACCCGCGTGCAGCTCGCCGTCGCCGCTCAGGCACTCGGCGACGACGAGGGAGCACAGCTGGAGTTCGATGCCGCCAGGTCGGTGTTCACCGAGCTGACCGCCATCGCTGACCTCGCCCGCCTGGAGAGACTCGCGAGCGCGCGGGAGCCGGGACCGGCCGACGCGCTGACGCCGCGCGAACGGGAGGTGCTCGGCTGCATCGCGCAGGGGCTGACGAATCGCGGCATCGCGCAGCAGCTGTTCCTCAGCGAGCCGACCGTCGCCACCCACGTGGCCCACATCCTCGCCAAGCTCGGTCTGCCCAATCGTTCTGCGGCGACCGCGTTCGCCTTCGAGAACCGCCTCGTCCCGGCGCCCTGATGGTACCCGGTCGGTGTCGACCCGGTACGAGAAGATCATCATTTCTGCGGACGCGGCAAGCCCCACCACGCTCGTAGCGTGGCGGGCAAGGAGGCCACCATGTCCACCACATCTCTTCCCGTCGCCGTCATCGGCGCTGGCGCGGCGGGACTCACCACGGCAAAGCTGCTCGCCGACCGCGGCGTCCGCTTCGAGGTCTTCGACGAGCACCCCCGCATCGGCGACTCCTGGCGCGAGCGCTACCGATCCCTTCACCTGTTCACTCCGCGGCGGTTCGCCGCGCTGCCGGGGTTGCGGCCGCGCATCGGTGTGTTCGACTATCCCACGGCCGCACAGATGGCCTCCTACCTCGAGGAGTACGCCACCCGCTTCCGGCTCCCCGTTCGCCTGTCCGCCCCGGTGCGGCGGCTCGCCCGCGACGCGGATGGGACCTTCCGCCTCTCGCTCGCCGAGGGCGAGGAGGTCCACGCCGACCGTGTGGTCGTGACCGCGGGCGCGCACAGACGACCGGTGATGCCGGTCTTCGCGCCCCTGCTCGACGCATCGATCGTGCAACTGCACTCGATCGGCTACCGTGGCCCCGAACAGCTTGCGAGCGGCACGGTGCTGGTCGTCGGCGCCGGCAACTCCGGCACCGACATCGCTCTGGAGGCCGCCGCCTCGGGCCACCCCGTCGTCGTGGCCGGCCGCATCCCCGGAGAGATCCCGTTCGGCATCGATTCGCCGATCGCCAACCTCATCAGCGGTGCGGTGATCCGCCGTCTCACCCGGCTCACGATCGACACCGAGAAGGGGCGGGCGGCCAAGGCCGCGCAAGAGGGGCATGGGATCATGCTCATCCGCAACAAGGAACGCGACCTGCTGCGCGCCGGCGTACGCCGGGTCGGCCGCATCGAGGAGATCCGTGACGGACGTCCTGTCGCTGACGGCGAGGAGATCGCCGCCACGACCGTGGTCTGGTGCACCGGGTCCCGGCCCGAACTCGGCTGGATCGACATCCGCGGCGCGCTCGATGCCTCAGGGAATCCGATCGAGCACCGCGGGATCGCGACGGGCTGTCCCGGCCTCGGTTTCGTCGGCCTCGACTTCCAGTACTCCGCCGCATCGTCCACGCTGCCGGGGTTCGCCGCCGACGCCCGCTACGTGCTCGACAGCCTTCTCGGCCCGGATTCGGCCGCCCTCGCTCGCGCCGCATGAGACGTCGACCTGGATGCGCCGGGTGACGCCGGCGAGCACTCTGAATGTCGACTCCCTGTATCGCCTCGTCTGACCGGTCAGCTTCACGTGGTCATGCTCGACCAGCGTCGTCACTCCGTTTCGGCTGGGATGGCGGCCACGGCATCGATTTCGACAAGCGCACCCGGCCGCGCGAATCCGACGACCCGGAGCACGGTGATCGCCGTCGGATGCATGCCCCAGCTCTGGGCTGCGGCCGCGAAGGCCGCGCTCACGTCGGCTTCGGCGGCAAGGTGGATCGTGAGTTTGGCGACGTGTTCGACACCTGCATCAGCGGCGGCAAGGACGCTCAGGACGTTTTGGAGTGCTCGCGCGGTCTGCGCAGCCGTTCCTTCGGCGAGCGAACCATCGCTCGCGGTTCCGTTCTGCCCTCCGACGTAGAGCGTGCGCCCTGCCGGGACGAGCGTTCCTTGAGAGAACGCCGGCGAAGTGTGCAGTTCGGGCGGGTTGAGGTGGGTGACGATGGTCATTGCCTGGTCTCCTTTGTGCGGTTTCGGTGGGTGCGGACCTTGGCGCGATTGCCGCAGTGCTGCATGGAGCACCATCGACGGGAGTTCGGGCGCGATCCGTCGAAGAACACGAGTCCGCAGTCATGCGCGGCGCATCGTCGGATGCGGCCGGGGGCCTGGGAGAAGACGTCGACGGCATCGCGGGCGATCGTCGCGAGCGCCCGTACGACAGACGCTTGCGTCGTGGCGACGTTCCCCCCGGCAAGGGCGGGCGCTATGTCGGGACGAGCCGCCCACGAGTTCAGGATGTCTACCCGCGATGGATCCGGCGCCACGTCATCGGCGCGAGCCCGGGCGATCGCCGTGATCGCGCTGCGCAACTCCCTCGCCTGCGACAAGTCGTGGGAGTCTGCGGTGTCCAGGAGCGGGCCGTGCCGCTCGGCCAGCCACGCGCTCAGATCGGTCGGAGAGCGAAGTCGCTCCCACGCGGGGTTGCCGCAGCCGAAGTCCCCCGTGTAGGCGAAGTCGAGACAGAGCGCACCGGACTCGAAGTACCAGCGCGCGCCGATGCTGTCGACGAACCATTGACCAGAGAGCACGTAACCACTATAACTAGTTTCATGAATGAGGCAACAGGACGGACGAAGGATGCTGGCTGGCAGATGGGGGTCCGTCGCACTCTTCCGATCCCGCCCGAGGTCGCGTGGGAGTTCCTGATGGGCGACGGACTCTCGCTGTGGCTCGGTCACACCGCACTCGGGCGAGGGGCGGGCGAGGCCTATGTCACCGATGAAGGCGTCCGTGGCGAGCTCCGCAGCCGAAGCGAGGGACGGAGGGTGCGGTTGACCTGGCAGCCGGCGGGATGGTCACACGATGCGACGCTGCAACTCACGGTGCTGCCCGCGGCAAGCGGAACATCCATCGCCTTTCACCAGGAGCGACTTGCGAACGCGGCCGAACGCGAGCGGATGCTCGCGCACTGGACGACAGTGCTCGACACCATCGGCGCCGCCACCACCCCTGAGGGCTGACCGCACCTCATCGGCCGACGCGGAACCGGCGGCGGTGGGCAAAGGCGACCTTCCATGCGTTGCCGGCCAACGCGTAGTACGCGGGTGCGATCCGCGCATCGTGCCGCCCAGCGCCGCGAAGGCGACCAGATGCGCCCACATCGTCGCTCACGTACTTCGGAGAATCGCGCGAAGTTCGGAGGATTCCGGGCGGATCTAACCCCCAGCCCTGACGCAACCGCTGCGTTTCGTCGGAGATCTGCAGAATGTCGGATGCCTCGGCGCCCCGGCATCCGACGAACCGCCGATCTCCGACGTTGTGCTGCACGATCAGCGCCGCTCGGCAGCGAGGTGCCTCATTGAAAAGTGAGCGCGAAGGGTGAGCTGGTGCCTCACGGTTTG
>NZ_JASGFE010000043.1:0-25706 GCF_047605725.1 Microbacterium sp.
GAAGGCCACCGGCATCGCCCGCAAGATGGTCACCGAGTACGGCATGACCACCGACGTCGGTCCGGTCAAGCTCGGCTCGGCGTCGGGCGAGATGTTCCTCGGCCGCGACATGGGCCACGGCCGGGAGTACTCCGAGTCGGTCGCCGAGCGCGTCGACGTGCAGGTGCGCGCCCTCATCGAGCAGGCGCACGACGAGGCGTACGAGGTCATCAACTCGAACCGCGACGTGCTCGACCGGCTCGCTCTGGCCCTCCTGGAGGAGGAGACGCTCGACCACCTGCAGCTGGCCGAGATCTTTAAGGACGTCAAGAAGCTGCCGCCCCGGCCGCAGTGGCTGTCGAGCCAGCAGCGCCCGGTCTCGACGCTGCCCCCGGTGGATGTGCCGCAGCGCCGCGAGCAGGCGGGCCTGGCCGCGGCCGCCGAGGCCGATGCGGCGACGTCGGCCGAGAAGGCCCCGCACCGCCGCCCCACGGGGCAGGCGCGTCCCGCGACCGCGTAGGGCCGGCGCGATGGCCGTGATCATGGGCGTCGTCAACGTCACGGCGGACTCCTTCAGCGACGGCGGACGCTACCTGCGCCACGATGCGGCGATCGCGCACGGTCTCGCGCTGCGCGCGGCCGGTGCCGCGATCGTGGACGTGGGCGGCGAGTCCACGCGACCGGGCGCCGAACGGGTTCCCGCGGCGGTGGAGCAGGAGCGCGTGCTGCCGGTGATCGAGGCGCTCGTCGGGGCGGGCGCGGTGGTCAGCGTGGACACGATGAACGCATCCACCGCGGTGCTCGCCGTGGCGGAGGGCGCGACGATCGTCAACGACGTGTCCGGGGGACTGGCCGATCCGGAGCTGGTTCCCGCGGTCGCCGGCACTGCGGCCGATCTGGTGCTCGGCCACTGGCGCGGCCATTCGTCGGACATGTACGCGCGCGCCCGCTACGACGACATCGTCGCGGAGGTGACCGGTGAGCTGACCCGGCGCCTGCAGGCGGCGACGGATGCCGGCATCCCGCCCCGGCGGATCGTGCTGGATCCCGGGTTCGGCTTCGGCAAGGAGCCGGCGGACAACTGGGCTCTCGCGCGCGGGCTGCCCCGCCTGGTCGCCCTCGGGCCCCGCGTGCTCGTGGGCACCTCGCGCAAGCGCATGCTCGCCACGGCGCTCGGAGGGGCGGCGTCGGAGCAGCGCCGCGACCTGGCCACGGCGGTCACGAGCGTGCTGGCCGCGCAGTCCGGCGTGTGGGGCGTGCGCGTGCACGACGTGGCGGGCACGCGCGACGCCCTCGCGGTGCTGGCGGCCTGGACCGGCGGCTCCTGCTCGCACGCGCCGGACTGAGCACGCGCCGGGAACGTAGGCTGGTACCGTGACCGACGAGATCGTGCTGACCGGCATCCGTGCGGTCGGATACCACGGCGTGTGCGAGCAGGAGCGTCGCGACGGGCAGGAGTTCGTCGCCGACGTGACGCTGGAGCTGTCGACGCGGGCCGCCGCGGCCAGCGACGACATCGTCGACACCGTCCATTACGGCGAGCTCGCCGAGACGGTCGCCGCGATCCTCGCCGGCCCCCCTGTCGCCCTCCTGGAGACGCTCGCCGAGCGCATCGCGACCGCGGCGCTCGCGCACGCGATCGTGGAGCGCGTCGTCGTCACGGTGCACAAGCCGCAGGCGCCGATCCCGGTGGCGTTCGGCGACGTCGCCGTCACCGTCCGCCGGTCGAGGCAGGCATGAACCGGCGGCTCGCGCAGGGACTGCACGACGTCCCGGAATCGCCCCGGAACGGGACGGTCGAGGCCGTCGTCGCGCTCGGGGCGAACCTCGGCGACCGCGCCGGGACGATCTCCGCCGCCCTCGGCGAGCTCGACCGCCTGCCGCTGACCCGCCTGGTCGCGGCCGCCGAGCCGATCGAGACGGTCGCTTTGACCACGCACGGTCCGGATGCCACGGCCCCGGCATACCTCAACACGGTGGCGATCGTGGCCACGCGCCTGGCTCCTTCGGTGCTGCTGTCGTACCTGCACGCGATCGAGGCGCGGCACGGCCGCGAGCGGATCGTCCGCTGGGGCGACCGGACGCTCGACCTCGACCTCATCGTCTACGGCGACGTCGTCAGCGACGACCCGGCGCTGACGCTGCCGCATCCGCGCGCCGCCGAGCGGGACTTCGTGCTCGCCCCGTGGCTGCGGATCGACCCCGACGCCGTGCTCACCGGGCACGGCCGTGTGGCGGACCTGCTGGCCCGGGGGAGCACGCCGTGAGACGGACCTCGGCGGCGCTCCTGGCCACCGTGGCGGCCGCCGGCGCGGTCGTCGGGTACGCGATCGACCAGCTGCTGACCTCGACCGGCCGGCCGACGTTCACCCCGTCGGTCATGCTGCCGGTGCTCCTGGTGCTGCTGGGGGCCTTCACCGTCATGCTCGCCCTGCCGATCCGGCGGGCCACGCGCGGCGTGCGCGGCCGGCCGGTCGACCCGTTCCGCGCGCTCCGGGTGGCGATGCTCGCGAAGGCATGCAGCATCGTCGGGGCCGCGGTCGGCGGTGCTGCGGCGGGCATGGCCGCGTTCCTCGCGACCCGCCCGGTGGCGCCGTCGTTAGGCTCGATGGGGGCCGTGATCGCCACCGTCGTGGCGGCCGCCGCGCTGGTCGTGGCGGGGCTGATCGCGGAGCACCTCTGCACGATTCGGAAGGACGACGATGACGGACAGTCAGGACCCGGCGACCCCGGGGCCGAGCTCGCCCCGCCCGGTTGACCCCGCGCAGCGGTCGGAGGTGCTGGATGCCGGCACCTACGACGCGCTGCGCGAGCCCCGGAGCGAGCATCGGCTGGCGCTCGACGGCCGATGGCACCAGATCTCGCGCAAATACATCGTCGTGCAGGTGATCACCAACGGCGCACTGCTGGTCGCGGTGCTGACGGCGGCGCTCGTGCTCTCCCTCGTCCTGCAGCAGGCGTGGGTGTGGATCCCGGCGGGCGTGGTCATGGCCGGGTTCGTGTGCACGCTCGCGATCCTGCCGCGACAGGCCCGCGCCTACGGCTACCAGTTGCGCGCCGACGACCTGGTGTTCCGCCGCGGCATCCTGTGGCAGCGCATGGTGGCCGTGCCCTACGGGCGCATGCAGCTGGTGGACATCACCCACGGTCCGCTCGACCGCCGCTTCGGCATCGCCCAGCTCAAGCTCGTCACCGCCGCCGCGGCGACCGGGGTGACGATCCCCGGCCTCGCCCAGGCGGCGGCCGAGACGCTGCGCGACACGCTCATCGACGTCGCAGAGACCCGCCGGACCGGGCTGTGACCGACGATCCGTTCCCGACCGGCCCGCGCCGGCCCGCGCCGCTGCCGCCGAGCCCGTCCCCGCCGGCATCGGCTCCTCCGCCCGGCCCGCCGCGCAGCACCGTGCGCTCCTCGCTCAGCGACGGCCAGTGGCATCGGATGCATCCGCTCACCCCGCTCCTTCGGGGCGGGCTGTTCCTGCTCGTGATCATCGGCATCCTGGTCGCGAACCTGCGCGACCGGCTGTTCACGCTGATCTTCCCGTGGCTCGTGCCCGACCTTCCGGAGGGCCGCAGCTGGGAGGAGTACGACGAGGACCCGGTGGACTTCGTCGTGGCCAACAACCTCGTCGTCGTCGCGATCGTCGCGGTGCTCGCGGTGCTCGTCCTCGTCCTGGCGTGGGCGTACGTGTCGTGGCGGTTCCACACGTTCCGCATCACCGGCGACGACGTGGAGGTGCGAAGCGGCATCCTGTTCCGCACCCATCGCCGTGCCCCGCTCGACCGCGTGCAGGGCGTCAACCTCACCCGCCCGATGGTGGCGCGCCTGCTCGGCATGGCCAAGCTGGAGGTCGTCGGCGCGGGCACCGACGCGAACGTCAAGCTCGAGTACCTGTCCACCACGAACGCCGAGACGGTGCGCGGCGACATCCTTCGGCTCGCGTCGGGTCGGCGTCTGGGCGCCGCGGCGGCGGCCGATGCGGGGCTGCGCGGTGCGGCGGCGGCCGCCGCGACGGTCGGCGCCGGTATCGCCGGCCTGCTCGACGGCGTCGACACCGAGGACGACGAGCCGGAGTCGGTGGTCGAGATCCCTCCTGGACGGGTCATGCTCTCGCACCTGCTGTCCTCGTCGGGCGTCGCCCTGGTGGCGATCGTCGTCGCGATCGTGGTGGGGAGCTCGTTCGGCCAGCCGTGGGTGTTGCTGAGCGCCATCCCGACGCTCCTCGGTTTCGGCGCGTACTGGATGCGCTCCATCACCCGGTCGCTGCGCTATTCCATCGCGCCCACCCCGTCGGGCGTGCGGATCACGTCGGGGCTGTTCACGACGATCACCGAGACGCTGCCGCCGGGGCGCGTGCACGCGGTCGAGGTGCAGCAGCACATCCTGTGGCGGCCCGCGGACTGGTGGTCCATCCGGGTCAATCGCCTGTCCGGGCGGTCGTCGGGCGACGGCGACGGGCAGGCGCAGTCCACGGTGCTGCCGGTGGGCGCTCCCGCCGACGTGGAGCGCGTGCTGCGGCTGCTCCTTCCGGGCGTTCCGGCGCACGAGTGGCCGGACGTGTTCCGGCACGGCATCCGCGGCCCTGTGGACGGCGACCCGTACACGAACACCCCCCGGCGAGGACGGTGGCTGCGCCCGCTGTCGTGGCGCCGGAACGGGGTGCTTCTGACGCCGGACGCCCTGTTCCTGCGCCGCGGGCTGCTGCGGCGCTCGCTCGTGGTGCTGCCGCTGGCGCGCCTGCAGTCGGTGCGCATCGCGCAGGGGCCGCTGGCCCGGACGCTCGATCTGGCCTCGGTGCGCGGGCACACCGTGCTGGGACCGGTGCCGGGGGCGCTGGGCGCGCTGGATCGTGCCGCGACGATGCGGGTGTGGTCGGATGCCGCGGCCGGGGCGATCGCGGCCGCGGCGGGCGACCGGTCCCACCGATGGGCCTCCGAGCCGGGACCTGGAGCTCCGCTGTCGGAGGACGACGCGCGTCCCGACGACCCGGCATCCGGTGCGGCGGACACTCCTGACGACCCGGCATCCGACGCGGGGAGACCGGTGTGACCCGTTCCGGGCGCCTGGGCGTCGGCGTGATCGGCGCGGGGCGGGTGGGCCCGGTGATCGGGGCTGCGCTGGCAGGGGCGGGCCACGCCCTCACCGGCGTGACGCCCGGTTCCGATCCCGACCGGGTCGAGGCGGTGCTCCGCGGCGTGCCGGTGCTCACGGCCGAAGAGGTCGCGCGGCGCAGCGAGCTGGTGGTTGTCGCCGTGCCGCACGACGAGCTGCCGGGGCTCGTCTCCGGTCTCGCCGCGCTGGGCGCGTGGCAGACCGGTCAGCTGGTCCTGCACACCGACCCGGCGCATGGCACCGAGGTACTGTCCCCCGCGGCCGCGCGCGGCGCGATCCCGCTCGCGGTGCACCCGGCGATGACGTTCACGGGCACCTCGATCGACCTGCGCCGGCTGCGCGAGTCGTACGCCGCGGTGACGGCGCCGGCGATGGTGCTGCCGATCGCCCAGGCGCTGGCCGTCGAGCTCGGCTGCGAGCCGGTGGTCGTCGCCGAGGCCGATCGCGCAGCGTACGCCGAGGCGATCGCGACGGCGACCGAGTTCTCCGCCGCGATCGTGTCCCAGGCGGCGGGCCTGCTCGCCCGGGCCGGGGTCGAGGACCCGGGCCGGTTCCTCTCCGCGCTCGTGCACTCCACCGTCGAGCGCGCGCTCCGCTCGGTCGAGAGCGCCTGAGCCTGCGCGCGAGCGGGGTCGCGAACGCCCGCGGATAGACTTGGGGGTCGACTTCCGAGGAGCCCCGCGAAATGACCGAGAACGGCGACGAGACCGACATCTCCGAGCAGAAGGCCGTGCGCCTCGCCAAGCGCGAGCGGCTCATCGCCGAGCGGACGGATGCCGCGGGCGGCGCGTACCCGGTGACCCTGCCGATCACCGACACGATCCCGGGGCTGCGTGAGCGCTTCGGCGGCCTTCAGGCGGGGGAGGAGACCGGGGTCACCGCCGCTGTCGCGGGCCGGGTCGTCTTCAGCCGCAACACCGGCAAGCTGTGCTTCGCGAGCCTGCAGGCAGGCGATGGCAGCCGCATCCAGGCGATGGTCTCGCTCGCCGCCGTCGGCGAGGAGCAGCTCGCACGCTGGAAGGAGCTCGTCGACCTCGGCGACCACGTCTTCGTCTCCGGCGAGGTGATCTCCAGCCGCCGCGGCGAGCTGTCGATCATGGTGAGCGAGTGGGCGATCGCCTCGAAGGCGCTGCTGCCGCTGCCGAACCTGTACACCGAGCTCAGCGAGGAGAGCCGCGTGCGCTCGCGCTTCCTCGACCTCATCGTGCGCGAACAGGCGCGTGAGACGGTGCGGGCGCGCGCGAAGGTCAACAGCAGCATTCGCGCCACTCTCGACGCGCGCGGGTTCGTCGAGGTCGAGACGCCCGCGCTGCAGATCCAGCACGGCGGTGCGTCGGCCCGCCCGTTCGTCACGCGGTCCAACGCCTTCGGCGCCGACCTGTACCTGCGCATCGCGACCGAGCTGTTCCTCAAGCGCGCCGTCGTCGGCGGCATCGAGCGCGTGTACGAGATCGGCCGCATCTTCCGCAACGAGGGCGCCGACTCGACCCACAGCCCCGAGTTCGCGATGCTCGAGGCCTACCAGGCCTACACCGATTACCACGGCATCGCCGACCTCACGCAGGAGCTGATCCAGCGCGCCGCGATCGCCGTCTCGGGCTCCACGACGGTCACATGGGCCGACGGCACCGAGTACGACCTCGGCGGCCAGTGGGACCGCGTCTCGATGTACGAGTCGCTGTCGGCGGCATCCGGTGTTCAGATCACGCCGCAGACGCCGCTCACTCAGCTCGAAGCCCTCGGCGAGAAGGCCGGCATCGACGCGCCCGCGCACCCGATCCACGGCAAGTGGGTCGAGGAGCTGTGGGAGCACTTCGTCAAGGACTCGTTCACGCGGCCGACGTTCGTCATGGATCTCCCCCTCGACACGAGCCCGCTCGTGCGCGAGCACCGCTCGATCCCGGGCGTCGTCGAGAAGTGGGACCTCTACGTCCGCGGTTTCGAGCTGGCCACCGGCTACTCCGAGCTCGTCGACCCGGTGATCCAGCGCGAGCGGTTCGTCGAGCAGGCCCGGCTGGCCGCGAGAGGGGACCTTGAGGCGATGACCGTCGACGAGGAGTTCCTGCGGGCGATGGAGCACGGCATGCCGCCGATGGGCGGCATGGGCATGGGCATCGACCGCCTGCTCATGGCGATCACCGGCCTCGGCATCCGCGAGACGATCCTCTTCCCGCTCGTCAAGTAGCGCGCCTCGGCGACTCGGGGATCGGGTTCAGCGACTCGGCGGGCGGAGTGTGCAGTAGGGTGGACCCGCTTGCACAAAGAAGTGGAGGGCCGATGACACTCACAAGACGGCAACTGCTCATGGCCGGACTCGGGACCGTGGCACTGGGGTCGCTCAGCGGCTGCGCGACGCCGGGAACGACGTCGGTCAACAGCCTTCCGACGATTCCGCCGGCCAACGGCGAGAAGGTCACGATCGAGTACTGGGCGTGGCTGAAAGACCTGCAGAAGGTCGCCGACGTCTTCAACGCGAGCCACCCGAACATCTACGTCAAGGCGGTGCCGATCGTCGGCGGAAACGCCGGCGGGTACCAGAAGATGTACTCCGCCATCGCGGCCGGCGGCGGTCCCGACCTCGGGCAGGTCGAGCTGCGCGCGATCCCCGAGTTCATGCTCGTCAACGGGCTCGTCGACGTCTCCCGCTACGGCGCCGACGATCATGCATCGACGTTCGACCCCACGCTGTGGGCACAGGTGAGCTTCAATGGGGGCGTCTACGGCATCCCGCAGGACTCCGGTCCGATGGGCACGTTCTACCAGACCCCCGCGTACGAGAAGATCGGTGCCGAGCCGCCCAAGACGTGGACCGAGTGGGCCGAGGTCGGCCGCGAGTTCCGCAAGGCCGACATCTACATCGACGTCTTCGGTCTTAACGACGCGAGCTTCTTCTGCTCCTTCGCCACACAGGCCGGCGCCCAGTGGCTCACCCCCACCGAAGACGGGTGGGTCATCAACCTCACCGACGAGGGCACCCTCGAGGTCGCCCGCTTCTTCGACAAGGCCGTCGACGACGACATCGTCTCGACCGCGATCGGTCCCTACTCGCCCGGGTGGTACGCTGCCGCAGCCAAGGGCGAGATCGCGTCATGGACCGTCGCGAGCTGGGGGGATGCCCTCGTCGAGGGCGTCGCCGGCGGCTCGGGGCTGTGGCGGGTCGCGCCGATGCCCACGTGGAGCTCGGGGTTCGGGTCGAGCTATATCGGCGGTTCGACCACGGCTGTCATGGCCAACAGCAAGCACCCCCAGGAAGCCCTCGAGTTCGCCCTCTGGCTCAACTCCACCGAGGAGGGGATCAACACGCTGATCGACTACTCCGGCGTCGGCTGGTCGCCCGTGCCCGGCATCATCGGGACGAAGCGCGAGAAGCCGTCCGAGTTCTTCAGCGGCCAGAACTACAACGAAGAGGTCTTCGTCCCCGCGAGCAAGGAGCAGAACCCGAACTGGGCGTGGTGGCCCATCACGCAGCAGACGTTCAACATCCTCGCCGACGGCTTCCGTAAGAAGGCGTCGGGCACGACGCTCGTCGACTCGGTCGCGACGGCCGAGGAGCACGTCATCACCGCGTTCCGCAACAAGGGCCTCAGCATCCGAAAGGCAGGGGAATGATGTCGACAACCACGACCGTCGTGACGGGCTCCACAGGGGCCCGATCCGCGCGGCGCTCCGGTGCGGTCAGGCGGGCACCATGGCTTCTGCTCACTCCGTTCCTGCTGCTGTTCCTGCTCACTTTCATCCTGCCGATCTTCGTCGCGATCGGCTCGAGCTTCACGAAGGTCAGCCGCAAAGGGCTCTTCGGCGAGGCCGGCGTGACCAGCGAGTTCGCGGGGTTCTCCAACTACCAGCTGGCCATCGGTGACGGGAACTTCATGGCGTCGATCGGGCGCGTGCTGCTGTTCGGCATCGTGCAGGTTCCGGTCATGATCGTGGCCGCCACCGTGCTCGCGCTGCTGCTGGAGTCGGCATCCGCGAAGTGGCCGGGGTTCTTCCGGGCGACCTACTTCATGCCCTACGGCCTGCCAGGGGTCATCGCGACCATTCTGTGGTCGTTCCTCTACCTTCCGGGCCTGAGCCCCATCGTCGACGTCGCCGCGATGATGGGCATCGAGCTCGACTTCCTCGGTCCCAATACGGTGCTGTGGTCGGTCGCGAACATCGTCACCTGGACGTACGTCGGTTACAACATGCTCATCATCATCGCCCAGCTCAAGGCCATCCCCGGCGAGCTGTACGAGGCCGCTCGCGTCGACGGCGCGGGGCCGTGGCGGGTCGCGTTCAGCATTCAGCTCCCGCTGATCGCGCCGGCCCTCGTGCTCACGACGGTCTTCTCCATCATCGGGACCCTGCAGCTGTTCGCAGAGCCGCAGGTGCTCATGATGTTCTCGCCCGCGATCGATTCGCAGTACACACCGAACCTGTCGGCCTACACGATGGCGTTCGCGTACAACGAGTACAACGTGGCCGCGGCGCAAGCGGTGATCATCGCACTGGCCGCGTTCATCCTCTCCTTCATCTTCCTCAGCCTCACGAATCGGAAGAGCTCATGACCACGACAGCACCCGGCTCCGACACCACCACCGTCGTGCGCGCCTCGAAGGCGAAGGTCAACGCGACAGATCGTTCCGCGGGGCGCTCCGCGGGGTCGACGATCATCGTCACGGGCCTGCTCACGATCGTCGCCCTCTACTTCCTGATCCCGGTCTACTGGGTGTTCGTGGCGGCGACGAAGACGTCGGAGGACCTCTTCGCGACATTCGGGTTCTGGTTCGCCCCGAACTTCGCGCTGTGGGACAACATCTCGCTGGTGCTCAGCTATGACAACGGCATCTTCGTGCGCTGGTTCATGAACTCGGTGCTGTACGCCGGTGTCGGCGCCGTGCTCGCGACGTACTTCGCCGCCGCCGGCGGCTATGCGCTGGGCAAGTACAAGTTCCGCGGCAACAACGTGGTCTTCGGGGTCATCCTCGGCGGCGTGCTCGTGCCCGCGACCGCCACCGCGCTGCCGCTGTTCCTGCTGTTCAGCCAGATGGGGCTCGCCAACACCTACTGGAGCGTGCTGCTGCCCTCGCTCGTGTCGCCCTTCGGGCTGTTCCTGTGCCGCATCTACTCGCAGGCCACGGTCGACGACGCCCTGCTGGAGGCGGCACGCCTCGACGGGGCCGGCGAACTGCGGATCTTCCACGCCGTGGGCCTTCGCATCCTCACGCCCGCGCTCGTGACGGTGTTCCTGTTCCAGCTGGTCGGGATCTGGAACAACTACTTCCTGCCGCTGGTCATGCTGGCCGACTCCGAGCTGTACCCGATCACGCTGGGCCTGAACAACTGGCTCAGCCAGGTCAACCGGCTGCCGGAGTTCTACCAGATGACCACCGGCGGGGTACTGTTGTCGACGATCCCCCTGGCTGTCGCCATGATCGTCCTGCAGCGGTTCTGGCGAGGCGGCCTGACTGAAGGCTCCGTCAAGTAAAAGGCTCCGTCAAGGAAGTGACCTACCTCACGGACCGTGCCCCCGGGCACGGAGCACGTACCCCTGCGCGCTCATTGCTGCGCACCGACGCCCGGCGGCTCTCGCTGAACGGCTCGTGGCGGTTCCGGCTGCTGCCGGGAGCGCCCGGCGAGCCCGGTGACGTCGGGTTCCTGCCCGAGGGGGAGGAACCCGACGACGTCGCCGGCGAGCAGTACGACGACTCGGCGTGGGACGTCATCCCGGTGCCGTCGCACTGGGTGCTCGAAGGCGACGGGGCGTACGGCCATCCGATCTACACGAACACGCAGTACCCGTTCCCGATCGATCCGCCGTTCGTGCCCGACGAGAACCCGACCGGCGATCACCGGCGCACGTTCGAGCTGCCGGAGTCGTGGGCGGATGCCGCGCGGGTGCTCCTGCGGTTCGACGGGGTCGAGTCGCGGTACCGGGTGTGGGTCAACGGCATCGAGATCGGTGTCGGCTCCGGCAGCCGCCTGGTCCAGGAGTTCGACGTCACGGGTGCCGTCCGCACGGGGCGGAACGTCATCGTCGTGCGGGTGCACCAGTGGTCGGCCGCCAGCTATCTGGAAGACCAGGACCAGTGGTGGCTCCCCGGCATCTTCCGCGACGTGACGCTGGAGGCAAGGCCCGTCGGTGGCATCGACGACGTGTGGCTGCGCACCTCCTTCGACGGGGCCGACACCGAGCCGGGGGAGCCCGGGCCCGGCACGGTCGTCCCGGAGATCGTCGCCGACGAGCGCGCCTATCCGGTCACGCTGCGCATCGCCGAGCTCGGCGTCGACGTGACGTGGCAGAGCCCCGACGAGGTCGCCCCGGTCGAGGTCGCGCTCGTCGAGCCATGGTCGGCCGAGGTCCCGCGGCTGTACGAGGCGACCGTCGCCGGGGCCGCGGAGACCGTCTCGCTGCGGGTGGGCTTTCGCACCGTCGTGATCTCCGGCGACCGCTTCCTCGTCAACGGGCGGCGCGTCGCTTTCCACGGCGTGAACCGGCACGAGTGGCATCCCGACCTCGGCCGCGTCTTCGACGAGGCGGAGGCGGTCGCGGGCCTGAAGCTCATGAAGCGGTCGAACATCAACGCTGTCCGCACGAGCCATTACCCGCCCCATCCACGCCTGCTCGAGCTGCTGGACGAGCTGGGCTTCTGGGTCATCCTGGAGTGCGACCTCGAGACGCACGGGTTCGAGCACGTCGGCTGGCGGGGCAATCCCAGCGACGATCCGGACTGGCGTGCCGCGTACCTCGACCGCATCGAGCGCACTGTGGAGCGGGACAAGAACCACCCGTGCATCGTGATGTGGTCGCTGGGCAACGAGTCGGGCACCGGTCAGAACCTCGCCGCGATGGCGGACTGGGTGCGCGAGCGCGACCCCGGTCGCCCGGTGCACTACGAGGGCGATCAGGTCGGCGCCTACACCGACGTGTACTCGCGGATGTACGCGAGCGTCCCCGAGACCGAGGCGATCGGTCGCGACGACTCCCCGGTGCTGCTGCTGGGGTGTTCGGCGGCGGAGTCGGCGACCCAGCGCACGAAGCCGTTCCTGCAGTGCGAGTACGCGCACGCCATGGGCAACGGCCCGGGAGGCCTTCATCAGTACCAGGAGGTCTTCGACCGCTATCCGCGCCTGCACGGCGGGTTCGTGTGGGAGTGGCGCGATCACGGCGTGCGGGTGCGCAACGCGGAGGGGATCGAGTTCTTCGCTTACGGCGGTGACTTCGGCGAGGTCGTGCACGACGGCAACTTCGTCACCGACGGGCTGCTGCTCTCCGACGGCACTCCCTCGCCCGGCCTGGCCGAGTTCGCGCACGTCGTCGCGCCGATCCGGCTTGAGCTCGACGACGAGGCCGTGACCGTCGCCAACGTGCGTCACACCGCCGACACGTCGGATCTCGAGCTGCGATGGCGGGTCGAGCATGACGGCCACGCGGTGGCCGAGGATCGCGTCGACCTGCCGACGCTTCGCCCGGGGGAGACGGGGCGGGTGAGGCTTCCCGCCGTCGCGCGCCCCGCCACCGGTGAGCTGTGGCTGACGGTGGAGGCGGTGCTGGCCGAGGCGACGACGTGGGCACCGGCCGGGCACGTCGTGGTGGCGGCGCAGCGGCGCCTGCCGGGCGATGCGACGCCGGCGAGCCGTCCTGCCCCCGGCCGTGTCACGGGGAACGGCGGCGCGCCGCCCGCAGCGCACGGCGGCGAGCCGCCCCAAGAGCTCGGTCCTGCGCGCTTCCGTCGCGGCCGGCTCGTGTCCATCGCGGGGGTGACGGTCGGCGGACCGACGCTGGAGCTTTGGCGGGCCCCCACCGACAACGACCGGGGCAGCGGATTCGGCTCCTACGTGGGCGTCGACCCGACCGTCGGCCTCGGCCGCGGCGTGCCCGCACCGTCGAACGAGACGACCTGGCGCGCGCACGGGCTCGACCGCGTGGTCTCGCGCGTGGTCGAGTGCTCCGGCACCCACGACGCGCTGCACGTCGTGCGGCGCTGCGGGGCGGCGAACTCCGTGCTGACGATGACCGTCGACGAGCACTGGTCGGTGCGGGACGGCGAGGTGGCGCTGCGTGTGGAGGTGACCCCCGGAGACGGCTGGGATGGCGTGATCCCCCGCATCGGCATCCGTCTCGACCTCCCCGAGGACGTCGACGGCGCGGCGTGGTTCGGCACCGGACCGCATGACTCGTACCCCGACTCGCGTCGTTCCGTGCGGGTGGGGCGCTTCGAGGCCGGGATCGACGAGCTGACCGTGCCCTACGCGCGGCCGCAGGAGAGCGGCCACCGCAGCGACCTCAGGGAGCTCACGCTCAGGCGCGGCGGGGTCGACTGGCTGCGGATCACCGCCCTCCCCGACGGGGAGGGGCGGCTCCCCGGCTTCATTCTGACGCGGCACACGGCGCAGGACCTCGCGGCGGCCGGTCACCCGCACGAGGTGCGCCGGTCGGGGCACCACTACCTGTATCTCGACGCGGCGCAGCACGGGCTGGGCTCGCGCGCGTGCGGGCCGGACGTGTGGCCCGACTCGATGCTGTACGCGCAGCCCCGGACCATGGAGTTCGTCTTCGCCGCCGTCTGACCGACGCCCCGGCCTGACACCCCGGCCTGACACCCCCGCTGGCGCCGGCCCCCTGCCGCGAGACCTCCCGTTTGCAACGTTTTTCGTTCGAAAACGTTGCAAACGGGAGGTCTCGCGGGGCGTGGGCGGGGCGTGGGCGGGGCGTGGGCGGGGCGTGGGCGGGGCGTGGGCGGGGCGTGGGCGGGGCGCGGGCAGCCCGGCGGACAGTTCAGTCGGCGGCCGGCGGGGTGAACGCCCACTCGGGCAGGTGCCCGGCCGACACGAACGAGAGCACGATCCGGCCGAGACCGTGCGCGGGGTCGATCGCCAGCGCCGCGGTCGCGTAGCACTCGGCGTGCGTGGACCTGCCCAGTGCCCAGGCGAGCCAGCCGCAGGCGGCGAGCGCACCCGCGCGGTACGATCGCGGGGTCAGCGCGGCGACGTGCCGGACGAGCTCGAGCGCCGCACGCAATCTGGCCGCATCGGGCCGCGGCGCATCGCCCCACAGGATCAGCGCGAGCTCGGGCGGGTACTCCTCGCCGTCCTCCCAGGCCTGCTGGGCGGTGACCGCGCGCTTGCCCGCGTCGAGGCCCTCCGCCCAGCACACCAGGGCGACGTCCCGGAGCGCGGGCCGGCCCAGGCACGCCGCGAGGGTCGCTGCCCGCAGAGGGGTGAGCTCCATGTCGTCGCGCAGCGCGTGCTCCGCGAGCGCCGCGGGGTCGGCGAGAGCGTGCGCGGCTTCGACGACCTCCGGCTCCACGGGTCTCGCCTTGCGACGTCGCCCGGTCCCCGTCGCGGACCGCAGGTGCGCGAGGGCGGCACCGGTCGCCTTCCGCTGCGCCGCGGTCGTGGCCGGCAGGTCGGCCCCGTCGGTCTGGCCTTGCGTGACGGGCGGGAGCCCGGCGGCATCCGCCGTCTCGATCTCCTCGAGCGGCCGCGCCTCCTCCGGATGCAGGGGGTCGAACGGCGAGCCCCACCCGTCGGCGCCGACCACGAGCACGTCGGCCACGGGCAGGCCGCACACGTCGCACGCCCGCAGGAGCGCGTCGACCAGCCGCGGAGAGGGCAGCGCGGGACGGGCCGAGGCGTCGGTGTACACGACGGCGATCATGGCGTCGACCCCGGCCACGCGGCACATGAGACCCAGGACGCTCGAGGCCACGCGCTCGCACGCGTCGAGGTCGTCGTCGGGTGGCAGGTCGACACGCAGCACGCCGAGGCTGCCGCCCCGGCGAAGCGGCACGGCGACGAGGCTCTGCGCCGGTCGGAAGCCGAGCAGGGAAGGGATGAGGGCGAGGAAGTGAGCGGGGCCGGAGACTTTCGCGATTGTGGTCATGAGACGAGATTCGCCGGTCGCGGGCCCTCGTGGGATGCCGATCGCGGCATCCGTGGACAGTTTCGCGAACTCGCCTCCTGGGGAGGAGTCCTTGCGCCCGCGTACGATGGAGCCGTGGACGAATACTGGGTCGCGGTGCTCTGGTCGCTGCTGCCGACCGTCGTGGTGCTCGGCCTGTTCGTCTTCGTCCTCCGTTCCATCCTGCGCATCGACCGGCACGAGCGCCGCGCCTACGCCAAGATCGAGGCGGAGGAGCGCGCGAAACGAGGGCTGCCCGCCCGGCCGCCCGGCGACGCCGGCCACGCGTCCGCGAGCACCAACGGGTGAGCATCTTCGGGGGGACCGCATGATCACCGTCACGCTGGACTGGACGTGGTGGGTGCTGCTGGCCCTGGTCTTCGACATCACGGTGCGCATCGCCGCGATCATCGTGATCCCCCGCAATCGTCGCCCCACGGCGGCGATGGCATGGCTGCTGGCCATCTACTTCATCCCACTGGTCGGCGTCGTGCTGTTCCTCCTGATCGGAAACCCGAGGCTGCCGCGCAAGCGCCGCCTCAAGCAGCAGCGGATCAACAACTACATCCGCGAGACGAGCGAGCACCTCGACTTCGGCAGCCTCCGCCCCGACGCCCCGGAGTGGTTCACCTCGCTCGTCACGCTCAATCGCAACCTCGGGGCCATGCCGTTGGCAGGGGACAACGGAGCGAAGCTGATCTCCGACTACGAGGAGAGCATTCAGGCGATGGCGGATGCCGTGCGCCAAGCGCAGCGGTACGTGCACGTCGAGTTCTACATCCTCCAATCCGACCGCACCACCGACGTGTTCTTCCGCGCACTCGAGGAGGTTCGCGCGCGCGGCGTCGTCGTGCGCGTGCTGCTGGACCACTGGGCCAACCGCAGCAAGCCCTACTACAAGACGACCCTGGCGCGCCTGGACGCGATGGGTGCGCAGTGGCGGCTCATGCTGCCGGTGCAGCCGCTGAAGGGCAAGTACCAGCGTCCCGACCTGCGCAACCACCGCAAGCTCCTCGTGGTGGACGGGCGCGTGGCGTTCACCGGCTCCCAGAACCTCACCGACTCCACCTACAACCTGCGCAAGAACATCGCGCGCGGACTGCACTGGGTCGACCTCATGGTCAAGGTCGAAGGACCGGTCGTGGCCAGCGTGGGAGCGGTGTTCCTCTCCGACTGGTACAGCGAGACCGACGAGGTGCTCACCGACGAGATCGACCTGTTCGAGATCGGCTCAGGCCCGGGCGACCTGGACTGCCAGATCGTGCCCTCCGGTCCGGGCTTCGAGTTCCAGAACAACCTCAAGATGTTCATGGCGCTGCTGTTCGCGGCCCAGCACCGCGTCATCATCGTGAGCCCCTACTTCGTGCCCGACGAGGGCCTGCTCCTGGCGATCACCACCGCCTGCCAGCGCGGGCTGCAGGTCGAGTTGTTCGTCTCGGAGGAGGGCGACCAGGCGATGGTCTATCACGCGCAGCGCAGCTATTACGAGGCGCTGCTGCGGGCGGGCGTGAAGATCTGGATGTACCGGAAGCCCTTCATCCTGCACACCAAGAGCCTCACGATCGACGACGAGACCGCCATCATCGGCTCCAGCAACATGGACATGCGCTCGTTCGGTCTCAACCTGGAGATCTCGATGCTCGTGCGCGGCGCCGAGTTCGTCGACCAGCTGCGTGCCGTCGAGGACCGTTACCGCTCGCTCAGCCGGGAGCTCACCCTTCAGGAGTGGAAGCAGCAGCCGTTGCGCTCCACGGTGCTCGACAACCTCGCGCGCCTCACCTCCGCCCTCCAGTAGGGGGGTCTTGTGCTCGCTCGCGAGTCACTGTCTTGACCCGCGAGTCACTGCCTTGCTCGCGAGTCACTGCCCTGGAGCGCAGTGACTCGGCGCGGGGGCAGTGACTCGGGATGGGGAGTAGTGACTCGCGGGGGCGGCGAGGGAGGGATGCCAGGGGCCTCGGCGTTCACTCGCCCCGCACGAGGAGGTCGCCGACCTCGCAGTCCAGCGCCCGGCAGATCGCCGACAGGGTCGAGTAGCGGATCGCCCGGGCGCGGTCGTTCTTGAGCACCGACAGGTTCACGACCGAGACGCCCACGAGCTCGGAGAGCCGGGCCAGGGTCATCCCGCGCTCGGCGAGCAGCTCATCGAGCCGGCAGTGGATGCCGGTGGGTCCGTCCTCGTCCGGGGGAGTCATACGAGTCCTTCGGTGTCGCGCTGCAGCCGGTCGCCGATCGTGAACACCATCGAGGCTGTCGCCACGACGAAGGCGGCGAGGAACAGCGTGGTCAGATCCCCCGTCATGATCACGTTGTTGAACGTGCCGTCCGAGATCGCGCGGAACGCGTCGTTGGCGGCCATGTTGCCGAAGAACGGCACGACGGCGATGTCGCACAGCGCGGCGGCTCCGGCGATGTTCACCAGCACGGTGTTGCGCCGGCTGAACACCCGTCCGCGCAGGACCGACACGCTCAGTGCGATGAGGCATCCGACGACCGTGGCGGTGCTCGCGACCGCGAGCACCTGCTCGACCACGATCGCGGCGCGTCCGGCGACGGACATCCCGTCGGTGATCAGGAACGCGGAGTCGAGCTCGACCGTCCGTGGCGCGCCGTCGGGTCCGATCGCGGCCTCGGCCGTGGTGCCGGAGAACTCTCCCGGCACCTGGATCGTCGTCGCGGAGACGGCGTCGACGATCCGCGCGCCGGCGAACACGGCCGTCATGACGACCAGTGCGGCCCCGACGACGAGGAAGAACCAGAGTGCGACGACGTCGTTCCTGCTCAGGATGCGGTCCGGGATTGCGGGAGTCTTCATCTCTCGACCTCCATATCGATGATCGTTGTTATCGAGAAACGATATACATATCGATTGTCGTTGTCAAGCACGCGATCCGGGCACGCCTGAGGCTCCCGACGCCATCGCGCGCCGCTCGTCATACTGGGCGCGAATGGTCGCCCTTTCCGGCCGCCGCGACACATCGGGCCAAGTGAGCGCGACGTGGCCGTGGTCACTGGGCGCGAATGGTCGCGCGCGGGCGGAGGCGCGACACAATGGGCCAAGTGAGCGCGACGGGGCAACTGCCCCGAGGCAGCGCCCCGAGGCGCCGGACCTCCCGAGGCAGCGCCGCGAGGGGTCCCGCCCCGGGCAGCGCCGCGAGGCGCCGGACCTCCCGAGGCAGCACCACGAGCATCACGCCCACGGCGAACACGGGCGTGACGGCATCCGCCTCTCGTTACCCTCGAGGTAAGGCGCCACCAGTGCGCCCCGGAGGAGTCGGACGATGTTCGAGAGATTCACGGACCGTGCCCGTCGCGTGGTTGTGCTCGCCCAGGAAGAGGCGAAGATGCTCAACCACAACTACATCGGCACCGAGCACATCCTGCTCGGCCTCATCCACGAGGGCGAGGGCGTGGCAGCGAAGGCCCTGGAGAGCCTCGGCATCTCGCTCGACGCGGTGCGCGAGCAGGTGCAGGACATCATCGGCCAGGGGCAGCAGCAGCCGACCGGGCACATCCCGTTCACCCCCCGCGCCAAGAAGGTGCTCGAGCTGAGCCTGCGCGAGGCGCTGCAGCTGGGCCACAACTACATCGGCACCGAGCACATCCTGCTCGGTCTCATCCGCGAGGGCGAGGGCGTGGCCGCCCAGGTGCTCGTCAAGCTCGGCGCCGACCTGAACAAGGTGCGCCAGCAGGTCATCCAGCTGCTCAGCGGCTACCAGGGCAAGGAGCCCGCGGCGGTCTCCGGCGCCGCGCACGAGAGCCCGCAGCAGGCGCAGGGCGGGTCGGCCGTGCTCGACCAGTTCGGCCGCAACCTCACCCAGGCCGCGCGCGAGAACAAGCTCGACCCGGTGATCGGGCGCGAGAAGGAGATCGAGCGCGTCATGCAGATCCTCTCGCGCCGCTCCAAGAACAACCCCGTGCTGATCGGCGAGCCCGGCGTCGGCAAGACCGCCGTCGTCGAGGGCCTCGCGCAGGCGATCGTCAAGGGCGACGTGCCCGAGACGCTCAAGGACAAGCAGGTCTACTCGCTCGACCTCGGCTCGCTCATCGCCGGCTCCCGCTACCGCGGCGACTTCGAGGAGCGCCTGAAGAAGGTCACCAAGGAGATCCGCACGCGCGGCGACATCATCGTGTTCATCGACGAGATCCACACCCTCGTCGGCGCGGGTGCGGCCGAGGGCGCGATCGACGCGGCATCCATCCTCAAGCCCCTTCTCGCGCGCGGCGAGCTGCAGACGATCGGGGCGACCACGCTCGACGAGTACCGCAAGCACTTCGAGAAGGATGCCGCGCTGGAGCGCCGTTTCCAGCCGATCCAGGTAGCGGAGCCGAGCCTGCCGCACGCGATCAACATCCTCAAGGGCCTGCGCGACCGCTACGAGGCGCACCACAAGGTGCAGATCACCGACGGCGCGATCGTCGCGGCTGCGAACCTCGCCGACCGCTACGTGAGCGACCGGTTCCTGCCGGACAAGGCCATCGACCTGATCGACGAGGCCGGCGCGCGCCTGCGCCTGTCGATCCTCTCCAGCCCGCCGGAGCTGCGCGAGTTCGACGAGAAGATCGCCAAGGTCCGCGAGGACAAGGAGTTCGCCAGCGAGGAGCAGGACTTCGAGAAGGCCGCGAGCCTGCGCGACGAGGAGAAGTCCCTGCTGGCCGAGCGCCTGCGCCTGGAGAAGCAGTGGCGCAGCGGCGATGTGGCATCCCACGCGATCGTCGACGAGGGCCTGATCGCGGAGGTGCTCGCGCAGGCCACCGGCATCCCCGTCTTCAAGCTCACCGAGGAGGAGACCAGCCGCCTCGTCTTCATGGAGAAGGCGCTGCACCAGCGCGTCATCGGTCAGGAGGAGGCCATCGCGGCCCTGAGCCGCACGATCCGCCGCCAGCGCGCTGGGCTGAAGGACCCCAAACGTCCGTCCGGCTCGTTCATCTTCGCCGGGCCCACCGGTGTCGGAAAGACCGAGCTGGCCAAGGCCCTCGCCGAGTTCCTGTTCGACGACGAGGGAGCGCTCATCTCGCTCGACATGAGCGAGTTCGGCGAGAAGCACACCGTCTCGCGGCTGTTCGGCGCCCCTCCCGGGTTCGTCGGCTTCGAGGAGGGCGGCCAGCTCACCGAGAAGGTGCGGCGGAAGCCCTTCTCGGTCGTGCTGTTCGACGAGATCGAGAAGGCGCACCCCGACATCTTCAATTCGCTCCTGCAGATCCTGGAGGAGGGCCGCCTCACCGACGGCCAGGGCCGCGTGATCGACTTCAAGAACACCGTCATCATCATGACGACCAACCTCGGCTCGCAGGCCATCGCCGGCGGCCCGGTGGGCTTCCAGGTCGAGGGCAACGCGCAGACGAGCTACGAGCGCATGAAGGGCAAGGTCGACGAGGAGCTCAAGCGCCACTTCAAGCCCGAGTTCCTCAACCGTCTCGACGACATCATCGTGTTCCCGCAGCTGAACAAGGACGAGCTGCGCCAGATCGTGGGCCTGTTCACGAAGCGCCTCTCGGAGCGGCTGCTCGACCGCGACATGACCGTCGAGCTGACGGATGCCGCCAAGGACAGGCTCATCGAGATCGGGTTCGACCCAACGCTCGGTGCCCGGCCGCTGCGCCGCGCCATGCAGCGCGAGGTCGAGGATCGGCTCAGCGAGAAGATCCTGCACGGCGAGCTCGTCGCCGGCGACCACGTCAAGGTGGACGCGCAGGGCGGCGAGTTCGTGTTCGAGACCGGGCCGCGCGGCGACCGGGTCGCCGTGGGGGTCGGCGCCGCCGGCGAGATCGCCGCGACGCCGGACCTCGCCGCCAGCGCCTGACGCCACTGTCGCGCCCCGACCCCGGCCCCGCCACTGTCGCGAGACTCCACTGGTGCACCGAGACTGCACGCCCGGCATGCAGTCTCGGTGCGCGGATGAAGTCTCGCGGATCGGCGCGGCGCGGAGCGGGTCGGCGCGGGGCGCGGGCGGGTCGGGCGGGGCCCGGCGGCGCGGGTCGGCGTTGGGGCGCGCGTCGACCGCGGCGCGGCGCGGGTCAGTGCGCGTCGACGGGGGCGACGTCGACCGGGGCGACGTCGACCGACACGTGCAGGGTCGAGCGCTTCGCCTTCGTGAAGATGATGCCGCGCACCGGCGACACGTCGCCGTAGTCGCGACCCCAGGCCACCGTGACGTAGCGGTCGTTCGCCCACTGGTCGTTCGTCGGGTCGATCGCGAGCCACTGCTCGGTGCCCGGGATCCACACCGCGAGCCACGCGTGCGAGGCATCCGCCCCCACGACGCGCTCCCTGCCGGGGGGCGGCTGGGTCGCCAGGTACCCGGACACGTACCGCGCCGCGACGCCGTTGCCCCGCAGGCCCGCAAGGGCCACGTGCGCGAAGTCCTGACACACGCCGGCGCGGGCGGCCATGGCATCCGCCACCGTGCTCGTCACCGTCGTCGCGGTGCTGTCGTAGGCGAAGTCCGCGTGGATTCGGTGCATCAGGTCGGTCACCGCCTCGGCAAGCGGCCGACCGGGGGCGAGGGATGCCGCCGCGTACGCGGTCGCCTCGTCGGCGTGCCGCGCCCGCGGCGACTCCAGCGCGTACTCGGTAGCCCGCCATGCGCCCGGCTCGCGCGGGTGCACGAGCGGGCGGGCGTGCTCCCACGGTCGCTGCGCGGCATCCGGGTAGGCGGGCGCGTCGACGTCGACATCGCTGGTCGCCTCGATCACGAGCCGGGAATGCGCCTCGGTGAGATGGAAGTACGTCGAGGAGTTGCCAAAGTAGTCGGTGTCGACGCTCACGTCGCCCGGCGCCGGGTCGACCACCACGCTCGACGCGTGCACGCGCTGCCACGGGAGCGAGCGCGGCACCAGATGGAACTGTCCCACACTGTCCTGCACCCGCTTGCTGTACGTGTAGGTCGTGCGGTGGGTTACGCGGTAGCCCGTCACGCCGGTACCCCCTGGTGCTCGACGAGCGAGAGCGCCGACATCGGCACCGGCGGTGGTCCGCTCTCGAAGTGCAGCTGCGCGATCGCGTCGCCGAGCTGCTCGAAGCCGGCCACGGTGCGCTTGAGGAACACGACCAGCTGCGCGCGCGGCGCGGCCGCCAGCGCGACCGCGTCGAGCTGGGCGAGGCTCGCCTCCAGCTGCTCGCGCAGGCGCTCGGGGCGGGTCGACCCGGTCGAGGACGGCAGGGCGGCCAGATGCGTGCGCAGCTGGGCGAGCGCGAACGCCACCGAGCGCGGATTGTCCGGGTCCAGCAGCAGCAGGTCGAGCACATCGGACGTGCGCATCGTGCCGCGGTAGCGCCGGCGGTGCGTCACCACGCTCTCGGATGCCGTCAGCAGCGCCGTCAGGTCGTCGCGGTGCGAGCGCGACCGCTCCTCGGCGGCCGCAGCGCCCAGGAGATGGCACACCTGGAGGCCGCGCTCGAGGAAGCGCCCGGACTCGATCATGTGCCAGCCGGCATCCCGGATCATGTTCGAGGTCACCCCGTGCAGCGACAGGACGGCCGCGAGCATGCGCCCACCCGACTCGGCCGTACGGTGCGCGCGGGTCGAGGAGCGCAGCGACCGTGCCGCCCGCTCCACGTTGGAGAACACCCGCCACGTGTCGCCGGAGAGCTGGTCGCGCACGCCCGCCAGCGCCGCCCGCAGCTGGGCGAGCGAATGCGCCGCCGAGCCCGGACGCCGGGCGTCGAGCAGCAGCGAGCGGAAGTCCTCCTCGGGGTCGGGGAGCGCGGGCCCGGCCAGGCGCCGCAGCGCCCGCCGCAGCATCCGCGCGTCGTCCGGATCGGCGGACTGCTCCAGCTGCTGCTGGGCGGTCAGCAGCAGCCGCAGCAGGTCTTCCGCACGCTCGGCGTAGCGGCCCGCCCAGAACAGGTCGGCGAGGGCCCGCGGGGCGAGGGCGGGAATCACGCGCGCGGTCGGCGGTGTCGTGATCTCGGCGAGGCCCTGGTCGGGATCGGATGCCGAGGACTTGAGCACCCACACGTCTTTGGTCGTCGGCGGCGTGGCGGCCCCGTCGCGGACGGTGGCCAGGCCCCCCACCAGCGGCCGGTAGGCGGAGCCGTACCGCAGCGTGAACCCGCGCAGGACCAGGGCGAGGGCCTGCGCCTGCCCGGTGGACCGCCACACCGGTGCCTGGGAGAGGGCCAGCAGGTCCTGGCCGACGAAGCGGTGCGGGGCGGCGCGGACGCGCGCGGCCAGCTCACCGGCATCCAGCCCCGCCACGGTCTTGCGGGGCTGGTCGATCGCGCGGACGATCAGGGCGTCGTCGCCCGCGGCGAGCCGGGCGAGCACGAGCTCCCGCGCGTCGGGGTCGCCGCACCACCACGTCGGCACCGAGGGCAGCCGCAGCCGTTCACCGAGCAGGTGCTCGCACACCGCGGGCAGGTACGGCAGCAGGGCGGGGTTCTCCAGCACGCCCGCGCCCAGGCCGTTGACCAGCCGCACCCGTCCGCGCCGCACCGCTTCGGCGAGGCCGGCGACGCCCAGGTGCGAGTCGGCGCGCAGCTCCAGCGGGTCGCACCATTCCGCGTCGACGCGGCGGACGATGACGTCGACGCGCTCGGCCGGGGTGGTCTTCGGCCAGCCGGCGGGCTTGATCCACACCCAGCCGTCGCGCACGACGAGGTCCTCGCCCTGCACGAGGGGGAACCCGAGAGCGTTCGCGAGGTACGCCTGGTCGAACGCGGTCTCCGAGAACGGGCCGGGCGACATCACGACGATGCGGGGGGCGGACACGGTCTCGCATGCCGCGGAGATCAGCGCCGCCCGCAGCGCCGAGAAGTACGGCTCCATGCGGTGCGGGTCGCCCTCCTGGTACAGCTCGGGCAGTACCTGCGAGATGACCCGCCGGTTCTCCATCGCGAAGCCCAACCCGGACGGCGCCTGCACCCGGTCGGCAAGCACATGCCATTCGCCGTCGGCGGCGCGGCCGAGGTCGGTGGCGGACAGCAGCAGCGGTTGCGGGTCGGCGTTGCGACCGCGGGCCACCGGGCGGGCGAATCCGGCGTGCCCGAAGACAGCCGCCGCCGGCACGATGCCCTCGGCGAGCACGGTCTGCGCACCGTACAGGTCGACCAGCAGGGCGTTGAGCAGCTCGGCGCGCTGCGCGAGGCCCACGTCGAGCCGAGCCCAGTCGGCGGCGTCGACGACCAGCGGCACCGGGTCGAGCTGCCAGGGCTGGGCGCCGACGTCCGGCCTGAGGTAGGCCACCCCGTCGTCGGCGAGGAAGCGCGTGATCTCGCCGTCGACGCGCTGCAGCTCCTCCGCGGTCAGCGAGAAGGCGGAGGCGAGCGCCTTCCACGCCGGCCTCAGCCCGCCATCGGGAGAGACGACCTCGTCGTAGCGCGGGTCGGCGACGAAGGGCAGTGCCAGCGTCGGCCGGGTCGTCGCGGCGGCGTAGTCACGAAGCACGGTCACGCCGCTGCACCCTCCTCGGGTCGATCGCCGTGCGCTCGCCGGGCCGATCCCTGTCGCCGATTGTCCTCCTCACCCTACCCGTGCTCGTCGCGGCGTATGGTGGTGCGGTGATCCCGTTCCACGTCCGTCCGGCGCGCACGAGCGACGTGCGCAGCATCCTCGATCTGCTCGATCCCTGGGTGCAGCGCCGCATCCTCCTCGGCAAGGATCTCGTGGTCCTCTACGAGTCGGTGCAGCAGTTCGTCGTCGCGGAGGCCGACGGGCGCGTGATCGGCTGCGGCGCCCTCCACGCGATGTGGGAGGACCTCGGCGAGATCCGCACCCTCATCGTGGCCGACGACTGGCTGCACCGCGGCGTCGGCGGGGCGCTCGTGGGGCTGCTGGAGGACAACGCACGCGCGCTCGGCCTCTCGCGCCTGTTCTGCCTGACCTTCGAGGTGGACTTCTTCGCGCGGCGCGGCTTCGCGCCGATCGGCGAGCAGGTCGTCGATCCCGACGTGTACTCGCAGCTGCTGCGCAGCCCCGACGAGGGCGTTGCCGAGTTCCTCGACCTCGCCCACGTGAAGCCCAATACGCTCGGAAACACGCGCATGCTCAAGCGCCTGTAGGCGCGTCTGCGCGGGTGGAACGGATGCCGCGGCATAGCCTGGCATGGTGAGCACCCCGTCCGGCCGTCGCCTGTCCCCGGCCGTGTATCGCCGCCGCCGACTGGCGGTGCTGCTGGCGCTGCTCGCCGTCGTGGCGATCGTGGCGGTTCTGATCTGGCAGCCCTGGCGGGGCGCGCCGAAGGCCGCACCGACCCCGTCGGCCTCGACCCGCTCGGCCGCGCCCACGACCGCGCCGCCCACCACGCCGGCATCCGAGCCGTCGACCGAGGCCGCGCCGACCCCGTCGGTCTCGCCGACCGGGGAGGCGCTGGATGCCTGCACGACGGCGAACGTGTCGGTGACCGCGGTCACCGACAAGGAGTCGTACGCCAGTGGCGAGCTGCCGCAGCTGTCGATGACCCTCACGAACGACGGCGACGAGGCCTGCCTGATCAACGTGGGCACGACGACCCAGGCGTTCACGATCACCAGCGGCAGCGACACGTGGTGGCGTTCCACCGACTGTCAGACCGAGCCGAGCGACCAGGTGGTCACGCTCGACGCCCACCAGACCGTGTCGAGCCTGACGCCGCTGCAGTGGGACCGCACGCGCTCGGCGGTGGACACGTGCAGCAGTGCTCGCCCGGCGGCTCCCGCCGGCTACTTCCACCTGTCGGTGTCGGTCGGAGGCATCGACTCGGTCGACGACGCCGTGTTCGTGCTGGGCTGAGCGGTCTTTGGTGCTGGGCTGA
>NZ_JASGFE010000044.1:0-25665 GCF_047605725.1 Microbacterium sp.
GTCGACGGGGGCGCGCCCCCGTCGACCACGAGACGAGTGTCACTCTGCGGGCGCCGTCAGAGCGGTGATCAGCCGCTGCTCACGCGGGTCGCGGACGACGTCGGTGAACGCGCCGTTGTCGGCGAGCGTCGTGGACATGTACACGAGCGGAATGGCCGCGTCGGCCTGGAGGACCGCCGCTTCGATGTCCATCGTCGCCTTCTCGCGATCGGGCCCGGTCGGAAGCGCCAACGCGCTCGTGACCAGCGCGTCGACCGCCGGGTCGCAGAACTGCGAGACGTTGTAGCCACCGGTGCAGGTGAAGTCCGACTGGAAGAACGACGACAGCGGGTCACCGGTGTCGAGCATCGTGTTGCGGGCCATGATCACCGCGTCGAAGGCGCCGCTGAGGATCTCGGTCTCCATGCTGGCGTACTCGCGGACGTCCTGCGTCACGGTGAATCCGGCATCCTCCAGCTGCTTCTGCAGCTGGACCGCCGCCTCCGGCAGCTCCGGCCGGTCGGTGTAGGTGGCGAGGGTGATCGCCGTGCCCGAGACCTTCGCAGGAGTCGTCGTGGACTCCGTGTCACCGCGGTTGTCCGCTGCCCACGGCACAGCGCCGCTGAGCAGACCGTCGGCGACCTCGGACTGGTCCTCGAAGACCGTCTCGACGATCTTCGAGGGGTCGACCGCCGCACGGGCGGCGGCGCGCACAGCCGGGTCGGCGAACGGGCCGCTCTTCGTGTTCAGCGCGATGTACATCGAGCGGACCGTGGGCACCTGGAACACCTGGTCCGGGTCGAGCAGGCTCGCCTGCGAGACCGGGATGTTGTCGGCCACGTCGGCCTCGTCCGCGCGAATGGCCGACGCGCGCGCCTGACCGTCGGGCACGAACGACACGTCGATACCGGCGAGCTTGGCCTTGTCGCCCCAGTAGTCCTCGTAGCGGTCGAAGGTGGCGGTGGTGGTGCCGGCGACCTCCGTCAGCACGAACGGACCGGTCCCCGTGCCGACCGGGTCGACGGTGCCGTCGTCCTTGTACGCGGCGGCCGAGAAGATCGACAGCTGGGGGCTGGTCAGGCGGTTCGTCAGCAGCGGGTCGGGGATGTCGGTCTTGACGGTGATCTTGTCGTCGGCCGTGGCCTCGACGGTGAGCGTGATGCCCTTCAGCGCGCGCGGCGGGGAGGTCGCCGAGCTGGCGTGGTCGAGCGCGTTCTTCACCGCGGCGGCATCCAGCGCGGTGCCGTCGTGGAACGTGACGCCCGAGGCGAGCGTGAACGTCCAGGTGAGCTCGTCGACCTGCTCGAACTCGGTGGCCAGCAGCGGCTCCACCTCGAGGTCGTCGTTCAGCTGCACCAGAGTCTCGGCGGCACCGAACTTCGAGAGCGTCGTCGCGTCGTCGCTGTAGGGGCTGAGACCGGCCGTGGGCGCGAACGACCTCGCGACCCGGATCCGGGCGTCCTCGCCACCCTCTCCTCCTCCGCCGTCGTCGCTCGAGCCCGCGCAGCCGCTGAGCAAGAGCGCAGCGATGCTGCTGACCGCGAGGACGCTCAGCGCCCTGCGCCTCATGACTTTTCGCATTCTGTTTTCCTTTCGGGTGGGTACTGCGGGGTGGTGCCGGAGCCGGATGCTCAGGCGATGCCGAGCGCCCGGTTGACCTCGTCGAGCGAGGTCATCCGAACCGCTCCGTACCAGGGGATGTCGGGTTCGTACCCGCGGTCGAGCAGCACCTTGTTGGTGAAGCCGAGCTCGAACATCGGGATGTGGTCGTAGGTCTGGTGCGACGAGATGTGCAGGATCTCGGAGGGATCGACCTGAAGCTGGTCGAGCATGTACTCGAACGCCCGCAACCGCGGTTTGTACGCTCCCGCCTGCTCCGCCGAGTACACGGCGTGAAACGGTGCGCCGAGCTTCGGGATGCTCGCCGCGAGGTGCGAGTCGTCGGCGTTCGACAGCGCGACCAGCGGGAAGTGCTCCGCCATCCGCGCGAGCGCCTCGGGCACGTCGTCATGCGCCGGCCACTCCAGGATGTCCGTGGTGATGGCGTCGACGTCGCCGTCACCGACCTCGAGCCCGAACTGCGCGCAGGTGCGTCGCCACGCCCTCTCCAGGATCTCGTTGTACGGGCGGTACTCCAGGATCTCGTCCCATCGGTTGGCGCCGAAACGGTCCTTGAACGCTCCGAGCCGGTCCGCATCGAGACGGTCGCCGATCAACCGCTCCACGGTCTTGCCCATCTGGAAGTCGATGAGGGTGCCGTAGATGTCGAAGGAGATGTACTTCGGCGTGGGGAGTGTGGCGGACATTGCTTCCTTTCTCAACGCCGTGGTTCTCACGGCTGTGGGTGACACGAGGTCCGGCCCCGTGACGTCTAGATGCCGCGCGTCGGCGTCTCCAGGTCGGCGTCGACCACGTCCATGAGGTTCGTGCTCGGCGCCGGCTGCACGTCCGAACCGCCACCTGCCTTCTTCTTCCTGATGAAGCGGAGGTCGAGGCTGAGGCTGGACAGCGACACCGCGAAGATCGACAGCGCGACGAGGGCCAGGGCCGGCACGAGCACCACGAGCGGCGAGCGCTCGATGTACGGCATCCCCTCGGCGAGCACCAGACCCCAGTCGGCCGCGGGCGGCTGGGGGCCGAGGCCCAGGAAGCCGAGGGCGGCCAGCGCCAGTGCGATCCCGGGCAGTCGCAGACAGGCGTGACGGAACACAGGCCCCACGACCGCGGGCATGACATAGCGCAGCATGAGGCGCACCGGACCGACGCCCAGCACCGGGGCGATCTTCACGTGCGGCTGGGCCTTCACCTCCGAGACGAGCGCGGCGGTGTGGGCGGCCAGCGGCGCCCAGCTGACGATCGTCACGGCGATCGCCGCACCGGCCGCCGACGGGCCCATGATGCCCGCGACGATCAGACCGGCGAGGATGGTCGGCGCCGCGTTGGTCACCTCGATGGGCCCTGCCCCCGCGTTGGGGAACATGCCGACAATGAGGCCGATCACCAGGCACACCCCCGCGATCACGGCACCGAGCCCGATCGTCGCCATCGCCCCGGCCGAGATACGGGCCAGCACGTCGCGTCCACTGGCATCCGCCCCGAGCGGCAGCTCCCAGCTCGGCGGCTGCAGCCGGGAGTAGTCCACGGCGAACGGGTCGCGCGGGAGCCCGGCCACGATCACGACGACCAGGATGACGAACATCGTCGCCGGCAGCAGCAGCGCCCACTTCGAGCTGGGCGTCTTGGGAACGGCCGCCGGCAGCGAGTTGGAGCGCAGCGCCGGGCCGAGGAGGATCCGTCGCACGAGGGTCGCGCCGATGCCGAGGATGACGGCGAGCACCATCAGCAGGATGACACCCATCTGCAGGGAGGGCAGATCCTGGGACTGCGCCGCCTCCAGAGTGGCCCGCCCGATGCCGGGGATCGAGTACACCTGCTCGATGACGACCGCACCGGCGGTGATGCCGACGAGGATGAGCGCCATGGGGGCGGTGACCCCGGGGAGGGTGCGACGGATGGCGGCGCCGATGATGCGGGGCTTGGAGAACCCGGCGACCTGCCACGTGGCCACCCAGCGCTCGCTGAAGGTGCTCGCCAGCGCATCGGAGAGCAGACGACCGAGGAATCCGCCGGCCGGCAGGCCCATGGCCAGCGCCGGCAGCACCACGTACTGCACGCCCTTCCAGCCGAACGGCGGGAACCAGCCCAGCCAGACGGCGAACACCATGAGCAGGAGCGAGGCGAGCAGGAACTCCGGCAGGGCGGTGAACGCCGCGGCAAGTCCGCCGCCGGTGCGGTCCGACCGCCCGGCGAGACCGCGACGGAAGGTCGGGATGGTCAGGAGCGCGCCGAGAATGAGGGCCACGACCAGCGACGCGAGCATGAGCGTGAGCGAGGTGCCCAACGCCGACAGCATCTCGGGCAGCACGGGCTTGTGCGAGGTCCACGACTCGCCGAAGTCCCCGCGGATCGCGTTGCCGAACCAGCTGAAGAACGTGCCGAGCGGCCCGCCGTCAAGACCCAGCTCCTGCCGGATCTCGTCGAGCTCCGCGGGCGAGGGCTCGCCCTCCGCATAGCGCGAGCGGTACACCGACATCGCGACGTCTCGACCCGACAGCAGCGGCAGGATGCCGAGCAGGAACACGATCGCGAGGATGGTCACGACGCGGGAGACGGCGGAGGTGATGGCGGCACGCGACGACGCGGAGAGCGTGTTGCGCCGTTGCACGCGCCGCAGCGTCGGCACGGCCTGGGTGGTGGAGGACATGTGCGTTCCTTCCGAGCGGAGCTGATGCGGTCGGGGAGATCGGGCCGGTGGACCCGGTCACCCCACCGGCAGGACGTCGTCGGGTGCGACGTGAAGGTCTGGGATGGAGCTGAGCAGCTCTTTGGTGCGTTCGTGCTGCGGGTCGAGCAGGAGCTCTTTCGTGGGCCGGTCCTCGACGACCGCACCGCTGAACATGACCACGGTGCGCTCGCACAGGCTCGCGACCATCGACAGGTCGTGCGAGACGACCGCGATGCCGGTGCCGCGGCTCTCCGAGATCTCCTTCAGCAGCGCCACCACCGCCTCGCGCATCGGCAGGTCGAGCCCGCTGACCGGCTCGTCGGCGAGGAGGAAGTCGGGGCGGGTCGCAATGGCCCGTGCGATCGCGAGCCGCTGCGCCTGCCCGCCGGAGAGCTCGCTGGCCCGCCGGGTGAGGAACTTGCTGTCGAGGTTGACCGACTCCAGCGCCTCACGGATCATCGTGTCGTGGTCGCCCTCCACGCCGAGGCGGACGAGAGGCTCACGGACGAGGGCCTGCACCGTCATCAGCGGGTCGAGCGTGGAGGCGGGGTCCTGGGGCACGTACTGCACTTTCCGGCGGTACCACTTCAGCTGCCGGACATCGCCCGGGTACACCGGCTTGCCCTCGCACAGCACCGCGCCGGTGTCGGTGGTGTCGAGGGCGAGCATGAGGCGCAGCAGCGTCGTCTTGCCCGAGCCGGAGACGCCCACGATGCCCACGCGCTCGCCCCGGTCGATCACGACGGTGGTCTCTTCGAGCGCCGTCTTGTAGGTGCGCTCCGCGAACAGGCGCTCGCGCGGCATGGCGTACTCACGACTCACGTTGTCGATGTCGAAGAACGGCGTGCCGTCGTCGCCGGCGAGCACCTCGACCGCGGCGGCGGGGCGGCCCTGCGGCTCGGCCTCCTTCTCCGCCCGGAACCTCTCGACGTAGGGCTCGATCGTCGCGGCGCGCGCCGCGCGGATGAGCTCGGCGGTGTAGGGCGTGGCGGGCTGGTCGAAGATCCGCTGCAGCCGGCCCTGGTCCTCGATGATGCCGTCCTTCAGCACCACCGCGTGGCTGCACAGCTCGGAGGCGACGGCGAAGTCGTGGGTGATGAACAGCAGTGCCGGGGTGTCGGCGCCCGCCGTGTACTGCTTCAGCACGTCGAGCACCTTCTTCTGCGTCACGACGTCCAGCGCTGTGGTCGGCTCGTCGGCGACCATGAGGCGCGTGTTGCACGCCAGCGCGAGCGCGATGCACACGCGCTGGCGCTGACCGCCGGAGAGCTCCGCGGAGAACCTGTTGACGATGTTCTGCGGGTCGGGCAGGCCGACCGAGTCGGCCAGCTCGATCGCGGCGGCGAGCGCATCGGGCCGGCTGAGCTTGCGGTGGCGGCGGAGCGGCTCGATCAGCTGCTCGCGCAGGCGCACCAGCGGGTTCAGTGCGACGGCGGAGTCCTGGAAGACCATCGCGACGCGCGCCTCGTCGCGGCGCCGCGGTGCGGGGACCCCGAGGACCTCGACGCCGTTGATCTTGATGCTGCCCTCGGTCACCGCGTTCAGCGGCAGGTTGCCGAGCACCGCGTTCGCCGTCAGCGACTTGCCGGAGCCGGACTGGCCGAGCAGGCACACGCGCTGCCCCTGGTCCACCGAGAAGGAGATTCCCTTGACGATCGTGCGTCCACGGATCGTGATCTTCAGATCGGTGACTTCAAGACTCTGCATGGGTCGCATCTCCTACGGTCATGCCGGGCGCGCGATGGCGGCGATTGGAGGTGACGCTAGCGAGCAAACGGTCTGATTGTCAACAATCCGACGAAAAAGTTATCTTTGCGAAACACGATCGCAACGAGTTCATACCGAGCCCAGCCTCTCGATGACCGCGGCGCCGACCTCGGCGGTGGTCGCGGTGCCCCCGAGATCCGGCGTCACCAGGCCGCTTTCGATCACCGCGGTGAAGGCGGCCTCGAGCCGCCGCGCGATGTCGGGGTGACCGAGGTGGTCGAGCATCATCGCCCCCGCCCAGATCTGCCCGATCGGGTTGGCGATCCCCTGCCCGGCGATGTCGGGGGCGGAGCCGTGGACCGGCTCGAACATCGAGGGATGCCGCCGCTCGGGGTCGAGGTTGGCGCTCGGCGCGATCCCGATCGACCCCACCGCCCCGGCGGCGAGATCCGACAGGATGTCGCCGAAAAGGTTCGACGCCACGATGACGTCGAGGCTGCGGGGGCGGCGCACCATGCGGGCGGCGAGCGCGTCGATGAGCACCGACTCCAGCACCACCGTGTCGAACTCGGCGACCACCTCGGCCACGACCTCGTCCCAGAACGGCATCGTGTGGATGATGCCGTTCGACTTCGTCGCCGAGACGAGCCGCCCGGATCGGGATGCCGCGACCTCCGCCGCGAAACGGGCGATGCGCTCGATCCCGAACCGCGAGAACAGCGCCTGCTGATAGGCGGCCTCGTACGGCGTGCCGCGGTAGCTGCGGCCGCCCACCGCGGAGTACTCGCCCTCGACGTTCTCCCGCACGATCACCATGTCGATCTCCGGCGATCCGGCCAGCGACGAGGCGATGCCCGAGAACGACCGGATGGGACGGAGGTTGACGTACTGGTCGAACTCCCGGCGGATCGGGATCAGCATTCCCCACAGGGTCTCGGTGTCGGACACCTCGGGCGAGCCGACCGCGCCGAGGAACACGGCATCCGTCTGCGCCAGCTGGTCGATGGCGTCGAGCGGCATCATGCGCCCGTGCGCGAGGTAGTAGTCGCTGCCCCACGGGTGCTCGCGCCACTGGAAGCCGACCCCGTGCGGCTCGGCGGCCGCGTCGAGCACCTGCATGGCCACAGGCATGACCTCCAGACCGATGCCGTCGCCGGCGAGCACCGAGATCGTATGAGTCCGCATCGTCCACTCCTTGAGCCGGGTTCCCTACCTCTCGACCGTATCGTAGAATTGTCGACAATCACCGAAGAGCGGAGAAGCAGATGAGTGCCCCCACGGCCGCCCGGGACGTCCTGGCCGACGTCGACCCCGATGTCCTCGCTCGATCGGAGGCGGCGCTGGCCACCGTGGGCCTGGATCCGCTCGGGCTCGACACCACCGCCTCATTCGAGGTGCGCGACCCCGCCACCGAAGAGGTCATCGCCCGTCCCGCCGACTACACGCCCGACGAGGCCCTCATCGCTCTCGACCGCGCCGACCGCGCCGGCGCCGCGTGGGCACGCACGACGGCGCGACACCGTTCGGACGTGCTGCACCGCGCCTACGACCTCATCATCGAGCAGCGCGACCGCCTGGCTCTGGTGATCACCCGCGAGATGGGCAAGCCCCTCGCCGAGGCCTACGGCGAGGTGCAGTACGCGGCCGACTACGTGCGCTGGTACGCCGAGGAGGCGGTGCGCCCGGCGGGCAACTACCGTGAGAGCCCGCGTGGCGGCTCGACCATTCTCACCAGCCGCGCACCCGTGGGCACGGCACTCCTGATCACCCCGTGGAACTTCCCGATGGCGATGGCCACCCGCAAGATCGCCCCGGCGATCGCGGTGGGCTGCGGCGCCGTCGTCAAGCCCGCGGCGCTGACCCCGCTGACGACCCTCGTGGTCGCGGAGATCTTCGTTCAGGCGGGCGTTCCCGAAGAGCTCGTGCAGGTCGTCACCACGAGCAAGGCGTCGCCGCTGAGCACGGCACTGCTGGCCGACCCCCGCGTGCGCAAGGTGTCGTTCACCGGCTCCACCGGGGTCGGCAGCACGCTGCTCGCGCTGGCCGCCCAGCACGTCGTGAAGAGCTCGATGGAGCTCGGCGGCAACGCCCCCCTGCTGGTGTTCGACGACGCCGACCTGGAGCGCGCCGTCGAGGGCGCCCTGGTCGCCAAGCTCCGCAACGGCGGGCAGTCGTGCGTCGCCGCCAACCGGATCCTCGTGCAGGACGGCATCGCCGACGCGTTCGTGGAGGGTTTCACCGAGCGGATGTCTCAGGTCGTCATGGGCAACCCGCTCGGCGACGTGCAGCTGGGACCGGTGATCGACGACCGCGCCGTCGCCAACTTCCGCGGCTGGGTCGACGACGCGGTCGCCCGCGGCGCCGAGCTGCGCACCGGCGGGTCCGCGCCCGACCGGCCCGGGCACTTCTTCGAGGCGACCGTGCTCGACCGCGTGCCCGAGTCGGCCGCGATCGCCCAGGAGGAGATCTTCGGCCCGATCGCCTCGATCGCGCGGTTCACGACCGAGGACGAGGGCGTGGCCCGGGCCAACAGCACGCCGTTCGGCCTGGCCAGCTACATCTTCACCGCCGACGTCGACCGCGCGCTGGATGTCGCGGATCGCCTGGATGCCGGAATGGTCGGCATCAACCACGGCATCGTCTCGAACGTGGCGGCGCCCTTCGGCGGGATCAAGGCCTCCGGGCTGGGCCGCGAGGGCAGCTCGGAGGGGCTCGAGGAGTACCAGGAGATCCGCTTCTACAACGTCGCCCGCCGCGGCTGAGCCGCGCCGGCGAGCCGCTGCGGACCCCGCGCGTACGACCGCGCAGTACGCACGTCGCTCCAGATTGTCAACAATCTGCAATCTGTTAGCATCGAGGGATGGACACCCACGGCGACGACCACGATCACGATCACGATCACGGCATCTTCTCGCACGGCCACCCACAGCGGCCACAGGCGCCCGAGGCCACCGGCCACGGACACAGCCACGGCCACAGCCATGACCACAGCCACGGACTGGACGGCCACGCCACCGCGACCGGCAAGCACCGCAAACGGCTGATCATCGTGCTGGCGATCACCGCGAGCATCTTCCTCGTCCAGGTGATCGGCGCCCTGCTGTCGCAGTCTCTGGCCCTGCTCGCCGACGCCGGTCACATGCTCACCGACGCGACGGGAGTGGCGGTCGCCCTGATCGCCAGCGTGATCGCGACCCTGCCGGCGACATCGAAGCGCACGTTCGGGTTCCTGCGCGTCGAGGTGCTCGCCGCACTCGCCAACGGCATCATCCTGGGCGTGATCTCGGTCTTCATCTTCGTCGAGGCCATCCGCCGCTTCGGCTCGGAGGTCGAGGTCCATTCCGAGGTGATGCTGATCGCCGCCGTCATCGGCGCCGTCGCGAATCTGATCTCGCTCCTGGTGCTCCAGGCCGGGCAGAAGGAGAGCCTCAACGTGCGCGGCGCGTACCTCGAAGTCCTGGGCGACCTGCTCGGCTCGGTCGCCGTCATCATCGCCGGCGTCATCATCCTGTTCACGGGGTGGAACTGGGTCGACCAGGTGGCATCCATCGTCATAGCGCTGCTGATCTTCCCCCGCGCGATCAGCCTGCTGAAGGATGTCGTGAACGTGCTGCTGGAGGCCACCCCGAAAAACGTCGACCTCGAACAGGCCCGCGTGCACATGCTGTCGGTCCCGGGCGTGGAGGTCGTGCACGACATGCACGCCTGGACGATCACCTCGGGGGTGAACGCGTTCTCGGCGCACGTCGTGATCTCGGACGAGGCGTTCGCCGCGCGCAGCTACCACGACACGCTCGACGAGCTGCACGCGTGCCTGGGCGAGCACTTCGACACCGAGCACTGCACGCTGCAGCTGGAGTCCGCCTCGCATGCGGCGCACGAGCACTCCACGCGCCTGCACCCCTGATCCCCCGATCACGGGGCGAGGCTTGGTACTGTTGACTGTCAACAGTCGGTGGCGTGTCGGCGCACGCTCACGACACGCTTCTCAAGGATCGAGCACATGCGAGGAGTCCTCTCACTCTCGGCCATCGACAGCCGCCCCACCGCTGTCGTCATCGCCGATCAGCTGCGCGAGCGCATCATCGACGGCTCGTTCGGTCCGGGCGACCAGATCAACGAGGCGCAGGTCGCCCACCAGCTCAACGTCTCTCGCGGACCCGTGCGGGAAGCCCTGCAGCGGCTCGTCCAGGAGGGCCTGCTCATCGGCCGCCCCAACCGCGGCGTCTTCGTGCGCGAGCTGACGCTGCGCGACATCGCCGAAGTCTACGAGGCGCGCGAGGTCATCGAGTGCGCCGCCGCCGAGAGCCTGGCCGCGCGCGACCAGGGCGACCGCAACGAGCTCGTGGCCCGGCTGGAGGAGATCGCCCGCCGCATGCAGGAACCCCTCGACGCGCGCGACTGGAGCGCCCTCAGTCGCACGGACCTGGAGTTCCACACCGCGCTCGTGGAGGCCGGCGGCAACTCGCGCCTCACCCGCGCGTACCAGACCCTCGCCACCGAGGCGCTCATCTGCCTGAGCCACTTCGAGAACACCTACCCGTTGCCGGAGCGCGTGCTCCCCGATCACCTCGAGATCGCGGAGCTGGTGAGCAGAGGCGACATGGAGGAGATCCACCTGGCCCTGCACCACCACCTGTCGGTGGAGAACTTCGAGCTGCACACGCATCCGGCGACCGAGGCGCTGCGCCACGGGCGCAACGAATCGGCCGTGCCGTCGTGATCGTCACCGGCGGCCGGCGGCGCACCGCCGAGTGAGCCCGCCGACTGGCACTCGCGCACGTGATGAGAGACAATGATTGTCGACAATCCTGCGTTCCTACGACCGAATCTCGCCCTCTGAAAGGACACCGTGACCGTCTCGCTCCCCCGGCCGAAGTACATCTCCTTCGACATCTACGGCACCCTCATCAACTACCAGATGCGTGCCACCGTCCAGCCGATGCTCTCCGACCGCCTGACGGGCGATGCGTTCGAGCGCTTCTTCAGCCGCTTCCGTCTGAATCGCTACGACGAGGTCATGGAGTACCACCCGTACGACGAGATCCTCGAGCGCTCCTACCGGCGCACCTGCGAGGCGTTCAGGATCGAGGCCCGCGACTCGGATGTGGCCGCGATCCAGGCCGCGGTGCTGACCTGGGGCCCGCACGCCGACGTGCCCGCGCCGCTGGCGACCATGGCCGAGCACTTCCCGCTCGTCGCCCTGTCGAACGCCGATGACCGTCACCTCGCCACCAGCATCCCCACCCTCGGCGCGCCGTTCCACGCCGTGATCACCGCCGAGCAGGCAGGCGCGTACAAGCCGCGCCTGCAGGCCTTCGACCACATGCTGGACGTGCTGGATGCGACCCCCGATGACTTCATGCACATCTCGGCGCACCAGCTGTACGACGTGATCCCGATGCTGGAGCTCGGCTTCACCAACAACGTGTACCTCGACCGCGGATACGATCAGAACCTCACCACGTTCGAGGGCGTGCGGGTGACCTCTCTCGACGAGGTGAATCGAGCGCTCGGCATCGCGTGAACCGCGGCGCGCTGAGCCGGATCAGGCGGCCGTGTAGCCGCCGTCGATCGGCAGCACCACGCCGGTGACGTACGACGAGGCGGGCGAGGCGAGGAAGTAGATCGGCTCGGCGATCTCGGCCGGCTCGGCGAGGCGTCCGAGCGGGATGGTGGCCGCACGCTCGGCCGCGTACGCCTCGGGGTCGTCATGGCGTGCGAAGCCGTCGCGGATCAGCGGCGTCATGGTGAGCCCCGGGGCCACGACGTTCACGCGGACGCCCTCGGGCGCGAGCTCGACCGCGGCCGCCCGCGCGAACATGATGAGCCCGCCTTTCGCCGCCGAGTACAGCACCTGGCCCGGCATCCCGACCATGCCCAACCGCGAGGCCACGCACACGATCGATCCGCGCTCCCGGCTCATCAGCGGCACCGCGCTGCGGACGACCGAGAAGACGCTCAGGAGGTTGGCGTCGATCACGCGGGATGCCTCGGCCACGCTCATGCCGGTGAGCGATCCCTCGCTCTGCAACCCGTGACACAGCACGAGCGCGTCGATCTCGCCGAACTCGTTCGCCGCCTCGCCCACGAGGCGCGCGACGAAGGACTCGTCGCCGAGGTCGCCGGGAAGGTAGCGCTCGCCGGCTCGCACGGTCACGGGCGCCGCGGCGCGGCGCCCGGTCAGCAGCACCCGGTCGCCCGCCCGCCGGAACCGCTCGGCGACGGCCTCGCCGATGCCGCTCGACGCGCCGGTGATGACGACCCGCAGCGGAAGCTCACGCACGGCCCCACCGTAACAGGCGCGCGGACGCGTGAGGCCCGCACCCCGGAGGGTGCGGGCCTCACGCAGAGCCTCGTCTAGGCCTTGGCGTCGTCTGCGGCGACCTCGTCCGCGGTGACCTCGTCGGCGGCATCCTGCGCCTCGTCGGCGTCGGCGACCGCCTCGGTGGCGGCATCCTCGACCGCCTCGGCGGCGTCGGTGTCCTCCGCAGGCGCCTCGACCGGCTCCTCGGCCGGCGCGGCGGGCGCCGGTGCGGCCTTCTTCGCGGCCTTGCGCTTCGGGGTCACCGGCTCGAGCACGAGCTCGATCACGGCCATGGGCGCGTTGTCGCCCTTGCGGTTGCCGATCTTGGTGATGCGGGTGTAGCCGCCGTCACGCTCGGCCACCAGCGGGGCGATCTCGGTGAACAGGACGTGCACGACCTCCTTGTCGCCGATGACCGACAGCACGCGACGGCGCGCGTGCAGGTCGCCGCGCTTGGCGAACGTCACCAGACGCTCGGCGAGCGGACGCAGGCGCTTGGCCTTGGTCTCGGTCGTGGTGATCGAGCGGTGCCGGAACAGGGCGGCCGCGAGGTTGGCCAGCAGCAGACGCTCGTGCGCGGGGCCGCCGCCGAGGCGGGGACCCTTGGTGGGCTTGGGCATTTCGTTCTCTCCAGAAAATGTCGGGCTCAGCGACGATCCGGCCGCTCAGGGCCGGGTCGTGGCATCCGCTCAGATGGTCTCGTCGTAGCCGCCGTAGAAGTGCGCGCCGTCGAACCCGGGAACCGAGTCCTTCAGCGACAGGCCGAGCGAGACGAGCTTGTCGCGCACCTCGTCGACCGACTTCTGCCCGAAGTTGCGGATGTTCATCAGCTGCGTCTCGCTCAGGGCGACCAGCTCCGACACGGTGTTGATGCCCTCGCGCTTGAGGCAGTTGTACGAGCGGACCGACAGGTCGAGGTCCTCGATGGGCATGGACAGCTCGTTGGTGAGCGCCTGCTCCACCGGGGCCGGGCCGATCTCGATGCCCTCCGCCTCGACATTGAGCTCACGGGCCAGGCCGAACAGCTCGGTCAGGGTGCGCCCGGCCGACGCGACCGCGTCGCGCGGGGCGATCGAGGACTTCGTCTCGACGTCCAGCACGAGCTTGTCGAAGTCGGTGCGCTCGCCGGCACGCGTCGCGTCGACGCGGTAGCTGACCTTGAGCACCGGCGAGTAGATCGAGTCGATCGGCACCTGGCCCGCCTCGGCGTACTCGTTGCGGTTCTGCGTGGCCGAGACGTAGCCGCGGCCGCGCTCGATCGTCAGCTCGAGCTCGAACCGCGCGTCCTCGTTGAGGGTCGCGATGACCAGCTCGGGGTTGTGCACCTCGACGCCGGCCGGAGCGGAGATGTCCGCGGCGGTGACCTCACCGGCACCCGTCTTGCGCAGGTACGCCGTGATCGGCTCGTCACGCTCGCTGGAGACCACCAGCTGCTTGATGTTGAGGATGATCTCGGTGACATCCTCCTTGACCCCGGGGATGGTGCTGAACTCGTGCAGCACGCCGTCGATGCGGATGCTGGTGACGGCAGCCCCCGGGATGGACGAGAGCAGGCTGCGCCGCAGCGCGTTGCCGATCGTGTAGCCGAAGCCGGGCTCCAGCGGCTCGATGACGAACCGGCTGCGGAACTCGCCGATCTTCTCCTCGGTCAGAGTGGGACGCTGTGCGATGAGCACTATGTGTTCCTTTCGGTCGCGTGCCCGCTATATGACACGCGCGTGGGATGAGGTGTGTTGAGTTGTTGTCGGACGGATGCCGCGAGGCGGGCATCCGTGAGATTCATGCCGGTCGCCCGGCCCGGATCAGACGCGGCGACGCTTGGGCGGGCGGCAGCCGTTGTGCGCCTGCGGGGTGACGTCCTGGATGGACCCCACCTCAAGGCCCGCGGCCTGCAGCGAGCGGATCGCGGTCTCGCGGCCCGAACCGGGGCCCTTCACGAACACGTCGACCTTCTTGACGCCGTGCTCGGCGGCCTGGCGGGCAGCCGACTCGGCGGCCATGCCGGCCGCGTAGGGGGTCGACTTGCGCGAGCCCTTGAAGCCCACGCCGCCCGAGGACGCCCAGCTGATGACGGCGCCGGACGGGTCGGTGATCGAGACGATCGTGTTGTTGAACGTCGACTTGATGTGGGCCTGGCCCAGCGCGATGTTCTTCTTCTCCTTGCGGCGCGGCTTGCGCGCGGCGGACTTGGCCTGTGCCATGAGTTCCTTCTCCTAAACCTTCGGGCCCGCGTTACTTGCGGCCGGCCTTCTTCTTGCCGGCGACGGTGCGCTTCGGGCCCTTGCGGGTGCGCGCGTTCGTCTTGGTGCGCTGGCCGCGCACGGGCAGGCCGCGGCGGTGGCGCAGGCCCTCGTAGGAGCCGATCTCGACCTTGCGGCGGATGTCGGCGGCCACCTCGCGGCGGAGGTCGCCCTCGACCTTGTAGTTGGCCTCGATGTAGTCGCGGAGCGTGACGAGCTGGTCGTCGGTGAGGTCCTTGACGCGGATGTTCTCGTCCAGCCCGGTCTGCGCGAGGATCTCGCTCGAACGGGTGCGGCCGATGCCGTAGATGTAGGTGAGGGCGATCACCACACGCTTGTCGCGTGGGATGTCGACGCCGGCAAGACGTGCCATGCGGGTCTCCTGGGAGTTCGGTGGAGGTGTGATGCAGGATCGGTGCCCGGGCCTCCGACCCGAGGTGTCCCCCGTACGGGTTCGTGCTCCTGCAGTGTGTTCGTGTTCAGTTGTGGGTTCGTGGGGCGGATGCCGCGGCATCCGCTCGGCGTCAGCCCTGGCGCTGCTTGTGCCGCGGGTTGGACTTGCAGATCACCATGACGCGGCCGTGCCGGCGGATCACCTTGCAGTGGTCGCAGATCGGCTTGACGGAGGGGTTGACCTTCATGTTGTGGTTCCTGTTCGCTGTCTTCGTGTCGCGGGTCGGATGGGTGGCATCCGGGCCCGGACCGTTACTTCTCGACCGGTCTAGCGGTAGCGGTAGACGATGCGCCCGCGGGTGAGGTCGTAGGGCGAGAGCTCCACGACGACACGGTCCTCGGGGATGATGCGGATGTAGTTCTGCCGCATCTTTCCTGAGATCGTGGCGAGCACCTTGTGCCCGTTGGTCAGCTCCACGCGGAACATCGCGTTGGGGAGCGCCTCGGACACCGTGCCCTCGATCTCGATGACACCGTCTTTCTTGGCCATAGCCTCGCTCACGCTTGTGCAGACCGGTCGGTCTGCGGTGGATGGGATTCGGTGCCTCGACACGCCAATGAGGGCGCAACGCACCAAAGATCAAGCATACGTGGTAGTGACCCGTCCGGCAACTTGCCGGCCGCCGGCATCCCCCGGGCCCTGTCTCCTCCTGCCGTCATGCCGTCCTGCCCCGTCTGCCCGCCCCGCCCGTCCTGCCCCGTCTGCCCGTCGAGTCACTGCCTTCCCCTGCGAGTCACTGCCCTATCTGCGAGTCACTGCCCTCCAACGCAGTGACTCGGTGACAAGGCAGTGACTCGCGAGCGAAAGCAGTGACTCGGCGGGGCAGGGCGGGGCAGGGCGGGGCGGGGCAGGGCGGGGCAGGGCGGGGCGGGGCAGGGCAGGGCGGGGCAGGGCAGGGCAGGGCAGGGCAGGCGGGGCAGGGCAGGCGGGCGACAACGGCTGGCGGCATCAGGCGGGCGACAACGGCCTGCAACACCGGGCCGGCGACACCGGGCATGGCGCGAGGTCACGCGGGCAGGATGCGGCGAGGACGCCCGGACACGATCCCCCTGGACCTCAGGAACGCCTCGAACGTGTCCACGCTGTCGAGCTCGCGCGCGCCCCAGCGCAAGAACCACCGGCGGGTCGTCCCGCGGATCCAGTCCTCGCGCCGCTTCTCGTCGTCGAAGACCTGGGCGGGCGTGCGCCCTCCGTTGCGCGACAGGTCGTGGTACTTCCCCTTGCCGTCGCACTCCCCCCAAGCGTTGAACGGCGCGAGATCGAACTCGACACGGTATCGCTCGCCGTTCGGTCCGGGGATCGGCGTCTGCAGGGGCGGCGGATCGAAGCCCAGCACGTGGAAGTACAGGCGGCTCGTGCTCTCCAGCGGCGATTCCGCCCGACCGTCGGCGAAGTCGACGACGAACCGTGCGCGGCGGATGCCGCGTGCCCCAGCCCGACGGCGAAGCACCTCGCGCAGCCTCTCCCGGAAGGCCTCCGCCGCAGCGAAGTCGTACTCCCGCGCCACCGGATCCCACGCGACGCGGCGCATCGCGGCATCCGCACACGCGAGCGCCGTCTCGATCGACGCCGTGCACGCGACGTCCACGACGGTGCGCTCGAGCGAGGTGCACGGGATGCCGAATCGTTCCGCGCGATCGGCGGCGGGGATGACGACGCGATGCCGCGCGACGGGCCCGGACGTCGTCGCGGACCCGTCGCCGCCGGCGCCCGCGGCGTGCACGTTCTTCGGCGCGCAGCGCCAGAGCGGACAGCTCCACAGCACGGCGGCCGCCGTGCGCACGAAGACCATGTCGGCGCCGCGCGCGGACTCTGCGGCCGCCACGACCTGCATCAGGTGGCGCTGCTCGGTGTGAGCGGATGACCACTCGGGCTCATCGACGTACCATCCGCGGCGGACACGCCGCAGCGCGCCGCGCCGCACCGCGGTGCGCACGTCGGGCGGGTCGATTCCGGCGGATGCCAGGGCTCGCGTCGAACGCACCGTGCGGCGTGCCGCGGTGAAATCCTTGAGATCGTTGCTCTCCATGCGGCAAGCGTGGCCCAAGCCGACCCGCCGCGGGGCGCGAGCTCCCCGATCCGTGGACAGTTCGCCGGATTCCGCACCTGTGGAGGAGTCCTCGGCACCGCGGCATCCCTCTCTTGCCCCGACTCGACCCCCACGCGAGTCACTGCCTTAACGCCCAGTCACTGCCCTCCAGCCCAGTGACTCGCGAGCAAGGCAGTGACTCGCGAGATAGAGCAGTGAGCGGATGCCGGGGAGTCCCGGTGAGAGGAGCCCCTACTTCAGGCGCGCGGTGAGGTCGGTGTCGGGCACGCCGGTGAGCGTGATGACCTCGCCGTTCACGGCGACGGTGGGAGTGCTGATGCCCGAGGCGCCCTCTTGCAGCGGCGTCTTGGGCGTCATCGCGGTGACGTACTTCGTGTAGGTGCCGTCGGTCACGCACGAGTCGATCCCCGTGACGCCCACGCCCGCGGCGATGTCGATGATCGCGGCATCCGTGAGCCCCTCCGTGCCCTCGTCGGGCTGGTTCTCGTACATCGCGCGCAGGAACGGCAGCGACGCGTCGGCGTCCTCGACCGCGACGCAGTACATGGCGTTCGCGGCGCGGGTGGAGTACTCGGTGCCCTGCGAGCGCGAGTCCAGGATCGCGATCGGGTGGATCTCCAGCGTCGCCGTGCCGTCGTCGAGCAATGTGTCGAGCGTCGTGGCGTAGAGCTGCTCGAACGCGTTGCACGCGGGGCACATGAAGTCGACGTATGTGGCGATCGTCCCGTCGCCCTCGCCGACGGAGATCGCCCCGGTCTCGCTGTCGATGTTCGACGCCTCGGGCAGGGTGCCCGGGTCGGTCGCGGTGTTGTTCATCCACACCACGACGCCCACCACGGCGACGACCACCGCGACCACGGCGACGCTCACCCAGATCGCGAACCAGTTCGTCCTCGTCGTGCCTGCCATCGCGTCAACTCCCTATCGACACCGGGACCACGCCGAACGGCGCCAGCCCCGAAGCTCCACCATCGGGCGCCGTGAGCACCCAGATTCCACCATCGTGCACGGCCACGCTGTGCTCCCAGTGTGAGCCGTCGCCGCCGTCGACCGTCGAGACGGTCCAGTCGTCGTCCTCGACGAAAGTCTCCTCGGAGCCGGCGACCACCATCGGCTCGATCGCGAGCACCAGGCCCGGGCGCACGCGGGGTCCGAGGTCGGCGACGCGGTAGTTGAACACGCTCGGCGCCTCGTGCATCGTGCGGCCGATGCCGTGGCCGACGTAGTCGCGGAGGATCCCGTAGCCCTCGCCGGATGCCTCGATGTGCGACTGCACGGCATCGCCGATCTCGCCCACGCGCGAGGCGTGCGCGAGCGCCGCGATGCCCGCCCACAGCGACCCCTCGGTCACCTCCGACAGCCGCCGCCGTGCCGCCACCAGCTCCGGCCGAGCGGCATCGGGCACGACCACCGTGATGGCCGAGTCGCCGTTCCAGCCGCGGTACTGGGCACCGGCGTCGATCGAGACGATGTCGCCCGCCTCGAGCACGCGTTCCGACGGGATGCCGTGGACCACCTGATCGTTCACCGACACGCACGTGGTGTGCCGATACCCGCGCACGAGCTGGAAGTTCGACTCCGCCCCGCGCGAGCGGATCACCGCAGCCGCGGCGGCATCCAGCTCCAGCGTCGTCACGCCGGGAGCGATCAGGGCCCGCACGGCATCCAGCGCCGCAGCGGTGATGAGTCCCGGCTCCACCATGGCCCTCAGCTGTGCGGGCGTCTTGTACATCCCGCGGCGCAGCGCCACGGTCAGCCGACGATGCCGCGCGCGGCGAGAGCCGCGGCGATCCGCGCGCCGATCTCCTCGAGGCTCCCGACGCCGTCGATCTCGTCGACGATGCCGCGCTCGCGGTACACGTCCAGGATCGGCGCGGTCTCGCGCTCGTAGATGGCGAGGCGGTTCGCGATGACCTCGGCGGTGTCGTCGGTGCGACCCTGCTCCTGCGCGCGCAGCGAGATGCGGGCGATGCTCTCCTCGCGCGGCACATTCAGCTCGATGACCGCCTCGAGCGCCTCGCCGCGCTCGGCGAGGAACGCGTCGAGGTCGCCGACCTGGCCGATGTTTCGCGGGTAACCGTCCAGGAGGAACCCGTTCGCGGCATCCGGCTGCGACAGGCGCTCGCGCACGACGGCGCTGGTGAGCTCGTCGGGCACGAGGTTGCCCGCCTCGATGATCGCCTTCACCTGGCGGCCCAGCTCGGAGCCGTCGGCCACCGCGGCACGGAACACGTCGCCGGTGGAGATGGCGGGCACCCCGAGGGACTGCGCGATGGTGACACCCTGGGTGCCCTTGCCCGAACCCTGCGGTCCGACGATGAGAAGGCGTGCGGCGGTCATCTCAGGAGCCCTTCGTAGTGTCGCTGCTGGAGTTGGGCGTCGATCTGCTTCACGGTCTCAAGCCCCACACCCACGATGATCAGGATAGAGGCGCCGCCGAACGGGAAGTTCGAGTTCGCGCCGACGGTCGCCAGGGCGATCAGCGGCAGCAGCGCGATGAGGCCCAGGTAGATCGAGCCGGGCAGCGTGATGCGCGTGAGCACGTAGTCGAGGTACTCGGCGGTGGGCCGACCGGCGCGGATGCCGGGGATGAACCCGCCGTACTTCTTCATGTTGTCGGCGACCTCGACCGGATTGAAGGTGATCGCCACGTAGAAGTAGGTGAACCCGACGATCAGGAGGAAGTACACCAGCATGTACAGCGGGTGATCGCCCTTGGTCAGGTACGCCTGGATCCACGCGACCCAGCCCGGCACCTCGCCGTCGGCGTTCGGGGTCTGGTTGAACTGGGCGATCAGCGCCGGGATGTACAGCAGCGACGAGGCGAAGATGACCGGGATGACGCCGGCCATGTTGACCTTGATCGGGATGTAGGTGTTCGTGCCACCGTAGGTGCGCCGGCCGACCATGCGCTTGGCGTACTGCACCGGGATGCGCCGCTGCGACTGCTCGACGAACACGACGAGCGCGACCACGACCAGGCCGACGGCTAGCACGAGCAGGAACGTCTCGAACCCGCGGGCCACCGCGATGCCCCACATCGCCGCGGGGAAGGTCGCCGCGATCGAGGTGAAGATGAGGATCGACATGCCGTTGCCGACGCCGCGCTCGGTGACCAGCTCCGCGAACCACATGATCAGACCGGTCCCGGCGGTCATCGTGATGATCATGAGCAGCTGCGCCCACCACGCGTCGTTGGTCAGCAGCGTGTCGCACTCCGGGATGCCGGTCACCCCGAACAGCTGGCCCGACCGGGCCACCGTCACCAGCGTCGTCGACTGCAGCAGCGCGAGGGCGATGGTGAGGTAGCGCGTGTACTGCGTGAGCGTGGACTGTCCCGACTGGCCCTCTTTGTAGAGGGTCTCGAAGCGCGGGATCACCACGCGCAGCAGCTGCACGATGATCGAGGCGGTGATGTACGGCATGACGCCGAGCGCGAAGATCGACAGCTGCAGCAGCGCGCCGCCGGAGAAGAGGTTCACGAGGGACAGCAGGCCCTCGGTGGAGCCGGACTGGGCGAGGCACGACTGCACGTTCGGGAAGTTCACGAACGGCGTCGGGATGTGCGCACCGAACCGGTACAGGATGAGGATTCCCAGAGTGAAGGCGATCTTCCGCCGCAGATCCGGGGTGCGGAAGATCCGCCCGATGGCGCTGAACAAAGGCATTCCTCCAGGGGAGACGACGGCGCCGTGCGACGGCACCGTTCTCCAGGGTAGCCCAGCGGGTCCCGTCAGACCTGACCGGCAGGTGCGAGGGGATGCCGGGAAGCGATCGAGGGGGGCCGGGAGGACCCCGACCCCCCTCGGATCACGACGAGACCGAACCGCCCGCGGCGACGATCTTCTCGGCGGCCGACCCGGAGACCCGGTCGACCGTCACGTTGAGCTTGACCGAGATGTCGCCGGTGCCGAGCACCTTGACCCTCTCGTTCTTGCGCACAGCGCCCTTGGCGACCAGGTCGCTCACGGTCACGTCTCCACCGGCGGGGTAGAGCTCGGCGAGCTTGTCGAGGTTGACCACCTGGTACTCGACGCGGAACGGGTTCTTGAACCCGCGCAGCTTCGGAGTGCGCATGTGCAGCGGCATCTGACCGCCCTCGAACCCGGCCTTGACCTGGTAGCGGGCCTTGGTGCCCTTGGTGCCGCGACCGGCGGTCTTCCCCTTGGAGCCCTCACCGCGACCCACGCGGGTCTTGGCGGTGTTGGCGCCGGGGACGGGACGCAGGTGGTGCACCTTGAGCACGCCCGGACGGGCGGCCGCGGCATCCTTCTTCGATGCAGCGGACTTCTTCTTGTCGGCCTTGTCAGCCATCAGTCGATCTCCTCAACCTTCACGAGGTGGGCGACGGCCCGGACGTAGCCGCGCGTCTGCGCGTCGTCGGGACGGACGACCGCGTCGCCGATCCGCTTCAGACCGAGCGAACGCAGCGTGTCGCGCTGGTTCTGCTTCTCGCTCACCTTGGACTTGACCTGCGTGACCTTCAGACGCGCAGCCATCAGGCACCTACCTTCTGTGCCGCCTCTGCCTCGGCACGGATCAGCCGGGCCGGGGCGACCTGGTCGAAGTCCAGGCCACGGCGCGCGGCGACCGCACGCGGCTCCTCGAGCTGCTGAAGCGCCTCGACGGTCGCGTGCACGATGTTGATCGTATTGGACGAGCCCAGCGACTTGGAGAGCACGTCGTGGATGCCGGCGCACTCCAGCACGGCGCGCACCGGACCACCGGCGATGACACCGGTACCGGCGGCGGCCGGACGCAGCAGCACCACGCCCGCGGCGGCCTCGCCCTGCACCGGGTGCGGGATCGTGGATCCGACACGCGGCACGCGGAAGAAGTTGCGCTTGGCCTCTTCGACGCCCTTGGAGATCGCCAGCGGGACCTCGCGCGCCTTGCCGTAGCCGACGCCGACGAGGCCGTTGCCGTCGCCCACGACGACCAGCGCCGTGAAGCTGAAGCGGCGACCGCCCTTGACGACCTTCGACACGCGGTTGATCGTCACGACGCGCTCCAGGAACTGGCTCTTGTCGGCGTCGCGTCCACCGCGGTCTCGGTTGGGGTTGCGCTCGCGGCCGCCGCGGCGGGGCTCGCGCGTCTCGCGCTCGGCGGGAGCGGTGGCCGGAGCCTCTGCGGTCACGGGGTTCTCCACATTCTGATTGTTCACTGCATCGCTCACAGGTTCAGGCCTCCCTCACGGGCGCCCTCGGCGATCGCCGCGACCCGACCCGCGTAGCGGTTGCCGCCACGGTCGAACACGACGTCCGAGATGCCGGCGGCCTTCGCCCGCTCGGCGACGAGCTCGCCGACCTTGCGGGCCTTGGCGGTCTTGTCGCCGTCGAACGCACGCAGGTCGCCCTCGAGCGTCGAGGCGGATGCCACGGTGTGGCCCTTGCTGTCGTCCACGACCTGCACGAAGACATGACGGGCCGAGCGGGTCACGACCAGGCGCGGACGCGCCTGGGTGCCCACGACCTTCTTGCGAAGACGCGCGTGGCGGCGCGCACGCGCGCCGGACTTCGACGTCACAGCCATGATTACTTACCAGCCTTTCCGGCCTTGCGGCGAACGACCTCGCCGGCGTAGCGCACGCCCTTGCCCTTGTACGGCTCGGGCTTGCGGATCTTGCGGATGTTCGCGGCGGCCTCGCCGACGGCCTGCTTGTCGATGCCGCTGACGGTGAGCCTGTTGTTGCCCTCGACGGTCAGGGTGATGCCCTGCGGGGCCTCGACCAGCACCGGGTGCGAGAAGCCGAGCGCGAACTCGACCGCCGTGCCCTTCTGCTGCACGCGGTAACCGGTGCCGACGACCTCCAGGCCCTTGGTGTAGCCCTGGGTCACGCCGATGATGTTGTTGTTGATGAGGGTGCGGGTGAGGCCGTGGAGCGACCGCGAGGCGCGCTCGTCGCCGGGGCGGGTGACCAGGATCTGGCCATCCTCCACCGCGACCTCGATGGGGCGCGCCACGGTGAGCGTGAGCTCGCCCTTGGGGCCCTTGACCGCGACATCCTGGCCGTCGACCGCAATGGTCACGCCGGCGGGGATGTCGATGGGAAGACGTCCGATACGCGACATGTCAGGTCACCACACGTAGGCGAGGACTTCCCCGCCGACGCCCTTCTGCTCGGCCTGCCGGTCGGTGAGAAGACCGGAGGAGGTGGACAGGATCGCCACGCCCAGGCCCCCGAGGACCGTGGGCAGCTCGGTCGACTTCGCGTACACGCGAAGACCGGGCTTGGACACGCGCTTGATGCCGGCGATCGACCGCTCGCGGTTCGGGCCGTACTTCAGCGTCAGGGTGAGGGTCTGGCCGACACGGGCGTCGGAGACCTCCCAGCCGGCGATGTAGCCCTCCTGCTGGAGGATCTCGGCGATGTGGGTCTTGAGCTTCGAGCTCGGCAGCGACACGGTGTCGTGGTGCGCCGTGTTCGCGTTCCGCAGCCGGGTCAGCATGTCTGCGACCGGGTCTGTCATCGTCATTTCTGATTTTCCTTCGTTCAGTGGTTTCGGATGCCGTTACACGACAGCCGACCTTCGTGATGTGCGGCGCCTCGTCGTGCGACCAGACGCCCTGGGGTCACTGCGCGTCGTCGGCCTTGAACGGGAAGCCGAGCGCACGCAGCAGCGCACGACCCTCGGCATCCGTCTTCGCGGTCGTGACGACGGTGATGTCGAATCCGCGGACGCGGTCGATCCGGTCCTGGTCGATCTCGTGGAAGACCGACTGCTCCTGCAGGCCGAACGTGTAGTTGCCGTGTCCGTCGAACTGCTTCGGCGACAGGCCCCGGAAGTCGCGGATGCGCGGCAGCGCGAGGTTCACGAGCCGGTCGAGGAACTCCCAGGCGCGGTCGCCGCGCAGGGTCACGTGGGCGCCGATCGGCTGGCCCTCGCGCAGCTTGAACTGCGCGATGGACTTGCGGGCCTTGGTGACCACGGGCTTCTGGCCGGTGATGCGGACGAGGTCGTCCACCGCGCCGTCGATCACCTTGCCGTCGCGAGCGGCCTCGCCGACACCGGTGTTGACGACGACCTTGACGATCCCGGGGATCTGCATGACGTTGCCGTAGCCGAACTCGTCCTGGAGCGCCTTCTTGATCTCGCTCTGGTACTTCTGCTTCAGGCGGGGCTGGATCTTGCCAGCCTCCACAGCGGTGGTGGTGCTCATATTCAGAGGTCCTTGCCTGACTTCTTCGCGTAGCGCACACGGACGTTGCGCTTCACGCCGTCCTTGACGCGCTCCTGGACCCGGTGGCCGACCTTGGTCGGCTTCTTGGTCGAGGGGTCGACGACTGCGACGTTGGAGATGTGGATCGGGGCTTCCATCGTCTCGATGCCGCCCGTCTTGGTGCCGCGCTGGGACTGGCCCACGCGGTTGTGCTTGGTGACGTAGTTCACGCCCTCGACGATGACGCGGTTCTGCTCGGCGAGGACCTCGAGGACCTTGCCCTGCTTGCCGCGGTCGCCGCCGCGCTCGGGCTTGGCGCCCGAGATGACCTGAACCAGGTCGCCCTTCTTGATCTTCGCCATGACTAAATGACCTCCGGGGCGAGCGAGACGATCTTCATGAACTTCTTGTCGCGAAGCTCACGGCCGACCGGGCCGAAGATGCGGGTGCCGCGGGGCTCCCCGTCGCTCTTCAGGATCACGGCGGCGTTCTCGTCGAACTTGATGTACGAACCGTCGGCACGACGGGTCTGCTTGACGGTGCGGACGACGACGGCCTTGACCACGTCGCCCTTCTTGACGTTGCCGCCCGGGATCGCGTCCTTGACGGTCGCCACGATGATGTCGCCCAGACCGGCGTAGCGGCGGTTCGAACCACCCAGCACGCGGATCGTGAGCAGCTCCTTGGCGCCGGTGTTGTCGGCGACCTTGAGGCGGGACTCGGTCTGAATCACTTTGCCTTCTCCAGAATCTCCACCAGACGCCAGCGCTTGGTGGCGCTCAGCGGGCGGGTCTCGTTGATGAGGACGAGGTCGCCGATGCCGGCGGTGTTCGCCTCGTCGTGCGCCTTGACCTTCGAGGTGCGACGGATGACCTTGCCGTAGAGGGGGTGCTTCACACGGTCCTCGACCTCGACGACGATCGTCTTGTCCATCTTGTCGCTGACGACGTAGCCGCGACGCGACTTGCGGTAGCCACGGGCGTCGGCGTCGCGCACGTCGTGCGCGGCGTGCTCGTGACCGGCGATCTCGACGGTCGCCGTGGTCTCGGCGGCAGGAGCCTCGACGACCTCGGCGACGGCGGCCGCATCGGCCTCCTTCGCGGGCGCCTTCTTCTCGGTTGCCTCAGCCATCACTCGGCCTCTTCCTTGGTTTCGACAGGCTCGGCGGCATCCGCCTTCTTGGCCTTCTTCGCCTTCTTGGGCGCGATCTCGACGGGCGCGGGCGTGGCACGGATGCCGAGCTGGCGCTCACGGATCACGGTGTACAGCCGCGCGATGTCGCGCTTGACCGCACGGATGCGGCCGTGGCTCTCGAGCTGGCCGGTGGCCGACTGGAAGCGCAGGTTGAACAGCTCTTCCTTGGCCTTGCGCAGCTCTTCGACGAGGCGCTGGTCCTCGAACGTGTCCAGCTCGCTCGGGGCGAGCGTCTTGGTGCCGACAGCCATTACGCGTCGCCCTCCTCGCGCTTGATGATGCGTGCCT
>NZ_JASGFE010000045.1:0-25094 GCF_047605725.1 Microbacterium sp.
GGGGCGCGGGGCGCGGGGGCGCGGGGCGCGGGGGGCGGGGCGGGGGCGGTGGGGGGCGCGAAACGCCGGCGTAACGTGCCGCGGATAGGGTCCGGCATATGGACCTGAGCACTTTCAACGGGCTGGACGATGGCGCCGCCCGCGAGACCGTCGGCGTGTGGGCGGCCATCCCCGCCTGGGTCGAGGCTGTCGTCGCCGGACGGCCGTACCCGTCGGTGGCAGCACTGGCCTCGGCCGCCGAAAAGGCGTCGACCGCGTGGGTTGCCGACGACCTGGCATCCGCGCTCGCCCACCATCCGCGCATCGGGCAGAAGCCGGCCGGCGGCGGCGCCGAAGCCCAAGCCTCGCGGCAGGAGCAGGCGGCGATGGCGACGGCCTCCGGCTCGGTGGCCGAACGGATGGCGGTCGGCAACGCCGCCTACGAGGAGCGGTTCGGCCGCATCTTCCTGATCCGCGCTGCGGGCCGTTCGGCGCCGGAGATGCTCGCCGAGCTCCAGCGGCGGCTGGGCAACACCCCCGAGGCCGAGACCGCCGAGTCGATCGCGCAGCTGCGCGAGATCGCCCTGCTGCGCCTGCACACGACACTCACCGAGGAGACCCCATCATGACCACGCCCCAGCTCACCACCCACATCCTCGACGCGATGTCCGGGTCGCCGGCCGAGGGCGTCGAGGTCGTCCTCCGCTCCGGCGGCGAGGTCGTCGCATCGGGCGTGACCGACGACGACGGCCGGCTCGCGCTCGGGCCGGAGTCCCTCCCGCTGGGCTCCTACGAGATCGGCTTCGCGACCGGCGCCTATTTCGCCGCCCGCGGGGTGGAGACCTTCTACCCGGACGTGACGATCGCCTTCACCGTGGCATCCGACCGCCACTACCACGTGCCGCTGCTGCTGAGCCCGTTCGCCTACTCCACCTACCGCGGCAGCTGATCGGACGCGCGCTCCGTCTCGGCCGCGAGCTCCTCCAGCAGCGCCGCGGCGCTCGCCTCGATCCCCGCGATCGAGGCGACCTCGGGCCGCGCGTGACGCACGGTGAGCCACAGGGCGACCGCCGCCTGCTCCGCCGACATGTTGACGACGCGGTGCGGCTGGGTCGCCCAGAACGACAGCGAGCCGCCCGGCCCCAGCACCACCGAGCCGTCGGTGAACTCGAACGTCAGCGTCCCGCTGACGACCCGCCCGACCTCGTAGCCCTCGTGGACGAGCATCGCCCCGTCGACGCTCGACGAGGTCAACGGCGGGTAGGTCGACTCGAACAGGTCGAGCCCATCCAGACGCACCGGCGTGAGCCGACGGTACAGCACGCCCTGGCCGAGCGTCGCGATCGGGGCGGACTCCCCCGCCGCGACGAACACCCCCGGAAGCGGTTCGGTGACCCGTGCCGGGTCGACGTTCATCGGCCCCAGCAGGCCGTGGTCGTCGAAGATCGCCGAGACCGGCACCCCGAGCACCGTCACGATCTCCACGAGCCGATTGACCGAGGGCTGCATGGTGCCCTTCTCGATCTGGGAGAGCGCGCTGGAGGAGATTCCGACCGCCTCGGCGACCGCGCGCAACGACACGCCCGCCGACATGCGCACCCGACGCAGCCGGGCGCCGATCTCTGAGGCTGTCGCCTTCTCGCCCATCCCGACCCCCGGATCCGCTCTGCCCGTCCCGCCCATCGTGCCATGCATCGGGGCTCCGCGCCGATCCGCGGGATGTGTAACCACGCCTTAACACCACGGCAATAGCGGCGAAGTTCTTAATCGATAACTTCACAGCCAGATCGTCGAGAACACCCGACAGCAACGACAGGAGAAACCATGGCGGATGTGAGCGTCTCGCTCGGAGCCAACAAGTACGGCAAGGCGGAGAACCGGGTCGTCCGGATCGTGCGCGACACCCCTCGCCACGAGATCATCGACCTGAACGTCACCTCGCAGCTGCGCGGCGCGGCGCTCGTGGACTCGTACCTGGTCGGCGACAACGCCCTCGTGGTGGCCACCGACACCCAGAAGAACACCGCCTTCGCGTTCGCGAAGGAGCACGGCATCCCCTCCCCCGAGGAGTACCTGCTCACCCTCGGCGAGCACTTCGTGTCGTCCTTCGACTGGATCGAGGGCGGCGTGTGGCAGGCCGAGCAGTACGAGTGGGATCGCATCCTCGTCGACGGCGTGGGCCACGACCACTCCTTCGTCCGCAAGGGCCAGGGCACTCGCCTCGCCACCGTCACCAAGCAGGGCGGCCTGACGCACGTCACCGGCGGCGTGAAGGACCTCACGGTGCTGAAGTCGACCGGCAGCGAGTTCGCCGGCTTCCCGCGCGACAAGTACACGACCCTCGTCGAGACGAACGACCGCATCATGGCGACCTCGGTGACCGGTCGCTGGCGCTTCCTTCCCGAGGCGGTCGAGGCCGGCATCGACTACAACGGCCTGTACGCCGAGGTCTCCGCGATCCTGCTGGCGACCTTCGCGACCGTGCACTCCCTGGCACTGCAGCAGACCCTCTTCGAGATGGGCAAGGCCGCGATCGCCGCTCGCCCGGAGATCGCCGAGGTGCGGTTCCAGATGCCCAACAAGCACCACTTCGTCTACGACCTGTCCCCCTTCGGCCTGGAGAACCCCAACGAGGTCTTCATCGCCGCCGACCGTCCCTACGGACTCATCGAAGGCACCATCGTCCGCGACGGTGCCGCCCCGGCTCCCGACGCGTGGGTAGACATCCCGACCTTCGTGTGAGCGCCCGCTCCCCCCGACCCGGCATCGCGCACGCGATGCCTCGAACAGAGGCTCCACCAATGGCAAAGACCACCATCAGACCCGAGGACGAACGCCTCGGCCTCGGCCCGACCTTCGGGTACGGCATCCAACACATCCTCGCGATGTTCGGCGGCGTCATCGCCGTCCCGCTCATCGTGGGCGGCGCGGCCGGCCTCGAGCCCGCCGAGAAGGCGCTGCTCGTGGCCTGCGGCCTGTTCGTGAGCGGCCTGGCCACGCTCCTGCAGACCCTCGGCGTGCCGTACTTCGGCTCGCAGCTGCCGCTCGTGCAGGGCACCTCGTTCGCCGCGGTGTCGACGATCCTCGCGATCATCGGCGACGACGGCAAGGAGGGCATGCAGCACGTGTTCGGGGCGATCATCGCCGCGGCCGCGTTCGGCCTGGTCATCACGCCGTTCTTCGCCCGCGTCGTCCGGTTCTTCCCGGCGGTGGTGACCGGCTCGATCATCACCGTGATCGGCCTGTCTCTCATGCCGGTGGCGGCCGGCTGGATCACCGGACAGGCGACGATCACCGTCGACGGCAATGTCGTCGAGAACCCGGACTTCGCGTCGCTGGAGAACATCGGGCTCGCGCTGTTCTCGTTCCTCGTAGTGATCGTGCTCAGCAAGATCCAGATGCTCTCGCGTCTCGCGGTGCTGCTGGGGCTTGCCATCGGCACGATCGTCGCGCTGATCCTCGGCAAGGTCGACGTGTCCACGGTGAGCAGCGCGGCACCCTTCGCGTTCCCGCAGCCGTTCGCGTTCGGCCTGCCGCTGTTCGAGATCGGGGCCATCATCTCGATGATCATCGTGGTCCTGGTGATCATGGTCGAGACGACCGCCGACATCCTCGCCGTGGGCGAGGTCGTGGGCACCAAGGTCGATGCGCGCCGGGTCGGCAACGGCCTGCGCGCCGACATGGGCGCGTCGCTCATCGCACCGCTGTTCAACGGGTTCCCGGCATCCGCCTTCGCACAGAACGTGGGTCTGGTCGCCCTCACCGGCATCAAGAGCCGCTTCGCGGTGGCCGCCGGCGGCGTCGTGCTGGTGGTGCTCGGCCTCTCGCCCATGGCGGCGGCGGTGTTCAGCCTCATCCCGGGCCCGGTGCTCGGCGGCGCGGGCATCGTGCTGTTCGGCACGGTGGCCGCCAGCGGCGTGCGGACGCTCTCGAAGGTCAACTACCAGGGCAACAACAACCTGGTCATCGTGGCCGCCTCGCTGGCGTTCGGGCTCATCCCGGTCGTGTCGACGAACTTCTGGCACTCGTTCCCGGACTGGTTCGTGACGATCTTCCACTCGGGCATCAGCTCGGCGGCCATCGTGGCCGTGCTGCTGAACCTGTTCTTCAACGTCTTCCTTCCGGGCACCCCGGACGAGCCGAGCGGCGAGGCGGCGGCACCCCCGCTGCGCGTGCAGACGGGCGAGATCGAGGTGCTCTCCGAGGGCGGCACGCTCGCACCGGACTCGTACGAGCCGGACGAGAAGGTCGAAGGCACCCGGGCGAAGGGCACCAGCGGCCACGCGCACTGATCGATCCGGTTCGGCTCCCGGTCGCTGCCTGGCGGCCGGGAGCCGAGCCGTCTCCGGGCGCGCCGTGGCCGCTGCGCATAATTCAGGCAGAACGTCGATGCCACCGGCCACTGCCCGCGCAATCACGCGGAAGCGCCCGGCGCACCCACCCGGATTGCCTGAGTTATGCGCACGATGCGCCGCTGCGTCCGAAGTCAGACGCGGAAGACGGTGTGCACCGGGCCGTACGCCTCGCGCCCGCCGAGCCCGTCCAGCTCCATCAGCACCGCCGTGCCGGCCACGACGTAGCCGAGCATGCCGAGCAGCTCGCGGGCGGCACGCAGCGTGCCGCCGGTGGCGAGCACGTCGTCGACGAGCAGCACCCGCATGCCCCCGGGGAGGTCGGCGGCCATCTCGATGATCGCGGTCCCGTACTCCAGGTCGTAAGCGACGGATGCCGCGGCCCGCGGCAGCTTGCCCGCCTTGCGTATGGGGACCAGGCCCGTGCCGGTCGCCGCGGCGATCGCACCGGCGAGCAGGAACCCGCGCGCCTCGACCCCGGCGACCACGTCGAACGATCCCGCGAACGGCGCGGTCATGGCATCCACCACCACCCGCAGCGCGTCCGGGTCGGCCAGCAGCGGCGAGATGTCGCGGAACACGATCCCCGGCTCGGGGAAGTCGGGGATCGCCGCGATCAGCGCGGCGGCACGGTCGAGGTCGCTGGCCACGCGCCCACCCTACCCGCGGCCGGCGTGGTGAGCCGATTGCACGCACCGGCTGCCGGCACAGGTGACCGACCATTGACCCCTATCGACGTCACCGCTACAGTGTGGAGCGTGAGAGAGAGTACTGACCGTACCTTATCCGCGAATCGTTTTTGTCGGTCTCCTAAGCGTCGCCGTAGCGCTTGGTATCTCTGTTATTTCAGTCGAATCGACGCGAGCAGATTCTTTTGGCGGAGACTGCCAATCGGGACCTTGCTACTCCGACGACGCCAACCATGACTTCTGCACACCCGCTCCGTGGACTTTGGATTGGGGCTCGCCTTTCACCGATGCCATGATCAATCTCGATTCGCAAACCGACATGTATGACACATACCAAAGCGCATGCGGCCCGCAGACAGACCTCGGCGGGTACATCGATTCTTCACCAGAGAAAGCATCCATGGGATCCCTGCGTGGAATCTGGATCTGCACAAAGCCGCTCGATGGCTGGGACTCCGGCATCTGCGACCAGGGAAGCATCATTGTGAATAGCGCCCTGCTGACCGACTACACGCAACGACGGAAGACCTTCTGTCATGAGATCGGCCACTCGGTCGGTTTGTGGCATGGCACCGGTTATGGCGGCTGCATGGTGAGCGGTACCTCCAGCAACACCGCCTACGCATCACACCATGTATGGCACATCAACACGAGGTTCTGAACCTGACCGAAAGTCACCGCAATGAAATCGAAGCTGATTCTGCCTAGCGCCGCGCTCGAGGCGAGCGTTGCCCTCGCCTCGTGCGCCTCGACCGGTGAGATAACCCCGGCCGCATCCAGCAGCCCTTCCCCTGCGAAGACCGCACAGGCCGAGCCAGGACTCTTTTTCGGGTCCGCCGATTTTGAGCCGGCGCTCTCCACACACGCTCTTGCCGACACTGCCGCTCTGGTCGCAAGGGGTCGTCTGAAGTCAGCAAGCGAAGGACCAGTGGCAGGGAAAGCGGGAGACGAGTTCTCGGATATCGGTCTCCTCGTCTTGGAGCTCGAGGTGAAGGAGGCAGTCAAGGGAGCCCTTCCACCCTCAAGCGACGGGAATCTTTACCTTCGAATCCCCTTTCCGGCCGGGCCAGACCACTTCCTCGAAATCATCCCTCCTGGCAGTGACGTCGTCGTCTACGCGAACGAGATTGACGCGTCCGCCGAGGGGGACGGCCAACTCGAAGTTATCGATCCGGAACGTGGCGCACCGCAAGGTCAACCCGTGTTCGTGCTCTCGCATCCGCAGGGCCTGGTGTTCGATGTGTCCAGCGACCGTAGCGGGGACCTCTTTTGGCCGTTCGCGGGGTACCGCGCCAAGGCGTCGATCGCCGAGGCATTGCCAGGAGGCAGCGAAGTCGGTTTCTCGCCCGAGACTGCGCCACCGTCGGGCTAGCAGAACCCGGGCTCCGGGGGACGGATGCCGGGAGGAACACTAGGCTCAGGACATGCCGCTCGACCTCGAAGCCCTCTACATCGACCTGCACCGCCACCCCGAGCTGTCGTTCCAGGAGACGCGGACGGCAGGCATGGTCGTCGCCGCCCTCGCCGCCCTCGGGATCGAGACGCACGAGGGCATCGGTCACACCGGCGTGGTCGGTGTCGTGCGCAACGGCGACGGCCCCGTGGTGTGGCTGCGTGCCGACATGGACGGCCTGCCGGTGGCCGAGCAGACCGGACTCGCCTATGCGAGCACGGCGCGCGGTGTCGATCCCGCCGGGGTGGACGTGCCGGTCATGCACGCGTGCGGCCACGACATGCACGTGACCGCTCTGCTCGGCGCCCTGGAGCGCCTCATGGACACCCGCGACGAGTGGTCGGGCACGATCGTCGCGGTCTTCCAGCCCGCCGAGGAGCACGGCGCCGGGGCCCAGGCCATGATCGCCGACGGCGTGCTCGACCGCTTCCCGCGGCCCGACATCGTGCTCGGCCAGCACGTGACCCCGCTGCCGGCCGGGCAGATCGGCGTGCGCTCCGGCACGCAGATGGCAGCGTCGGACGGACTCACGGTGCGTCTCCTCGGCCGCGGCGGACACGGCTCGCGCCCGCACGCCACGATCGACCCGGTCGTCATGGCCGCGGCGACCGTCATGCGCCTGCAGACGATCGTCTCGCGCGAGGTCGACCCGCGGGGGGTGGCCGTCGTGACCGTCGGATCGATGCACGCAGGGCTGAAGAACAACATCATTCCGGCCGAGGCGACCCTGGCCCTCAGCCTGCGCTACCCCGACGACGACGCCCGGGAGCGCGTCATGGCGAAGGTGGAGCGGGTCGTGCGGGCCGAGGCTGCGGCATCCGGCGCCGAGGAGGAGCCGACCATCACGATCGACCACACCCTGCCGCCCACGATCAACGACGTCGACGCGACCGCACGCCTCACCGCCGCGTTCGACCGGGCCTTCGGCGAGGGCACCGTGATCGACCCTGGGATGTTCACCGGCAGCGAGGACGTGTCGTGGTTCGCGCGCGAGGCGGGCGTGCCGCTCGTGTTCTGGTTCTGGGGCGGCATCGACCCGCAGCGGTACGCGGATGCCGTCGCCACCGGCACCGTGGAACGCGAAATCCCCACGAACCACTCTCCGCTGTTCGCCCCGGTCATCCACCCGACGCTCGAGCGCGGCGTGGAGAACCTCGTGGTGGCGGCCCGGGAGTTCCTGGCCTGAGCCATCCCGCCCCGCCCGCGCGCGCTCGCCCCGCCTCCCTCTTCCCGCGAGTCACTGCTCTGGCATCCACTCACTGCGCTGGAGGGCAGTGACTCGACGCTAAAGAAGTGACTCGGCGCGGAAGGCAGTGAGTCGATGAGCGGATGCCGGGTGTCCGGGAACCCGCGCGGGGAGCAAGACACCCGAACCCGGCCCACGCGCGCCCCGCAAGACACCCGCACAGGCCCCGGCCGCCCCAGCGCCGGCCCACCCCGTTGTGCGCACGCCCGGGCGGGCGTAGAGTCGCCCGCCGTGGCATATGAAAGTCGCGACTCGGCAGACGAGTCGCCGGTCGCCAAACGCATTCTCCTCGGCGACCCGCTCACCAGCGCCGACCTCGACGAGCAGCTGCTGCCCAAGCGCATGGCCCTGCCGATCTTCGCCTCCGACGCGCTGTCGTCGGTGGCGTACGCGCCGCAGGAGCTGCTGATGATCCTGCTGATCGGCGGCACCGCGTTCCTCGCATTGAGCCCGTGGGTCGCCGGCGCGGTCGTGCTGCTGCTGATCGTGGTGGTGCTCAGCTACCGCCAGCTCGTCAAGGCCTACCCCTCCGGCGGAGGCGACTACGAGGTGGCCCGCACGAACCTCGGCGAGACGGCGGGGGTGGTGGTGGCATCCGCCCTGCTCGTGGACTACATCCTCACCGTCGCGGTGTCGGTGGCCTCGGGGGTCGACAACATCATCTCGGCACTGCCCGAGCTGGCCCCGTGGCGGGTGGAGCTGGCGGTCGGGTTCGTGCTGCTGCTGATCGTCATGAACCTGCGCGGGGTGCGCGAGGCATCCCGTGCCTTCGCGTTCCCCACCTACCTGTTCATCGGCTCGGTCGGTCTCATGATCGTCACGGGCCTCGTGCGCTGGGCGCTCGGCGACGCGCCGACCGCGGCGAGCGCCGCCTACGACGTGCAGGCGGTCGACCTGTCGCAGGCCGCGATCGTGCTCCTGGTCCTGCGGGCCTTCTCCAGCGGATGCTCCGCGCTCACCGGCGTCGAGGCGGTCTCCAACGGCGTGCCGGCGTTCCGCGCGCCCAAGATCCGCAACGCGCAGCTGACGCTGACCGCGATGGGGGGCATCGCCATCGTGCTGTTCGCCGGGCTGACGCTGCTGGCCCTCGTCGCAGGCGTCCGCTACGCGGAGGAGCCGTGCCGGCTGGTCGGCTTCGATTGCTCGCAGCCGCAGCCGAGCCTGATGGCGCAGGTCGCCGCCGCGACGTTCGGAGGCGGATCGATCCTCTTCTTCGTCATCCAGGCCGCCACGGCGTGCGTGCTGCTTCTTGCCGCGAACACCGCGTTCAACGGATTTCCGCTGCTGGGCGCCGTGCTCGCGCGCGACGGATACGCGCCCAAGTCGCTCAACACGCGCGGAGACCGGCTCGTCTACTCCAACGGCATGATCATCCTGGGCGCCGCCGCGATCGTCGTGCTGGTGGTGTACCGGGCCAACCTCACGACCCTGATCCAGCTGTACATCATCGGGGTGTTCGTGTCGTTCTCGCTCGGTCAGCTGGGCATGGTGCGGCACTGGCGCGACGTGCTGCGCACGCGCGGCGGCCGGCGGCACGAGGCGCGCTCCGGGCTGGTCATCAACGCGCTGGGTGCGTGCTTCACGGTGCTGGTGCTGGTGATCGTGACGATCACGAAGTTCACCCACGGGGCGTGGCTGGTCTTCCTCGCCATCCCGGTGCTGTCGGTGCTCATGATCGGCATCCGCCGCTACTACCGCGACGTGGAGCACGAGATCGCGATCGACGACCCCGGCGACGAGCAGGTGCACTACGGTGCCGCGGGCGACGTCGCCATCGTGCTCGTGAACCGACTGCAGAAACCGGTCGCGAAGGCCATCGACTACGCGCTGGCTGCCAACCACGACACCACCCTCGCCCTTCACGTCGCGGTCACCAAGGACGAGACCGACCTGCTCGCCGAGCAGTGGCGAGAGCATCGGATGCCGGTGCCGCTGACCATCGTCGAGTCGCCGTACCGCACCTACGCAGGACCCATCACGGCCTTCGTGCGCGGATACCGGGAGCGCCACGGCGCCTCGGTCGTCACCGTCTACCTGCCGCAGTACATCGTCGGGCACTGGTGGGAGAACCTGCTGCACAACCGGCGCGCGCGGCGCCTGTCGCAGCAGCTCATGCTCGTGCACGGCGTCTCGATCACGCTCGTCCCGTGGCTGCTCGACTCGTCGGCCCTCATCTACGGACGCCGCTCGCGGCCGCTGCCCGGCGCCGACCGCGGCGGCGGGCGCCCGGCGCCGTCGGCGTCGTTCGGGCTCGTCGACCACGTCTCCGACACGGCCGGACCCGCCGGGCGCTGACCCGGGCGGGCGGTGGCCCGGGCGGGCGGTGGCCCGGCGGGCGGTGGCCCGGGCGGGTGCTGGTCCCGCCGCCCGGCCCCTCTGCGGCGCACGAACCTCGGAGTCTCGCGCCAAGTTCGGAGGATTTCGGCGAAATCCTCCGAACTTCGCGCAACACTCCGAAGGTGGTGGCGCGGAGCCGGACACCTGGGGCGCGGGGCGCGGGGCCTGGCACGGGGCGCGGAGCGCGAAGACGAGCGGGTCGCCGACGCTTGTTGGCAGATCGTTACGCCGCGCTCGGCCCGCTCCCCCTGGGCGGCTGAAACGATAGGGGGATGGCGCGAACCCGAACCCTGCTCGGTGCCGCACTGGTCGCACTGCTGCTGACCGCGTGCGCCCCCGCGGCGCCGGCCCCCACACCTGCGGCCACGCCCACGCCCACCGCGACCGAGACCGTGACCCCCACGCCGACCCCGACGAGCGACCCGGCCGTGGCCGAGATCCGCATGGATCGCACCGGCCTGGCTCTCCTCGCCGAGGACGGCACGACCGTCCTCCAATACGCATGGGCCGACGAGGGGGAGCCGGTCGTGGCCGCGCTGGAGGAGGCGTTCGACGGTCCGCCGACGATCTCCACGAACCCCGGCGACGGCACGCACTACCCGGACTACACCGTGTACCTGTGGGACGGGATCACCTTCTACGACGAGCAGAACCTCGACCGGCCCCGTGCCGAGTACCCGCTGCCGTCGTTCGCGGTGTTCACGGCCGACCAGTCCCGCGGCATCCGACTCACGACCGCGTCCGGCGTATCGGTGGGAACGCCCGTCGCCGACGTGCTGGCGATCGGCCCGGTCAAGACCCTGGAGTGGGGCAACTACGGCACGGCCTACCTGATCGACGTCGCCGAGGGCGTCGATCCCGCATCACCCGATCCGGTCGGCGGCGCGGTCGCGGCGGTGGCCGATCCAGACGACACGACGATCGTCGAGGTGCGCTACATCTACGACGGCGGGCAGTGACGCCTCCGCGCTCCCACGCGAGTCACTGCTCCCCCACGCGAGTCACTGCTCCCGCGTCGAGTCACTGTGCTGCAGGGCAGTGAGTCGGCGGTAAGGGAGTGACTCGCGGCCGGACACGCGCACAAGAGCGCGGGCGAGGACGGGCCGAGCGAGGGGTACGGGGGTACGGGGGCGGGCCGAGCGAGGGGTACGGGGGTGCGGGGGCGGGCCGCGCGGCGCCGGCCCGGATGCCAGCGCGAAACCCGGCCGGATGCCACGGCGAAGCCGGCCCGGATGCCACGGCGTAGCCTGGAGGGGTGACTTCAGCCCCCGGCGCCCCGGCATCCGCCACCCGCGCAGACACCCGCGCAGATGCCCGCGCAGACGCCCGCGCAGACGCCCTCGACGCGCTCTCGCTGCGTGAGGACTTCCCGATCCTCGGCAAGAGCGTGAACGGGCATCCACTCGTCTACCTCGACTCCGCCGCGACCAGCCAGAAGCCGCGACAGGTGCTCGACGCCGAGCGCGACTTCCTGACCCGCAGCAACGCGGCCGTGCACCGCGGCGCGCACACGCTCGCCGCCGAGGCGACCGACCTGTTCGAGGATGCCCGCACCACCGTCGCCGGCTTCGTCGGCGCCGCGCCCGAACAGCTCGTGTGGACCAGCGGCGCCACCGCGGGCCTCAACCTGGTCGCCTACGCGATCGGCAACGCGACCCTCGGCCGCGGCGCCCCGGCGAGCGCGCGCTTCGCGCTGCGGCCCGGCGACGAGCTCGTCGTCACCGAGGCCGAGCACCACGCGAACCTGATCCCCTGGCAGGAGCTCGCCACCCGCACCGGCGCCGCGCTGCGGCACATCCCCGTCCGCGACGACGGGACGCTGGACCTGGATGCCGCGGCATCTCTCATCGGCGACCGCACCCGCGTCGTTGCTTTCACGCACGTCTCGAACGTGCTCGGCATCGTCAACCCGGTCGCGGAGCTCGTCGCCCTGGCACGGGATGCCGGTGCCCTCACCGTCCTGGACGCGTGCCAGTCCGCGCCGCACCTGCCGCTGGATCTCCCCGCCCTCGGCATCGACCTCGCCGTCTTCAGCGGGCACAAGATGCTCGGCCCCTACGGCGTCGGCGGCCTCTACGGCCGCGCCGACGTGCTCGAGGCGCTGCCGCCGTTCCTCACCGGCGGGTCGATGATCACCACGGTCACTCTCGACAGCGCCGAGTACCTTCCGGCGCCGCAGCGCTTCGAGGCCGGCACCCAGCCGGTGGGCCCCGCGATCGGCCTGGCCGTCGCGGTCCGCTACCTCGAGGGGGTCGGGCTTCCCGCGATCCACGCGCACGAGCAGCGGCTCGCCGCGCGCATGGGCGAGGGGCTGCGTGAGATCCCCGGCATCCGGCTCCTCGGCGACGCGGCCGGTGCGGAGCGCGTCGGGCTGTGGGCGTTCGACGTCGAGGGCGTGCACGCGCACGATGCCGGCCAGTACCTCGACTCGCTCGGCATCGCCGTCCGCGTCGGGCACCACTGCGCCGCTCCCCTGCACCGGCGGTTCGGGGTGACGGCATCCGTCCGCGCGTCGGCCGCCCTCTACAACACCGACGACGACGTCGACCGGTTCGTCGAGGGCGTCCGCGGCATCCGCCCCTACTTCGGAGCGGGCGCATGAGCGAGCTCGATGCCCTGTACCGCGAGCTGATCCTGGATCACTCCAAGCACCCGCAGCACTACGGCCTCGCTCCCGAAGCGGGCGTGAGCGCGACCTCCCACCAGAAGAACCCGGTGTGCGGCGACGAGATCACCCTGCGCGCGCGCATGGACGGCGACACCATCCGCGACGTCACGTGGGAGGGCTCCGGCTGCTCGATCTCGCAGGCGTCGGCCTCGATGCTGGCAGACCTCGTCGAAGGGATGCCGCGGGCCGAGGCATCCGCCCTCGTCGACGGCTTCCGCGAGGCGCTGCGCTCCCGCGGCACTATTCCGCTCGACGAGGAGGTCTACGGCGACGCCGCCGCCCTGTCGGGGGTGTCGAAGTTCTCGGCGCGCGTGAAGTGCGCGATGCTCGCCTGGGTCGCCCTCGAAGACGCCCTCGCGCGCGCCTGACGCTCAGCCGGGGCGGGAGAAGACCACACGCAGCGCGCGGCTCACCGCGACCGGCAGCACGGACATGTGCGTCTCATCGGCGTAGGTCTCGTACTCCACCTGGATGCCGGGGATCGCGGCAAGCCGCGCCGCCAGCTCCCGCGTGGCGTCGAGCGTGTCGTCCGGCGGGACAGAGCTCTCGCCGGCATCCGGCGCCGCCTTGCGACGGAACGGAGGCAGGATGCCGCCCTCCCACTCCCCCGCCGACAGGTGCACACGTAGCTCGCGCCCGCCCGGATCGAAGGCGTCGCGGTGCGCGAGCAGGAACCCTCCTTCCCACGAGATGGAGGGGCTCGCCGCGATCCAGTGCGTGAAGGCATCCGGCCGGCAGAACATCAGCCACAGTGCGAACAGTCCGCCGAACGAGTGGCCGAACAGACCCCGGCGGGCGGCGTCGAGCCGCGTGAGGCCGGTCACGAGCTCGCGCACGTCCTCGCGCAGGAAGCGCGCGAGCTCGGCGCCGCCACCGGTTCTGACCTCGGGGGTTCCGGGCCGGAACGGCGGATAGGTCGCCCCCGGCGGCGGGCCCAGGTCCCAGCTGCGCCGGAGCAGGTCGTAGGCCTCGTCGGTGGGGTATCCGACCCCGATCAGCACGCCCCAGCCGAGGTTCGTGCCCGCCGGATCGAGCGCCTGGGCGCGCATCGCGTCGATGGCGGTCGCGATGACCGCGTTGCCGTCGGTGAGCACGAGCGACGGCCAGCCCGCCTCGGGCGGCTCGCCCGGCGGCAGCCACACGAAGACGCGGCGCACCTCGGCGGTCACCGTGTCGGGCACGTCGAACCAGCGCAGGCCCACGTGGCCGACACCCTCGGCGAGCACGGGCGGAAGCGTCACGCGATGACCCTACCGCCCGGCCGCCTCCGGCGGGTCACGGCCGTTCGGCGGCCCGCTTACAGGGCCAGCTGCACCTTCGGCGCTGGAAACGCGCCCGCGGAGCCGATCGGCCCTGTAAGCGGGACGCGAAGCGACCGTGACTCCGGTCCACGCGCCCCCGGTGGCCGAAAACCCCGTGGGCCCGCGGCCTGCCCGGGAACGAGAAGGGGCCCCTTCGAGCTTCCCATTGGGGACTGGGCAATTCGAAGGGGCCCATCGCTCATGAGGCATGATTGCGGTCGTGCTTCTGGGGTAGCGCGACTTCCGCTGCTGGGGACAGCGGGTGGTGTCACCTCGTCTGAGCTTCCCCCAGGCTACGCGAGATGCGCGGCGCGCGCTGTAGGCACTTTGGGGGACATCCGGGTGCTTTTTCACCCGGATGCGGTCAGGACTTCGAAGGCCAGGCTCCTGCCGGACCCGGCGACTCAGAATCGGGGGACGTCCGGCGCACCGGCCATGCCCCGCACGCCGAGGTCGCCCATCGCCCGGTGCAGCGTCTGCGACGACGCGTCGATGAGCGTGCGATAGCCCATCCTGGTCGCCTCCGAGACACGCTGGTCGGCCCGGCTCACGCGACGGATCTCCCCGGCCAGGCTCAGCTCGCCGATGGCCGCCACGTGGCGCGCCACAGAACGCCCGCTGACGGCTCCGGCCACCGCGATCGCGATCGCCAGGTCGGCCGCCGGCTCGACCAGACGCACGCCGCCGACCGTGGAGACGTAGACGTCCTTGTCGGAGGTCTGCGCGATGCCGCGCTTCTCCAGCACCGCGAGGATCATCGCCACCCGCGCGCCGTCGACCCCGCTCACGATCCGCCGCGGGTTGGGTGCCCTCGTCTCCAGGGCGAGCGCCTGCACTTCGACCGGAATGGCCCGCCGCCCCTCCAGCGCGATCGTCACGCACGTGCCGGGCACCGGATCGCCGTGGCCGAGGAACAGCGCGCTGGGGTCGGGGACCTCGACGATCCCGTCGCCGGCCATGTCGAAGCATCCCACCTCGTCGGTCGGGCCGAACCGGTTCTTCAGCGCCCGCACGAAGCGCAGCGACGTCTGCCGGTCGCCCTCGAACTGGCAGACGACGTCGACGAGGTGCTCGAGCAGGCGGGGCCCGGCGACCTGACCGTCCTTCGTGACATGGCCGACCAGCACCACCGGCAGGTCGCGCTCTTTCGCGACGCGGATGAGAGTCGTCGCGACCTCGCGCACCTGACCCGGCTGACCGGCGACCCCGTCGGCGAGCGCCGACGACACTGTCTGCACGGAGTCGACGATCAGCAGGTCGGGCTGCTCGCGGTCGACATGGCCGAGGATCGTGGCGAGGTCGGTCTCGCTGGCCAGCAGCACGCGGCCCTCGAGCGCCCCGGTGCGCTCGGCGCGCAGCCGCACCTGGCCGAGGGACTCCTCCGCGCTCACGTACAGCACGCGCCGACCCGCGCGCGCCGACTGGGCTGCGACCTCCAGCAGCAGCGTCGACTTGCCGACGCCGGGCTCGCCGGACAGCAACACAGCGGCACCGGGGACGATGCCCCCGCCGAGCACGCGGTCGAACTCGGCCACCCCGCTCGTGCGACGCGGCGCCTCGCTCGTGTCGATCGCGGTGATCGGCAGCGCCGCGCGCTCCGGACGCGTCGGCGCGACCTCGCGAAGGCTCGCGGGCGGGGCGGATGCCTCGACCACGGTGCCCCACTGCTGGCATTCGCCGCAGCGCCCGACCCACTTGACGGTCGTCCAGCCGCACTCCGTGCAGCGGAACGACGTCGTCGGGGACGGTCGTCGGGATGCCACGCGTCCAGCGTAGCCGCGGCCCCCGACACCGCTCGGGGCCGGTCAGCCGCCCAGCGACCGGGCGGCCTCGCGCAGCGCGTCGGCGGAGCGACGCAGGAGCATCAGCTCGCTGGGCGAGAACGGGATGCCGTCGATGGGGACCGCCCCGGCGGCGCCCACGATGCACGGCACCGACAGGGCCACGCCGTCGATGCCGTGGTAGTCGTGCAGCACCGGCGAGACCGGCATGACGGCGCGCTCGTCGTCGAGGATCGCCTCGACGATGCGGGCCGAGGACAGCCCGATCGCGTAGTTGGTCGCACCCTTGCCCTGGATGACCTTGTACGCGGCATCACGCACGTCCACCGCGATGCCGTCGAGCTCGTCCACCGTGAGCCTGCCGCCCGTGGCGGGCTCGAAGTCGAGGATCGGCACCGTCCCGATCGACGCCGACGACCACATCGGGAACTCCGTGTCGCCGTGCTCGCCGACGATGTACGCGTGCACACTGCGTGCGGCCACGCCCGCCCGCCGGCCCAGCAGCAGCCGCAGGCGCGACGTGTCGAGCACCGTGCCCGAGGCGAACAGCCGCGCCGGCGGCAGGCCGGTCGCCTCCTGCGCGAGCACGGTGAGCACGTCGCAGGGGTTCGTCACGATGACGAAGATCGCGTCCGGTGCGGCCGCCAGCAACTGCGGCATCATCGTGCGAAGGATGCCGGCGTTGACCTCGGCGAGCTCGAGCCGCGTCTGGCCGGGGTGCTGCTTGGCGCCCGCGGTGATCACGACGACGTGCGAGCCCTCGGCCACCGACACGTCGCTGCCGCCGATGATGTCGCTGCTTCCGGTGAACTGGGTGCCGTGGGCGAGATCGAGCACCTCGGCTTCGACCTTCTCGGCCGCGATGTCGTAGAGGGCGACGTGCCGGGCCGACCCGCGGATGAGCGCGGCGTAGGCCACGCTCGATCCGACGCTCCCGGCGCCGACGATGGTGAGTTTCGAGTTCTCGATGACGCTCATGGGCTCAGTCTGTCAGCGGGGATGCCGTCTGTCATCGGCGCGGTGTCCCGGCCTGCGTGCGGGGCCGCGGCCGTGTCCGTGTGCCCGGGCGCAAGGGTTTCGCGGGACAATGGGCTATGGCCACCACCGACTCGGGTCCGATCGACCGTCCGCTCTCGCACGAGGTCGAGGGACTGCGGCACGCCGAGTGCTGGGAGGTCCTGGCATCCCTGTCGCTCGGTCGACTCGCCGTGCTGGGGCTCGACGGCGCGCCGGACATCTTCCCGGTGGACTACCTCACGCACGAGGAGCAGATCTACGTGCGCACCGCGCCCGGTTCGAAGCTGATGGACGTCGCCCACGATCCGCGCGTGGCCTTCGAGGTCGACGCCGTCGGCGACGAGCTCGCCTGGAGCGTCGTCGTGCGCGGGACCGCGGTGCGGCTCGACGCGGACGACGAGATCGAGGCGTCGGGCGTGCTCGAGCTGCAGAGCACCAACCCGACCGTGAAGAGCAACTTCCTGCGCATCACGCCGCGCGAGATCACCGGGCGCCGGTTCCGCACCGTGCGCGACTGAGCTCCGGGCCCCTCGGCGCTTTCGCGCTGCCCGCCGGGCCCCGCGCCCGCGCGAATTGGCGGGTGTGCACGGGGCCGCGTAGACTGGACGACGGTGACGTGTCCGAGCGGCCGAAGGTGCAACTCTCGAAAAGTTGTGTAGGGTAACCCCCTACCGTGGGTTCAAATCCCACCGTCACCGCCATCGTCGAAGCCCCGCGACCCTTGCAACACAGGGATCGCGGGGCTTCTGCCTTGCTGGGGATGTCCTACGCAGCGGAACGGAATTCTGGCGATGACCAGGCTGCTTCTCCCCGCCCGGCGACGGCATCTCGGCCATACTGAAGGTATGGGCGGGGCAACGACGGGCGGAAGCACGATGGCAGAGCCGCGGCATGTCAAGTCCTGGGAGCGGGTGCGAGACACCACTCAGGATGCCAACGGCCGGATCATAGATGTCGCGCTCGGGAAGCCGATTGCGCTTGCGTCAGGCTCTGCGTGCCCTCAGAGCTATCTCGTCGCGCACCGGTACGTTACGCGGGAAGGGGACGCCCCCACCGAGTTCGATGATGAGAGCGGTGAGGTCGAGTGAAAACCGATGTCGTCAAGCCGAAAGACGTCTTCTACAACCCGACTCGCCTCGTCGTCCCGCTGTGCCAGCGACCCTATGTCTGGTCGAAAGAGACACAGTGGGCCCCGCTTTGGCAGGACGTCGTCCGGTTGATCGAAGTCATCTCGCAGCACAACCCGACTGCGACCCACTTCCTTGGCGCGATCGTCATCCAACAGGTTCCGACGACGCTTGGCGCGCTTCCCACTTGGAACGTCATCGATGGCCAACAGCGCCTCACGACGCTTCAGATCCTCCTCGATGCGCTGCATGCCGAGCTGGAACAGCGAGGCTGGACACAGCTCGCCGGTCAGATCCTGCCGTTGGTGGAGAATCCTCCTGACTACCGGGACGAAGAGCACGACCGCTACAAACTGTGGCCGACCAACCGCGATCGCGACGGCTTCACGTCGGTGATGTCGGCGCCGAGTCCGATCGACTACACGACGGTCGTGAAGTCACGGCTCAGCGAAGCACATCGCTTCTTTGCAGAATCGATCGCCGACTGGCTCGGCGGCGAGGGGGCAGAACGTCGTGCACGGATGCTGGTCGCGACCGTCATGGACCGGCTAGAAATCGCGAGCATCCGTCTCGACGCGAATGAGGACGCACAGGCGATCTTCGAGACGCTGAATGCCCGCGGAACTCCGCTGTCAGCTGCGGACCTCATCAAGAACTTCGTCTTCCAGAACCTCATCGGCACGTCGCTAGACGCGGAGAAGGCGTACCTGAGCTTCTGGGCGGAGTTCGAGACGCCGTGGTGGGAAACGGAGATCACCACGGGACGCATCAAGAACTCCCGCGCCTCCCTCTTCCTCTGGCAGTGGCTAACCGCGCGCACCCTGATCGACTTCCCCGTCCGTGAGGTATTCACCCAGTTCAAGCACTACGTGAACACCGTCGCCAAAGACGTGGGCACGCTCCTACCTCAGATCAAGACAGCGGCGGATCGCTACCGGGCGATTATCGACGGTTCGCAGCGAGCGAACGGACCGCTCAGTAGGGTCGAACTGTTCAGCTACCGTATCGGGACGCTCGATTCCGAGATTGCACGCCCCCTGCTTATCTGGCTCGACGAGCCCGAGCAGTCCGATGTACCCGCGGCGGACCGCGACCACATACTCGCGACGCTGGAGAGCTGGTTTGTCCGGCGCGCTTTGGTCAAGGCGCCGTCGCAAGGCTCGAACCGCTTCATCATTGACCTCATCCGGCATCTCAATACTCAGTCAAAGGATGCCCTCTCTAACGCGGTCGAGGCCTACCTCGTGGCGAATCACGCGTTGGTCGGTTACTGGCCCGGCGACGCTGAGGTTCGTGACGCTCTGACCGGAGCCACGGTCTACTGGAAGTACCTGCGTGGCCGTCTGCGTATGGTGCTGGAGTCGCTTGAAGACGCAAGACGTGGCTACCCCGACGGCAAGCAACTCGCGATGGGCCCGGTTGCCCGGGGCAAGGGCACTATCGAACACCTGATGCCGCAGGGGTGGCGGAAGTACTGGCCCGCTGAGCTCACCGAGGAGCAAGAGTCTGCCCGTGATCGCGTGGTGCAACAGCTCGGGAACTTGACTCTGGTCACGCAGAAGCTCAACAGCAAGATCAGCAACGGCACATGGGCGACAAAGCGCGACCATTTTCTGAACTACGACGATGTGCTCCTCACCAAGGATGCGATGAACCTCGGGGACACGTGGGACGAGGCGAGCATCGAGCGACGTACCGATCTGCTGACCACCCAGATTCTCGAGCTGTGGCCAGCCCCGGCGGGCCACGTTGGCCTCGTCGGCGATTCGGCGCAGGTTGCGCCCGCCGCGGTGAGCGTCGACGTGGCGCAGCTCGTAGCAGCAGGTTGGCTGGATCCCGGCTCTCGACTGCGATGCCGTCATCCCGGCTCGCGATATATCGATGCTCTGGCACTGGTAGCGCAAGACGGTCGACTCTACGTCGGAGAAGTGGCCTATGACACCCCATCGGGCGCCGCAAGTTCCGTCACTGGCAAGACCGCGAATGGCTGGTGGTGGTGGGTGCTTGAAGGAACTCACACAAGCCTTCAGGATCTTCGTGAGGGCTACTTGGCTAGCCTGGGTGAGGCCGACGCCGACGTCATTGACGGCGAGCCTGACCCCGACGTCGAACAACTTACGCTGGACGTCTCCGACGATGAGGCGGCGGCGTGACGAACTACATCTATGCCTACACGCACGCGGGCAGCGCAAGGGTGTGATGGCGCGCGAGCGGGCAGAAGAGCGACTCCTGGATCAAGGTCGACCAGACCATGAAATCTCGGCATCGACCGAGTGTGACAGCAGATGGTCACGGCGTTCCCCGAGTTCTACGGCCTCGAAAATCCTGTTCCATTCCGAACCGCGACGCGGCCTGACGGGACCGATTTCGGTGACCGCGTTGTACACGGCGTGCTGCGGGGAGTGAGGACTACCAATCCGCGAGGCGAGTGGGGCTCTTCGCAGATGAAGGGGTAGCTGCTTGAGCGCGTTGGTGGCTGGTTGAGAGTCGAGGTCTTCCGATCTCAGTCGCAAGTAGGTCGAGCGTCTTGCGGCGGCATCCCGCTATCCCGACGTCATCCATTTCGCCGCGTACACCAGGCTGCGCTGGGGTGAGGTCACAGGCATCCGGATCAAGAACGTCGATCTCAAGCGCCGCAGGGTACTGATCGACGAGAACGCGGTCGAAGTCGATGGGCATGTGCAGGTCGGCACGCCGAAGACGCATGAGCGACGCGCGGTGGTCTATCCCGCGTTCTTGGACAACTCCGTGCGCTCGGCCGCGAAGGGCAGAGCTGCCGACGACCTGCTCTGGCCGGCAGAGTTCGGGGGATACCTCCGGCCAGGCAACGCCGTCTCCGGATGGTTCGCTGGCGCGGTGAAAAGGATTCGCGCGGAGGATGCCAAGGCGGCCGCGGAGGCGAAGGCGCGTGGGGAGGAAGCGTCGCCGATCATGCCGCGCGTGACTCCGCACGATCTGCGTCACACGGCCGCTTCGCTCGCGATTAGCGCCGGCGCCAACGTCAAGGCGGTCCAGCGCATGCTTGGCCACGCGAGCGCGGCGATGACTCTTGACACCTACGCCGAGCTCTTCGAGGACGACCTCGACGGCGTTGCCAGCGCCCTTGAGACACACCGAGCAGCCGCGCTCCTCTGATCTCGAGCTCGGATAGTGCGCATGTCACGCGACGTATCGTGGCGGGCTCTCAGTCATGTGTGCGAGAATCGCACACATGACTGAGATGACATCGGCTGAGCTCGGCGTGCGTATTCGCGAGGCCAGGGAGCGTCGGGGGCTGAACCAGGCCGATCTCGGTGAGCGTCTTCAGCTGGATCGAACGATGGTGAACAAGATCGAGAACGGCACTCGCAAGGTGTCGGCTCTGGAGTTGTCTCAGATCGCCGATGCGCTCCGTGTCCGGATGGCATCGTTCTTCGCCACCCCGGTTCCCGCGATTGTCTCGCATCGATCCACGCAAGGACTGGAAGTCGTGGATTCCCAAATCGACGCGATGCTGGAAGAACTCGTCGCAGACGTGGAACTTGTGCAGGATTTGGGTGCACTGAACCGTCGCGAAGTCCAGGTTGCTCAGATCGACGTGCCGCAGACTCGCGCGGACGCCGAGATGATGGCAGAACGGGCTCGGACTTCTGTGGGCCTCGACGAGGACTCGCCTGCGTACGAGCTGCAGCGGCTTTTCGGTGATGCAGGATTGTTCGTGTTCACCCGTGACCTCGGCACGGATACTGCCGATGCGGGAACGGTACTGCTGCGCGACGCGACTGGCGTGTCTGTTGTCAACAGCGCGCAGAAGGTAGGACGTCGCCGGCTCGCCGCTACGCACGAGTTCGGGCATTTCCTCGTCTGCGACGATTACTCGGTCGACTGGGACGTCACCGCAGACGGTCAGCAGACCGAAGCGCTGCTGGATCACTTCGCCCGCGCCTTTCTCCTGCCAGACCGGGGACTACGTGGACTGTGGTCGCGCACGATCGCCGATGGTCTGCGTGGCGCCGCGGTCGTCGCCGCCAGCACCTTCCGAGTGGACATGGCAACGCTGGCGCGCCGGCTTACCGATCTCGATCTGGTGACCCGTGCTGAGGCCGGTCAGATCCGCCAGTTCCGGACGACCAGCGCGGACATGATCGAGCACGATCTCTACTCGCACGACGAGATGGCGGGCACGACCCAGCCTCGGCTCTACCAGCAGGCCGTACTGCGGCTGGTACGGGATGAGCTGATCTCAGGCGTCCGCGCACTCGAACTGCTGTGGGGAACGGTAGACGAGAACGACCTGCCCGCGCCGCACATCTCAACCGACGCCGACATCTGGCAGTTCGTCTCGTGACGGACCTCCGGCCGGGGCTCGTGTTCGACACCGGCCCCCTGCGGCACTTCGCGTTGCAGGGTTGGCTGGGTGTGCTGAAGTACCTGGGCCGGGACTGTCAAGTGATAATCCCAGAAAGCGTCGAGGCCGAGCTCAAGGCCCAGAGCCAGACCGACCCAGAGCTGCGACAGGTGCTCGAAGCCGATTGGATCACCGTCGACCGCAGCACCGACCTGACCTACGTGCAGGCGTTCGCCGGCTTCGAGCGTCTGCTCGCCGCAGGTGGCAGGAACCTGGGTGAGTGCGGCGTCCTGGCTCTGGGGCAGGCTCGCGGCCACCAGCTCATCATCGACGACAGGGTGGCGAGCAATCTTGCTCGACGGGCGGGCCTGGACTCCCGTGGCACGCTCGCGTTGCTCTGCGACGCGATCCGCGAGCAAAAGCTCACCGTGGCCATGGTCTCTGACCTTGCCGACGACCTTCTCATCGGCGAGTACCGCCTGCCCTTCGCGAAGGGCAGATTCGCGCAGTGGGCCGACGAGAACGGCCTCATATAGGTCGAGAAGCACACTTGCACTGTGACATTCGATGAAATATCCTCATAGCCATGGTCGCACTTTCTTCGGATCTCGTGGATCTCCTTGGTGGCGTTGCGCTGGACGTCCGGGAGGAGTTTGAGGCGAGCGCAGGCTCTGTCACTGCGGCGCTCGAACTCCACCCTGCGTTCACGGACAACAACGTTCCGCGGTCGGCGTTGGTGCGCACAATCATCGCCCGAGAGTTTCGATCGGCTGCCGGACGGCGCGGGATGAACCCTCGGTCGGGCCTCGGGGGAGCTGTCGAGCTCTACGAGCCCAACGGAGACGAGTACGCCATTATCCGGTTGCGTGGCGCCGAGCTTGTGGGCGAGGAGCTGCGCGTGATCGCCAACAGCGGCTCAACCTGGGGAGGCCTCTCGGACGACGGTTTCTGGCGAGAGGTGCCCTATGTGTTCGGGTTCACGTTCGGCGAAAACGACTCGGTGAGCTTCTTCGTCGCTGAAGTCATCGGCCAGTCGGAGGGTGCTGTCGCCTATCTCGAGTTCGGCTGGACGCATCGCTTCGATGAGCCCGCACCGCGCGGAGGCGCGTCGTTCACTCCCGATAGCGGTGACTCGCTTGACGGTTGGGACTTGCCGGATGCCGGTGACGTCGACAAGCAGGCTTAAGGAGCATCGTGATTGACTCCATGCCGCTCGGCGCGGCTGTCGTCGGCGCGCGTGTTCGTCAGCTTCGACTTGCGCTGGGCCTGACTCAGACTGAACTGGCGATGCGAACCGGAATCGCGTCCGGATCGATCTCAATGATCGAGAACGGTCACCAAGAAGCGGATGAGGAGATGCTGAGTGCGCTCGCGGAGGTTCTCGACTGCCGACCGAGCTATCTGACTGCTTCAGCGAACGCTGAGTTCGACCGTCCGAAGCTGCGAGCCTACGCGGACGCACCTCAGCGAGCAGTCGATCGCACGATGTTCGACTCAATCAGCGCCATCGAGGCAATTCGCTCGGCAGGGCTGCGCACGCTCGCGGTCAAACTTCCCATCTACGACAGTGACTTGAATGATGACGACGAAATTGATCGCATCGCAGCGGATGTCCGTACAGCCGCGGGTCTCGATGCTGAGGAAGTCATCCCCAACGTCATCCGCGCCGTAGAGCGACTCGGATGTGTCGTTCTGCCCCTCGACCGCGAGCTAGGCCGCCACTGGGGAATGTCGCTCACTGTCGACGGGATACCGGTCATCCGTGTGGCCCGCCCTTCATACGACGCAGACCATGACATCCCTGGCGACCGGCAACGGTTCACTGTCGCCCACGAGTTGGGGCATCTCGTCCTTCACGCAGGTTCTGCGCAACCGGCGGCGCCGTCGGAAGCAGCCCGCTTGGAGCAGCAGGCGAACAGATTTGCGGCTTCATTCCTCGTGCCAGGCGATTCGGCTCTAGAAGATCTCGAGGCATTGGGCGGGCGAGTCACACTGCGCACTTTGGCCTCGCTCAAGCAGAAGTGGGGATACTCGATCAAGGCCTTTGTGTTCAGGTTCCGCGAGCTGGGCGTGATCGACGACGCACAAGCTCGATCTCTCTACAAGCAGATCTCGGCCCGCAGGTGGAACAAGGAGGAGCCCCATCGTCCCGGGACCGAGTCTGCTGTCTGGCTGGGCAAAGCGCTCCGGGAAGCATTCCCGACGGGAGACATTCTGGATGGTGCCGCGCGTGCGTCTGGGCTGGGCGTCAACTACATTGCGCGCTGGTTGGACTGGAACCCCTCGGGGACGTCGAGGCCGCCAGCCGAGGTGACGGTCCTGCAGCCGCGTCAACGTCCGGATGCATCCTCGCGTTCCGCAGGGCGGATCTCGCGACTCCCCAGTAGACCCTGACGCACGCAGCGGTAACGCAGCGGTAACGGAATGTCTGCGGGATGTCGTTTTCGGGTGTGCGCACATGTGCCCAACTTCCGCGTAATCACGCGGATCTCGCCGATCGACACCGTGGTGCCTGGCCTGCGATAGGGGTTCAAATCCCACCGTCACCGCCATTCCGGAAGCCCCGCGAACCCTTGGGAACACTGGGATCGCGGGGCTTCTGCCTTGCCCTCGACCCGCTGCCCGGGCATCCGGGCTCCCCTTCCCTCACGAGTCACTACCTTGCCTCGCGAGTCACTGCCTCCCTCACGAGTCACTGTGCTGCAGCGCAGTGACTCGGCGCTAAGGCAGTGAGTCGGCGCGCGGGCGGATGCCGGAACCGCTCAGCCCAGCACCAAAGACCGCTCAGCCCAGCACGAACACGGCGTCGTCGACCGA
>NZ_JASGFE010000046.1:0-24950 GCF_047605725.1 Microbacterium sp.
GCCGGGGCGGGCGGGCGGGCGGGCGAGGCAGGGCAGGGCGGGCGGGGCGGGCGGGCGAGGCAGGGCAGGCAGGGCAGGCAGGCAGGGCAGGGCAGGCACGGCAGGGCGCGGGCCTGGGCCGCCCGGCCTGAGGGCCGGCCCACGCCAGCCTGGGCCGCCCGGACGCTGCACCCTGACGCCGGGTCAGTCCGGGCGGTCGACGTCGAAGCCGTGCCACTCCCGCCCGAGCTCGACCCGCAGCGCGCCCGCGGCCCTCAGGTAATCCGCCGCACCGCGGTCGCCGACCGCCGCGGCGCAGACCCCCGCCCAGTGATTCCGTCCGATCAGCACCGGGTGCCCCGGGCGGCCCCCGTACACGGCGCGGGCGAGGGCATCGGGCGTGGCGTCGGCCTCCTCGATCAGACGACGGCAGACGGATGCCGGCAGGTCCGGGGCATCGACCGGCACGACGATCACGGCGCGCGCCCGCGTCAGCTCCGCCGCGCGCAGGGCGGCGCGCAGCGACGCCGACAGTCCCTCCGCCCAGTCCGCCACCGGCACCGCGACCGCCGACGCGGGAACGGCGGCCGCGGCATCCGCTCCCCCGGCGCCCACGGTCACGAGCACGAGTTCGCATCCGGCGTCCGCCAGCGCGGCGACCACCCGGTGCACCCAGGGGACGCCGTCCGGTGTGCGCGCCAGGATCTTCGGTCCGCCGAAGCGCGAGCCCGCGCCCGCGGCGAGCACGACGCCGCACACCGCGGCCGGCCGGGGCGCCATCAGAGCGCGGCACCGCGCCGGAGCCGCGCTCGGCAGACGTCCGGCCGCCGCGCATCGCCCACGGCGACCGAATCGGCCGCGGCGGAGGCATCGACCGCGGAATCGGCGACCCCCGGAAGAGACGCCGCACCCCGGCTGATCGCCTCCTCCTGCCGCAGCGGCGCATGCACCGGCCCGGACAGCTCCGAGTGCCGCCGCCCGGTCGCCCCGTGCGCGTCGGCGACGATCTCGGCGAGGATCGACAGAGCGGTCTCCTCGGGGGTCCGCCCGCCCAGGTCGAGTCCGATCGGTGACCGCAGCCGTTCCCGCTGGGCCGCCGGCACGCCCGCCTCGGCCAGGCGTCGCAGCCGGTCCTCGTGCGTGGTGCGGCTGCCCATGGCCCCGACGTATCCGGCCGGACTCGCCAGCGCCACCCGCAGCGCCGGCACGTCGAACCTCGGGTCGTGACTGAGCACGCACACCGCCGTGCGCGAATCGAGCGCGAGGCGCTCGAGCACGCGGTGCGGCCAGTCGACGACGACCTGGGCGTGCGGAAAGCGCGCCGGGGTCGCGAAGACGTCGCGCGCGTCGGCGACGGTGACCTCGAACCCCATCGCGTGGGCGAGCCGGGCGAGGGCGACCGAGAACTCCACGGCGCCGACGACGACGAGCCGGCGCGGGGCCTGGACGGGGACGACGACGACGGATGCCGCGGCATCCGTCTCACACCCCTCCCCGGTCACGAGCCACGACTCGCCCCGCCGGTCCGCGGGCGCCACCACGAGGGCGAGCGAGGCCGGCAGGCCCACGGCGTCGCGCTCGGCCAGCAGTACGAGCTCGCGTGCAGCGGCGCTGCCCGGGCGGACCGGGCGGACCAGGACCTCGATGGAGCCCCCGCACGTGAGCCCCGCCGCGAAGTCGTCGCCGATGCCGAAGCGCTCGATCACGGCCTCGCCGGTGGCGAGCACCTCGAGGCAGCGCTCGTACACCACGCCCTCGACGCAGCCGGCCGACACGGTGCCGAAGACGTCGCCGTCCTCGGAGACGACGAGGCTCGCCCCGACGCCGCGGGGCGCGGAGCGCTCGACGGAGACCACCGTCGCGACCGCGAACGCGCGTCCGCCGCGTGCCCACTCGGCCGCCACCGGAAGGATCTCCCGCATCGCGCCGCACCTCCTCCCGCCCCACGCTAGACCGCGAGTGTTGCAGGCTGGTTGCAAGACAGCACGCGCGAGGTGAAACACCACGGAAACCTCGGGCTGGTTCACTCGACACACACCGACGCCGGGAGGAGGTCCGCATGGACATCACGACCGTCACGAGCCACCGGTACGCGCGGCGCCGCGCGGACCTCGCGCTGAGCGACGGTGAGACGGTGCTCGCCGGGGGGACCTGGCTCATGAGCGAACCGCAGCCGCGCACGACCGGCTTCGTCGACCTCACCACGATGGGCTGGCCGGCCGTGGAGGCCGGCTCCGAGGGAGTCCGCATCGCCGCGACCTGCACGATCGCCGAGCTGGTCGCGTGGGCCGAGCGCCGCGGCCCCTGCGCGCCTCCGGACGAATGGACGGCACTGCCGCTCGTGCCCGCCGCGGCGAACGCGCTGCTGGCATCGTTCAAGATCTGGACCACCGCCACCATCGGAGGCAACGTCTGCCGATCGTTCGCGGCCGCCGCGATGGTCTCGCTCGCCGTCGCCCTCGACGGCGTCGCGGTGGTCTGGACGACCGACGGAGGCGAGCGCACCCTCCCGGTCACCGAGCTCATCACCGGCAACGGCACCAACAGCCTCGAGCCCGGTGAGGTGCTGCGCGCGATCGACCTTCCCGCGGCCGCGCTCCGATCGCGCGCGGCCCTGCGCAAGATCGCGCTCGCCGAGCACGGACGCTCCGGCGCCGTCGTCACCGGCCGCGTCGACGAGGACGGCGCGGCCGTGTTCGCCGTGACGGCGGCGACCGCGCGCCCGGTCGTGCTGCGCTTTCCCGCGCTCCCCGGTGCGAGCGCGCTGGCGGCGGCCGTCGCGGACGCGCCGGGCTACTACTCCGACCCGCTCGGCGCCGCGGACTGGCGCCGCGGTGTCAGCATCGTGCTCGCCGAGCGCATCCGGGCCGACCTGGAGCGCGGGTCGTCGTGAGGCTCGAGGTCAACGGCATCCGCTACGACGCCGAGCCCCGCCCCGGCCAGTGCCTGCGCACGCTCCTGCGCGAGCACGGCCACACCGAGGTGAAGAAGGGGTGCGATGCCGGGGACTGCGGCGCGTGCGGGGTGCTGCTGGACGGATCTCCGGTGCACTCGTGCATCATCCCGGCCGTCCGCGCCGACGGCCGCTCGGTCACGACGGCCGCAGGGCTCGCGCCGGGCGACGAGCTGCACCCGGTGCAGGAGGCGCTGGTCGAGCACTTCGGCTTCCAGTGCGGGTTCTGCACCCCGGGGATGAGCGTGACGGCATCCACCCTGCGCCCGGACGATCTCGACGACCTCGACCGGCGCATGAAGGGCAACCTGTGCCGGTGCACCGGCTACCGCCCCATCCGGCAGGCGATCGCCGAGGCCGTGCTGGGCCCGGTCCGCGAGACCGGTGCGGCGAGGCCAGAGAGCGCGCCGGCCGGCATCGTGGGCACCTCCGTCCGCCCCGAGGCCGGGCGGCGCATCGTGCAGGGCCTGGAGCCGTTCACCTTCGACGAGCCGTCCCCGGCCGGCACGTTGACGCTGCGGGTGGCGACCAGCCCGCACGCGCACGCCGGCATCCGCTCGATCGACACGTCGGCCGCGCGCGCCGTACCCGGGGTCGTCGCCGTCTTCACGCACGAGGACGTGCCCCGCACGCGCTACTCGACCGCGCGGCACGAGCACCGCGAGGACGATCCCGACGACACCCGGCTGCTCGACGACGTCGTCCGCCACGTCGGGCAGCGCGTCGCGGCGATCGTGGCCGAGACCGCAGAGGCGGCGGATGCCGCGGTCGCCCTCATCCGCGTCGACTACGACGTGCGGGATGCCGTGTTCGACCCAGACCTGGCCCGAAGCCCCGGCGCGCCGCTGATCCATCCCGACCTGACCCCGGCCGACCGGGTCGACCAGGCCCACCGCAACGTCATCGCCGCCGTCCACGCGGGACCCGCCGACGAGGTCGACGCCGCGCTCGCGGCGAGCACCGTGACGGTGTCGGGCACGTGGCAGACCCAGCGCGTATCGCACGCCCACCTGGAGACCCACGGCGCGATCGGCTGGCTCGACGAGGACGGGCGCCTGGTCATCCGCTCGTCGACGCAGGTGCCGTTCCTCACGCGCGACGAACTCGCGCGCCTGTTCGACCTCGATCCCGACCGTGTGCGCGTGTACGCCACGCGCGTGGGCGGCGGGTTCGGCGGCAAGCAGGAGATCTTCACCGAAGACCTCGTGGCCCTCGCGGTGCTGCGCACCGGGCGCCCGGTCGCGTACGAGTTCGCGCGGACCGACGAGTTCCAGCGGGCGTCGGTGCGGCATCCGATGCGCGTGAGCGTGACCCTGGGGGCGGATGCCGGGGGCGCCCTCACCGCCATGAAGATCGACCTGCTCAGCGACACCGGCGCCTACGGCAACCACTCGCGGGGGGTCATGTTCCACTCCCTCGCCGAGTCGACCACGATCTACCGCTGCCCCGTCCGCAGGCTCGACGCCGAGGTCGTCTACACGAACAACGTGCCCTCGGGGGCGTTCCGCGGCTACGGGCTCGGGCAGGTGATCCTGGGCGTCGAGTCGGCGATGGACCTGCTCGCCGAGCGCCTGGGCATCGACCCGTTCGACCTGCGGCGCCGCAACGCGGTCACCCCCGCCGACGCCCCGCACGAGGGCGACCTCGTGTGGGGCAGCTACGGCCTGGACCAGTGCCTCGATCTGGCCGAGACGGCGCTGCGGCGCGGAAACGGTGTGGACGCCCCGCCCGGCTGGCGCGTCGGCGAGGGGATGGCCGCGTCGATGATCGCGACCATGGCCCCGTTCGGGCACGTCGCGCACACGCGCGCGACGATCCGGGCGGACGGGCGGTACGTGCTGCGGGTCGGCACCGCCGAGTTCGGCAACGGCACCTCGACGGTGCACCGGCAGATCGCCGCGACGGTGTTCGGGGTCGGGCACGATCGGCTCGAGCTGCGCGCGGCCGACACCGCGCTGGTGTCCCACGACACCGGTGCGTTCGCGTCGGCCGGGATCACGGTCGCCGGCAAGGCGCTGCACACGGCGTGCCTGGCGCTGCGGCGCAGGATGCTCGAGGTCGCGGCATCCGTCACCGGCACCGACGTGGCCGACACGGAGCTGCTGCCGGACGGGGTGCGCACGCCCGCCGGGCTTGTCGGCTTCGCCGAGATCGTGGGGGCGGGGGGTGCGGGCTCCGCGGGCTTCGACGAGGAGGGACTCACCGCCGACGGCGCCGAGTTCGGCGAGCTCCGCTCGCTCGCCTTCAACGTGCACGCCGTGCGGGTCGCCGTCGACCCGGAGACCGGCGCGGTGCGCATCCTGCAGTCGGTGCAGGCGGCCGATGCCGGCTTCGTCATGAACCCGGCCCAGTGCCGCGGCCAGGTCGAGGGCGGCGCCGCGCAGGGCATCGGCAGCGCGCTGTACGAGGAGGTCATGACCGACGGCGCGGGCCGGGTGACCAGCCCCGTGTTCCGCACCTACCGGGTGCCCCAGTTCGCCGACATCCCCGAGACCGAGGTGTACTTCGCCGACACCGCCGACGACCTCGGGCCGTTCGGAGCGAAATCGATGAGCGAGTCCCCGTACAACCCGGTCGCCCCCGCGATCGGCAACGCGATCGCCCGCGCCCTCGGCCGCCGTCCGTTCGAGCTGCCGTTCTCCCGCGACCGCATCTGGCGCCTGCTGCAGGACTGACGCTCCGCGACCCAAGTTGGCGCATCCTGCCGCCGCGCACCGCCCGCACGACCATACTCGCCAACTCACGAGAAGTCCGGCCCCACCCGAGCAGGACGAGCCCCGTCCGAGCCCCGGGCCCCTACACCCCCCGTGCAGCCAGCAGCGCGCGCAGCCCGTCGGCGAGGTCGTGCTCATCGGCGGCGACCAGCCGGCCCCCGACGACGACGGCCCTGCCGCCGACGAAGACGTGACGCGGGCGTCGCCCCGGGGCCGCCCAAAGAAGCCCGGCGACGGGGTCGGCCACACCGGCGTCCGCGACGCCGGAGACGTCCCACACGCACACATCCGCGGCCGCTCCGACCGCCAGCGTGCCGAGCTCCGGCCGGCCGAGCCCGACCGCGGATCCCTCCGTCGCCATGCCCAGCACCGTGCGCGCGGCCAGCGCGGGCCCGCGCAGGCCCGACACCTGCATCGCGAGCCGCGCGTCGGCCAGCAGATGTCCCGCGTCGTTCGATCCGCCACCGCTCGTGCCGAGCCCGACGGCCACACCACCCTCGAGCAGTTCGGCCACCGGCGCCACGCCCCAGCCCATCGGCACATCGCACCCGGGAGCGTGGGTCGCCGTGACGCCCGCACGCGCGATCCGCTCGATCTCGCCCGGCACCAGCTCGCATAGGTGTGCAAGGGTGACGTCCGGGGCGAGCCAGCCCCACTCCTCCAGGAGGTCAAGGGGCCGGCATCCGTACTTCTCCTGCGCGACGACCACGTCCACCTGCTCGTTCGACTGGGTCCGGCGCCGGAGCCCGCGCCGCGCGGCGACCTCGGCGAGCAGGGCGAAGGTCTCGGGTGCATCGGAGTGCACCCCCGCAGGGCCCACCGCCACCTGCAGCATGCCGTCCGCGCTCACGCCCCCGTGCGGGACGAGGGCCCGGGCGATCGCGTCCGCGCTCGCCGCGGCATCCTGCGGATCGTCGCGAGCCGTCCCCCGCACGAACACGAGCCGGGCGCCCAGCTGCGTCGACGCGGCGGCGACGGCCCGGGCGATGTCCACCCCGTCGCCGCGCGGCCACGTGAGCTGATGGTCGGCGACCGTGGTCACTCCGCTCAGCAGCGCCTCGGCGAGACCGGCGGATGCCGCGACTCCGGCCAGCTCGGCATCCACCCCGGCCCGGGTGTAGGCCGCCGCCATCGTCGGGAGCCATTGCGCCATGGGCACGCTGCGGGTGCCGGGGAGAGTGCGAAAGGCGGTCTGCAGCAGGTGATGGTGGGCGTTGACCAGCCCCGCCGTCACCACGCACCCCGACACGTCGAGCACCCGCTCGTCGCCCTGCGCCGCCGCGGCGATCACCCCGCCCCGCAGCACCAGCTCATCGCCGTCTTCGCGCCCGGCGGGCCGCACGATCGCGCGCGCGCCGACCAGTCGGATGCCGCTCATCCGCCGCTCCTGTCCTTCACGATGTCCACGGTCACCCTCCTCCGCCCAGTTCCCGGGCGATCTCGGCGACCGCGCGGGCGTATCCGGTCTCGGCGCCGCGGGCCGCCCCGCCGGACAGATCGACGCCGACCACGCCGTCGACACGCAGCAGCTCGCGCCCCAGGGCGACGGCCGCCTCGATCCCGGCCCGGCGCACATCGCGTCGCGAGAGGATGCCGTCGACATACCCCGGCGGCAGCACGAGCGTCGTGAACGAGCGCAGCAGCGCCGCGCTCCCCTCGTCGACGATGACCGGCAGGCACGGGATGAAGCCCGCCTGCGAGCCCAGCGCCCGTGCGTGCGCGATGAACCGGCGCACCGGCTCCGCGCCCCCGCAGTGGTTGACGAAGCACAGTTCCGCGCCGGCGCGTTCCTTCTCGATCAGCCGCGCCGGGCGGTGCTGCACCGGCGGGGTCGCGGGCGCCTCGGCGACGGCGACGAGATGCCCCGCCGCGCGCGCGAGTGCGGCGAGCCGCGTGCTGTCGAGGTCGAACACCGGCATGGCATCGGGACGCGAACCGGTCTGGGTGTGGTCGCCCGTGATGCAGTGCACGGCCGCGACACCGACCTCGGCGAGCCCGGCGAGCTCGCCCTCGAGGGCGACACGGTTGCGGTCGCGGCAGTTCACGCCGAGCATCGGGGCGAGGCCCTGCCGGGCGATGAGCTGCGCACGGTAGGTCGGGGAGAACTGCACGCGGGCCGATCCGTGGTCGCCGGCGAGCACGGCATCCACGCTTCCGCGCAGGGCTGCGGCGCACTCCGCGATCGAACGCGCGTCGAGGGCGCGCGCCGGGAAATCGGCGACGATCACGGGTCGGGTGGCGATCAGGTCGCGCATGGCCCGCGCACCCGCGTTCTCGTGCGCCGCGAGGGCGGGGTCTGTCGCGCCCGTAAGCGGCACCCTCGGCGAGACAACAGGCACCCCCGCGGGGGGAACGGGCACCCCCGCGGGGGGAACAGGCACCCCCGGCGAGGGAACGGGCACCCTCGCGGAGGGGACGGGGGACCAGGGCACCGGCGGGGCGGACACGAACGGGCACGGCAGCGCGGCGTCGATCTCGCACGACCCGTCCAGCCCGACGCCGCCGCACGGCCCGTGGACCATGTGCTTCGGACACCGGTCCCCCGCGCCGGAGCCCGCGCCACCGGAGCCCCCGGCACAGGCCGCCGCGGCCTCAGCCGGCCCGGACGTGCGCACGCCATCCATCGTCGCCACGCCGGTACTCCAGGCGCCGGCTCGCCGTCTCGGTGCTGCCGAACCAGAACGTCATCCGCACCGGCTCGACGACGAACCCGGTCCAGCCCGGGGCCTGCGCGAAGCCGTCCGGGTGCGCGGCGGCGAACGCCTGCCACCGGGACACCCGCTCAGGCTGGGGGAGCTCGGCGAACTCGTGCGAGTTCAGCCACGCCAGCTGCTGCAGGTAGGGCGGGCGGGCGGCGTAGGCCCGCGCGAGCTCGGCGGCGTCGGCCTCGCGCGCGCGCCCCTGCACCGTCAGCTGCCGCGCCTCCGCCACGAGCGGGATGCACAGCGCGACCTCGGGATGCGCGCGCAGCTGCGCGACCTTGCGGGAGGCGAGGTCGGTGTGAAAGTGGAAGCCGTCGGCATCCAACTCGGTCAGAAGCACCGAGCGCGCGTCGGGAAGGCCGTCCTCGTCGATCGTCGCGAGCGTCATGAGCGGGCCCGGATGCACGCTCGCCGGGATCCACTCGCGGGCCAGCGCGAGAGGGTCGGCCGGGCTCTGCGCGATCAGCTCGGACATCGTCGTCACCAGTCGTCGCCGTCCCGGGGCGGAAACGGCCAGCGCGCGATCTCGGCGATCGTGCGACGGCCGCCCTCGACGAGCCGATCCGCGATCCGCTCGCCGACCTCCGCCGACGCGGCCGTGGGGTCTCCGAGCACGCCACCGGTGCCGAAGTCGTCCGACAGCCAGCCGAACTGCACCGGCGCGCCGGCCAGTCCGATGCGCGAGAACCCGGCCGGCCCGTCGGGGACCGACCGCACGGCGGCGGGCATCGACACGAGCTCGGGAGCCAGGTGCAGCAGCAGCGAGGTCTCCTCGTGCCCGCCGTGGATGCCGAAGCCGCGCTCATCCGGCGCGGTGACGCCGTCGCCGGAGGCGAGCTGGACGGTCTCGGCGAACGTGCGCAGGCCGAACCGGCGGCGCAGCTCCCGCAGCGCGATCCCGAGCGGCGCGACGTTGCCGCCGTGGCCGTTGTAGCACAGCACGGTCCGCGCGGGCGTACGGGCGATCGAGCGGCCGAGGTCCACGAGCACGGCCTGCAGCGTCGCCGGCGACAGGGTCATGGTCCCGGGCGCCCACGCGTGCTCGTCCGACTTCGTGTACGAGAGGGTCGGCAACAGCCACACGTCGTGGCCGTCGCCCGCCGCGGCCGAGACCACGCGCTCGGCGAGACGCTCGGCCAGGATCGCATCGGTCGCCAGCGGAAGATGCGCGCCGTGGTGCTCGATCGCCCCCAGCGGCAGCACCAGGATCGACTCGGCCGTGAGGGTGCGGGAAAGCTCCGGCCCGCTCAGGTGGTGGGCGCGCCTCACAGCTGACTGCCCGTGTCCACGGTGGGGGCGACGTCGAGCTTTCCCGGGTTGAGGATGCCGTGCGGGTCGGTCGTCGCGGCCAGCTCCCGCGTCGCCTCGGGCTCGTAGTCCACGAACCACTGGTGCGGGTTGTGGTAGCCGATCCCGAGCGCCTCGATGCGCGGGAACCCGGCATACACCTCCTCGGGCGAGGAGTACCGGCCCGCCAGCATGCCGATGGGTCTTCCCCGCTGCGCCTCGATGTGGAGCATGCCGCCGGGGTAGACGGCTTCGAGCTCGTCGAGGCGGTCCACCAGTCCGTCGCCGAGCACCTCGACGTGGAAGTAGGTGTTCGGGTAGGCCTTCTGCAGCCACTCGATCGGATGGTTGTAGCTGGTCATCGACAGCTTGATGCACGCCTGCGGCCCCGAGCGCACGTCGACGACGGTGCCGCCGGCGGCCTCGATCAACGCGGTGGCCTCGGCGACCGTCGCCTCGTCGAGGATCGCCCGCAGGCTCGCCGTGCCGGGGACGATCGCCGGGTCCTTGGGCAGCGCGGCGGCCAGCACCGCGCCGTCGCCGGAGACCAGTCGCGGCGTCGGCTCCAGTGCGCCGATCCGCTGGATGACGCCGACGAGGTCGTGGAAGTCGTCGAAGCTCGCGAACAGCGCCCGCCAGTCCTGCAGGGGCTCCAGCCGCACCGTGACGCGCGCGATGATCGCGACCGTGCCGTACTTGTGCAGGTAGGGCTCGGTGGCCTCGCCCTCGAGGTGGACGATCTCGGCATCCGTCGTCGCGTGCACGACGTCGAGCGCCGTGACGAAACCGGTGTGCAGCATGCCGTGTCTGATCGAGCCGGTGCCGCCCGACCCGCCCGAGACGAACCCGCCGATCGTCGACTGCGCCGTGGAGGGATAGAGCAGCACCTGCTGGCCGGCGCGGTTGGCGGCCTGCTCCACGGCGATCAGCGCGGCGCCCGCCTCGGCCGTGAGGAAGCCGTCGCCGACCTCGACCACCCGGCGCAGGCGCGACAGGTCGAGCACGATGCCGCCGGCCATCGGCAGGGTCTGCCCGTAGTTCGCCGTGCCCTTGCCGCGCGGGGTGATCGGCACGCCGTGACGTACGGCCGCGCGCACGACGACGGGGATGTCGTCGACGGATGCCGGGGTCACGACCACCTGCGCCCGCCCGAGCGGGAGCTGGGCCGCGATCACCGGCGAGAGGTGCGAGCCGTCGGTCGAGGCTCGGTCGAGGTCCCCCTTGTCGGTGCTCACCGCACCTGGAAGCGCAGCCTGCAACTCGGCGACGAGCGCCTCGACGCGCTGCGGGTCGACGACGGTGATGGGCATGAGCCGTTCCTTACTCTCGTGGGGGCCTGCGCGGTCGGGGCGGACCGTGCCGCACACGGACCCGGCAGCCCGGGCGGAGCTCCGCCCGGGCTGCCGGTCGTCGTCAGAACGTGATCGACGGGTCGAGGAACTCGTTGGTGTAGAGATCCGTCGCCGTGAGGCCGTCCTTCACCGGCAGGCCCTGCTCCTGGTAGATCGGCTCCACGATATCGAACAGCTTCTGCACACGGTCGGGGTCGGCGACGCCCATCAGGCCCGCCTCGTCGTTTCCGACCAGGCCCTCGCTGACCTGCGTCTCGACCGAGTACTCCGCGACGCCCTGGCTGTAGACCCAGCCGGTGTCGTACGCGTCGACGAGCTCGAGGATGAGGTCGATCGTCGCCTGCGGCTCGCTGTAGAAGTCGACCGTGGCCTGCTGCAGCACCGGGACGAGCGCGCTGAGGCAGTCGTGGTACTTCTCGACGTTCTCGGGGATCACGCTCATCATGGCGGCGTACTTGGGGTAGCCGGCGTCGTTGATGAGCTGGTAGTCGACGTCCTTGCCCCACTCGGCGATCTCGTTCTTGTAGATGTACGGCTCTGCCGACGCGAAGCCCTGCTGGGCGATCTTCCCGGCCTCGGAGACGAACACCGCGGGAGTCCCGTCGTAGGTCGCGTCGACCTGGTCGGCGGAGAGCACCCCGGAGCCGACGAAGTAGTCCATGTACGTGCCGCCGGGGAACACGCGCACCGAGACGCCCTCCTTGCCGAGGTCGGCGATCGAGGTCACGTCGGGGTAGGTCTCCGGGTCCCACATGATCATCTGCGGGTCCTTCAGCAGCGGCGCGAACACGCTCACGGTGGGAAGGTCCTCCGAGTGGGCGACCGCCTCGTCGGTGCCGACGTAGGCGAGGAAGATCGACGGGTCGTTGTACATCTGCGCGTTGGGCTGGGTGAACCCGGTCGCCGGCCCGCCGGAGAGGATCGTCACGTCGACGCCGGTGTACTCGCCCGAGGCCATGAGCGGGCCGGTGACCGACTTGTTCTTCGCGTCGACCTCGTACTGGTCGCCCAGGAGCGCGTAGAGGTGCCCGTGCTCGGACTCCGGGTTCCAGTCGGTCTGGATGCGGATGTCGGCCGGGCAGCCGGCCGCGGCGAGATCGATCGATCCGATCTCGAGGTCGGCGGCGGCCGTGGACTCGCCCTCGTCCGATGAGGTGCCGGTCGAGCAGCCGGTGATCGCGATCGCCCCGATGACGACGGCGCCGATGGCGGCGGTGCGACGGAAGGTGCGCATGTGTGGACTCCTTGGGATGGGTGTGGGTGAAGGTCAGGAAGGTGACGGGTCAGCCGAAGTCGTACCACTTGCCGACGGCTCGGCGACCGAGCCAGCCGAACAGCAGGAAGATGACGACGCCGAACAGCGAGGCCGCGAGGATCGAGGCGAACAGCTCGGGAGCCTGCAGCCGCGACTGATAGGTGGCGATGAGCCCGCCGATGCCGCGCTCGCCGCGCTGGAAGAAGAAGTCGCCGACGACCGCGCCGACCACGGCCAGTCCCGCCGAGGTGCGCATGCCGAGGAAGATCGACGGGAGCGCCGCCGGCAGCTCGAGCTTGCGCAGCACGATCCAGCGCGAGGCCCGCTGCAGCTTGAACAGCTCGCGCATGCCGCGATCGACCGACTGGAGGCCGAACAGGGTGGTCGAGACCATCGGGAACAGCGCGATGAGCACGCACACGATGACCCGGGCGAAGAAGTCGTACCCGAACCAGAAGCCGATGAGCGGGACCACGGCGAGGATGGGGATCGACTGCAGGATCACCGCGTACGGGAACGTGGTGCGCTCCACCCACTTCGCGAGGTTCATCAGGATCGCCCACGACACGCCCAGCAGGATCGCGATGACGAGGCCGACCAGGGCGACCTGCACCGACACCCACAGCGCCGCGAAGATCTCCGGTCCGGTCTGCGGATCGACGTAGACGGCGAGCACCTGTTCCGGCCGGGGCATGAGGAACCCGCGCGTGCCCAGCGCCGCGTTGATGACGTACACGCCGGCGACGAGGACCGCCAGCAGCGCGACCGGCGGCGCCCAGGATGTGGGCCTGGTCCACTTGGGGCGGGGGCGGGATGCCGCCGCCCGCGGCGCCGCGGAGTCCGTGGCCTCTGCTCCGGCCGACGCGCCGGGCGACTGTGTCGTCGTCATCAGTGGTGTCCTTCCCGCAGGGCGTGCGAGACCTCGCCGACGAGCTGCGCGAACTCGCCGGTGTACCGGATCTCGGGATCGCGGGGCATGTCGAACGGCACGTCGAACTGCTCGACGATGCGCCCGGGCCGCCCCGACATCACGACCACCTTCGTCGAGAGGTAGACCGCCTCCGACACCGAGTGGGTGATGAACAGACCCGCGAAGCGGGTGGTGGTGAACAATCGGATCAGCTCGTCGTTGAGGTTCTCGCGGGTGATCTCGTCGAGCGCGCCGAAGGGCTCGTCGAACAGGAACAGCTCGGGCTCGAGCGTGAGCGACCGGGCGAGCGAGGTGCGCATGCGCATGCCGCCGGACAGCTGACGGGGCAGGTGCTTCTCGAAGCCGGTGAGCCCGACCAGCTCGATCGTCTCGGCCGCCTTCGCGCGGCGCGCCGCCGTGGTCTGCCAGTTCAGCTCGGCGAGCAGCTCGACGTTGTCCTGCACCGTCCGCCACGGCAGCAGCGTGGCGTCCTGGAAGACGTACCCGATGCGGTCGGTGGACATGATCGCCTCGCCGTCGCTGGCCGTCTCCAGCCCCGAGGCGATGCGAAGGAGCGTCGACTTGCCGCACCCGGACGGCCCGACGACGGTGACGAACTCGCCGCGGTCGACGGTCAGATCGACGCCGCGCAGGGCGACCGTGCCGCCCGGGAAGGTCATCTCGACGTTGCGGAAGTCGAGGAGGGTGCGCGTCTTGGTGTCCGCGCCGGTGGGAGTGCTCATGCAAGGACCCGATCTGTCGAAGCGGATGCCGCCACGTGCGACGTACAGGTGGTCGAGGCGACCAGCCTCCCGCGGTGGATGACGAGGCGGCTGGGGCTGGCGGTCGCGGCGGCCTCGTGCAGCGACGAGGCGCGCACCGCGAGCAGGTCGGCCCGCGCGCCGGGGACGGGGCCCGCGGCGGGCAGGCGCATCACGTCGCGAGCGCCGGTGCTCACGAGCCGATAGGCCTCGTCGATGCTCGTGTGCGCCGCCACGACCAGCAGCGCCACCGTTTCGAACGGGTCGCAGCGCCCGAGCGGGTTGAACGGGTCGCGCACGTTGTCGGCGCCCGCGGCCAGCCGCGCACCGGCGTCCAGCAGGGCGCGCACCGGCGCCAGGCCCCGCGGCGTCGAGACCGGATCCTGCCAGCCCTGCAGGTACAGGTTCGTGATGGGCAGCGTGATGACGCCGAGATCGGCGGCGACGAGCTCGGCGATGACGGCATCCCGTTCGGCGACGGGCAGCGTGCCCAGTCGCACGCAGTGACCGGCGGATGCCGTCGCGTGCGACCAGCCGGCGACCCGGCGCGCGAACGAGGTGAGGGTCACCGCGCCGTCGAGCGACTCGTCCGTGTGCAGGTCGACACCGACGCCGCGGCGCTCGGCGAGGCAGAGCAGCCGGTCCAGCTCCCCCTCGGGGTCGGCCGCCAGATGCGGCACCCCGCCGACGAGGTCGACACCGAGGTCGAGCGCGGCCTCGAACACGGCGGTGTCGATCCGGTCGTCGGCCAGCGCCACGAGCTCGAGGTCCATCAGCCCGGCCAGGCGCTCGCGGACCTCCAGCAGCGCCTCGACCCCGCGCAGCGGCTCGTCGCCGCGCAGCAGATCGACGTGGGAGCGGATCGCGGTGTACCCCTTCGCGAGCATCTCCCGCGCCGTCGCCTCGGCGCGGTCGGCGATCGAGGCGACGGACTCGGCCGCCGAGAAGGCGCGGAACTGCTCGATGGCCGAGCCGAGGTCTCCGAACGAGGGGGCGGCGAGCTCCCACGTGCGGGACTTGTCCAGATGCGCGTGGGGCTCCGCCGCCGCGGGAAGCAGCACGTGGCCTGCGAGGTCCAGCTCGGCATCCGCGGGACGGGCCGTCCCGGCCTGCACCACCTCGGCGACGGTCTCTGCGCGCAGCACGACGTCGACCACCTGGCCGTCGGCGAGCGTGGCGCCCCGCAGCACGTCGTACGCGCGCGGGACGGATGGTGACACGGGAGACTCCTCGGATCGTGTGCCGCTTCGGGAACGGCTGTGCATCCGCGTGGGCGGTTGGGCTAGACCGTACTAAGCGCTCGTTTCGACAAGGTAACACGCCTGTTTCACTCAAGGCCCCGAGTTCGACGTCGGCGTGCGATGACGGGCCTGCTGTGATGTGATCGTGTCGGAAGAAGGGGTCCAGCCATGAGCGCACCAGCCACCGGAGACATCCCGCTCGAGGTGATCGGCCACGAGCGCACGGCCGACGACGTCGTCGTGCTGACCCTTGCGCACCGCGATCGCGCCCCGCTGCCGCTGTGGCAGCCCGGGGCGCACATCGACCTGTTCCTGCCGGGCGGCGACATCCGGCAGTACTCCCTCTGCTCCGACCCCGCCGACCGGGCCGTGTGGCGCCTCGGCGTGCTGCGGGAGGAGGAGGGGCGCGGCGGCTCGCGGTGGATCGCCGACGACCTGCGCGTCGGCGACGCCATCACCGCCGCGGGGCCGCGCTCGCACTTCCCGTTCGACCCGTCGTCGCCGCGTCCGGCGGTGCTGGTGGCCGGCGGCATCGGCATCACGCCGATCCTCGCGATGGCGTCCGCCGCACAGCAGGCGGGTCGCGACTACGAGCTGCACTATGCGGGGCACCGGGGCCGGATGGGCTTTCTCGACGAGCTGCGCGACCGGCACGGCGACCGGCTGGTGGCCCACGTGACCGAGGAGGGCACGCGGCTGGACCTGACCGCACTCGCGGACGGCGCGGCGACCGCCGGCGCCGAGCTGGTCTGCTGCGGGCCGACCCGGCTGATCGACGCGCTCACCGCCGAGGCGGAGCGCACCGGCATCCCGTTGACCGTCGAGCACTTCGAGCCGGCCGAGCTGACCGTCCCGGTGTGGCACGAGACGTTCGAGGTCGAGCTCGCCCTCTCCGGCCTCACGATCGAGGTGGGGCCCGACCAGTCCGTGCTGTCTGCGATCGAGGATGCCGGCGTGCTCGTGCTCTCCAGCTGCACCGAGGGCACGTGCGGCACGTGCGAGACCCCGGTGCTGTCGGGAGAGGTCGACCATCGGGACTCGATCCTCAGCCCCGCGCAGCGCGCGCGCAACGACCTCATGTTCGTGTGCGTGTCCCGGGCCGCCTGCCCCCGTCTCGTCCTGGATCTCTGATCCCGCCGCACGGTCGGGGCTGCCTGCACCTTCGGGTGCCGTGGGCGGGGCTCAGTGCGGGTGCCCGCGGCGCGCGACCAGCCCGGGCAGCTCGTGCAGCCGCGCCGACGCCTCCGCGGCCAGCGGGTTGAGCGAGCGCCCGCCCTCGTCGACCAGCACCCCGCCCACGTACACCTGCTTCAGGTTGCGCGGACTCATCGCGAGCACGTACGAGCGCACCGGATGCCACAGCGGACCCACGTCGGGCGAGCGCGGGTCGACCACGACGAAGTCGGCGAGCTTGCCCACCTCCAGCGAGCCGACCTGGTCGGCGACCCCGAGGATCTCGGCGCCGCCGAGCGTGTGCAGCCGCAGCATCCGCTCGGGCATCATCGACAGCGGGTCCTTCGTGCGCGCCCGCTGCATGTAGATCCCCATCCGCATGTTCTGCCACGGGTCCGCCACATCGGTGCACGCCTGATCGTCGAGCCCGACGCCGACCCGCATGCCCATCGCCAGCATCTCGGGCACGAGGGCGACGCCCGAGGCGAGGCGGCCGTTGGATGCCGGCTGCCACGACATCGACGCGCCGCCGGCGACCGCCTCGGCGATGATCTCCGGCGTGGTCTGGATGAAGTGGCCGAACATCAGGCCGAGGCCGAGAGCCCCGGCATCGCGGTACAGCGCGAACTTCGCCTGCTGCACGTCGATCGCCTCGGGGGACTCCAGGAAGTGCGCCTGGTTGGTCACCCCGAACCGGCGCATCGCCTCGACCTCCAGCTCCGCCGCCTCCGGGCGCGGCGACCACTGCACCTGGCCCATGATCGAGCAGCCCAGGGCGAAGTCCGGGTCCATGGTGCGGGTGTGCGCGACCGAGGCGGCGAACCGGTCGAAGATCTCGTCGTCGCTGCCCGCGGTGACGTCCATCCCGATCGAGTCGACGAAGCGGATGCCGGAGTCGAGGCACCCGTCCGCCTGCCGCGTGTGGTAGTCGATGCCGCGCAGCACCGCCGTGCCGGTGCGCCTGCCGTCGACCATCGACTCCCACGCCTGGAGCGGGTCGGTGAAGTTGTAGGCCGTGGTGACGCCGTTCGAGAGGAAGTCGAGGCTGCCGTGCAGCGTCGACCAGTACAGCTGCTCGGGGCTCATGTGCGCCGTGGTGCCGAGCATCGCGTCGCACCAGCCGTAGAGGGTCTCGCCGGCGCCGAGACCGCGCAGGCCGCTCGCGAACAGGTGCGAGTGGCTCGACACGAAACCGGGGGCCACGAACGCGCCGCCGACGTCGAGCGTCTCGTCGGCGGTCATGCCGTGCGGGGGCTCGCCGGCGCCGATCGCGGCGATGCGACCGTCCTCGACCAGCAGGTGGCCCTCGTCGAGGTAGCCGGGGTCGTCGGTCCCCGCGGGTACGGTGATCAGGCGAGCGCGAGTGACGAGCAGTGACATGCCTGCACGCTACGGCCACCATGTTTCCGCCCTGTCACGGGCGCCGACACGGGGGAAACTCCCCATCCCGGCCCCGTTCCTCCCCCGGCCCCGTCCTCCCGCCTGTTCAGTTGCCCTAGATGTACACCAACGCCGGGATTCTGCGTACATCTAGGGCAAGTGAACAGGCCAGGGGGATCAGCCCCCTTCGTCCGGCCTCAGTCGACCGCACCTCCGGCGTCAATCGCACCAGCCCCCGATTCGGTTGCCTCAGATGTACGCACGGACCGTCGATTCCTGTACATCCAGGGCAAGTGAACCGGGGGCGCGGTCAGGCGCGGTCGGCGGCCAGCTGCAGCACCGACTCGGCGAGGGCCCGGATGCCGAGAGCCACATCCCCCAGGCTCACCGCCTCGTCCGGGTGGTGGCTGATGCCGTCCGGGTTGCGCAGGAACAGCATCCCCACCTCCGCCACGCTCGACATCGCCATGCCGTCGTGGCCGGCCCGGCTGAAGATCACCGCGGGGTCGTCGGCCCCGGGCGGCAGCGTCGACAGGATGCCTTCGCGCACGACGTCCTGCAGGAGCGGCGCGCAGAACACCGCCGGCGCACTGTGCACCTCGCGCGCGCGCCAGCGCAGGCGCCGCCCGCCCATGATCTCGTCGAGCTCGCGCGAGATCGAGCTCCACACCGCGTCGCGCGTGCCGTCGAACTCGCCGCGCAGGTCGAGGCTGAACCGCGCCTCGCCGGGCACGATGTTCACCGCACCCGGAAAGGCCTCCAGCTGACCGACCGTGCCGATCACGTGGTGCTCGCCGCGGCAGATCCGCTCGATCGCCAGTGCCGCCTCGCTCGCGCCCAGCAGGGCATCGCGCCGCCGCTCGTACGGCGTGCCGCCGGCGTGGCGGGCCTCGCCCTCCACGACGACCTGAAAGCGGCGGGCGCTCGCGATCGACGAGACCACCGCCAGCGACTCGCCGCGCTCGTCGAGCTCGGGCCCCTGCTCGATGTGGGCCTCCAGGTAGCCGACGAGCTCCTCGGGGCGGCGGGCGGCCTCGCCGATGCGACCCGGGTCGAGGCCGAACTCGCGGAACGCCTCGCGCAGGGTCGTGCCGTCGGCATCCGTCAGCGACCACCACGCGTCGTTCCACTGGCCGGCGGCGGCCGACGAGCCCAGCAGCGCCTTGCCGAAGCGGGTGCCCTCCTCGTCGGAGAAGGCGACCACCTCCAGCGCGAACGGCAGCGGCACGTGCGCCCGCTGCATGCCGGAGGCGCCCTGCTCGCCGCCCACCCGCAGCAGGCGCACGACCTCCAGGGCCATGAGCACGCCGACGATGCCGTCGAAGCGACCGGCGTCGGGCACGGTGTCCAGGTGCGAGCCGAGCATGAGCGCGGGGGTGTCCCGGTCGCCGCCGAGCGGCTCGATGCGGCCGAGCTGGTTGCCCGCGGCATCCTGCCGGGGGCTCATGCCGATCCCGCGCATCCACTCCGCCGCGAGCCGGTTCACGCGTGCGTGCTCGGGCGAGAGGTACACCCGCTCGATCGCGCCCGGGGTCGCCGAGACCCGGGCCAGCTCGTCGCAACGCGCCATGACGCGCCGCGCGGCGGCCGCCACGCGATCTCGATCGACGCCCAGGATGCCGGCCGGCACGCTCACCACCCCCGCAGGACGTCCGCCGCGGCCTCCACCCCGCCACCGGCGGGCACGGCCGCGCCGAAGCGGCGCAGCACGGCCTCCAGCGCGGCGAGCGTGGTCAGCACGGCGTCGCCGCGGGCGTTGTAGCCCATCGTCCCGATGCGCCACACCCTGCCGTGGAGCGGGCCGAAGGAGGTGCCGATCTCGATGCCGAAATCCTCCAGCAGCGCGGCTCGTGCGGCATCCCCTGGCACTCCCGACGGGATCTCCACCGCGACGACGTTGTTCATCTTGTGCGCGACATCGCCGAAGACCTCAAGGCCCAGGGCCTGCACCCCGGCGAGCATCGCGGCCCCCGCCACGCGGTGCCGCTCGATCACGACCTCCCGGCCCTCGCCCAGCAGCACGCGCGCGCACTCGCGCGCCGCATACAGCATCGAGGTGGCCTCGGTGTGGTGGTTGAGCCGGCGCGGACCCCAGTAGTCCAGGATCATGCCGAGGTCGAAGTAGTTGGAGCGCACGAAGTCGACGGCGGACTCGTCGCCCGGCTCGCGGATGCCGGCCTCGACCTTCTTGCGCGACTGCACGACCGCCACGGCCCGGTCGGACAGCGTCAGCGGGGCCGACCCGGACGGGCCGCCCAGGCACTTCTGCAGGCCGGCGGTCGCGGCATCCACCCCCCACGCGTCAGCCTCGAAGGCGTTGCCGCCCAGCGACGCCGTCGCGTCGGTGTAGAAGAGCACCCCGTGCCGTGCGCACAGCGCGCCGACCTCGTCGAGAGGCTGGTTCATCGTCGTGGAGGTGTCGCCCTGCACGAGCGCGAGGAGCGCCGGGCGCACGCGCACGATCGCCTCCTCGATCGCCGAGACCGGGAAGACCTGACCCCACGGCACCTCGATCGTGTGCACCTCGGCGAGCGCGCGCTCGGCGATCTCGGCGAGGAGGTGCCCGAAGCGGCCGAACACCGGCACGAGCACCCGGTCGCCGGGGCGGACGAGGGAGACGATCGCCGCCTCGATGCCCGCGCGCGAGGTGCCGTCGATCAGCAGCGTGGCGTCGTTGCGCGTGGCCCACACCTGGCGGTAGAGCTCCTGCGTCTCGTTCATCGTCGCCGTCATGAACGGGTCGTACTGGCCCACCAGCGGTGCCGACATGGCCCGCAGCACGCTCGGGTACGCGGAGATCGGCCCCGGGCCCATGAGCAGGCGCGGGGGCGGGTCGATCGGTCCCGGAAGGACGGGGACGGGGCTGGTCACGGGCGGCTTCCTCTCTCGGATCGCGGCGCGGGGCGGGGAACGGCGACGTGCTCGTGCAGGCGCCGGGCGAGCCGCACCAGGGCGATGTCGGTGCCCTCGCGTGAGACGAGGCTCACCCCGACCGGCGCGGGGCCGAGGTTCGACGGCACGGTCAGCAGCGGCACCGACATCGCCGGCAGCCCGCCGATCGCGGCGGGCGTGGTCAGGCGCAGCGTCGCGGCGCGCACACCCTCCACGCGGTCCTGCGAAGCGGTGCGCATGGGGGCGGGGCCCGGGACGGCCGGCAGCAGCAGCACGGCGTCCTGCACGAGCGGCAGCAGTCGCGCGCGCAGCCGGTCGAGCTCGCGGCGGGCGGATGCCTCGTCGGTCGCCGTGATCGTCGCGGCGACGCGGAACCGCTCCGCCACGGCGGGCCCGAGCACCCCGGGGTGCTCGCGCAGCCACTCGCCGTTGTTGCGCCACGCCTCGGCGCCCTGCACGGTGCGGAAGGGGGCGAGGTAGTCGTCCAGGTCGCCGATGCGCACGCGCTCGACCTCGGGCGCGCCGGGCGTCTCGCCGAGCCGGGCCAGGAACCCCTCGAACACCGCCAGGGTCTGCGGCTCGACGACCGCGAGCGCCTCCTCGGGCACGAGGAACCGCCAGGGCAGGTCGGCACCGGAGCTGCCGTAGACGTTCTCGGTGGAGTCGGAGCCGTCGTAGCTGAGGCACCAGTCGACCACCCGTTGCAGCGTCCCGCCGTCGCGGGTGAGCCAGCCCACCGTGTCGAACGACTGCGCGAGCGGCAGCATGCCCTGCCGCGGCACGAGCCCGTGCGTCGTGCGCAGTCCCCACAGCCCCTGGTACGACGCCGGCACGCGCACCGAGCCTGCGGTGTCGGTGGCGAGGCCAATGTCGGCCTGGCCGGTGGCGACCGCCGAGGCCGGGCCGCTCGAGGAGCCCCCGGGGAGCGCGCCGGGGAGCGCACCGTTGGGCGGGGCTCCGTAGTGGACGTTGTCGCCCGCGATGCCGTAGGCGAACTCGTCGGTGCGGGCGATGCCGCGCACCGATGCCCCGCCGCGCAGCAGGTCGGTCACGACCGGGGCGCTGCGCGTCTCGGGGCGCGCGCTGTCGAGGAAGGCCGGGTTGCCGGCGCCGACCCGGTAGCCGGCGACCGCGAAAACGTCTTTGACGGCGACGGTGAGCCCCCGCAGCGGCCCGGTCCACGCGCCCTGGTAGAGGGGCTCGCCGACCGTGCGCCACACCGACAGATCGAGCGCGCGCGCCCGCGGCGTCACGTGCGCCGCGGTGATGCGCCAGTGACCGTCGACCCGCTGCCACAGCTGGGTCTGCAGCCCCGTGCCCCCGCCCGCGTAGCGGGAGACGGAGACCAGGAGCGCGGCGTCGTCGCCCAGGGGACGGTACTCGATGCGCTCGATCGTGCGTGCCGACACCGGCCGTCGCACCCCGCGGAACGCGGAGATCGCGTCGTGCCCGACGAGCAGCCCCGCGTCGTCGCCGCGGAGCGTGTCGGGCCCGGGGGCGAACAGCTCGTCGAGGAGGTCGAGATCGTTCGCGACGATCGCGGCCTCGTACCGCTCGAACGCGTCGCGCAGGTCGGCGGGGACGGCATCCGCGCCGGGGGTCTCAGGGCTGGTCACGGCTCACCTCCGCGAAGTCGGACTCGCGGATGCGCGCATGCACGCCGCAGACCAGGTCGACGACCTGGGAGATGTCGAAGTCGGTCGCCGCGCTCAGGTACGCGTACGCGAGGTGCTCGTCGAGCCCCCAGCGCGCGCGGATCAGCGCGATCGCCGCACGCACGCACGCACGCATCGCCTCGTCCAGGTCGGGATCGAGGCCCGTGGGCACGAGGTACTCGTCGGTGCGCACGAGAGGACCTGTGACCTCGCCGAACTCGGCGAGCGCGGCCCTGCGCGGCACGACGTCGAAGCGCAGCGTCGCCCGCAGCGACGCCTCCAGCGCCGTGAGCGCGACCTCGCCGTCGCCCTGCGCGAAGTGCGGGTCGCCGACGTAGGCCAGGGCGCCGGGGACCTGCACCGGCAGGTAGAGCACCGCTCCCTCGGTGAGCAGGTTGATGTCGATGTTGCCGCCGTGGGCGCCCGGCGGCACGGAGTGCGGGCGCTCGTCGCCGGCGACGGCCACCCCCATCGTGCCCAGGAACGGGGCCAGCGGGAAGGCGACCTCGCCCGCGCCGCCCGCGGTGACCGGGAGCACCCCGACCAGGCCCCCCGGACGTTCCTCGACGGGCGTGAAGACGCTGACGTCGTGCGGCCCGCGCGGCAGCTCGCCGGCGAGCGCACCGCGGCCGTGCCGGTTCGAGATGACGCCGTACGGCACCCGGGGCACCAGCTGAACCACCGTGATCTGCAGCAGGTCGCCGGGCGCGGCATCCGTCACCCGGATGGGGCCGATCACGACGTGCGGGCCGTCGGTCGCAGGATCCCGGGTGAGGGATGCCGCGAGCTCGACGGCGTCGGCCAGCACCTGGTCGGCGGGCACGCCGTGCGACCCGAAGTAGGCGAGCGGATCGCCGCCCTGGTCGCCGAGGAGCCCCTCGTGGCTGACCGTGTCGATCGTGACGGTCTCGCCCGCACGGATCGTGAGCACCGGGGCGTCCGCGCCGCAGGGAAGCCGCCCCCACAGGGCGGTCGCAGGCGTCGCGGGAAGGTAGTGGTCGCCGGGAAGGTCGCCGGTGTGCGGCTGGAGGATGCGCATGGTCATGCACGGACCCCGACCGGCCTCGGCGCCGATCGGGCGGCCAGGAGCCGTCCCGACGGGGGCTTGCGGTACTGGGGCGCGGCGCCCGCGCCGCCCTCGCTGAGATCGAACACGGCGCGGCCGCGCAGCCACGTGCGGCGGATGCGCCCGACGAGCCGCCGCCCGTGGTAGGCGCTCACGGGGTTTCGGTGCAGGAGCGCCTGCGCATCGACGGTGTGCGCGTCGTCGACGCCGAACACCGTGAGGTGCGCCGGGGCGCCCTCCGCGATGACCCCTGCGCCCTCAAGCCCTGCCACGGCGGCCGGCCCGGTGGTGAACAGCGGGATCAGGTGCTCCAGCGGCACGCCGCGCCGGCGCGCCTCGGTCCACACCGCCGACAGGCCCACCTGCAGACCGGAGATGCCGCCCCACGCCAGGCCGAAGTGGCCGTCGCCGTGACGCTTGAGCTGCACGGTCGACGGCGAGTGGTCGCTCACGATCGCGTCGATCGTGCCGTCGAGCACTCCCGCCCACAGCAGGTCGCGATTGGCCTCGCCGCGAATGGGCGGGCAGCACTTGAACTCGCTCGCCCCGTCGGGGATCTCCTCCGCGATGAGGGTCAGGTAGTGCGGGCACGTCTCGACGGTCAGTCGCACCCCCGAGGCCTTCGCCGCCGCGATCGCCGGAAGCGCTGCGCCGTCGCTCAGATGCAGGATGTGGGCTCGCCCGCCGGTGCGGCGTGCCGCGTCGATGACGGCGTCGATCGCCGAGGCCTCGCTCTCGGCGGGGCGTGAGCGCAGGAAGCTCTCGTAGTCGCGGCCGAGGCCGTCCTCGGCTCCGAGCAGCGCCGGATCCTCGGCGTGCACGATGAGCCGCGAGTCGAGCGCGGCGATCTCGGCCATGGCCTCGCCCAGCTGCGCGCGGTCGAGGTGGCCGAACTCGTCCACTCCGGAGGGGGAGAGGAAGCACTTGAACCCGAAGACACCGGCCTCGTGGAGGGCGGCGAGGGTGCCGAGGTTCTCCGGCACGGCACCGCCCCAGAAGCCGACGTCGATGTGGGCGGCCGCGGCGGCCCTGGTCCGCTTGACGGCGAGGGCGGCGGGGGTCGTGGTGGGCGGGATGGAGTTCAGCGGCATGTCGACGATCGTCGTGACCCCGCCAGCGGCGGCGGCGAGGGTCGCCGACTCGAACCCCTCCCACTCGGTGCGGCCGGGCTCGTTCACGTGCACGTGCGAGTCGACCAGACCCGGCAGCAGCACGGCATCCTCGGGCACCGTGACCACGCGGCGGCGGCGACCGCGCCCGGCCCCGGCACCGATGCCGGCGATGACGCCGTCGACGATGTCGAGGTGGGCGAGCTGCCAGCGGCCGTCGAGCCAGACGCGCGCCGCTCGGATCGTGAACTCGGAACGAGCCACGCGCGCCTCCTCTCCTGCCCCATGGATCCCGGGCTGTGAACCCATGGCTTCACAACGCTATCCGCGATGCGTTTCCCGCGTGTTACGCCGCGCGCCCCCCGCCCCCCCCCCCGCGACGCACGACCACCGCGAGACTCCATCCGTGCACCGAGACTGCACGCCCAGCACGCAGTCTCGGTGCACCGGTGAAGTCTCGCGGTCAGATGGGGCGGGGCGGGGCGCGGGGTGGGGGCGGGGCGGCGCGGGGCGCGGGGCGC
>NZ_JASGFE010000047.1:0-24793 GCF_047605725.1 Microbacterium sp.
GGCGTCGTTGCCTTGACTTGGCGCGTATGGTCGCGTGACGGGCCGGGCGCGGCAGAGCGCGCCAGGTTCAGCGCGACGGGTGGGGCGCGGCATCCGTGACTTGGCGTGGATGGTCGCAGGTAGGGGTCGGGCGGCAGAGTGCGCCAAGCGAGGCGCTGAACGCGAGCTCGGCGAACGGGGGCTCGGCGAACGCGAGCTCGGCGAGCGGGGTCTCGGCGAGCCGGAGCGCGGGCGACGGGGTGGAGGCGGCATCCGGGAGTACGGTACTGGCATGGTGCCGATCCTCGCCGGCGCGGCAGCGGCGCTCGCCGCGCTGCTGCACGTGTACATCTTCGTGATGGAGAGTGTGCAGTGGTCGCAGCCGCGCATCTGGCGGCGATTCGGCGTCGCCGATCAGGATGCCGCCGACAGCGTGCGCCCGATGGCTTTCAACCAGGGCTTTTACAACCTGTTTCTCGCGATCGGCGCGGTGCTGGGTCTCGTGCTGTTCGCCGCCGGAGCGCCTGACACGGTCGCCGATGTGGCCGGCCGCACGCTCCTGCTGTTCTCGCTGGGCTCGATGACCGCCGCAGCGCTCGTGCTGCTCATGACGGGGCGCCGGTACGTGCGCGCGGCGCTCTTCCAGGGCACGCTGCCGCTCGTCGGGTTCGTGTTGTTCCTGTTCGCTTGAGCGGCCGGCGGTGCCGGCTCAGAGCGCCGGCTGCACGAACTTCGGAGAATCGCGCGAAGTTCGGAGGATTGTGGCGAAATCCTCCGAAGTTGGTGCGATTCTCCGACGTTGGTGGGCGGATGCCGCGGCGTAGAGCCGGACGCGGCGCCGGGCCGGACGCGGCGTAGAGCCCGGCCTCAGGCGGCCAGGCGCAGCCCGCGCTTGTCGGTCGCGACGTTCTCGCCCGCGGGGATGGTCTGGTCGTCGCCGATGAGCGAGTCGACCGCGACGCGCGCCTGCGCGCCCACGAACGTGCGCACGCCGATCCTGGCGCCGGCGCCGATCGCCGCGCCTGCGCCGATGTGGGCGAGCGGGGCGATGTGCGCGTCCGCGCCGATGACGGCATCCGGTTCGATCCAGGCGCCGCGGCCGATGCGGGCCCCGGCGGCGACCTGCACCCCGGGTTCGACGTAGGCGCCCGCCTCGACGAGCGCGGACGGGTGCACCTTGGCCCCGTTCGCGATCAAGCCACGCCCGTTGGCGTGCTTGCGATAGCGCAGCGTCTCGCCTCGGTCGTTCTCGATATCGACGTAGTTCTTGCCCACGATTCCCTCCGACAGTACGGCGCTCGGTACTGAGTACAGGTACAACCGCGACGGTGTCCCGTTCATTCCCGGAGCTGCGTACACGGCCCTCTTGCAAGGCTCACGAGGGATGCCGCCTGAATCGATGGTCCAGGAGACGCCCATGCGCGCGCGGCCAGCACCCTCGTCACGTTCCCCTGGCAGGACGACCGGGCGGAGGAGCGTCGGCGCTGGGGCCGTCGCCGAGCAGCGAGGCGGCCGGGGCGCGCGATTGCCCGAACGTGCCTCCCCGCCGACCCGGTCTCAGCACACCCGGCGGGTCGCGCACGCTCCGGCGCCCGGCACCTCGGCGGCGTCAGGCCTGGCAGCGCGGGCACCAGAACACGATGCGCCGGCTCGTGGCCGACGCGCCGAGCGTGCCGCCGACGATCGGGGTGCCGCAGCGCCGGCACGGGCGGCCTTCGCGTCGGTACACCCAGTTCTGTCTGCCGCGCCGCAGGTCGCCGGTGAACGTGCGCTGCGGCCGGTCGCGGTTCGTGCGGAGCATGCGGGCGCCCAGCTCGACCAGCGCCGCGGCATCGACCTCGGTCGCCGGCGTCGTGGGACGGATGCCACGAACGAACAGCAGCTCGTTGGCGTACTCGTTGCCGAACCCGGCGACGTTGCGCTGGTCGAGGAGCGCGACGTGCACCGGCCGAGGGTCGACCGCCAGACGCCGCGCCGCCTCGCGCGGGTCCCAGTCGGGCCCGAGCGGGTCGGGGCCGAGATGGCCGACGATGCGGTCCTCGTCCGAGGTCGGCAGCACCTCGACCATCGCGAGGTCGATGCCGACGGCATCCGCCCTCGCCGTGCCCACGACGGCGCGCACCCGGAACGCGGGCGTGCGCCAGCGCTCGCCGGGACGCTGGACGTGCCACTCGCCCTCCATCTTCAGGTGGGAGTGGAGCGTCCAGTCGCCGATGCGCATGAGGAGGTGCTTGCCGCGCGGCACGACCCCGCGCACGATCTCGCCGCGGAGGTCCGCGGTGGCACTCCGCGGCACGCGGATGTCGAATCGCGTCACCTCCTCGCCCGCGAGCGCCGCGTGCAGGGTCGCGGCGGTGCGGAAGACGGTGTCGCCCTCAGGCACGGCGGCCGCCTTCGGTGCCCGAACCACGATGCTTCGCCGAGTTATGCGACCCGTACAAAGGCTGTTCGCGGCGGGGCGTCGATGAGAACCCCGGAAAACCGCGGTTCTCATCGAGGGCCGTTCGAATCCAGCCTGCGAACGGGACGCATTCCTGATCCGCCGAGGCGGTGTCACCCGCGCCGAGAGCCTCAGGCACGGTGGGCCGCCCGGGCGGTGTCGCCGGCCGTCGTGCGTCGCAGGGTCAGCCCTTTCGGCGACTCCACGAATCCGGCATCGCGCAGCGCGCGGCCGACCGGGGTGCCGTAGACGAACACGCCGCCGACCTGCTCGATCGTCATGGTCTCCAGGCGCCGCGCCCGCGCCGTCGCGACGAGGTCGCCGGCTGCCGCGGCCAGCACAGCCTCGTCTTCGGCGAACGCGAGTGCGGAGCGACCTCCGCGCTCCAGGTACAGCACGAGGGCACCGTCGACGAGCACCACGATGCCGCCCGCCTTGCGTCCCGGCCGGTGGCCTTCAGTCGCCGGCCACGGCAGCGCCGCCCCGTAGGGGTTGGCGGGGTCGGTGGCCGCGAGGGTGAGCGCCCGCAGCGGCGGCGGATCGGCGAGCGCGGCGACCTCGCGCAGTCGGTCGACGGTGGCGGATGCCGCGAACTGGGCCGCCCCGAGCCGCTCGATGAGGTACCCGCGGCGGCAGTGCCCGACCTCCTCGAAGCCGGCCAGGACGCGATAGGCCTGCGCGAAGCCTCCCGGCATCCCCTCGGCCTGCACCGCCCCGCGCGTCACGACGCCGTAGCGGTCGAGCAGCAGGCTCGCCGCCGCGGTCGCGCGCAGCGCCGGGTCGGTCTCCGGCGTGGGCAGCAGCGACCAGCGCCCGCCCACTGCGGGCGGGCGGCGGGGCGCGGCCCGTTCGGGGCGGGCAAGCGGCGTGCCTCGGTAGAGGCGCGCGCGGGGAGTGCGACGCGCGGTCCGGTGCGCCTGGGATCCGCCCGCGGTGAGGGCGCGCACCGGCGCGAACGTGTCGTTGGTGACCCGTCCGCTCCAGGCCAGGGCCCAGAGCGCTTCGATGACGGACTGCTCGTTCTCGGCATCCGTCATGCCGACCAGCTGCGCGGCGAAGAAGGCGCCGCCGCCGTCGAGCGCGTCGAGGAGGCGCTGCTCGTACGAAGTCGGGTCGCCCACGGGCGGGGGGAGGGTGAGCGGGGCGGTGTCGGCCGGATGCAGGGCGATCCAGCCGTCGCGGCCGGGCAGCGCACCGTGACCCGACCACAGCACCTCGCCGGTCGCGGTGAGCTCGTCGAGCATCGCAGGGGCGTAGCCGGCGACCCGTGCGGGAAGGACCAGTGACTCCCACGCGCTCGCCGGCAGGGGGACGCCGGCCAGCTGCTCGATCACGGCGAGTGTGCCGTCGATGCCCTCCAGTGGTCGCGTCACATGCTGCCAGGCGGGGAGGAACCGTGCAAAGGCCTCGGGTGCGACCGGCTCGACGCTGCCGCGGATCGCGGCGAGCGAGCGCAGCCGCAGCCGGCGGAGCACCTCGGTGTCGCACCACTCCGGGTCGTCGCGTCCATCGGGGCCGTCGTCGTGCGCAGGGAGGAACGTGCCGCTCGTAACGCGGCCCTGCGCCTCCAGGCGCTGCAGCGCCTGCCGCGCCACGACGTGCCCGACGCCCAGGCGTTCGGCCAGAGCTGCGGCGCGGAACGGCCCGTGCGTGCGGGCGTGGCGTGCGACGAGGTCGCCGAGCGGGTCGGGGACCGGCTCGAGGAACGCGGTCGGGATGCCCACCGGCAGCGCCGTGCCGAGCGCGTCGCGCAGGCGGCCGGCATCCTCGATCGCGGCGATGCGGGGCACGCCGCCGATCGACACCGCGATGGCGCGCCGCGCGTCGACGAGCGCGCCGAGATGAGCGGCCGCTTCCCCCTCCCGCGAGGGTGCTAGTTGTTCTCGCGAGGGTGCCTGTTGCTCCCGCGGGGGTGCTGGTTGTTCTCGCGAGGGTGCTGGTTGTTCTCGCGAGGGTGCCTGTTGCTCCCGCGAGGGTGCTAGTTCCGCGCCCAGAAGGTTGCCGCCGTCACCACCGCGTGCATCCTCGTGGGCGGAAGTGGCACCCTCGTGGGCGGAGGTGGCACCCTCGCGGGCGGAGGTGGCATCCTCGTGGGCGGAAGTGGCACCCTCGCGGGCGGAGGTGGCACCCTCGCGAACGGAAGTGGCACCATCGGCGGGGGCGGGGGCGGGGGCGGGGGAGGGGGAGGGGTGCAGACGGGCGGCGACCTCAGCGGCGTCGAGCGGGCCCAGCAGCCGCAACAGGTCGGCCACGCCCTCGATTCCGCGCACGCGGCGCGCGGGATCGAGGCGCTGGGCCTCGCGCTCGAACTGCGTGATCACCTCGGGATCGAGGAGCTCGCGAAGCTCGACCTTGCCGAGCAGTTCGGAAAGCAGAGCCGGGTCGACCGACAGCGCGGCGGCGCGGCGCTCGGCCAGCGGCGAGTCGCCCTCGTACATGAACGCACCGACATATCCGAACAGCAGGTCGCGGGCGAACGGCGACGGCTGGCTCGTCGTGGTCTCGACGAGGCGGATGCGCCGGTCGCCGATCGACCGCGCGATGCGCAGCAGTGCGGGCAGGTCATAGACGTCCTGCAGCACTTCGCGGAGGGTCTCCAGGATGATCGGGAACGTCGGATGCCGGCGCGCCACATCCAGCAGCTGCGCGGAGCGCTGCCGCTGCTGCCACAGCGGAGCCCGGCGGCCGGGGTTCAGCCGCGGCAGCAGCAGTGCGCGCGCCGCGCACTCGCGGAAGCGCGACGCGAACAACGCCGACCCGCCCACCTCCGCGGTCACGAGCTGCTCGAGCTCGTCGGGATCGAAGACGAACAGGTCGGCACCGGGCGGTTCGGCTGCGGCATCCGGCACCCGGGCGATGATCCCGTCATCGCTCGCGACCGCGGCTCCCTCGACGCCGAGCTGCTCGCGGATACGCGCGTTCACCGCCAGCGCCCACGGCGCGTGCACATGCATGCCGTATGGGGAATGAAGAATGATGCGCCAGTCGCCGACCTCGTCGCGGGAGCGCTCGACCGTCAGCGTGCGGTCGGTGGGGAGGCTCCCGGTGGCCTCGCGCTGCTCGGCCAGGTACGCCAGCAGGTTGCCGATCGCGTTGTCGTCGAGACCCGATCCGCGCAGGCGCGCGGATGCTTTCTCGGGGGATGCCACCGCCACCTCCCGCGAGAAGCGCCCGAGCGCCTCGCCGAGCTCGGCGGGCCGGCCGAGCCCGTCGCCGTGCCAGAACGGGAGCTTGCCTGGCTGCCCGAACGCCGGCACGACGTTGACCCGGTCGTGGGTGATCTCCACAATCCGCCAGCTCGTGGTGCCGAGCGTGAACACGTCGTTCACGCGCGACTCGTACACCATCTCCTCGTCGAGCTCGCCGACCCGGGCGCCGGTCGTCTCGCCGGCGACGAACACGCCGAACAGCCCGCGGTCGGGGATCGTGCCGCCGCTCGTGACCGCGATCCGCTGCGCCCCCGGCCGGCCGGTGAGCGTGCCGTGGTCGCGGTCCCACACGATCCGCGGGCGCAGCTCGGCGAACTCGTCGGAGGGGAACCGCCCGGCGAGAAGGTCGAGCGTCGCCTCGTACGCCGAGCGCGGCAGCGAGCGGAACGGCGCGGACCGCTTCACCGTCTCGAACCAGCCCTCCACGTCGACCGGGTCGATCGCGCACGCGGCGACGGTCTGCTGGGCGAGGATGTCGAGCGGGTTCTGCGGCACCGCGATCGCCTCGATCTGTCCCGCCAGCATCCGCTCGGTCACCACGGCGGTGTGCAGCACGTCGCCGCGGTGCTTCGGGAACAGCGCGGCCCGGCTCACCTCGCCCACCTGGTGGCCGGCGCGACCGATGCGCTGCAGTCCCGACGCGGCCGACGGCGGCGCCTCGACCTGGATGACGAGGTCGACGGCGCCCATGTCGATGCCGAGTTCGAGGCTCGACGTGGCGACGACGCAGCGCAGGATGCCGGACTTCAGCTCGTCCTCGACCTGGGCTCGCTGCTCCTTCGACACCGAGCCGTGGTGGGCCTTCGCGAGCACCGGGGCCACGCCGGAGGAGACCCCGGCCTGGGCCATAGTGGCCGCCGGAACCGTGGGCTCCGGCACGTCGAGCCCGCACCGCTCGGCGTAGACCTCGTTGAGCCGCCCGGTCAGGCGCTCGGCGAGCCGGCGCGAGTTGGCGAACACGATCGTGGAGCGGTGCGCGAGGACGCGGTCGACGATCGCCTCCTCCACGTGCGGCCACACCGACCCGGTCAGCTCCGTCGACGACGGCGGGGCGAACCAGTCGCCGTCGCCGTCCGGATCGCCGCTCCCGTCCGGATCGCCGTCGCCCCCGGCGCCGCCGCGCGAACCCGCGCCGTGGGCACCGGCATCCGTCCCCGGCGGCGGAGGAGGATTCAGCATGTCGTCCATCGGCACGACGACGCTGAGGTCGAAGGCCTTGGTCGCGCGCGGAGCCACGATCTCGACCGGCGCGGCACCGCCGAGGAAGCGTGCCACCTCGTCGATCGGGCGCACGGTCGCCGACAGCCCGATGCGCTGCGCGGGGCGCTCCAGCAGCGCATCGAGGCGTTCGAGGCTCACTGCCAGGTGCGCGCCGCGCTTGGTCGCCGCCACCGCGTGCACCTCGTCGACGATCACGGTGTGGACGCCGCGCAGGGTCTGGGCGGCCTGGCTCGTGAGCATGAGGTACAGCGACTCTGGCGTCGTGATGAGGATGTCAGGCGGGTCGACCAGCAGTCTTCGTCGGTCGGCCGAGATCGTGTCGCCGGAGCGCACGCCGACGGTCACCTCGGGCGCCGGCATCCCGAGTCGCCGTGCGGCCTGACCGATGCCCACGAGCGGAGAGCGGAGGTTGCGCTCCACGTCGACGCCGAGGGCCTTCAGCGGCGAGACGTAGAGCACGCGCGTGCGCGGGGGCGCGGCATCCCCCCTCTTGCTCTTGCGCGGCGCGTGGTACGGCTCGCGGACCAGGCGGTCGATCGCCCACAGGAACGCCGACAGGGTCTTGCCCGACCCGGTCGGGGCGACCACGAGCGCGTGCTTGCCCGCAGAGATCGCCTCCCACGCACCGGCCTGCGCGGTCGTCGGCCGGGTGAACGCGCCGCGGAACCAGTCCTGCGTGGCAGGGCCGAACCGCTCGAGGGCGTCGCTCATCCCTCCATCTTCGCCGCTGGTCCCGACATCGGCTCGCCCTCCCTCCCGCTTCGGGTCACTGCTTCCCCGCGCGAGTCACTGCCCTCCCGCCGAGTCACTGCCCTGCAGCACAGTGACTGGACGCGAAGGCAGTGACTCGACGGCGGCCGCAGGACGGGAGAGGCGGTTGCCGAAGGGCCTGAAGCACCAGCACGGGCGGGATGCCGGGCGTCACGGCACCTCGGCCAGCACCCCGTCGCGCAGCTCGAGGGTGAGATCGACGCCCAGTCGGGCGAGGAACGCGTCGTCGTGGCTGACCACGAGCACTGCGCCGCGGTAGGCCGACAGCGCGTCGACGAGCTGGTCCACCGTGTCGAGGTCGAGGTTGTTCGTCGGCTCGTCGAGCACAAGCAGGTGCGGCGGCGGGTCGGCCAGCAGCAGCCGCGCCAGCGCGAGGCGGAACCGCTCCCCGCCCGACAGCGTCGCGACCGGACGCCGCACCGTGTCGCCGCGGATCAGGAACCTCGCGAGCCGGTTGCGCACCTGGGCCGTCGGCAGTGCCGGTGCCGTCGCCGCGACGTTGTCGAGCACCGAGGCGGCGTCGTCGAGCCCGTCGACGCGCTGCGAGAGGTAGCCGATCCGGTCGGTGTGCGCGATCGCGAAAGGGCCTGCCGCTTCCGTGCCGGCATCGGCCGCGCCGGCGCCGGATGCCACGAGCCGCTCCAGGAGCGTCGTCTTCCCGGCCCCGTTCGGTCCGACCAGCGCGACCCGCTCGGGGCCCTGCACGACCCACGACCGGGAGCCGTCGCCGAGCGTCGCGATGCGCCGCCCGGCGGCGACCCCGGGGTCGGGCAGGTCGATGCGCACGCTGTCGTCGTCGCGCACGCGGCGCTCGGCGGCATCCAGCGCCGCACGGGCATCCGCTTCGCGATCGGCCTTCTCGCCGCGGAGCCTGCCGGCCGAGACCTGCGCCGCGCGCTGGCGCTGCTTCGCGACGGCGCGCGGCACGCGCTTCTCGGCGCGAGCCTTGTCGCCCACCGACACGCGCCGCGCGAGCTTCGTCTCGGCCTCGATGCGCTCGCGCTTCTCGCGTCGCACGACCTGACGCGCTGCCGTCTCGGCCTGGCGCGCGGCATCCTGCTGCGTCTGAAGCCACTCCCGCCACTGCGAGTACGGCCCGCCGAACGTGCTCAGCTCGCTGCCGTAGAGCTCGGCGGTGTCGTCCATGAGCTCGAGCAGCGCGGTGTCGTGGCTGACCACGACGAGCGTGCCGCGCCAGCTGCGCACGAGGTCGTGCACGCGCGCCCGCGCGTCGCGGTCGAGGTTGTTGGTGGGCTCGTCGAGGAGCGTGATCGGCGCACCGCGCAGGCGCACCCCGACGAGTGCCGCGAGCACGGCCTCGCCGCCGGAGAGCTCGCCGACCGTGCGATCGAGGGCATCGGGCGGCAGTCCTGCCTCGGCGAGCGCGGCGGTCGCGCGGGCTTCGACGTCCCAGTCGTCGCCGACAGCGTCGAACCGCGCCGGGTCGACGTCTCCCGCGGCGATCGCGCGCACGGCATCCAGCGTCTCGGTCACGCCGAGCAGATCGGTCACGGGTCTGTCGACGGAGAGCGTGAGCTGCTGGGGGAGGAGGGCCACCGCGCCCGCGACGGCGATGGTGCCCGACGCGGGGCGCAGTGCACCCGCGATCAGCCGCAGCAGTGTGGACTTCCCCGCGCCGTTGCGGCCGACCAGGCCCGTACGGCCCGTCGTGAAGCAGCCGGAGACGTCCGCGAGCGCGACGGTGCCATCCGGCCAGGTGTAGGTGAGGCGGTCGAGGACGACCGCAGGGGTGGATGCCGGCATGATGCCTCCTGTGTCATGGATGCACTGACACGGATGCCGCAGCACCCTCGCTCGAGGGGAAAGACGGCGGGTCGACGGTCAGCGCGGATCGGGGGCGCGGACACGTCGGTTCGACGGATCGGCGCGGATTACAGCGCGGTCGCGTCGCTCTTCGTCAACGTCATTCCTCACACTCGGAACAGGGGCGCCGGCCAGTCTAGTGGATGCCTCGGGGCCCGTCTCAGGGATCAGCCCTGAGCGGGGAGGCGCTTGCGGAGGAACGCGATGACGTCTTCCAGCTCGTCCTGCGACACGCTGTGCGTGAGCCCCGGGTAGACCCGCCCACTGAGGTCGGCATGGTCGGGCAGCCACTGCGCGGTGTGTTCGACGCGCTCGGGCGGGATGACCTCGTCGCGGGCGCCGCGGCCCCAGAAGACCGGGGGACGCGACAGCGCGAGCTCGGCGTCGCCCGGGAGCGGCCCGGGATCGACGTAGCCGGCGAGGTTCACCGCGAACGAGAAGCGCCCCGGCTGCAGCCGCAGCGCCTGGAGCGCGATCACGGCGCCCTGGGAGAAGCCGACCAGGCCCACCGGGCCGGCGCTCGGGGCCGCGGCATCCAGCCACTCGACGAAGCGCTCCGCGGCGGCGGTCACCGCGGTCGAACGCTCTTCGTGCAGCCCCTCGATCGGGAACCACGAGTGGCCCGGCATCGGGAACGGCGGCTCCAGCGGCGCCCGCACGGCCGCGACCACGAACTCCTCCGGCAGGTAGGGCACGAGGCCGAACAGGTCGCCCTCGTGCGATCCGTAGCCGTGCAGCAGAACGAGAAGCGGCCTGCCCGCGCGCTCGTCCTGCTCGGCCGACCACAGCACCGGCGCGGGATCGAGCGGGGGGATCTCGGACATGGCTCCATCCTGGCACCCGCCGCCGACATCGCTCGGGGAGCGGCCCGCGACGGCACCCGTCCGCGCGTCGCGGTATACATGGAGGATGGCCGTTCGCACCCCTGACCCCGATCCGAACGAGCGCGACGAGGGCCTGCCCGATCCGCTCCGCGGTATCGGCGCGCCGTTCGGGGCGCGCGGCGCGTTCGGCCCGGCGGTGCCCAACCCCGGCTGGCTCACCGACGTGGAGTTGGCCGAGGCGCGCCGGCGCATGCCGATCCTCTACGTCGAGGCCGTCCCCGTGCGCACCGACGGCATGGGCGCGGTGACCGAGGTCGGCATCCTGCTACGGGCGACGCCCCTGGGCGAGATGACCCGCACCATCGTCTCCGGCCGCGTGCGCTACGGCGAGACCGTGCGCGACGCCCTGTTCCGGCACCTGGAGAACGACCTCGGGCCGATGGCCTTTCCGCTGCTGCCGGCGTCGCCGACGCCGTTCACCATCGCGGAGTACTTCCCGATCCCCGGGGTGAGCGCGTTCCACGACGATCGGCAGCACGCGGTGTCGCTGGCCTTCGTGGTGCCCGTGACCGGCACGTGCGAGCCGCGTCAGGATGCGCTGGAGGTCACGTGGCTCTCGCCCGGGGAGGCGGCATCCGATGCGCTCGCCGCCGAGATGGAGGGGGGGCGCGGCACGCTCGTGCGGCTCGCCCTGGCCTCGGTGGGCGCCCTGCGCTGAGCGGGGCCTTCGCGCGGCGGTTCGTCGGAGATCGGCCGTTCGTCGGAGGGATCCGCCGTGGATCGTCCGACGTTGTGCAGATCTCCGACGAACGGATGCCGGGTCGGAGCGGGACGCCGACGACCGCTGCCGGGTCTCGTCAGGCCCGAGTGAGGCGGGCGAGCTCGGCCACGAACGCGTCGACGTCCTCGGGCTGGGTGTCGAAGGAGCACATCCAGCGCACCTCGCCGCGCGAGGGGCCCCCACCTCCCCTCCGGTCATCGCTGTCGCGCTGATCGGAGCCTCCGGAGGCGGGGCCCCAATCGTAGAAGCGGAAGCTCTCGCGCAGCCGGTCGGCGACGCCGGGCGGCAGCGTCGCGAACACGCCGTTCACCTCGGTGCGCTGCGTGAACCCGACGCCGCGGATCTCGCCCGCGGCGATGCCCGCCTCGATCTCCGACCGCAGCCGTGCCGCCATCGCGTTCGCGTGCCGGGCGCTGCGCAGCCACAGGTCGCCCTCGAACAGGGCGACCAGTTGCGCCGAGATGAAGCGCATCTTCGATGCGAGCTGCATGTTGAACTTGCGCCCGTACAGCAGACCCGCGGATGCCGCGGGGTTGAGCACCACGATCGCCTCGGCCCCCATCGCGCCGTTCTTGGTTCCGCCCACCGAGAGCACGTCCACGCCGACATCCCGCGTGAACGCGCGCAGCGGCACGTCGAGAGCGGCGGCGGCGTTGGCGATGCGGGCGCCGTCGAGGTGCACGAGCATCCCCTGCGCATGGGCGCGATCGGCGATCGCGCGGAGCTCCTCGACGCTGTACAGCGTGCCGAGCTCCGTGGACTGCGTGACCGAGACGACGAGCGGCTGTGCGCGGTGCTCGTCCTGCCAGCCCCAGTCGTCGCGGTCGATGTGCTCCGGAGTGAGCTTGCCGTCGTCGGTGGGGAGGGCGAGCAGCTTCATGCCGCCGATCCGCTCGGGGGCGCCGCCCTCGTCGATGTTGATGTGCGCCGTGTCCGCGCAGATGACGCCGCCCCAGCGGGGGAGCATCGACTGCAGTCCGACGACGTTCGCACCGGTGCCGTTGAAGACCGGGAACGCCTGGATGCCCTCGCCGAAGTGCCGGGCGAACACCTCCTGCAGACGTGCGGTGTAGACGTCCTCGCCGTAGGCGACCTGGTGTCCGTCGTTCGCCGCGGCGATGGCGGCGAGCACCTCGGGGTGGACGCCGGCATAGTTGTCGCTCGCGAAGCCGCGCAGGCCCCGGTCATGGATCGTGCTCACGGTTCTCCCAGTTCGATCACGCTGTCGTTCACGTCCGCGGCATCCCGGTCCCACAGGCCGGTGTACGCCCAGGCGAGCTCGCCCTCCCGGCCGGTGAGCGAGGCGACCCGGAAGACGACGGATGCCGCCCGCAGCGGCTCGTCGGCATCCCGCGCCGCCTTCGCGAAGCCCTGCGCCACGGCCCGCGCCCACGCCTCGCCGGCCGCCTTGACCGCCGCGTAGTTCGCCCCGCCGGCGAGGGGGCGCGCCACCGCGGGGGACGACACGATCGCGGAGCGCGCTGCGTCGGAGGCGCGCAGGTCCGCGTCGAAGGCGCGGCTGACGTGCCGGAGCGCGGTCAGCGAGCGCTCCAGGAACCGGAAGTCGGCGTCGGTCTGGGCCGCCAGCCCGCCGCCGCCGCGCCACCCGCCGACCAGGTGGAGCACGCCGTCCACCGGCCCGTCGGCGTGGTGCACGCGCATGGCCAGCTCCAGCACGGCGTCCTCGTCGCCGAGATCGCACACCTCGGTGCGGATGCCGGGGACCGCCCGGGCCAGCTCGCCGAGCCGCGCGGCATCCCGCCCCACCGCGACCACCCGCGCCCCGGCCGAGGCCAGGGCGCGGGCGGCCGCGCGTCCGCTGGTGCTCGTCGCTCCCGCGACGAGCACCAGCCGCCCGGCCACGCGGGGCTCAGGCATCGTCTGAGCCCCGGATGCCGGAGGTCGACGCGATCACGTCGCGCATCTTCTTCTCCAGCGCCTCGAAGAACATCGACAGGGGGAACTCGTCGTCCATCACGGCATCCGTGTAGCCCTTCAGGGGACCGGCGAGGATCTCGTCGGGGAGGCCCCGCGCCCATGCCGAGGCGGGGTGCGGGGTGAGCACCGACCGCACGAGCTCGTACGCGGCGAGCCAGTGCGCGGCCTTGGGGCGGTCGATCGATCGCCAGTACAGGTCGTCGATCGCGTCGCCGAGCGCGACCACGGCGGCGGTCACATCGGGCCAGTCGAACGCGAGCTGCGTGTCGGTCCAGTGCAGTACGTCGCGCTGGTGCAGCCACGCGAACAGCAGCTGCCCGCCGAGCCCGTCGTAGTTGCGCACGCGCGTGCCGGTGATCGCGAACCGGAAGATCCGGTCGAAGATCACCGCGTACTGCACGAGCCCGGCGTGCTCGAGCAGGTCGTGCTCGGTCGTGCTCAGCTCCTCGCCGTCGTGCTGCCGGGCGCGCAGTCGCTGCTCGATCTTCACGCACTCGCGGAACGCGGTGAGGTCGCAGCGCAGCTCCTCCAGCGAGTAGAGGAAGAACGGCATCCGCTGCTTGATCATGAAGGGGTCGAACGGCAGGTCGCCGCGCATGTGCGTGCGGTCGTGGATGAGGTCCCACGTCACGAACGTCCGCTCGGCGAGCTCCTGGTCGTCGAGCAGGCGAGCCGCACCGTCCGGCAGGTCGAGCTTCGTGATCGCGGATGCCGCACGCACGACCCGCCGGTAGCGCGCCGCCTCGCGGTCCTGGAAGATGGCTCCCCACGTGAAGGGTGGGATCTCGCGCATCGCGACCGTCTCGGGAAACAGCACCGCCGAGTTGGTGTCGTAGCCGGCCGTGAAGTCGATCAGCCGCAACGACACGAACAGCCGGTTGGTGAACTCGGTCTCCAGCTCGGCGATGAACTCCGGCCAGATGACCTCGACCAGCAGCGCCTCGATGTGCCGGTCGCGCGACCCGTTCTGCGTGTACATCGGGAAGACGACGAGGTGACGGATGCCGTCGACCCGGTGCTCCTGCGGCTGGAACGCGACGAGCGAGTCGAGGAAATCGGGCACGCCGAATTCCCCCTCCGCCCAGCGCTCGAAGTCCCGGATGGACGCCGTGAGATATCGGTCGTCGTGCGGGAAGCGGGCTCTGAGCTCCTCGATCGCCGCGGTGATCGTGGCGACGTGCGCGCGAGCGCGGTCGTGGTCGCCGGGGGCGGGCACCGAGCCGTCCTGGGCCTGGAGGGCCTGCAGCGCGGTCGCGGCATCCTTCAGCGACAGCCAGGCGGCCGTCTCCTCGACGCCGAGGGCCAGGTCGCGGCCGTCCTCGACGACCTCGGGCTCGCCGATGATCGACTGCGCGGCACGGGGGGTGGCGTGCGTCAGGTCGATGGACATGGGAACCTCCGATCATGAGGTCGGGCCGGCAAGCGGCGGTGGATTCGATCCCTCCAGCGTATCCGGGGGCAGCGGGCGGGGGCCAGCGCGGCAGGGCGCCCGCGCATGCGGCCTCACCGCGGGGAACGGGCACCCTCGCGAGGGGAACGGGCACCCTCGCGGGGGGAACGGGCACCCTCGCGCGAGGGGGGAGGGGGCTACCGGGCGATGACGCCGTCGTACACGGCGGTGAAGCGCGCGAGCAGGTCGGCGTAGTACGGCCGCTGCTCGGGGTCCGGCTCGATCACGGCGGTCGGCGGGACGACCGCCGGCGCGCGACCGGGCTGCAGCACCGAGAGGGCGAGCACCGCCGTGCCGCGCATCGTCACGCGTTTGACGTCGACGACCTGCACCGGAAAGCCGATCGCCTGAGCGACGAGCTGCATGAGTCCCGGGACGTCGCCTGTGACCCCGCCCGAGGCGACCACGCGCCCCAGCTGCGGGTCCGCGAGCGCGAGTTGATCGAACACGCGGGCGTAGCTGATCGCGACGCCCTCCGCGGCTCCCCGCCAGATATCGAGCGTCGTCGTGGACGAGGAGACGCCGGTGAACACGGCGCGAGCGCCCCCGGCCCACCCGGTGGCCCGCTCGCCGGTGAAGAAGGGCAGCACGACCGGGGTCTCGGCGCGCGGCGCCGCAGTGAGGGCGTCGTCGATCTCCTCCGGAGCGACCGGGGCGAGCGTCGTCTGCAGCCACGCGATGACCCGCCCGACATCGTTGAGCGCGCCCCCGACGATCGACTGCGTGCGCGACACCGGATAGGCCCACAGCCCGGGCGGGAGCACGTCCGGGGTACCGGGGACGACGACCCGGATCGCGCCGGAGGTCGCCGCCGACAGCGCCGCGATCGACGGATCGTCTGCACCGACGCCGAGGTTCGAGGCGTAGCCGTCGGGGACCGCGGGGAACCAGGCCGCCCCGGCGAGGGCCGGCCAGCGCTCTGCGACCTCGGGGGAGACGTCGGCGATCGGCTGGTCCGGGTCGACGATCGGGGCGAACTGCTCCCGGGCGACCCCGACGGCCGCGAGCAGCTCCTCGTCGAGGTCCATCGTGCGGCGGTTCAGGATGCCGGCCCATGCCATCGTCGAGGTGGCCGCGCCCTCGATGCCGGCGAGCCTGGCGTAGACGTACTCGCCGAGCGAGACGTACTTCGCCGTGTTCGCCACGACGTCGGGCCGGGTCTCGCGCAGCCACAGCAGGCGCGGCGGGTGGTAGCTCGTGTGCAATCGCGCGCCGATGCGCTGGTGGACGGCCGCCTCGTCCAGCCGCTCGCGCAGCACCGCCAAGTGGGCCGCGGAGCGGGAGTCCGCGTACGTGAAGCAGGGCGTGAGGGCTATGCCGTCGGCATCCACGCACACGAGGGACGACGCGAACGTGTCCATCGCGACGCCCGCGATCGCGCCCGGCTCCAGGTCGGACACGACGCCGGTGATCACCGCGGCCACTTCGTCGGCGACCTGATCGGGGTCGATCTCAGCGGAGCCGTCGGCGGCCTCGGTGAAGACGTGGTCGACCTTGACGGTGCGCTTCTTGATCGGACGCCCATAGCCGTCGTAGAGGCAGCAGCGGGTCGAGCCCGAGCCGATGTCGATCGCGAGGACCAGCGGGTCCACCGCATCGGCGAGTCGGACGGACCGGGCCACGGGGGGTGTGGACGCGTCGTTCGTGTCCACGGGTTCGTGCCCAGGCATCCCACTCCTTCGCTCGCGGCGATCCGCCTCGTTCGAGGCAGGACCTGGGGCCGATGCTAACGGAGTGCGGTGTCCGGTGCGGCCGGGCCGCACCGGACACCGCTGCCGGTCAGTGCCAGAGGCCGAGGGCGAACTCCGCGACGACGGCCGACAGGATGAACGAGGCCGCGACCGCCACGATGCCGACGGGGATGATCTTCCAGCCGATGCTGCGCAGCATCGGCAGGTCCTTGCCGAGGCTCAGGCCGGCGAGGGTCAGCACCATCGTCGTGATCGTGAGGAAGTCGACGCTGTGCACCGCCTCCAGCGTCCACGTGGCGATCGGCGAGAACGGCGCGGTGGACAGGATGCCGAAGGTCATCACGGTCACGATGCCGGGGATGCGACCGCGCGAGATCTTCGACAGCCACAGCGCGAGGATCACGATCGCGAAGATGATGGCGTAGCCGACGATCATCGCGATCGAGAAGCCCTTCGCCGCGACAGTGCTCAGTGCGATGCCGATGACCGCGAGCACGGGGATCGTGGTCCACAGCGGCACCGACACGTGCGAGTGGCCGATGAGCTGTGCGACCTTGAGCTGGGTCGTGTTGGGCTCCGCGTCGGTGCCGACGTCTTCGCCGCCGGTCTCGGCTGCCGCGATCGCCTCGTGCGGCAGGGCTCGCGCGGCTGCGCCGTCCTTGTCGCGGGTCAGGAACCGGTAGAAGCGCTCGGCGAGGGGCAGGGCGACCCACACGCCGACGTACAGGCCGAGGACGCCGGTGATGAGGTTGGAGGTCGCCGCCAGCGCCAGCACCTGGTCCTGCAGCTCGGGGTGGTTCGCCACGACGGCGCTGGCCGCTGCGGCCATCATCGACCCGGAGCCGACGCCGGCGCCCATCGCGAGGGCCCGCGGGTCGAACAGTCCCAGCGACGAGGTGAGCGAGGCGATCAGGCTCACCAGCAGCGCGCCGAAGATGGTGCCGAACACGTACATCGACAGCACGCCGCGGTACTGCGGCGAGTCGGCGCCGTAACGCTCGCTGACCATCGCGAACGAGGTCTCGCGGTCGATCGAGAAGGTCGCCCCGATCGTGGCCGGGCCCATCTTCAGCAGCACCGCCAGCGGCAGCGCGAGCACGAGGGTGCCGAACAGGTGCCCCACCTCCTGGAGGAACAGGGCGGGACCGGCCTGGATCACCACGGGGATCTGCGGGCCGATCTCGAACGAGAGGCGCGTGCCGAGCACGAGCACGCCGATCCCCATCATCGTCGTCGCAGCGTGCTGGAGATCGAGCGGGAAGGGCTTGAACTTCTGCCCCGAGATGATCGCCCCGGTCAGCAGGCCCCAGATCATCGGCAGCAGCGTGACCGAGGCGACGCCGATCGGGATCACGAGCGGTCCGATCAGCTGCGCCCCGATCGACAGCAGCAGGGCGAAGACGATCAGGATCCACAGCTGCGGAGTGCCGAGGGTGAGGTGTCGGGTGGTCGTGGTCGTGGTGCCGGGCTCGCTCATGCGGATTCCTCCAGGGGTCAGGCTTCGATAGTGACGCGGGTGGCGCCTTCGGGGCGGGCCGCGGAACGCTGTTTCAGGTCGGCTCGCAGTTCGGGGTCGAGGGCGACGTCGAGGGCCGTCCAGGCCAGGAGCGCGGCCCCGTCGATGGCGGCGTCGTCGGCGGCCGGCGTTGCGGCGGCGTCGGCGAACTCGGGGTTGTGCGGCACGGCATCCGTGCCGAGGAAGGCGATCATCGGGTGGATGCCGGGAACCACCTGCGTCACGTTCCCCATGTCGGTCGAGCCTCCGCTGAGCCCGCGCAGCGGAGAAGGTGTCCGTCCGCGCGCCACGAGGTTCTCATCCCACAGTCGTGCCAGGTCGAGGTCGGTCTTCACCGGGGCGTAGGGGTGCTCGGTCGGAGCCCAGGCCCACGAGCATCCCGTCGCGATGGCGGCGCCCTCGAAGCACGCGAGCACGCGCTTCTTCGTCGCACGCCACACGTCGATCTCGGCGGCGCGCACCTCCACCTGCACCACGGTGCGGTCGGGGATGATGTTGGTGGCCTCGCCGCCGTGCGAGACGAACCCGTTGAGGTTGACGCCCGGTCCCATGTGCTGGCGGTACATCGCCATGGCGGTGAGGGCGAGGGTCGCGGCGGCGCCCGCGTTGACGCCCTTCTCGGGGGCGGCGGCCGCGTGCGCGGTCAGCCCGGTGAAGACCACTTCGAAGCGGTCGACCGCGGTCGAGTTGAAGGCGCTCGCCGAGAAGTCCACGCCGGTGAAGCCGTGCACCATCATCGAGAAGTCGCTGTCCTCCCAGGCGCCCGCCTGCAGCAGCGCGACCTTGCCGCCGCCGTGCTCCTCCGCCGGGGTGCCGAGCAGCTTCACACGCAGGCCCGCCGCCTCGGCGACCGGGGCCAGGGCCAGGGCGGCGCCGACCCCTGCGGTGGCGATGACGTTGTGCCCGCATGCGTGGCCGACCCCGGGAAGGGCGTCGTACTCGGCGCACAGGGTGACCGTGAGGTCGCCGGTGCCGTAGACGGCCTCGAACGCGGTCGGCACGCCGTAGGCGCCGATCTCCACCTCGAAGCCCGCCTCTTCGAGCACGGGCGCGATGCGCGCGACAGCCCGGTGCTCCTCCCACGACAGCTCGGGGTCGGCGTGGATGGCGTGGCTGAGCTCGATCAGCCGGTCGCGCCGGGTCTGCAGCTCGTCGCTGGCGCGGGTCTTCAGGTCTTCGACGGTGGTGCTCATGAGATCCTCTCGGCCGGGCTGACTCCGAGTCTGGCGTCCGTTGCCGCGACCTCGCAACCGCTCGGGTTCTTCCCCGGCCAATGCCGCGAGTCACTGCTCTGCACGCGAGTCATTGCGCTGCGGGGCAGTGACTCGGCGCGTGAGCAGTGACTCGATGCGGCGCACGGGTGCTCGGCGTGCCGGGGCGTGCCGGGGCGACGACCCGTGCGGGGGTGCCGGGCGCGGACAGCGCGGATGCCGGTGGACATGGGGTTCACGCTAGTGAAAACCTGAGCGCACCGGGTTTCGAGCGCGTGTCGCGCCGGTTACGCCTCGGACGGCTCGGGATCGTGCGCCCACGTCGGCGCGAGCGCCCTGATGCGCGCCCCTCGCCACTGCCACGTGGACCAGAGCACCGGCCACAGAAGGGGGGCCGCCGCGCCGCCGATGACGAGGCGGTCGCGCCACAGCGTCCGCGCGGGATCTCCCGGCGCCGCCGAGACCGCCATCTGGTGATCCCACACGTCGAGTGCGGCCAGAGGGCCGGTCAGCGGGATGCCGCTGTCGCGCAGGATCCGTACCTCGCCGCCGCGGTCGTGCGCGTGCCGCTCGCTCACGTGGACGAGCTGTCGTCCGACCGGCACCGCGCCCACGCGCAACTGCACCGGCAGGTCGGCCCCGCTGTGCAGCGACGTGGTCGGCGCCGTCGCGAGCGGCTCCAGCTCGAGCAGCGGACCGTAGAGCTCCGCCATCGCCCGCGGGGAATGCAGTGCTCGCCACGCGGCATCCGCGTCGCAGTCGACCACGAGTTTGAGGAGGATCCGCATGCCGCCCAGTCTTCCACCCGGGGTGGGGGCCTCGCCCGGATGCCGGATGCCGACGGCATCCGCTCCGCGCCGAATCCGCACCGAATCCGCACCGAATCCGCTCCGTACCCGCGCCGAATCCGCACCGCACCGTGCCCGCCGCGCCCTACCGCGGCGTCTGCGCCGCGCGCCGCGTGGCCGCGGTGATCTCGCGCCGTACCCAGCGGAACGCGTGCCGCTCGTCGAAGCGTCTCGCGCACGCCGCGCAGGAGGTCGGTCGCGTGGGACGCCGATACCGGTAGGCGACATGCCCCGCCGGGCACAGCCCGATCCAGGGCGCCAGCTCGGTGGCGGTCTCGCCGCGGTGGGTCACGCCGCCGGTGTAGCCCAGCATCCGGGCCACGGCCTTCCAGGAGGGTCCGTGCGCGGCATCCGCCCCGGCGATCGCGTGCGCGACCTCGTGCAGCAGGGTCTGCCGGTTCTCCTCGTCGCTGTGGCGCGCGGCGAGATAGCGCGACACCGTCAGACGTCTGTGCCGGTAGTCGCACTGGCCGGCACGGCGCTTCGCATTGTCGAAGCCGAACGTCCAGGAGGGGTCGAGATGGGTGGAGATGAGCTCGTCGGCCCAGGCGCGGACATGCTGCAGTTCGGACATGTGTTCGACGTTAGCGGGAGCGTCCGACACTCAACTGGCGACGGATGCCTCGGCCCGCCGCCGCTCGGCGGCCTCGATCGCCTGCAGCATCGAGTCGAGCTGCTCCTCGCTCGCGCCGGACTCCTGGCGCAGCGACAGCGACCGCTTGAAGTCCGCGCGCGCGGCGGTGTAGTTGCCCGCGTCGTAGTGGACTTTGCCGCGGTGCTGGTACGCGAACGCGGCGATCGCCGTCCATGACTGGCCCTCGGCCTCCTCGGCGCACGTGGTCAGCTCCTGCACGGCGGCGGCGTAGGCCCCGCGCACCTGCAGCACGCTCGCGTGCAGCACGCGCGAGCGCACCAGATCCTTGCGGGTGCCCGCCATGCGCGCCAGCCGCACGGCCTGCTCGGAGATCGCGAGGGCGTCCTCGTCGCGCCCGAGCACCTTGAGCAGCCACACGCGCTCCAGGAGCGCGGCGAGGCTGCGCTGGTCGCCCAGCTCGCTCAATCGCTCCTTGCAACGGCGCACGTCGACCTGCTCGCGCAGCGTCTCCGGGTCGTACCCGAGGATGTAGCTCACCGTCGTCTCCCTTCGCCGTGCGCGGTTCGCCCACACAGTCTCGCCCGCGCCCTCCGCGACCGGGCGGGGGCGCGCCGACGTGTCCCCTATCCGGGGCCTCGGCTGCTCGGCCGCGCTCCCGAGCGGCCGCGCCGAGGGTTGCCGGGCGGGTGCCGTGGGGCGGATATCGCGCGCCGGGTTGCGCACAATTCAGGCAGAATGTCGGTGCCGAAGACCACGACGCCCGCAATCTCGCGAATTGCCTGAGTTGTGCGCAGGAGCCCGGCCGAGCCTCAGCGCTCGAAGACGGATGCCGGGGGGATCGGCGAGGCGGTGGCGTCGGCATCCGTCGCCACGCGCGCCCCGCGCACGAACGCGTCGAGCTCCGCGCCGTGGGCGACCTTCGCCGGGTGGGGGCCCGCGGCCATGAGGCGCGGGAGCCACGCGGTCGGGAGCGCCGCGGCCGAGGCGGCCACCACGAGGTTGCCGAACCGGCGCCCCTTGAGGGTCTGCACCTCGGCGAGGACGGCGACGTGCTCCAGCACCGCGCCGATCGTGGCGACCTGGCGTCGCGCGAACGCGAGCCCGGCCCCGTCGGCGACGTTGACCAGGAGCACGCCGTCGGCGGCGAGGAGGCGCGCGACGGAGCGGTAGAACTCGACAGTCGTGACGTGCGCGGGGGTGCGCGCACCGGCGAACACGTCCGAGACGACGAGGTCGGCGGCGCCGATCAGGCCCGCGGGCAGGCGCTCCACGACAGCGCGGGCGTCGCCGATGCGCACGCGCACCTGTGCGCCGCGCGGCAGCGGCAGCGCTTCGCGCACGAGGTCGACGAGCGCAGGCTCCAGCTCGACCACCTGCTGGCGCGACCCGGGCCGGGTGTGCTCGACGTAGCGGGGGAGGGTCAGGGCTCCGCCGCCGAGGTGGATCGCCGTGAGCGGCTGCCCCGGCATCCGCAGCAGATCGATCACCGCGCCCATGCGCGCGACGTACTCGAAGTGCAGGTGCGCGGGATCGTCGAGGTCGACGTGCGACTGCGGCGTGCCGTCGACGTCGAGCTCGTAGCCTCCGGCGAACCGGCTCGGGACGATGCGCGCGATCGTGCCGTCGGACAGTCGCGCCGACGGCGGCGGGGCCTCCACGTGCGCTCGTGCCATCCCCCCACCGTATGCCCGCCGGTCCTGCCCCCGTCCCGTCCCCGTCCCGCCCGTCCCGCCGCCCCGCCCGAGTCACTGCTCTGCCCCGCGAGTCACTGCTGTGATCGCGAGTCACTGCCCTCCAGCGCAGTGACTCGCGAATTGGGCAGTGACTCGGGGGATCGGGACAGGCGGCGGGCGGGGGAGGGACGCGGGGCGCGGGGAGGGATGCCGGTTCCCCGAGCGGCGGCGGGCGGGGGAGTCCGGGGGCGGGGTGCCGGGGACGGGATGCCGGGGCGGGGGCGCGCCGCGGTCGGCGCTGCTTCCCTGCGATGGCGCCACGTATATGCAGCGCCATTGCAGGGAACCGGCGCCAATGTCCCGGCGGTAGAGCCGGGGGTGAGGGATGCCGGTTCCCCGAGCTCCGCGGGCGGGTTATACCGCAGCATCCGACGACCGTCAAGGATCCGGCTGGACATGGCGCGTCGAGACGCCTATAGTAGGTAGTTGCGCTCCCTCCCCCCTTGCCCTCATATGGTGGTCGGCTGGTTCCTGCGTGCCCCCGCTGATATCAGCGGCGTGTGCCGCGCGGGTCGGGTCCAGGAGCACTCCATCCGATGACGAGGAAGACCAGCCCCTGCCCGGGCTGACGGAGGTAATCCCCTTGGCTGCTGCGCGCAACGCAACCAACCCCACCACCAAGAACGGACGCGGCGCTTCTCGCCTCTCGTTCGCCAAGATCTCCGACACGCTGACGGTCCCAGACCTGCTGGCGTTGCAGACGGAGTCGTTCGACTGGCTCGTCGGCAACGACGCCTGGAAGGCGCGCGTCGCCGACGCGCAGGCCGCCGGGCGCACCGACGTGCCCGAGATCAGCGGTCTGGAGGAGATCTTCGAGGAGATCTCGCCGATCGAGGACCTCGGCGAGACCATGCAGCTGAGCTTCACGAACCCGTACCTGGAGCCGGAGAAGTACTCGATCGAGGAGTGCAAGGAGCGCGGCAAGACGTACGCGGCCCCGCTGTACGTCGAGGCCGAGTTCATGAACCACCTCACCGGCGAGATCAAGACCCAGACGGTCTTCATGGGCGACTTCCCGCTGCAGACCGGCAAGGGCACGTTCATCATCAACGGCACCGAGCGCGTCGTCGTCTCGCAGCTCGTGCGCTCGCCCGGCGTCTACTTCGACAAGACGCCCGACAAGACCAGCGACAAGGACATCGTCTCGGCGCGCGTCATCCCCAGCCGCGGCGCGTGGCTGGAGTTCGAGATCGACAAGCGCGACCAGGTCGGTGTGCGCATCGACCGCAAGCGCAAGCAGTCGGTGACCGTGTTCCTCAAGGCCCTGGGCCTTTCCAGCGAGGACATCCTGAACGAGTTCGCCGGCTACGAGTCGATCGCCGACACCCTCAGCAAGGACACGATCCTCACGAAGGAAGACGCCCTCCGCGACATCTACCGCAAGCTCCGTCCGGGCGAGCAGGTCGCCGCCGAGGCGGCCCGCGCGCTCCTGGACAACTTCTACTTCAACCCGAAGCGCTACGACCTCGCCAAGGTCGGCCGCTACAAGGTGAACCAGAAGCTGGGCCTGGACGCCCCGCTGAGCGAGTCGGTGCTCACCGTGGCCGACATCGTCGCGACCATCAAGTACCTCGTGCGCCTGCACCGCGGCGACGAGGTCTTCGAGGGCGTGCGCGCGGGCAGGCCCGCCGAGATCCGCCTCGACACCGATGACATCGACAACTTCGGCAACCGGCGCATCCGCGCCGTCGGCGAGCTCATCCAGAACCAGGTCCGCACCGGCCTGTCGCGCATGGAGCGCGTCGTCCGCGAGCGCATGACCACGCAGGACATCGAGGCGATCACCCCGCAGACCCTGATCAACGTGCGCCCCGTCGTGGCCGCGATCAAGGAGTTCTTCGGCACCTCGCAGCTGTCGCAGTTCATGGACCAGAACAACCCGCTCGCGGGTCTGACCCACAAGCGGCGCCTCTCGGCGCTCGGCCCCGGGGGCCTCAGCCGCGAGCGCGCCGGCGTCGAGGTGCGTGACGTGCACCCGTCGCACTACGGCCGCATGTGCCCGATCGAGACCCCGGAAGGCCCGAACATCGGCCTGATCGGCTCGCTCGCCTCGTTCGCGCGCATCAACGCGTTCGGCTTCATCGAGACCCCCTACCGCCGGGTCGAGAAGGGCCGCGTCACCGACCACATCGACTACCTCACCGCCGGCGAGGAGAACGACTTCATCGTCGCTCAGGCCGGCGCCGAGCTGACCGCCGACGGCCGCTTCGCGCAGGACCGCGTCCTCGCCCGCCGCGGCAAGGGCGGCGAGGTCGATCTGTTCCACGCCGAGGAGATCGGCTACATGGACGTCTCGCCGCGCCAGATGGTCTCGGTCGCGACGTCCCTCATCCCCTTCCTCGAGCACGACGACGCCAACCGCGCCCTCATGGGTGCGAACATGCAGCGCCAGGCCGTGCCGCTCCTGCGCAGCGAGTCGCCGGTGGTCGGCACCGGCATGGAGGGCTACGCCGCGATCGACGCGGGAGATGTCATCACCGCCGAGCGGGCGGGCGTGGTCTCGCAGGTCTCCGCCGACGTGGTGACCGTGCAGCTGGACGAGGGCGGCACGCAGGACTACTTCCTGCGCAAGTTCGACCGCTCCAACCAGGGCACGTCGTACAACCAGCGCGTCATCGTCAGCGCGGGCGACCGCGTCGAGGCCGGCGAGGTCATCGCCGACGGCCCCGCGACCGAGAACGGCGAGCTCGCGCTCGGCAAGAACCTGCTCGTCGCGTTCATGACGTGGGAGGGTCACAACTTCGAGGACGCCATCATCCTCA
>NZ_JASGFE010000048.1:0-24638 GCF_047605725.1 Microbacterium sp.
GACCCGCAGAGGCTCATGCCACGGCAACGCCGCCGCGTCCACCCCGGCCGCAGCGCCCGCCCCGGCATCCGTGCCGTCCGCGCCACCCGCCCCGGCATCCGTCGCCGCCCCTGGGTCGGCGGCGTGCCCGTGCCCGTCGCCGTGCCCGTCCAGGAGGGCTTCCCCGACCTTGACCGCCCGGATCGCCTCACCCCGCGACACCCCCGTCACGTCCCGCACGAACTCGACCGTGTTGCGATGCCCGGTGCCCTGCACGAGCCCGCCATGCCCCCGGTCGCGCCCCGACCGGGCTGCGGCGACGCCCACGAGCACCGACTGCAGCATCGTGACCCGCTTCTCCAGGCCCGCCACGATCCCCAACGCATCCCGCACCGACGCATCGCTGAGCCGCACCGCCGACGCGGGCAGTTCCGCGGCATCCACGTTCAGTTCCGCGAACACGCCGAGCGCCGCAACCCGGCCGCTGATGTCTTCGAGAACTCCCATATGAACAGCATCCCACCACCCTCCGACATTCGAAGGTTCTCTCGGAGTGCGGCCTGCTGATGCAGGTCGACCCTTGAAGGGCGCGCCGGGCACGCGGCGCTGATCGACGCGTCGCACGCGTGCCTGTCGCCATCCGCTTCCAGGCTCCGCTCCCTCGTCGGCAATCGGTCAGCGCATCTCCGAGTGCGCTGTCGGCCACCGCACCGAAGTCCCTTCGATGTTCCTCGTCGCCCTGGACGATCGGGGTCGCGTGCGCGATCGCCGGAGCGCTCCGCCTCGTGCAGCGTTCGCGCCTTCCGCACGCCGGGTGATCAGCCGGTGATCTCCCCGCCGCGCATCGCGACCTTGCCGAGCCACGCGAGGCTGGGCTTCGGGGTGCGGGCGAAGTCACCCTCCCGGTCCACCGCGATCAGCCCGAACGTGGGGCCATAGCTGCCCCACTCGTAGTTGTCCAGGAGCGACCAATAGCAGTATCCGCGCACGTCGACACCGGCTGCGACGGCGGCGCGCATCCCCTCGATGGCACCGGTGACGTAGGCGATCCGTCGCCGGTCATTGTCGGTGGCGATGCCGTTCTCGGTGACGAGGATCGGGATGCCCTTGAGCTCCCACACGCGACGCAGGTTGATCTCCAGGGCGTCGGGGCGGTACGCCCAGCCGGTGAGCGTGTTGTCGGGGTGCGGGGGATGCGGCACCGGCCCGTGCTCGTCGACGGGTTGGCTGGTGTAGCTCTGGATGCCGATGAAGTCATCGCCGTCCGCGGCGTCGTAGAAGACGCCCTCCCACTGGTCGAAGACCTCCTGCCACTTCTGCTCGTTTCCCGGCGTGGGCATGAACGCCTGCGCGGCGATCGCCCAGCCGACCTTCGCGTTCGTCCGCGCGCGGAGCACGTCGCGCGCCGCGTGATGCATCGCGATCAGGCGCGGCGCCAACTCCGGGTCGGGGCCGCCCGCGAGCGCCATCTGCACCGAGATCGGCGCGTCCACCTCCGCGGGGCGCGTGAACGCCGCGGCGAACAGGGCCGCGATGTTGGGCTCGTTGATCGTGACGATCCACTCCACGTCGTGCAGGATGCCGCTGACGTATTCGACATAGACGGCGAACAGCTCCGCGGCGTCTGGCCGGCCGAACCCCCCGCCCTCGGTGAACCACTGCGGGCTGGTGAAGTGGTGCAGGGTGATGATCGGCAGGACGCCGCGGCGGTGGCATTCGTCGATCATCGCCCGGTAGTGCAGCAGCTGGGCGCGGCTGAACACGCCCTGCACCGGCTCGATGCGGGCCCACTCGATGCTGAACCGGTATGCCTTCAGACCCGCTTCGGCCAGCAGCCGGATGTCCTCCGGATAGCGGTGGTACGAGTCGCACGCGTCGCCGCTGGGCTCGGCGAAGGGGCCGCCGGGGGAGTACTCGACCGCCCAGAAGTCGCTGCCGACGTTGCCGCCCTCGATCTGGTGCGCGGCGGTGGCGGCCCCCCAGATGAAATCGTCGCGAAGCACGCCCATGTCGGATCCTCTCGTCGTCAAGGGGTCGGGCCCACCCTACTCCGGGGTGCTCGGGGATCCGGCGCTGCGGCGGGCTTCGCTTGGCGCGATGTGTCGCGGATGCCGGCATCCTCGACCGGATGGGCCAACCCAGCGACCAGGGCCATCGCGAACCACCGGAACCCGTCCGGCGTGGTGTCCTCCGGAGCGAACGCGGCCGGCACATGTACCGCTCAGAACAATCACAGTGGTCCCACAGGTTTACAGGCGTCACTGCTGACCCCTAGAGTTGCAGTCAACTGGGGAATGAGGGGTTCGATGGCCGAATTTGCCGAGGTGCGCTTCCTGACCGTCGCGGAGGTCGCGGGCCTCATGCGCGTGTCCAAAATGACGGTCTACCGGCTCATCCATGCCGGGGAGCTGCCCGCCGTGCGCTTCGGGCGAAGCTACCGCGTGCTGGAGTCCGCGGTGTCGGAGGCCCTGCAGCGGCCGATCGCCGACGTCGGCTAGACTGATCCGAGGCATTTTCGATCCTGCCCGTTTCCGGGCGCGAGCCCTCGCGCCCGGACTCCAGACGTAGTGAGGTTCTCTGTGGGTTCTGTCATCAAGAAGCGCCGCAAGCGCATGGCGAAGAAGAAGCACCGCAAGCTGCTTCGCAAGACTCGCCACCAGCGCCGCAACAAGAAGTAGTCGCGGCATCCGCACCGAGCGCCTGTCCTCCGGACGGGCGCTTCGTGTCTGCCGACCGAGGAAGGATGCCCCGTGCGCACGCTGACGCTCATCTCCAAGCCCGACTGCCATCTGTGCGACGTCGCCCGCGAGATCGTGGATGCCGTCGTCGCCGAGCTTCCCGGTGATGCCGTGACCGTCGAGGAGCTCTCGATCCTCGACGACGCCGACCTGTATGCGCAGTGGTGGGAGAAGATCCCCGTCGTGCTGGTGGACGGGCGCCTGCACGCGCACTGGCGCGTGTCGCCGGACCGGCTGCGCGCAGCCCTGATCGAGCACGCCCCGACCGGAGGAGAGAACCGATGACCATCAGGCATGTCGTGCTCTGGAAGCTGGCCGCCGACGACGCGCAGACGCGCGACGCGCAGGCCGCCGAGCTCGTCCGGCGGCTGCACGCGCTCGTGGGCGTGGTGCCGTCGATCCGTGCGCTCAGCGCCGGAGTGAACGCGGCGTACCCCGACGGGAACAGCGACGTCGCGCTCGTGGTCGACGTCGACGACCTGCAGGGGCTGGAGGACTACCAGGTGCACCCGGCGCACCAGGAACTCGTCGGCTTCGTCCGCAGCATCGTCTCCGGCCGCATGGCCGTCGACTTCGAGGTGTAGCCGCCACGCCGCCGCCGCGGTTCGGATGCGGCGACCGCCGCCCGCACTACTTCTCGATCTCGACGATCTCGGCGCCGGGGGCGTTGGTCTTGACCGACTCGATGCCGTTCAGGGCGCTCGCCTTCGCCGAGTAGCCCTGACTTGTCGCGATCACCTGGCCGTTGGCCGCCTTCAGGTTGAAGCGCCAGTCGCCGCCCTTGTCGACCCACAACTCGAACTTGCCGGCCATCGTGGCCCCCTTCGGTTCGTGTCGGCGTCCTCGCCGGCTGGGGCTCAGGTTAACGGCATCCGCTCCGCCCGTCGAGAGGGGTGGCTCGTCAGGGGGCGAGGCGCGTGGGCCCGCGGAAGAGGAACGTGACCTCGCGGATCGACTCCTGCCCGAGCAGCAGCATGAGCAGGCGCGCGAGCCCCATGCCGAACCCGCCGTGCGGCGGGGCGCCGTAACGGAAGAAGTCGAGGTAGAAGTCGAGGTGCTCCGGGTCGAGTCCCTTCTCCTTCGCCTGCTCGACGAGGAGGTCGACGCGGTGCTCGCGCTGCGCGCCGGTGGTGATCTCGACGCCCTGGAAGAGCAGGTCGTAGCTCTTGGTGAGCCCGGTCTGCTCGTCGCGCATGTGGTAGAAAGCCCTGATCGACGGCGGATAGTCGGTGATGAACACGAACTGGTGGCCGTAGGTCTCCAGCACGTGCGCGGAGATCTGCCGCTCGCCCTCGGGGTCGAGGTCGCCGTCGGTGCGCGGGATCTCGTAGCCGCGGGCGGCGACGACCGCGCGGGCCTCGGCGAGGGGGATGCGCGGGAACGGCAGCGACGGCACGACGACCTCGACGCCGAACAGCTCCTCGATCTCGGCGCCGTGCTTGTCCTTGACGGCCTGGAACGCCGCCTGCAGGAGCTCCTCCTGCATCCGTGCGACGTCCTCGTGCGAGTCGATCCAGCTGATCTCGGCGTCGATCGACGTGAACTCCGTCGCGTGCCGGCTCGTGAACGACGGGTCGGCGCGGAAGGCGGGGGCGATCTCGAAGATCTTGCCGAAGCCGGCGACCTGCGCCATCTGCTTGAAGAACTGCGGGCTCTGCGCGAGATAGGCGGTCTTGTCCTCGAAGTAGTCGAGCGAGAACAGCTCGGCGTTGGACTCCGAGGGGCTCGCCATGAGCTTGGGGGAGTGCACCTCGATGAAGTCGCGCTCGACCCAGTACGTGCGCATCGCGTGCTCGAGCGTCGTCTGCACACGGAAGACGAGGTTGTTGCGGCGCTGGCGCAGGTCGAGGAAGCGCCAGTCCATGCGCTTGTCCAGCGCGCTGTCGGCGGCGATGGGAGTCTCGGGCAGGGCGGATGCCGCGACGTCGAGGCTCCCGACCTTGATCTCGACGCCGCCGAGCTTGACGCGCTCGTCGTGCTTGAGGGTTCCGGTCACGGTCAGGAAGGTGCCCGTGGTGAGGGCCGAGATGGTCTCGGTGAGGGCGAGGGATGCCTGGGCCGCGGCATCCGCCCCCTCGGCGAGCTCGCGCGTGGCGGGGTTGACCAGCTGCACCGCGCCGGTCTCGTCGCGCAGGATGACGAACTGGACCTTCTTCTGATCGCGGACGGTCTCCACCCAGCCGGACACCGACACCGGGCCGTCTTCGCGGGCCTGCAACTGCTGGACGAGAACGCGTTCACTCACGAGGGACCATCCTACGTGCGCGTATGCCACGCGCGCCCGCCTGCCCCGCCTCGCGCGCCCGCCTCGAGTCACTGCTCCCGCATCGAATCACTGCGCTGCGACACAGTGACTCGCGTGCAAGGCAGTGACTCGCGTGGCCGGGAGCCGACCGTCTGCAGGGCGGCGGGGTGTGGGCGGGTCAGTCCTTGCGGGCGACGATCGTGAAGGTGCACGGCACGAGATCGCGCTCGATGCCCGGCCACTGGTAGCCGCCGTCGGTCTCGACCATCCGTGGCGCGAATCTCCAGGGCAACGTCTGTCCCTCCTCGAGGCGGAGGATGCGCAAGCCCGCGCCGATGAGCGCGCCCACGACCTCCGAGACCGGGTGCGGCCACTCGTAGCACGTCGTGTGCTCGACGGTGCCGTCACCGATGTAGGTGCCGGGCTCATCCCAGCGTCGTGGCCGCCCGTCGCCGAAGTAGCGGTAGCGCAGTACGAGTTCATCTCGCGTCTCGTCGATCGCGTCGAGCATCGGATGACCGTCCCGGATGTAGAACAGCCCGCCGCCGCGCAGCAGTGCGGCGACCTGCGCGGCCCAGCGATCCAGATCGGCGAGCCAGCAGATCGCACCGATGCCGGTGTAGACGAGGTCGAAGTCCCCGGAGACCGCCGCTCGCGCCTCCAGTGCGTCGGACTCGACCCAGGTCGCCTCCAGTCCGAGCCGGTCGGCGAGCGCGGCCGCGGCATCCAGCGCCGGGCGGGAGAAGTCGACGCCCGTCACCCGGGCTCCGGCGCGCGCGAGCGAGATGGTGTCGGTGCCGATGTGGCACTGCAGATGGCACACGTCGAGGCCGGCGACGCCGTCGGGGAGGAACGCTCCGAGCGCCACGAGGTCGGTGCGCACGACGTCGGACAGGTGCTCCGGGTCGTCGAACGCGTCGAGCCCGTACGCGTCGACGTGCAGCGGAACGCGATCGTTCCAGTTCGCGCGGTTGGCCTCGCGCGCGGGCTCCCAGCCGATGTCCGCGATGTCGTCGCTCATTCCGCGAGTCTAGGGCGACGCCCGCGACGGTCTCCGTCGGAATGGTGCCCGGATCAAGGCTGGATGTCGCGTTCCAGGCCGTGTGCGGGCCTCTGCGGACGAATCAGCCTTTGTGCGGGCAGCATTGCGCGGCTGCCACGTCTCGGCCGGTGGTAGCGGCGGTCAAATCCGTACAATCGCGCGGGCCGGCGCGCGCCTTAGCGTGCCGCTATGGACGTGGACGCCGCGACGCAGACGATGATCGACAACCTCCCCGCCAGGACCGGGCGCACGCGGGAGGAGTGGTTCGAGGTCCTGGATGCCGCCGGCCTGGACAGGCACGGCGCGGCGATCGCGTTCCTCAAGGCCGAGCACGGCGTCTCGCACGGCTACGCCAACCTGATCGTGACGCTCCATCGCTCACGGGGCGCCGCCCCGACGGCGGCCGATCTGGTCGACGCGCAGTACGCCGGGCGCAAGGCCGCACTGCGTCCGGTGTACGAACGGCTGCGCGCCGAGCTGACCGCGCTCGGCGGCGACGTCGAGGTCGCACCGAAGAAGACCGGCGTCTCGTTCCGCCGCCGCAAGCAGTTCGCGCTCGTCGAGGCGCCCAGTGCCGCACGGGTGAGCGTCGGGCTGAACCTGCGCGGCACCGAGCCCACCGCGCGGCTGAAGGCGGCCGGCGGCATGTGCACCCATCGCGTCGATCTCGCTGCCGTGGACGACGTCGACGACGAGCTCCTCGGCTGGCTGCGCGAGGCTTACGAGCGCGCCTGACCGAGCGCGCCGGGCAGCTCGTCCAGCGGCACGAAGTGCGCGGCATCCGGCCCGAACTCCGCCACCCGGCGGTGATACTCGGTCGGCGTCCATCCGCAGAAGCGGCGGAACGCGCGGATCACGTGCGGCTGGTCGTAGTAGCGCGAGGCTCCGGTGAGTGCGGTCCAGTCCGGCGCGCCGCCGGCCTCGTGCACGGCGCCGACGAAGCGATGGAACCGGTCCACCTGCGCGAACGCCCGCGGAGTCAGTCCCGTCGCGGCGCGGAAGCGCGCGATGAGCGTGCGATGCGACACTCCGGCCCCTCGGGCGACCTCCCCGAGGGGACGGTCCGGTTCCTCGCGGAGCGACCGCAGCGTGTACTGGACGACCGCGTCGGGTCGCCATCCGCGAGTGCGGTCGCGGATGAAGGACGTCAGCGCGTCCAGGGCGCGCTCCGGCTCGGCGACGTGCGCGACGACCGAGCGGACCAGCTCGTCGGCACCGGGAACGACGGCGCGAGCGTCCTGAACGCGGCGCGCGACGGCGGGACCCCCGGCATCCGTGATCGCCCCGAGTCCGCCCGGCAGCAGTTCGACGCCCACGTGGCGGATGAGCGGCGGCGACTCGATGACGAGGTATTCGTCCTGGATGCCGGAGACGAAAGCGCTCGAGACGGGCATCGCCGCACCGGTGCGGTCGTGGAGCGCATACGGCTCGGACAGGTTCACGATCAGGTGGACGAACGGCAGCGGCAGGATCTTCTCGTAGCGGCGCAGGCGCGGCGCCTCCAGGTACCACAGCCGGGAAACGGCATCCTCGAGCCCGGCCGGTGCCGGGCGCTCGCGGTGGATCACGAGCCAACGCTAGCGCCGCGGCGGGTTACGATGCGGGCGTGAGCTCTGTGCACCGTCCGCCGTATCCGACCGCGCACGCGCCGACGCCGCGACCGACCGCGCGGGTGTGGGACATCGTGCTGACCTCGGTGCTGCTGCTTCTGCTGGCTGCCCTCGCGGCGATCGTGTCGTACTTCGGGTTCTTCCTGGCGATGGCCTCCGACCCGTGCGGGGCGGTCGCGTGCGACACGACGCTCATCGGGATCGGGATGCTCACCGCCGTCGTGCTGCCGTGGATCGTCCTCGTCGTGGTCATCGTGGTGTCGATCGTGCGCCTCGTGCGCCGACGTCTGAGTTTCTGGCTGCCGCTGGCGGCGGTGCCGCTCGTGGTCGGCTCGTGGTTCGTCGGCGCGGCGATCGCGAGCGCCGGCGTGCCCGCCTGAGCCCGCGCCGTCCGTCGCGGGCTCAGGCCGGGCGCCCCGACCCGCGCCACGTAGACTTGGCGGGTGCCCGCCGCCCGCCTTCACCTCGTGCGCCACGGGGAGGTCCACAACCCCCGACGCGTGCTGTACGGGCGCCTGCCGCACTACCGGTTGAGCGCGGCCGGGCGCCGCATGGCGCGGCAGGCCGCGGAGCACGTGCACGACCTCGGGCGCCCCGTCGGCGCGCTCGTGTGCTCGCCGCTCCTGCGCACCCGGGAGTCGGCGAACCCCTTCGCCGAGCTGTTCGGCATCGAGCCCCTCGTCGACGAGCGCGTGATCGAGCCGACCAACGTCTTCGAGGGGCGGCGTATGCGGCGCGCCCTGCTGAACCCGCTGAACTGGTGGCATCTGCGTTCCCCCGCGATCCCCAGCTGGGGCGAGCCCTACGTGCAGATCGTCGAGCGCATGGATGCCGCGATGCGCGACGCCTGGGAGCGTACGGCGTCCGGCGACGTCGTCGTCGTGTCCCATCAGCTGCCGATCTGGATCACCCACCTCGCAGTCGTGGGGGAGCCGCTCCGGCACGACCCGCGTCGGCGTCGCTGCGCGCTGTCGAGCGTCACGAGCTTCGAGCTGCGCGACGGGCGGTGGCACGAGGTCGCCTACGCCGAGCCGGCCGCGAGCGAGGACGCCCTCGACGTGGGAGCGGTATGAGCGGTCGGGGCGGCATGAAGAAGGTCACGGCAGCCCTCGTCGCGATCGGGCTCGCCGTCGCGCTCGCCGGGTGCACGAGCGCGAATGACGGACTGGCCGAGCAATACCGCAGCGGCAGCAACAAGGGCTTCATCGCTGGGGATGGGACCTTCGAGGAGATCTCCGCGGACGACCGCGGCGAGCCGCTCGTCTTCGCAGGCACCGCGGTGGACGGCAGCGAGATCTCCAGCGCCGACTACGCCGGGAAGGTGCTGGTGCTGAACTTCTGGTACGCGGGCTGCGGCCCGTGCCGCGCCGAGGCTCCGTTCCTGACCGACGCGTACGCCGCGACCCAACCGGAGGGCGCCGACTTCCTCGGCATCAACATCTACGACGGCCCCGAGCAGGCGACCTCGTTCGAGACGACCTACGGCATCGCCTACCCGTCGCTGCTCGCGCGCAGCGACGCCGACCTCAAGCTGGCGCTGGCGGCATCGGCCTCGGTGCAGGCCGCCCCGACCACGCTCGTCCTCGACCGGCAGGGGCGCGTGGCGGCGCGGTTCATCGGACAGCTGCGCGAGGCGCCGATCCTCAAGACGATCATCCGGGACACCCTCGCGGAGGCGCCGTGAACCCGGGTGCGATCGTCTTCGACGGCGCCCTGTGGCTCGCGATCCCCATCGCGATGCTCGCCGGGCTCGTCTCCTTCCTCTCCCCGTGCGTGCTGCCGCTCGTGCCGGGGTATCTGGGCTTCCTCGGCGGCGCGGTCTCGCCACGGCCCCTCGCCCACGGCGGGACACCGTCGGCGGCGAGGGCGACGACGGATGCCGCACCCTCCCGCACCCGCGGACGCCTCCTGCTCGGCGTGGCGCTGTTCATCGCCGGCTTCACGGTCGTGTTCGTGGCGATCTTCGTGCTCGGCGGCACTCTCGGCCAGCTGTTCATCCGGTACCAGGATCTCGTCGCGCGCGTCCTCGGCGGCGTCGTGATCCTCCTCGGACTCGTCTTCGTCGGGGTGTTCGGCTTCGCGCAGCGCACGTACCGGCCGCGGCGGCGCGAGAACCTGGGGCTGGTCGGCGCGCCCCTCCTGGGGGTTGCGATGGGCGTCGGCTGGGCGCCGTGCATCGGCCCGACCATGGCGGCGATCCTGTCGATCTCGATCACCCAGGCCGACCCTGGCCGCGCGGCGCTTCTGGCGGTCGCGTACTCGCTGGGTCTCGGCATCCCGTTCCTGCTCCTGGCCGTGGGCTTCGGCTGGGCCGCGCGCTCGGTCACATTCCTCAAACGGCATATTCGCACCCTCAACCTGGTGGGGGGCGGACTGCTGGTGGTCCTCGGGATCCTCATGGTCACCGGCGTGTGGACCGCGCTCATGTCGCAGCTCGGGGCGGTGATCGGAAGTGTCGAGCTCCCGCTCTAGCGTCGGCGATCCGCTGCGGCCCGACGATCACGTCGACGGCGCGGGCGGACGCGATCCGGTGCAGCCGCGACTGGGCCTCGTCGGCTGGCTGCGCTGGGGATGGCGCCAGCTCACGAGCATGCGGACCGCGCTCGTGCTGCTGCTGATGCTCGCGATCGCGGCGATCCCGGGGTCGATCGTCCCGCAGCGCGGCGCCGACCCGAACGGCGTCGCGCAGTACAAGGCCGACAACGCCGACCTGTTCCCGATCCTCGACACGCTGCAGCTGTTCGACGTCTACACGTCGGCCTGGTTCTCGGCGATCTACATCCTCCTGTTCATCTCGCTCATCGGGTGCGTCATCCCGCGCACGCGCCACCACCAGGCCGCGCTGCGCGCGCGGCCGCCGCGGACTCCTGCGCGGCTGAGCCGCCTCGACGACCACGCCGAGGCGACGATGGAGCTTCCCGCGGGGACGGATGCCGCCGCTGCGGCTGCCACGGCCGTCGACCTCGCCGCCGTGCACCTGAAGAAGGCCGGCTACCGCATCGAGCGCTACGACCGCGGCGCCGTGGCGTCGGTGTCGGCCGAGCGCGGGTACCTGCGCGAGACCGGCAACCTCGTCTTCCACGGGGCTCTGGTCGGCGTGCTGCTGGCGGTGGGCATCGGCGGCGGGCTGACCTACACAGGGCAGACCGTCATCGTCGAGGGCGACAGCTTCGTCAACTCGCTGGGCCTGGGCTACACCTCCTTCAACCCGGGGCGCTTCGTCGACACCGAGAGCCTGCCGCCGTACTCGCTGACCCTCGATCGCTTCGACGTCACCTACACGCCGGTCGGCGAGCCCGGCCAGGGGCAGGCGGGCGATTTCGCGGCGCACCTCACCACGCGCGAGCCGGGGCAGGAGGCGAAGGACGGCGTCGTGCGCGTCAATCATCCGCTGGAGCTGGCCGGCGATCGCATCTACCTCATGGGCAACGGCTACGCCCCGACGATCACGGTCCGCGATGCCGCCGGCGACGTGGTCTACCGCGAGTCGGTGCCGTTCCTGCCGCAGGATGCGAACCTCACCTCGCTCGGGGTCGTCAAGCTCCCCGACGGACTGCCCGAGCAGCTGGGCCTGGTCGGCTTCTTCTACCCGACCGCGGCGAACGGGCACGAGGGTGCGCTCACCTCCGCCTACGGGGCCCTCGTGAACCCCGTGCTCACGCTCGACGTGTACGCCGGCGATCTCGGCATCGACGACGGCACGCCGCGCTCGGTGTACACGCTGGATCCGACCGGCATGGACAAGCTCACCGGTCGTGGCACCGACGCCTCCTCGATCGAGCTGGCGCCGGGGGAGACGGCCGACCTGCCGAACGGGTGGGGCACGATCACGCTGGAGGATGCCACGCAGGACGGCGCCGCCGAGTCGGTCAAGCGGTTCGTGTCGCTGTCGGTGCACCGCGACGTCGGAGCGCCCTGGGTGCTCGCGTTCGCGGCGCTGGCGGTGGCGGGCCTGCTCGCGGCGCTGTTCGTGCCGCGCCGCCGCCTGTGGGTCAAGGCGAGCCCTCAAGGCGCGGGGCTGCGGCTGGAGTACGCGGGCCTTGCCCGCGGCGAGGACCCGGCGATCGCGACCGCGGTCGCCGAGCTCGTGCGCGACCACGGGGACGCGCTGCGCGTCGCCTTCCCCGTGCCGGTGTCGGAGGCATCCGCGTAGACTGACGGCCATGCCGCAAACAGGGTTGACGCTGGATGCCGTGTCGGTGCTGCTGGTGTGGACCGCCGTCCCCGTCTACGCGCTCGCGTTCGTGGCCTACGCCGTCGACCTGGCCCGCCGCTCCGACCTCGCCGTGAAGGCGAAGGATGCCGTCGTCGTCCGGCAGCTCGTCGGCGCCGGCGGCCCGCCGGTCGACGAGGCGGCACCGGCCCCGTCCGTGCTGCAGGCCCAGCCCGCGCGCCCGCGATACGTATGGGCGCGCATCGGCACGTCGCTGACGGTGCTCGGCTTCCTCTTCCACGTCGGCGCCGACATCACGCGCGGCATCGCCGCGGGGCGTGTGCCGTGGTCGAACATGTACGAGTTCGCCCTGACCGGCACCATGCTCATCGTCGCGGTGTACCTCGTGGTGCTGCTGCGCTACGACCTGCGCTTCCTCGGTTCGTTCATGACCGGGCTGGTGGTGGTCCTCCTCGGCGGCACGCTCGTGGGCAACCTGTACGTGGTCGTCACGCCCCTGGCCGACCCCCTCAAGAGCGTGTGGCTGGTCATCCACGTGTTCGTCGCATCGCTGGCCACAGCCTTGTTCGCGCTGGCGTTCTCGCTCTCGGTGCTGCAGCTGCTGCAGGCGCGGCGCCAGCGGTTGATGCTCGCCGCCGCGGGTGACCCGTCGGCGAAGACCGGTCCGCGGTTCCTGCGCACGATCCCGGATGCCGACGCCCTGGAGTCGCTCGCCTACCGTTTCGCGATCGTCGGGTTCATGTTCTGGACCTTCACGCTCATCGCGGGCGCCATCTGGGCCAACGACGCGTGGGGCCGCTACTGGGGCTTCGACACGAAGGAGGTGTGGACCTTCGTCGTGTGGGTGCTCTTCGCGGGCTACATCCATGCCCGGGCGACGCGCGGCTGGCGCGGCAACCGGTCGGCGTGGCTGGCGATCATCGGGTTCTCCGCGGTGATGTTCAACTTCACGGTCGTGAACATGTTCTTCAAGGGCCTGCACGTCTACAGCGGCCTGAGCTGACGGCATCCGCGTGGCCCGCGCCTGCTCGACGGCCCGGGCCTGAGTCCCGGCATCCGCCTCGCGAGTCATTGCTTCCCCACGCGAGTCACTGCTCTATACGCGAGTCACTGCGCTGGAGACCAGTGACTCGGCGGTAGGGCAGTGACTCGTGCGCGGGGAAAGTGACTCGGCCGCGGGGCGGTGTCGAGCGGGGCAGGAGCGCCCCGGTCAGCCGACGATGCGGCAGTGCGTAGTGAGTGCGCCGATACCGTCGACGCCGACGGTGACCGTGGAGCGGTCGCGCAGGAAGATCTGCGGGTCGCGCGAGTAGCCGGCCCCGCCCGGGCTGCCGGTGGAGATGAGGGTGCCCGGCAGCAGCGTCGCCGACGCCGACAGGTGCGCGATGAGGGATGCCACCGGCCGGATCATCTGCGCCGTCGAGGCGTCCTGCACGGTGCGGCCGTCCACGACGGCCCAGATGTGCAGGTCCTGCGGGTCGGGGATCTCGTCGGCGGTCACGACGACCGGGCCCACCGGCGTGAACCCGTCGAACGACTTGCAGCGCGACCACTGCGCCTCGGAGAACTGGATGTCGCGTGCCGTGATGTCATCGACCACTGTGTAGCCCCACACGTGGTCGAGCGCGTCCGAGGCCACGACGTTCCTGGCGGCTTTGCCGATCACGACGCCGAGCTCGGCCTCGTAGTCGACCGACTCGCTGAGCGCCCGCGGCCATGTCGTGGTGCCGTCGTGGCCGGCGAGGGAGTTCGGCCACAGCACGAAGACCGTCGGTGCGGTGTCGGCCTCGAGTCCCAGCTCGCTGGAGTGGGCGGCGTAGTTCAGGCCCACCGCGAGCACCACCGGGGGAGTGCTCACCGCGGGCGCGAAGGCCGCGCCGTCGAGCGGATGCCACGGCCCGTCCGCATCGTCGTCGGCGTGCCGCGACGACGGAGCGTCGACGGCCTCGCGCACGCGGGCCAGCAGCTCGTCGCCGCCCTCGATGAGCCGTTGCAGCGTGTGCGGCGCGCCGTCGAACAACTCGGCGACGAGTCGCCCGCGGTCGCCGCGGACGACGGTCAGCTGCGGCTCCGTCGCCCCGGCGAAGCTCACCTGGGCGAAACGCATCCTCCCAGGCTACCCGTCCCGTCCGGCCGGTCAGGGGCGACGCCTAGGCTGAACGCCATGGCCTTCCCCTCGCCGCTGTCCCAGCCCCGCCCCGGGACGCCGGCGCTCGTGCCCCCTGCACCGCCCGCGGCGTCGCTGCCGGTGCCCGCGAGCCGGGGGCGGGTGGCCCCGGTGTGGCTTTTCGGCATTCTGGTCGTGCTGCTCATCGCGCTCGTGGCGTACCTCCTGACCTTCGTGGGACCTGCCGCGTCGGCGATCGGCGCGGCCCTCGCGCTGGTGCCGTTCGCGGGCGTGCTGCTGGCGGTGCGCATCGTCGACCGATGGGAGCCGGAGCCGCGCTCCCTCCTCGTGCTCGCCGCGGCGTGGGGCGCGATCGCCGCCGTGGTCATCGCCCTCGGGGTCGATCTGCTGCTCACGCTCGTGCTGGGCCCGGCATCCGATCCGGTGCGGGAGTCGTTCGCCGCCGTCGTGCAGGCGCCGATCGTGGAGGAGCTCGCGAAGGGTCTCGGGGTGCTGATCGTGTTCGTCGTCGCGCGGCGCGCGTTCGACGGTCCCGTCGACGGCGTCGTCTACGGCGCGCTCGTGGGCGCCGGGTTCGCCTTCACCGAGAACATCCTCTACTTCTCCTCCAGCCTCGCAGGCGGCATCCCCGAGACGGCGCTGACCTTCTTCCTGCGCGGCATCATGTCGCCCTTCGCCCACGTGATGTTCACCGCCGTGACCGGCTATGCGCTCGGACGCGCCGCCCGGCAGGGGGTGGCAGTCCGCGGCGCGCTCGGCCCGTGGCTGGCGGGCTTGGCGGCCGCGGCGGCCCTGCACGCGGTGTGGAACGGCTCCGCCGTGTTCGCCGACTTCTTCGCCGTCTACGCGACGCTGCAGGTACCGCTGTTCCTCGTCTTCGTCGGCGGGGTCGTGCTGCTGCGGCGCGAGGAGGCCCGACTGACCCGCACGAGGCTCTCCGACTACGCAGCGGCGGGCTGGTTCACCGCGGCGGAGGTCGGCATGCTCGCCACCGGTCCGGGAAGGCGCCAGGCGATCGCGTGGGCGCGCACCCTGCCGGGCGACCGCTCCCCGGCCATGCGGGCCTTCATCGCCGAGGCCACGGCGCTCGCCGCGGCCCGGCAGCGCGCACTCAGCGGGCGCGACCCGGCCGCCGCAGCGGACGAGCGCGTGCATCTGACCCGTGCTGTCGCCGCGCGCGCCGCGGTGCTGGCCCGCTGAAGTCGCGGTGCCGGCCCGCTGACAAGACTCAGCGCCCGGTGCCGCGGCGATGCCTGCGTGTCTCCCGAGCGCTGAGTTGGTCTGTGCCGTCATTCTGTCCCCGCCGCCGCGGCGGTGTCAAGCATTTCGCGGTGTGTCCGGATGCCGTCCGCTTTGACCGTTCCGCATCGCTCGGGTTGGATGGAGCGCATGACTGACGACCGCACCAAGCCCGAGTTCGACGCCCCCGAAGGCCCTGCCCCCACCGAGCTCGTGATCCGCGACCTCATCGTGGGCGACGGCGCCGAGGCGAAGCCGGGCGACTCCGTGACCGTCCACTACGCCGGGGTCGAGTACGAGTCCGGCGAGGAGTTCGACTCCTCCTGGGGTCGCGGGCAGAGCATCCAGTTTCCGCTGCGCGGTCTCATCCAGGGCTGGCAGGACGGCATCCCGGGCATGAAGGTCGGGGGACGCCGCGAACTCGTGATCCCGCCGCACCTGGCCTACGGCCCCGCCGGCGGCCACTTCCTCGGCGGCAAGACCCTGATCTTCATCATCGACCTGCTCGCCGTCGGCTGACCTCGGGTCCCTCGCAATCCGGAGAGCGGATGCCACGGCATCCGCTCTCCAACATGTATTGAGGACGAGGTTCCTGACGAAAGTGTCAGGATCGGGCAGTCTCGAACATAGTCAAGTGAAGGTGCTGACGGGCGAGAGGAGCGCAATGACGCTGTCCGCCGCGGAGTTCACCGCGCTCTACCACCAGACGCGTGGGACGGTCCGCCGCTTCGTGCGCCGTCGAGTGATGACTGCTGAACACATGGAGGACATCTGCGCGGATGTCTTCGAGCTGGCGTATCGCAAGCTGCCGGCAGATCACCCGCATCCGATCGGTTGGCTGATCCGCGCCGCAGGCATCTTGATCGCCAAGACAGCGAGACTGTCCGAGCGGGAGCGTGTCGCGCTTCGAGACCACGTCGTCGTCTACGGTGACGACGCGGACGATCCGCGGTTACGCGAGTTGGACGCCGCGTGGGCTGCACTGCCTGAACGTCATCGCGAGGTGCTGCGGCTGACGATCTGGGACGGGCTGTCGGCGGCAGAGGCCGCGATCGTGCTGGGCTGCACCGAACAGGCGGCATGGCAGCGTGTGAGCAGAGCCCGTGCTGCCTTGCGTGCGGCGTGGCCTTCGAACGACCTGGAGGAAGGAGCGGAGGTGAGGATCTATGGCTGAGGGACGATTCCCTGTGTCAAGGCTCCGTGACGCGGAGCTGGATGCGCTCGTCGCGTCTCTCGATCCCCTGCAAGACGTGCCGGACGGCCCCTTGTCGGAGCGCGAGGAGGAGCTGCTGCGGCTCATCACGGATGCAGGAAGGGCGCCCGACGAAGTCGGCACCACACCGCACAAGGCTCAGCATCGGCGCGGGCGACGGCGGCAGCCCGCGAGCACCCGCGCCCCCCGAGGACGAGTGCGCCGACGGCTGCTCTCGGTCACGACCGCCGTCGCGCTCGTGGTGGTCGGGGGCGTCGTCGCGATGTCGCTGTTGCGGCCGTCCGACGCAGTGGCGACCGCGCCGCACCCGCTGGGTGTGACGGCGATCGATGAGAGCGCAGACGAGGTGCTCGACACGGCGATCGACCTGCTCTCCGAGGGAGGCGGCCCGACGGAAGCGAAGCGCGAGGCTCTGTCGATCTGGTGGAAAGTGAGCCCAGCCGACGACAAGTGGGGGCCCGCCGAGCCCATGGTCCACCCCCACATCACTCGGTTCTCCTGGGCAGCAGACGGGTCGGGGCGGGTGGTGACGATGAGCGCCCCGTCGTACCGTTCGGACGGGTCCACGACGACGTCGGAAGATCGCGCGGTACCTCGGTTCGACACGGTCGTGGATGACACGACCTACACGCAGGGTGAACTGGAGACACCGTTCGACGGTCTCGAATTGGGTGATTCCGTCGACGAGTTGAGAGCGGTCCTACGCGTGTCGGAGGATCCGGCAGCATGGGAGGTATTTCAAGGTGTGAGCGGCGCATTCCGTTCTCTGACACTCTCGAACGCGCAGCAGGCGCAGGTTCTGAGGTTGCTGAAGGACGCGCCGGGGCTGCGGGTCATGGGCACCGCGACCGACCGCCTGGGACGGCCCGTCGTTCTTCTGGAAGCTACGACGGTCCAGGTCTCGGATGCCCGCGAGACGCTCCACCTCTCGCTCGAGACCGGCCGCATCGTCGGTGCCGAATACTTCCTGTCCGGCCCGCTGGGGAAGATCCCCGCGGGCGCAGTCGTGCTGTACACGGCCTGGGACGTGTCAGGATTCCTGCCCCAGTGACATGACCGGATGAAGGGTGAGATCGCCAGGGACGGCCCGTCTCGGAGCGACACCCTCGACACGGAATGGAACTACGGGGGAGCCGCGACGCCGACGTGGAGCAGCAACAAGTCCAATCTCGTGGACCAGAACTTCAACGACATGGCGAGCAGCGTGTACTAAATAGTCCGATGCTCGACGTCGAGAGATCCGCGCACCGCAGCAGGCGACGCGGTTCGCGCTGTCATGCCCGGGCCTGGTCGATAGGTGTGCTTGTGCTTGCACTAATGGTGTCGAGCTCGTGCAGCGGGAAAAGCGACGAAGTGGGCGCTGCTTTCACTCCGGTTGATCTGGCCGACTATGCAGATGTCGAGGCTCACCTAGACTTCGAGGCCGGCACCGTAGTTATGCCGCTTGACAACGTTCGCGCGGTGACACCTCGACTCGCAGACATGCATCTGCGCGCGATCTGGGCCGTCACCGACGCCTGCCTGTCAGAGCATGGCTACCCTACAGTCAGCAATGACGTGGACTGGCCGCCCGTCGCGCCCGACGAGGACCGCATCTTCGGGAGGTGGAGTGTCGCCCTTGCTAGTCGGTATGGTGCCGCTCTCGATCCGACAACTCGAGAGGGTTTCCGCATCGAGACGGTGTCGCGTGGGGTTGATTACAACAAGCAACTCACCTCCTGCTGGGATGAGACCCAGGTGCTCCTTCAACAGGAACTGGCCTTCATCGAGAGCACCAGCAATGTCGACTATCAGATCTATATCCAGTCTTACCGGTCGACTTTGAGTTCAGATCAGGGGAAGGCTGCCCTTCTCGAGCGGACTCAGTGTATGGAGCGACAAGGTGTCGTTGTTGACGAGGCGACTCAATTGCCGAGCTCTGCCTACGCTGCCAAGTCCGACGCGAGTGTGGATGCTGTGAGGGTGGCCGTTGTGGCGGCGCAATGCGGGGTGGAGACGGGGGCGATCCAGCAGCTGTATAACGTGCTTGCTCGATACCAGGCCGCGTACATCGATCAACGCGAGGCGCAGTTGGTGGCTCTGAGAGAAAAAGCTACCGTCGTTGAGGCTCGGCTCGCTCGAGTTCTCCAAGACGTCGATGAGTTTCGAGCGTCGCCCAATTGATGGTCTACAAAGGTGGGCGCAGCGAGACGGGCGGGTTCCGGCTCCGCCGCGTCCGCCGACCGGGCGTCGTGATCGCCTTCGTGATCCTGATGGTCGCGCTGATCGCGGGTGCCTTCGTCGCTGGGGCGGTCCTGGTGAACCCGGCCGATCGCGCGGCGGCTCAGGCGCCGGACACCATCCCGGTGACCTATCCGGTGGAGGAGCGCGTCGTGGCCGATCAGCTCCGCCTGCCCGGCGCCTATCGAGAGGGCGCGCGCCTGGCGTTGCATGCCACGGCGCCGGGGGGCGTCGCGGTCGTCAGCCGGGTGACAGCGAGCGTCGGCAGCCCGCTGAACTGGGGCGACGTCGTCGGCGAGGTCTCGGGGCGGCCGCGGCTGGCGGTGCCGGCGAGCATTCCGCTCTACCGTGACATCGCCGTGGGCGATGTCGGCGCCGACGTCGAGGCGATGGAGAGTTTCCTCGCCGCGCTCGGCTACGACGTCTACGTCGACCACGAGTTCGAGGAGCACAGCCTGTGGGCCGTCGAGGCGTGGTACGAGGCGAGGGGCTACGAGCTCGATGGCTCGGCCGTCGTCATCGGTGAGCTGATCGGGACTCCCCACGGTGGCGAGACGGTGGCGTCGGTCGCCCCTGTCGGCACCCGTCTCGGCGGGGAGACCCCACTCGTCGAGATCGAGACGACGCCTCCTGTGGTGGTCGCGCGTGCGACGGTCATCCAGGCGCAGGAGCTGCAACCCGGGCAGCCGGTACGACTGTCCTTCGGTGCGGGTGCCCCCGCCGAGACCGTCATCGCGTCGGTCGGTGCCCCGGTCGCCGACGAGTCCGGCGCGATCGGCGTCGACGTCACGGTGACGATCCCCGCCGCGCTCGCCGCCGACGCGGCGGCGGGACGTCCCGCGCTCGTCGAGGACGTGACCGCCGCGGAACCGACCCTCGCCGTTCCGGTGATCGCCATCCGCCAGGAGGGCGCTGTCTCCTACGTGCTGGTGGATGCCGGTGCCGATGACCCCGCGCGCCGGGTGGACGTGCGCGTGATGGCGCAGGCCTCGGGCTGGGCCGCGCTGGCGCCCACTGACGCCCTCACGGAGGGCGACCTCGTGAGCGTCGCGCCATGACCGACGCGCTGCTCGAGCTCGACGGCGTCACCAAGTCGTACCTCGACGACGCCGGCCAGATCCGGGCGCTGGATGACGTGACCTTCTCGATCTCGGTCGGGGAGTTCGTGGCGATCGTCGGACCGTCGGGGTCGGGCAAGTCGACGTTGCTCAACATCCTCGGTCTGCTCGACACCGCGACCGAGGGAACCTATCGGCTGAACGGCATCGACGTCTCGCGGCTTGCCGGACGCGAGGCCGATCGCCTGCGGTCGCGGGCGATCGGCTTCGTGTTCCAATCCTCGCATCTGCTCCCACTCCGTTCGGCCGCCGAGAACGCCGCCCTCGGGCTGGGGGTGCGAGGGCTGCCGCTGCCTGAACAGACGGCCCGCGTCGGCAGCGCGCTGGATCGGCTCGGTCTCTCGCACCGCGCGGCCATGTCGGCGCGACTGCTGTCGGGCGGCGAGAAGCAGCGCGTCGCGATCGCACGAGCCATCGCCGCCGAGCCGGCACTGATCCTCGCCGACGAGCCGACCGGGGCACTGGACTCGGAGAACTCGGCCCGCATCATCACGCACCTCACGGAGCTCAATCGGCAAGGTGCGACGGTCGTCATCATCACCCACGACCCGGTCGTGGCGGCCTCGGCCGATCGCGTCATCCGGCTCGCCGACGGGCGCGTCACCGACGACACCGTGGCGCGGAGTCCGACGGAACGAGGCCTGGCGGTGCCGCTGTCCGTCGCACCGGCATCCATCGCACGCCCCCGTCGATCCGGGCAGGTGCTGGCCGATGCCTGCGAGGCGATCTCGACGCACAGTGGCGCGCCGGCACGCGCGATGGTGCTACTGCTGGCGTTCCTGCTCGGGGTCGGCGGTCTTGTCCTCTCCCTCGGGCTGAACCAGAGCGCCGCGGCCCAGGTCGCCGAGCGCGTGGCGACCGCGGCGCTGGACGAGGTGATCGTGACCGTGGACGATGAACTCGCCGACAGCCCTGACACGATCGCCCGCGTCGCCGCACTCGAAGGGGTGTCGAGCGTCGGGCGGCGTTGGAACGCGGCGGCGCAGGATGCGCGGATCACACTGCTGGCTCCGGGCCTCTTTCGCGATCAGTCGGTCTTCCAGGGGCCAGTGGTTCTCGCCGATGCCGGCTACGTCGACGCCATGCAGCTGACCGTCGCGCCGGCGAGCGCGCCAGACCTGCTCGTCTCGGCCTGGGGTGCCGAGTCGGCGATTCTCGGGGCGGATGCCGCGGCCGCACTCGGCGTCGCCGGAGCCGCTCCCGGGCGGTCGATCTGGGTCGACGGCAGCCCCGTCGACGTGGTGGGAATCGTCACCGCGGGCGGACGTGATCCTCTCGCCGCGAACACGGTGTTCCTCAGCCCGCGGATGAGGGATCGTCTGCACACCCAGCCGTTGGAGCTCGTGGTCAGGACGAAGAGCGGGTACCCGGCTCCGGTGGCGGACGCGCTCCCCGCGGCGGTGAGTCCGGACAAGCCAGCGCGCGTCAAGGTCGCCCCGGTCGCCGACTTGCGCAACCTCAAGCGCGGCGTCGCCGACGATCTCGGCGCGTTGATCGGCCTCATCGCAGTCGTCATGCTGGTCCTCGCGAGCCTGAGCGCGGCGACCGCGATGTACCTGTCGGTGCGCTCGCGCCGGACCGAGGTAGCGTTGCGGCGAGCAATGGGCGCGAGCAAGGCGTCCGTCTGGCGCATGTTCGCCTTCGAGGGAGTCGCGATCGGGCTGGCGGGCGGAATCGCCGGGGTCGCCGCCGGCATGACGGCGCTCGTGGTCGTCTGCGCTGCGCGAGGTTGGACGCCCGTGCTCGACGGCTCGCTCATCGTGCTGGGGCTGGCTGCGGGAGTCGTCAGCGGCGGTGTCTCCGCCCTGTACCCCGCAACGGTCGCCGCGCGGGCGCAGCCGGCCGCGGCGATGCGCGCGGACTGACATCGACCTGCTCGCCGTCGGCTGCCCCCGGTCCCTTCCCCCCGGCATCCGCCGCGCCCCCGAATGAGGGAGGGGGGAGGGGCGGCGGGTCAGGGCACGGGGGACTCGGCGTCGTACGCGCGGAAGCGCGGCGTGAGCCGCACGAGCAGGGCCACGAGGCCCATGATGACCAGCCCGCCCAACAGCGGCGGGAACCAGAGCGTCGTGAGCGTCGCGACCACCCCCGCGTAGAGGGCGCCCAGGCGCGGGCCGCCGGCGACCACCACGATGAAGATGCCCTGCAGGCGCCCGCGGATGGCGTCGGGCACCGCCGTCTGCATCATCGTGGAGCGGTAGATCGCGCTGACGTTGTCGGACCCGCCCGCCACCGCGAGGCACACGAATGCCGCGCCGATCAGGGGCAGGTTCGCGTGCGTCTCGTCGACGGCGGCGGAGTCCCCGAACGTCGCCGCCAGCAGGACGGCGCCGAAGGCGACGACGGATGCCCCGTACACGAGGATCGCGCGCTCGATGCCGCGGCCATGCCAGCGATAGCGTCCGATGGGACCGGAGAACAGGCTCGACAGGAAGGCCCCCGACGCGTACGCGGCGGTGAGGGCGCCCGTGGTGACCGCGCCGCCGCCGAGCAGCACCGCCCCGACCGCGGGGAGCAGCGCCATCGGCTGGCCGAAGGTCATCGCGACGACGTCGAGCAGGTACTGCAGGCGGATGTTGGGGGCCCGGTGCAGGAACGCCACGCCGTCGCGCAGCGACTCGAGCCCCGGGCGCACGAGCACGCCCTCGGGCCGGATGCTCGGCAGCGTCCACAGTCCCAGGAACAGCGACAGCATCAGCACGACGTCGATCGTGTAGGTCCACGCGTAGCCGACGAGCGCCACGAGCACGCCGGCCAGCGCGGGACCCGCCATGACCATGATGCCGACGGTGATGCCCTGGAGGGCCGCGGCCGCCGGCAGCAGCTCGCGGGGGAGGAGGCGCGGCGTGATGGCGGACTTGGCCGCCAACACGATCGAGCCCGCCGCGGAGTTGACCACGCTCAGCACGTACAGCGCCCACACCGACTCCAGGTGCGCCCACGCGAGACCGGCCAGCAGCGCCGTGGACACGAACGTGATCGTGGCCGACAGCAGCGCCACCATGCGCCGGTCGAACGCGTCGGCGAGCATGCCCCCGTAGAGGCCCGCGAGGATCATCGGGACCAGGCCTGCCACCGCGATCATCGACACCGCGAAGGTCGATCCGGTCAGCTCGTACATGTGCAGCATGACCGCGACGATCGTCAGCTGCGAACCCAGCCCGGACAGCGTCGATCCGGTCCACAGCCGCGCGAACGGCGGGCTCGCCCGGAACGGACGCAGATCGATGAAGTGGTCGCGGCGCAGGCGCGGCATCCGCGTCGTCCCCCGGCCCCTCACGCGTCGACCTCGACGCGCTTGACGCGCGAGGCGTGCCCGCGCCGGATGACCACGTCGCGCGGCGGCACGCCGAAGTGCGCGGCCAGGGCACGGACGACCCCGGCGTTGGCGGCGCCGCCGGCCGCCCGCGCGCGCACGTGCACCACGAGCCCGTCGGCGGTCTCCTCCACGAGCGGCCCCCGACGGCTGCCGGGCTTGACGCGAACCGTGTACTGCACCCGTCGAGGTTACGCCCCGCGCACTCCGGTCGTGCCCGCCGGCCCGATCACACGGCCATGAGGCCCCGCCGCGGACCGTGCAGCTCGCCGTGCAGGCGCTCCATGCGGGCGTCGAGAGCGGCCGCGGAGTCGGCGGCATCCTTCAGCTCCGCCACCAGCCCCTCGGGCACCGCCCCGTCGTACTTGTAGTAGATCTTGTGCTCCAGGCTCGCCCAGAAGTCCATCGCGATCGTGCGGAACTGCACCTCGACCGCCACGTCGACGCGGCCGGTGGACAGGAACACCGGCACCTCGACGATCACGTGCAGGCTCTTGTACCCGTTCGGTTTCGGGTGGGCGATGTAGTCCTTGACGATGCGCACCGTGATGTCGTCCTGCTGGGTGAGCAGGTCGAACAGCCGGTAGGCGTCTTTGACGAAGCTCGTGGTCACCCGCATGCCTGCGATGTCGGTGATGTGCTGGCGGATCGCGGGAAAGGTCGGGTCGACGCCGCGACGGACGAGCTTGTCGATGAGGCTGTCGGCGGTCTTGACGCGGCTGGACACGTGCTCGATCGGGTTGTAGTCGTGCATGAGCTGGAACTCGTCGCGCAGGATGCCGATCTTCGTCTCGACCTCGCGGAGCCCGAACTGATACTCGAGGAGGAAGCGCTGGAACTCGTCGCGCATCGTGCGCAGCTCCTCGGGGGAGTAGGTCGTCAACCCCTCGTCGGTCTTGATGGTGAGGGTCTGCGGCTTTGCATCCATGCCGTCGAGGCTAACCAGCGGGCCTACAGGGATGCTGTGAGACGTCGAGGTGGTGGGAACGGATACCGGGGCGCGGTGGCATCCGCTCTGCTGGTAAGCTCTTCAGGTTGCCGTTGGATCGGCCGCGGAGAAAGAGAGCCCACGGAGAAGCCGTCGGGCACCGCGCAACAAGCAGGAAGGGGATCACCCTATGGCACTGGATGCAGAGGTCAAGAAGGCGATCATCGACGAGTACGCGACGCACCCCGGTGACACCGGATCCCCCGAGGTGCAGGTGGCGATGCTGACGCAGCGCATCAAGGACCTGACCGAGCACCTCAAGGAGCACAAGCACGACCACCACTCGCGTCGTGGCCTGTTCCTGCTCGTCGGTCAGCGCCGTCGCCTGCTCGGCTACCTCCAGGACATCGACATCGAGCGCTACCGCTCGCTGATCGAGCGCCTGGGGCTGCGCCGCTAAGGCACGCCGCCCGACGTATATCGCACTTCTCGAAGGCCGCCCCGGTGGGCGGCCTTCGTCGTCCCCGCCTGGCTCGCCCCCGCGCCCCGGGCTCGCCCCCGCCTGGCTCGCCCGCGCCCCGGCTCGCCCCGCGCCCCGGCTCTTTCCGCGAGACTCCATCCGTGCACCGAGACTGCACGCTGGGCATGCAGTCTCGGTGCACCAGTGAAGTCTCGCGGGATTGGGTAG
>NZ_JASGFE010000049.1:0-24460 GCF_047605725.1 Microbacterium sp.
GCGCCCGGTGGCGCCCGCGCGCGGGCGAGAACGGCGGAGCCCTCGCCCAGGCCCGGCGCGCCGGCGCGCGCATCGTCACCGCGCACGACCCCCAGTGGCCGACGGCCCTCGGCGATCTCGGCGAGCACGCGCCGCTGTGCCTGTGGGTACGCGGCGACCCGGCCCTGCTCGCCCACCGCCCTGCCGTCGCCTTCGTGGGTGCGCGAGCGGCCTCCGGCTACGGCGAGCACGTTGTCGTGGAATGGGCGGCAGAGCTCGCCGGCACCGGGGTCGCGATCGTCTCCGGGGCCGCCTACGGCATCGACGGCATGGCGCACCGCGCGGCCCTGGCCGCCGGCGGGGTCACGATCGCGGTGCTCGCCGGCGGGGTCGATCGGCCCTACCCGGCCGGTCACGTCGACCTGCTGCGCCGTATCGTGCAGCACGGGGTGGTCGTGAGCGAGTTGCCGTGCGGCTCGGCGCCGACGAAGTGGAGGTTCCTGCAGCGCAACCGCAGCATCGCGGCGCTCGCCGACGCGACGGTCGTCGTCGAGGCCGGTTCCCGCAGCGGTTCGCTCAACACCGCCGGCCACGCCGCCGCGCTCGGCCGCCCGCTCGGGGCCGTGCCCGGGCCGGTGACGAATGCGACCTCCGCCGGCTGCCATCGCCTGCTCCGCGAGTTCGACGCGCGCTGCGTCACCTCGCCGGACGAGGTGCGTGAGCTCCTCGGGCTCGGCGTCGGCGAGGTGCTGCCGACGGGAGCGCACACCGACGAGCGCACCCGCATCCTCGATGCCCTCAGCACACGTGCCGAGCGCACGACCGACGAGGTCGCGCGCCGCAGCGGCATGTCCCCTCTGGAGGCGGAGGCCCTGCTCGGCCTTCTCGTGCTCGACGGCACGATCGCGCGCGGAGCGCAGGGCTGGCGCCGGATGCCGCGGTGCTGACGCGGAGGGTCTGCACCGGCACGGGCGGCAGGCGCGGCATCCTGGACTCATGCGCATCTCCGAGGCCGCCGAGCGGTACGCCGCGCACCTGGCCGACGTGCGCCGCCTCGCACCGGCGACGGTGCGCGCCTACCGCGCCGACCTTGCCGACCTCTCCGCGGCGGCCGGGGACGTGGTGCTGGCCGACGTCGACCTCGAGCTGCTGCGCGAGTGGCTCTGGCTCGCCGTCAAGCGCGGCGATGCGAAGAGCACTCTCGCCCGGCGCACCGCGGCCGTGCGCGGCCTGTTCGCATGGGCTCACGAGGAGGGCCTGACCGCCGCCGATCCGGCACTGCGCCTGGTCGCGCCCAAGCGCGGTCGGACACTTCCCAGAGTCGCCACCGCCGACGCTCTGCGAGAGCTTCTCGACGCCGCGCGGGCAGCGGCCGACGAGGGCGATGGGCGCGCCCTGCGCGACGCGGCGATCCTCGAGCTGCTGTACGGTGCCGGCATTCGGGTGTCGGAATTGTGCGGTCTCGATCTCGATGACCTCGACCTGGCCGGTCGCACCGTGCGCGTTCTCGGCAAGGGCTCGAAGGAGCGCGTCGTGCCGTTCGGCGCGCCCGCCGCCCATGCGCTGGAGGCCTACCTCGTGCGGGGAAGGCCCTCCCTCGTCGCGCACGGCACGCGTGCGGTCTTCCTCGGCGCGCGAGGCGGCCGCATCGGCGCGCGCGCCGTGTACGACCTCGTCGCCCGCACGGTCGGCCCGCTCGTGGGTGGCTCGGCGGGTCCGCACGCCCTGCGCCACTCCGCGGCCACGCACCTGCTCGACGGCGGTGCCGACCTGCGCGCGGTGCAGGAGCTCCTCGGACACGCGAGCCTGGGCACGACCCAGATCTACACGCACGTGTCGGCCGAGCGGCTCGCAGCCGCCTATCGCCTCGCCCACCCGCGCGCCTGACCGGCCCACCTCCCCGCGCGAGGGTGCCACTTCCCCGCGCGAGGGTGCCACTTCCCCGCGCGAGGGTGCCAGAAGCGAGCACCCTCGCGGGGAGAACGAGCACCCTCGTGGGGAGAACGAGCACCTTCGGCGGGGAGCGGGGTGGGGGGAGGGGTCAGCAGCAGGGGAGGAGGACGGCGCGGGGGATGCCGCCGAGCAGCAGCATCGGGTTGATGTACTCGCCGTGCTCCCTGACTCCGAAGTGCAGACTCCCCGCGGCGGTGTGGCCGCCCACGGACACCACGCCCACGAGATCTCCCGCCGCCACGGCGGTCCCGACAGGCGGTGCGCCGGTCACCGGCTCCAGGGTGGTCACGAAACCGTCGCCGTGATCGATCGTGACCACGCCCCGGTCCACGACGGTGCCGGAGAACGCGACGACCCCCGCGGCGGGGGCCAGCGCCGCCCCGCCGGGGGGCACGGCGAGGTCCACACCGCGATGACCCGGCCCATAGCGGTGGGCGGGTGCCTCGTACGGCCGAGTGAGCACCACCGCATCCACCGGCCACCGCCAGCCGGAACGCCTGTCCTCGGCCGAGGAGGCGGACGGGGCGATAGAGCCGGTCCAGGCGGCTGCGACGGGGACGGCAGGGGCGGACACGAGCAGGAGCGTGGCGGCGAGCAGGGCCGCCGTCCGGAGCACGGTGTGTGAGGTCATGCCGGAAGGATGCCTCGCGCCCGCGCTCCGCGGGCACCGCGTCCCCGTATCCGTGGACAGTTCGGCGATCCTGCCGACGGGGGAGGAGTCCTCGCGGCTGATACACTGACAGGGCACCCCGCTCGTCGGGGTGACTACGCGTGCCCAGAGCGCACGCGACGGACCGCGAGGACCGTCGTAGCGCGGCATCCACACCCCAGGTCTCACCGCGAACGCGGCGGAGCGGGTGTGTGCCGGGTACCAGGCTCGTCCGAGGACCTCGGACGGAAGAAACCGAAAGCGGTGCCGCACGGCACCAGAACAGGAGAACGGCCATGGCCGTCGTCACCATCCGTCAGCTGCTCGACAGCGGCGTCCACTTCGGACACCAGACCCGCCGGTGGAACCCGAAAGTCAAGCGCTTCATCCTCACCGAGCGCAGCGGCATCCACATCATCGACCTGCAGCAGTCGCTGTCGTACATCGACAAGGCCTACGAGTACGTGCGCGAGACCGTCGCCCACGGCGGCACGATCCTGTTCGTCGGCACGAAGAAGCAGGCGCAGGAGGTCATCGCCGAGCAGGCCACGCGCGTCGGCCAGCCCTTCGTCAACCAGCGCTGGCTGGGCGGCCTCCTCACGAACTTCGCGACCGTCAGCAAGCGCCTGGCCCGCATGAAGGAGCTCGAGGAGCTCGACTTCGACAACCCGGCCGACAGCGGCTTCACCAAGAAGGAGCTCCTGCTCAAGAAGCGCGAGCTCGACAAGCTGCACAAGTCGCTCGGCGGCATCCGCAACCTGCAGAAGACGCCGTCGGCGATCTGGGTCGTCGACGCCAAGCGCGAGCACCTCGCGATCGACGAGGCGCGCAAGCTCGGCATCCCGGTGATCGGCATCCTCGACACCAACGCCGACCCCGACGAGTTCCAGTACCCGATCCCGGGCAACGACGACGCGATCCGCTCGGTGGGCCTGCTCACCCGCATCATCGCGGATGCCGCGGCCGAGGGCCTCATCCAGCGCCACCAGCCGGCCGACGAGTCCGAGGACGCCGAGCCGCTGGCCGAGTGGGAGCGCGAGCTCCTCGAGCAGAGCGCGCCCGCCGCCGAGCAGAGCGCGCCCGCCGTCGAGGAGACCACGGAGGTCGACTCCGCGCCTGAGGCGGCCGTCGTCGACGAGGCCGCCACCGAGCAGACGGCAGAGGCCGAGGCCGAGGCCGCCGAGTCCGCCGACAACTGATCATTCACCACGATCCAAGGAGCCACCACCCATGGCAAACTTCACCATCGCCGACATCAAGGCGCTGCGCGACCAGCTCGGCACGGGCATGGTCGACACCAAGAAGGCACTCGAGGAGGCCGACGGCGACGTCGAGAAGGCCGTCGAGATCCTGCGCCTGAAGGGTGCGAAGGGCAACGCCAAGCGCGCCGACCGCTCCACCAGCGAGGGCCTGGTCGTCGCCCGCGAGCACGACGGCGCCGTGACGCTCGTGGAGCTGGCGTGCGAGACCGACTTCGTGGCGAAGAACGAGCGCTTCGTGGCACTGGCCGACGCGGTCGCCGACGCCGCGGCCGCGGTGGGCGCCGAGTCCGCCGAGGCGGCGCTGGCGGCCCCTGCGGGCGACCAGACGGTCGCCGAGCTGATCTCGGATGAGGCCGCGATCATCGGCGAGAAGGTCGAGCTGCGTCGTGTGCGGACCCTCCACGGCGACGCGTACGAGGTCTACCTGCACAAGACGAACAAGGATCTGCCGCCGCAGATCGGAGTGGTCGTGGTCTACCAGGGCGACGATGCGTCGACCGCGCGCTCCATCGCGCACCACGTCTCCTTCGCCGACCCTGCCTACCTCAGCCGCGACGAGGTGCCCGAGGCAGACGTCGAGAAGGAGCGCCAGTTCGTCACCGAGCTGTCCCGCAGCGAGGGCAAGCCCGAGGCGGCGCTGCCCAAGATCGTCGAGGGGCGTCTGAACGCGTACTTCAAGCAGATCGTGCTGCTGGACCAGGACTACGCGAAGGACAACAAGCTGTCCGTCGCCCAGGTCGCGCGCGACGCCGGGATCACGATCACCGACTTCGCACGATTCAAGGTCGGCGCCTGATGCCGACAGGGCCCGCATCCTCGGATGCGGGCCCTTCGTTCGTGACCGTTCGATAGTGTGCATCCGCGAGGAAGGGATACCGTGACCAACGAGAACACCGGGCGCCGGCGCGTCCTCCTGAAGCTGTCCGGCGAGGCCTTCGGCGGTGGCCAGCTGGGGGTGAACCCCGATGTGGTCAGCCAGATCGCCCAGGAGATCGCGGCGGCGGTCGACCGCGTGGAGATCTCGGTGGTCGTCGGCGGCGGCAACTTCTTCCGCGGAGCCGAGCTCAGCCAGCGCGGCATGGATCGCGGGCGGGCCGACTACATGGGCATGCTCGGCACGGTCATGAACGCCCTCGCGCTGCAGGACTTCCTCGAACAGGCCGGCGCCGCCACGCGCGTCCAGTCCGCCATCGAGATGACCCAGGTCGCCGAGCCCTACATCCCGCGCCGCGCGGTGCGCCACCTGGAGAAGGGCCGGGTCGTGATCTTCGGCGCCGGTGCCGGGCTGCCCTACTTCTCCACCGACACCGTCGCCGCCCAGCGCGCGCTGGAGATCGGCGCGGAGAGCGTGCTGGTGGCCAAGAACGGAGTGGACGGCGTCTACACCGCCGATCCGAGAACGGATGCCACGGCCGAGCGCATCGAGCGCATCACCTATCTCGACGCCCTCCGCCGTGGCCTGAAGGTGGTGGACTCGACCGCCTTCAGCCTGTGCATGGACAACCGCATGGACATGCGCGTGTTCGGCATGGAGCCGGCCGGCAATGTGACCCGGGCGCTGCTGGGCGAGTCGATCGGCACGCTCGTCACCGTCTGAGTCCGTATGCTCCGCCGCACTAGACTTGAGGGACGCTCCGACGAAGGGAAGACCGTGATCGCCGAGATCCTGGCCGAGACGACCACGCGTATGGACCGTGCGGTCGACGCCGCGAAAGAGGACTTCGCCACGGTGCGGACCGGCCGCGCCAACCCGCAGCTGTTCCAGAAGATCCTGGTGGATTATTACGGGTCGCCGACGCCCCTGGCTCAGCTGGCTTCGCTGAACAACCCCGAGGCGCGCACGATCGTGGTCACCCCGTATGACAAGTCGGCGCTCAAGGCGATCGAGCAGGCCATCCGCGACACCCCGAACCTCGGCGCGAACCCCAGCAACGACGGCAACCTCGTCCGGGTCACCCTCCCGGAGCTGACCGAGGAGCGCCGCAAGGAGTACGTCAAGCTCGTGCGCACCAAGGCCGAGGACCACCGCGTGCATGTGCGCGGCATCCGTCGCCGCTGCAAGGACGACCTGGACGCGCTCAAGAGCGAGGTCGGCGAGGACGATCTCGTGCGCGCGGAGAAGGAGCTCGATGTCGTGACGCGCGCTCACGTCGATGCGATCGATGAGGCGCTCAAGCGCAAAGAGGCCGAGCTGCTCGAGGTCTGACGCGGATGACAGATCCTTCCGGCGAGCAGCCCGCCGAGCCGGCGCCCGATCGCGACGAGAGCCGTCGCGCCGCGGACGACTCGTCGTTCCAGGCGCACGTGCGCTCGGCCCGCTCGGAACTGGAGCATCAGGTCGAGCGCGCCCGCTCGGAACTGGAGCATCAGGTCGAGCGCGCCCGCGCCGACCTGGAGCAGGCCAACGAGCGGATCAAGGCGCGCACCGGACGCGACCTGATCGTCGCGATCGCGATCGGGCTCGCGATCGGGCTGGCCGTGATCGGCTCCCTCGTGTTCGTCAAGTGGCTGTTCCTCGTCATCGCGATCCCCGTGTCGCTGCTGGGCGTGTTCGAGTTCTCCCGTGCGCTGCAGGCGGCGGGACGCCGGGTCGATGAGGTCCCCCAGCTGATCGCGGGTCTGCTCGTGGTGCTGGCGGCCTTCCTCGCGGGGCACTGGACGCATTGGGTGGTCACCTTCGCCGCCGTCGCGCTCGTGATCGTGTGGCGATTGCTCAGCCAGATGAACGCCCGCGATGGCCGACGCTACGGCGAAGTGGTCAGCGATGTGCTGGTGGCCGGGTTCATCCAGCTGTACGTCTCGTTCCTCGGCAGCCTCACGCTGGTGCTCCTGCGCCAGGAGCACGGGGAGTGGTGGCTGCTGGCGATGTTCGTGGTCGTGGTGTGTGCGGACACCGGCGCCTACGCGAGCGGTCTGATGTTCGGCAAGCACGCGATGGCGCCGCGCATCAGCCCCAAGAAGACGTGGGAGGGCTTCGCCGGCGCCGCTGCCGTGGCCCTCGCCGCGGGCGTGCTCCTGGCCGCGTTCATACTGCACGTGCCGTTGTGGGCCGGAGTGATCTTCGGCGCCGTGCTGCTGGCGTCGGCCACCGTCGGCGACCTCGGCGAATCGATGATCAAGCGCGACCTCGGGATCAAGGACATGAGCTCGTGGCTTCCCGGGCACGGCGGTGTCCTCGACCGGCTCGATTCGATCCTTCCCTCGGCGCCGGCGGCGCTCGCGCTGTATTTCGCGCTGTCGCCGCTGGCGGCCGCATGAGCGGCTCGGCGGGGTTCCCGCAGGACGGCGCCCGCCCCTTCACCACCGCGTCGGGGCTGCGCAGGGGCTACGAGAAGGCCGCGGTCGACTCCTTCCTCGCACATGCCCGCGAGGCGTTCGAGACGGATGCCGTGGGGCTCCTCACCGCGGCGGAGATCCGCCGCACCGCGTTCCCGGTCGTCAAGGGCGGTTATCGCATCGCCCAGGTGGATGCCGCGCTCGGACGCATCGAGGACGCCTTCGCGCACCGCGAGCGCGAGCGCGCGCTTGCCGCCGAGGGCGCCGCCGCCTGGGTGGAGGATACGCGCGCACTCGCCCAGGAGGTGCTCGACCGCCTGTCCCGGCCCCCGGGCCACCGGTTCCGGCGCGCCGGGCGCCTCCACTACGGCTACCGAGTCGACGAGGTGGATCTCGTGGCCGACAAACTCGCGCGCTATCTCGAAACGGGGGAGTCGCTGACCGTCGAGCAGGTGCGCACGGTGGCCTTCCGGCTGCAACGCGGCGGGTATCGGGAGGACCAGGTCGACGCGGTGCTGGATGCGATGGTCGAGGTGCTGCTGGCGGTCGGGTGAGCCTTCGGATGGCGTGATCGGGGGCCGCCCGGTACACTCGTCGCATTGTGACTGTCGGAAACGAGTTGATCACCCCGTCCTCCTCCGAGATCGCGCAGGCACGCCCGCAGGCCCCGCGGACGCGCTGGTCGCGTCGTCGGGGCGTTCTGAGCGCCTTCGCGCTGGTTGCCACGGCGGGTCTGACACTGGCGTATGTGGGGCCGATGGGAACGATCGGATCGTCGGCCCACGCGGCCGAGCTCGACCCGGTGTCGCTGTACGCCCACACGATCGCGGACGCCCAGGCCTATGCCAGCGCCGCCGACCTCGGCGAGACGGCGCTGGAGCGCTCCGACGTCACCTACACGGTCTACGTCACGCCGAAGCCGACTCCGACCCCGGTCGCCGACGAGGTCGAGGAATCCTCCTCGTCCTCGTCGTCGTCTGCTTCCTCTTCGAGTTCGTGGACGCCTGCGTTCGTGACGCCGGACCCGGGCAGCGCACAGGCCATCGCGTATCAGATGGTGACCGAGCGCGGCTGGGGCGATTCCGAGTTCGGGTGCCTCGTCGCGCTGTGGAACCGCGAGTCGGGTTGGCGCGTGAACGCCTATAACTCCGGTAGCGGCGCCTACGGCATCCCGCAGGCGCTTCCGGGGAGCAAGATGGCCTCGGCCGGAGCCGACTGGGAGACCAACCCGGCCACGCAGATCTCCTGGGGGCTGAGCTATATCTCCGGACGCTACGGCACGCCGTGCGGCGCGTGGGGACATTCCGAGAGCTACGGCTGGTACTGATCGGATGCCGCGGTCGCACCGTCGACGGCCGGAGCCGGTCGACGACTCCCTCGACCGGCTGCTGAGCAGTTGGAAGCGCGAGGAGACCCGTCGCGGCCGGCGATGGACTGTGCAGCCGGTCTCGGCCGCGCAGGCGGCGAAGCCGTACACGTGTCCGGGCTGCGGGCGCGAAGTGGCGCCCGGCGTCGCGCACGTGGTCGTGTGGCGCGCCGACGGCGTGCTGGGCGATGCCGCCGACCTCGCGGCGCGCCGTCATTGGCACACCGGATGCTGGAGGACGTCATGACGATCGAGATCCGCGGCCCCGTCGTGCTGCCGGGGCGCCGGGAGGACATCGAGCTGACCACGCTGGACGGGCTCACCCTGGTCGGCGAGCTCGCGCTGCCCGAGGCGGAACCGGTCGCCACGCTCGTCACGCTTCATCCGCTGCCGACCGCGGGCGGGTTCATGGACTCGCACATTCTGCGCAAGGCCGCCGCGCGCCTGCCCGCGGTCGCCGACCTGGCCGTCCTGCGCTTCAACACCCGGGGCACGAGCTCGGCACGGGGGACCAGCGAGGGGGCCTTCGACGGCGGGCGGGGCGAGGCGTTCGACGTCGCCGCGGCGATGGCGTTCGTGAACGAGCGCGGTCTTCCCCGGCCGTGGTTGGTCGGCTGGTCGTTCGGCACCGAACTGGCGCTCAAGTACGGCCGCGACCACGCGATCGAGGGCATGATCCTCCTGTCTCCTCCGCTGCACCGGACGACGCCGGAGGAGGTCGCCGCCTGGGCGGGCGTCGATCGTCCGCTGATCGTGCTCGTCCCCGAGCACGACGACTACCTCCGACCCGCGGAGGCCGCCGAGCGCTTCGCCGCCGTGCCGCACGCGACCCTCATCCCCGTCGAGGGAGGTCGGCACCTGTGGGTCGGCGAGAATCAGACCCGGCGCGTGCTCACCGAGATCGTCGCGGCGATGAACCCCGCTGCGCTGCCGCTGCCGACGGTGTGGGAGGGTCCGCTGCCCGGAGCGTGAGCTCGGTCGCGCGGCATCCGCTCAGAGCTGGTTCTGCCGGGGGATCACGACCTGGCGGTAGATGATGAGGATGCTCGCCGCGACCGGGATGGCGATGAGCGCGCCCAGCAGGCCCAGCAGCGCACCGCCGGCCAGCGCGGCGATCACCACCACGGCTCCGGGCACGGAGACGGCGCGGTTCATGATGCGGGGCGAGAGAAGGTATGCCTCGATCTGCATGTAGATCGCGTAATAGATGAGCGCGGTGAGTGCGGTCATGGGAGACGCCAGTCCCGGCAGCAGGCACGTGAGCACGATGATCGCGGAGCCGGTGAGAGTGCCCACGAGCGGGATGAGCGAGAAGAAGAAGGCGACCACGGCCAGCACCGCGGGGAACGGCGCCTCGATGATGGACAGGAACACCGCGCTGAGCACGCCGTTGATGACGCCGAGGCTCACCTGCCCCATGACGTAGTAGCCGACGGATGCCGTGATCTGCTCGGAGAGGTCGACGAACCTCTCGCGCTTCGAGGCGGGCACCAGCTGCGCCGCCGCCGCTTTGAGCGAGGGGGTCGATGCGGTGAAGTAGATCGTGAGGACCAGCACGATGAACGCGCCGGTGGCGCCGCTGATGATGCCCGCACCGATGCCGAGGATGATGCTGCCCACCTCGCCGACGTCGATCGACGACCACCAGGTGGAGAGGTACTCGAACACGACGTCCACGTCGAGCATCGGGAACGTGTCGTGCAGCCACTCCTTGGTGACGTTCACCGGATCCCACGAGCCGCTGCTGATGAGGCTCTGGATCGTCGTGACGAACTGCGTCACCTGGCCGACGATGATCGGGACGATCATGAGGATGATCCCGGCGAACGCTGTCAGCAGCGCGATGATCGTCAGCAGCACGGCGGCCCAGCGCGGCAGCCCGCGGCCCTCCAGCCAGGAGATGATCGGGTCGAGCCCCAGCGACAGGAACAGCGCGGTGCCGACGTAGAGCAGGACCGTGGACAGCGTCGAGATGCCCGTGATGATCATGATGCCCACGCCCACGCCGAGCGTCGCGATCAGTGCCGTACGGAACGGCTGGTGGATCCTCACGCTGCTGCCCCTCCTCGTCAGGCCTGTCAGCCAGGATACGCACCAAAGTCGCCGGCCCGCGCAGGCCGGCCCTCCCTGGCGACTTTCAGGTCGGAATCGGTAACCTGGAGTTTCGATTGTGCGGTCGCGTGCCCGTGTGCGACCCGCGGAGAGGTGTCGTTCCGTGCGTTTCGTGTGGGCTGTGGTCGCGCTCGTCCTCGCCACCGTCATGATCGGCGCCGGCATCGCTCAGCGCACCGTTCTGCGCGGGCCGACCTCGGAGAGCCAGGCGGTGCAGATCGACCAGGATGTGCCGTACGTGCTCGTCGACGGTGCCGTGCTCGATGCCCACGAAGGCGCCCAGACGCTGCGCGCGCAGGGCGAGGGCCCGATCTTCGCCGCCTACGGCCGGACGACGGACCTCAGCGCGTGGCTCAGCCGCAGCTCTTACGTGCACGTGACCTCCGACGGGGACGGCGGAATCCGCACCGAGCTCGTGGAGCCGGCGACCCCCGCCGTCACCGATCCCGCGGCCGATCCCGCTGCCGCCGCGCCCGTCAGCCCCGCCGGATCGGACCTCTGGCTCGACGAGTTCCAGGACGAGGACGTGCTCGTCGCCCCGCTGCAGCTGCCCGCCGAGATGAGTGTCCTGGTGGCATCCGACGGCACCCTTCCGGCGCCCTCGAAGCTCCTGGTGAGCTGGCCGACGGGGGCGGCGACGCCGTGGGCGGGCCCCCTCATCGCGGGCGGCGCCGTGCTCATGGCCGTCGGGATCGTCCTGTACCTGTTCGCACTGCGCGGCGCGCGCCGCGCGCGGGGACCGCGGCGCAAGGGACTGCCGCTCGCCGAGACCCAGCCGATCGATCTGTCCGTCGAGTCCGCCGACAAGGGTGTCATCAGCTCCTCGTCGCGCGGGCGGCAGCTTCCCCGCGGCGCTCGCTCGTTCGTGGCGGTGCCGGTGATCGCCGTGACGGCGCTGCTGGCCTCCGGCTGCTCCGCCGACGCCTGGCCGCAGCTCGGGCCCACCCCGACCCCGTCGCCGACGGCATCCGTGATCGTGCCAGAGGATCAGCAGAGCCCCGCCGTCACCGAGCCGCAGGCCGAGCGCATCCTCTCCCGCATCTCGGCGACCGTCGCGAAGGCCGACGAGGCGCGCGACGCCGATGCCGCGGCGACCCGGCTGGCCGGCCCGGCCCTGGCCGAACGCCTCACCAACTACACGCTGCGCGGCGCCATCGCCGACTTCAAGGCGCTGCCGGCGATCGCGTCGAAGCAGTTGTCGATCCTGCTGCCGGAGGCCTTCGACGGCTGGCCGCGCACGTTCTTCGCCGTGGTGGAGAACAAGCAGGACAAGTCGGCGACGATCATGTCGGTCACCCAGCAGGACGCCTGGTCGGACTACAGGCTCACCTATGTCGGCATGCTCGCCGCCGACACGCGCATGCCCGACCTCGCCCCCTCGTATGTGGGCACCACGCAGGTCGCGCCGGACTCGCCCTTCCTGCTGCTTCCGCCCGATCAGCTCGCGACCGCGTACGCCGACCTGATCGACAAAGGCGACACGAGCACGTACGCCGCGCTGTTCGAGGCGGAGAGCGACCCGTTCCGCGCGCAGGTCGCGAAGGATCGCGCCGCCCGGCTGGCCGCGTTCAACGAGACCGGCGCCGAGACCGGCACGATGAGCTTCGCCTCCGCCGCCGGCGAGCAGCCCCCGGTGGCGCTGGCCACGCTGGAGAGCGGCGCGATCGTCGCGGTCACCGTGACCGAGAGCGAGACGGTCGCCCCGACGACGACGGATGCCGTGATCAAGGCCGACGGCAATGCCGTGGTCACCACGCTCAGCGGCATGACGCAGTCGCCCACCGGCTTTGTGACCACGTTCGGCGACCAGCTGTTCTTCTTCGTGCCGGCGCAAGGCTCCAACGAGCGCATCCAGTTCCTCGGGTTCAGCTCGAACCCCCTGTCAGCGAAGGCGGTCGGCTGATGAGCGACCAGGCCCCCGGTGCCGTGCTGCGCGGTGCCGTCGACCTCTCGGCGCTGCGACGCCGCTCCGACGCGCCCGCCGCGGAGGCGGCGCCGGCAGCAGGCGGCTCACCCTCGGTCGTGCTCGACGCCACCGACGCGACGTTCGGCGCGGTGCTCGAGCTGTCCCGCTCGGTCCCCGTGGTGGTGGATCTGTGGGCGGAGTGGTGCGGGCCTTGCGCACAGCTGTCGCCGGTGCTGGAGAAGGTCGTCACCGAGCTGCGCGGACGCATCGTGCTCGCGAAGGTCGACGTCGACGCGAACCCGCAGCTCGCGCAGAGCTTCCGCGCGCAGTCGATCCCGATGGTCGTCGCGCTCATCGCCGGGCAGCCGGTGCCGCTGTTCACCGGCGCCGTTCCCGAGCAGCAGGTGCGGGACATCTTCGCGCAGCTCCTCGAGCTCGCCGCCCAGCACGGCGTCTCGGGAACTGTGCCCGTGGACGACACGTCGTCGGGGGAGGACCCGGATGCCGCGCCCGCCCTGCCTCCGCTGCACCAGGAGGCGTTCGACGCCATCGAGGCAGGGGACCTGGCGCGCGCACGCATCGCGTACGAGAAGGCCCTCGCCGAGAACCCCCGTGACACGGACGCGCGCGCCGGGCTCGGCCAGGTGAGCCTTCTGCAGCGCGTGGCCGGGCTCGACCTGCGCGCGGCCCGCGAGCGCGCCGCCGCCGACCCGCTGAGCGTCGCGGCGCAGCTCGACGTCGCCGACCTCGACGTCGCCGGCGGACATGTGGACGACGCCTTCGAGCGGCTCCTGGAGCTGTTCGCGGCGCTGCCCGGCGACGAGCGGGGACCGGTGCGCGAGCGGCTGCTCGAGCTGTTCGGCCTGGTGGGCGACGAGGACCCCCGCGTGGTGCGTGCCCGCGGGAGGCTCTCCAGCCTGCTGTTCTGATCTACGCGCGGTGGTGCAGCCACAGCACGCCGAGCGGCGGCAGCACCATCCTGGCGCGCCCCGACCCGTCGGCGTGGACGGCGCCGAGGTTGCCCACGCCTGAGCCTCCGTAGGCCTGCGCGTCGGTGTTGAGCACCTCGTGCCACACCCCTGACTCGGGAAGGTCCAGCTCGTAGTCGTGCACCGGTACGCCGGAGAAGTTGCAGATCACCGCGACCGTGTTGCCGTGGTGGTCGCGACGCGCGAACGCGATGACATTGGGGTTCCAGCCGGGCGCCCCGAGGCGCGAGAACGCGGCGCCCTCATGGTCGCGCGACCACAGCGCGGACTGGTCGACGTAGGCGCGGTTGAGCGCGCCCACGAAGTCGAACAGCTCGTGGTGCGAGGGCTGGTCGAGAAGCCACCAGTCGAGGCTGCGCGCTTCCGACCACTCGGCCAGCTGCCCGAACTCCTGGCCCATGAACAGCAGCTGCTTGCCCGGATGCCCCCACATATAGGCGAGGAAGGCACGCACGTTCGCGAGCTTCTGCCAGTGGTCGCCCGGCATCCGAGTGAACAGCGTGCCCTTGCCGTGCACGACCTCGTCGTGGCTGATGGGCAGCACGTAGTTCTCGCTGAAGGCGTAGACGAACGAGAATGACAGCTCGCCCTCGTGGTGCGAGCGGTACATCGGATCGCGCTTGATGTACTCCAGCGAGTCGTTCATCCAGCCCATGTTCCACTTGAACCCGAATCCGAGTCCGCCCTGGCTCGTCGGCGCGGTGACGCCGGGGAAGCTCGTGGACTCCTCGGCGATCATGGAGATGCCGGGGTGGAGCTTGTACGAGGTCGCGGTGACCTCCTGCAGGAACCGGATGGCCTCGAGGTTCTCGCGGCCGCCGTGGATGTTCGGCTCCCACTCGCCGGGCTCGCGGGAGTAGTCGAGGTAGAGCATGGAGGCGACGGCATCCACCCGCAGCCCGTCGACGTGGAACTCCTCGAACCAGTACAGCGCGTTCGCGACGAGGAAGTTGCGCACCTCGTTGCGGCCGTAGTCGAAGATCAGCGTGCCCCAGTCCTTGTGCTCGCCGCGGCGCGGGTCCGGGTGCTCGTAGAGGGGACGCCCGTCGAACCGGGCGAGGGCGAACTCGTCCTTGGGGAAGTGGCCGGGCACCCAGTCCATGATCACGCCGATGCCGGCCTGGTGCAGGCGGTCGATCAAGTAGCGCAGATCGTCCGGGCCTCCGAAGCGGCTCGTCGGGGAGTAGTAGCCGGAGACCTGGTAGCCCCACGAGCCGCCGAAGGGGTGCTCGGCCAGCGGCAGGAACTCGACGTGCGTGAAGCCGAGCGCCGTGACGTACTCGATGAGCGGATCGGCGAGGTCGCGATAGCCGAGTCCCGGCTTCCACGAGCCGACATGCACCTCGTAGATCGACATCGGACGCGACACCGGCTGGGTGCGCGAACGCTCCGCGATCCACCGGTCGTCGTTCCATGCGTAATCGCTGTCGGTGACGATGGATGCCGTCGCCGGCGGCACCTCGGCGAATCGCGCCATCGGATCGGCCTTGACCAGCCAGACGCCGTCCGCGGTGAGGATCTCGTACTTGTAGGCCGAGCCGACGCCCAGGCCCGGCACGAACAGCTCCCACACGCCGCTGGAGCCCATCGACCGCATCGCGTGGCCCTGGCCGTCCCACGCGTTGAAGTCGCCGACCACGCGCACCGCGCGCGCGTTGGGCGCCCACAGCGCGAACGAGACGCCGGCCACGCCGTCGAACCGGTGCAGCCGTGAGCCGAGCACCTGCCACAGCTTCTCGTGGCGCCCCTCGCGGATCAGGTGCAGATCGAGCTCGCCGACCGTCGGCAGATGCCGGTACGGGTCGTCGGCCACGTAGTCGGGCGCACCGGCATACGTCGTCACGAGCTCGTAGGCGGTGGGCTGGCTCGCGACCGCGCCCTCCCACACCCCGGAGCGCAGGTGGGACAGTGGCGCGCGGGTGCCGTCGGCGAGCACCGCCGTGACGGAGTCCGCGAGCGGACGTCGGGCGCGGATGACCCAGCCGTCGCTCTCCTGGTGGGGCCCGAGCACGGCGTGCGGGGCGTGGTGGGCTCCGCTTCCGATCGCGTCGAGCACATGGTCTGCCGGACGGTTCATCGCGTCCCCTTCAGGTGCAGGATGTGGACGGGTTCGATGAACGCGTCCAGGCGGACGAAGTTGCTGCTGCTCGACCACGTCCACGTCGAGCCGCTGATGAGGTCCTCGACCTCGAAGCTCTCGCCCGGCGTGCCGCCCCACACGGTGGGGTCGAGGTGGACGAGCGTCTGACGGGCGGAGTGCGGGTCGACGTTGACGACCACGATGATCGTGTCGGACTCGCCGGTCTCGGACAGCGCGGCGGGAAGGTGCTTGACGTACACGAGGATCGCGTCGTCGTCGCTCCAGTGCAGGCTCAGGCCCCGCAGCTGTCGCAGCGCGGGATGGGCGCGCCGGATCTCGTTGAGCCGGCGCAGGTACGGGGCGAGCGAGTTCCCGGATGCCTCGGCGCCCTCCCAGTCGCGGAACTTGTATTCGTACTTCTCGTTGTCGATGTTCTCTTCCGACCCCGGACGGGCGACGTTCTCGTAGAGCTCGTACCCGGCGTAGACGCCGTAGGTCGCCCCGACCGTCGCGGCGATGGCGGCCCGGATCTTGTATGCCGGCCGCCCGCCGAACTGCAGGTACTGGGTGAGGATGTCGTGCGTGTTGACGAAGAGGTTCGGCCGCATGAAGTCGGCCGTCTCGCGCGAGATGGTGACGAGGAACTCCTCCAGCTCGGCCTTGGTGTTCCGCCAGGTGAAGTAGGAGTAGCTCTGCTGGAAGCCGACCATCGCGAGGGACTGCATGATCGCCGGACGCGTGAAGGCCTCGGCGAGGAAGATCACGTCGGGATCCTCCGCGTTCACCGTCGCGATGAGCCACTCCCAGAACTGCAGCGGCTTGGTGTGCGGGTTGTCGACGCGGAAGATCTTCACGCCCTGGGCCACCCAGTGCCGCACGACGCGCAGCATCTCCGCGTAACTGCCGACCGGGTCGTTGTCGAAGTTCAGCGGGTAGATGTCCTGGTACTTCTTCGGCGGGTTCTCCGCGTAGGCGATCGTGCCGTCGGGGAGCGTCGTGAACCACTCCGGATGCTCGGCGACCCACGGGTGGTCGGGCGAGGCCTGGAGGGCCAGGTCGATCGCGACCTCCAGCCCCTGCGTGCGCGCGGCACGCACGAACGCGCGGAAGTCGGCGAGAGTGCCGAGGTCGGAATGGATGGCGTCGTGGCCGCCATCGGCGGCGCCGATCGCGTACGGCGATCCGGGGTCACCAGGCAGGGCCTCGAGGGTGTTGTTGCGGCCCTTGCGGTTGGTCTGGCCGATGGGATGGACCGGAACGATGTAGATCACGTCGAAGCCCATGCCTGCCACGCCCGGCAGCCTCTTGGCGGCGGTGCGGAAGGTGCCGCTCTTGACCGTGCCGTTCTTCAGCCGCCGTGCGCCCTCGGAGCGCGGGAAGAACTCGTACCACGCGCCGACGCCGGCACGCTCGCGCTCGACGAGCAGTTCGCGGGTGGTGCCGACCGTGGTCAGCGACTGCAGCGGGCGGTCGGCGAAGAACGCGGCGATCGCGGGGTCGCGCACGACGGCGAGGGCGGACTCGGTGCCGACCTCCGGATCGCGCAGCGCGGCGGCGGCCGCCTCCAGCGCCGCGCGCTCGGCATTCGGACGGGATCTCTCGTCGCGGGCGCGATCGAACAGCAGCGCACCCATCTCGCGCATGAGCGGCACGTCCACCCCGGCCGCGATCTTCAGGTCGGCGGCGTGCTCCCACGTCGCGAAGTCGTCGGCGAACGCCTCGAACGTGTACGACCACACGCCCTGCTCCAGCGGCGCGATGAGCACCGACCAGCGGTCGAAGCCGTCCTGCAGCGCGGTGAGCCGGTGGAGCGTCTCCACTCCCGACGGGGAGACCAATCGCACGTGCACGCCGATGAGGTCGTGCCCTTCGCGGAAGGCCGTCACCCCGAACGGCACGGCCTCGCCCACGAACGCCTTCGGGCGGAAGAGATCGTCGGGCGTGTGCGGCCTCGGCCGGGAGAGCGCGATGCGGCCGGTGCGGGTCGCATACGGCGGCTGCCAGGCGACGGCCGGGCGGAGAGGGATCTCGGCGGAACTGCGGACAGACGCTTCGGCGCGGGTCTTGATGGCCACGAGTCGAACCTACCGCGCTGCCGGGCGCGGGGGCGAGACGACGCGGATCATTCCGCGCGGAACAGATGCATCGACGTCTCTGCGAGCTGGACCGTCTCGCCGGGCAGATGCGAGATCTCCTCGTGCTGCGGCCTCTCGTCGGCGCTGGACCACAGCGACACGTAACGCGAGACGCCCGGGATCGTGGGCAGCGTCACCTCGACGGCGCACTCGTCGCCGTGGACCATCAGCAGGATGCGATTGAACTCCTCCTGCTCCGGGGTGGAGGCGGCGACGTACTGCATCGTGCGGTGGGCCGGGTTGGTCCACCGTTCGATCGACATCGTCTCGCCGTGCTCGTCGTACCAGTCGATCACCGAGGCGCTCGGGACGACCTCGGTCTCGTGCGCGAAGCGGATGGGCCGCAGTGCCGGGTTCTCCCGGCGCAGCCGGATGAGCCGCTGCACGTGTGCGAACAAGTCCTCCTGCCACGGCGCATGGTCCCACGGCATCCACGTCAGGGCGGAGTCGTGGCAGTAGCCGTTGTTGTTGCCGCGCTGGCTGCGCCCGAACTCGTCGCCGGCGGTGAGCATGGGGATGCCGGCCGACAGCAGCAGCGTGCCGAGGAGGTTCCGCATCGCCTTGCGGCGCGTGGCGAGGATGCCCGGGTCGTCGGTGGGTCCCTCGGCCCCGTGGTTGAAGGAGCGGTTCGTGTCGGCTCCGTCACGGTTCTGCTCCCCGTTGCCGAGGTTGTGCTTGACGTCGTAGGAGACCAGGTCGCGGAGGGTGAAGCCATCGTGAGCGGTGATGAAGTTGATGCTCGCCAGCGGACCGCGCTCCGTGCTGAAGGTGTTCGACGAGCCGGCCAGGCGGGTGGCGAACCCGCCGATGCCCACCGGGGCGCCGGCGGCCCGACGGGCGTAGTCGACGTCGCTCAGCCAGAAGTTGCGCACGCGGTCGCGGTAGCGGTCGTTCCACTCGTGCCAGCCGTCGCCGAAGTTGCCGGTCTGCCAGCCGCCGAGGCCCACGTCCCAGGGCTCGGCGATCCGCTTCACCCCGGCCAGCTGAGGATCCTCGGCGATCGCGCGCAGCAGCGGATGGTGCGGAGTGTACGTGTGCTGCTCGTCGCGGCCCAGAGTTGTCGCCAGGTCGAAGCGGAAGCCGTCGATCTGCACGTCGTTGGCCCAGTAGCGCAGCGAATCGAGGACGAGGCGCGCGGCGGCGGGCGTCGCGGTGTTCAGCGAGTTGCCGCAGCCGGTGACGTCGATGTAGGCGCCGTCCTCGTGCTGGCGGTAGTACGAGCGGTTGTCGATGCCGCGCAGGCTCGTGCGGGGGCCGCCGAGTCCCTCCTCGGCGGTGTGGTTGTAGACGACGTCGAGGATCACCTCCAGGCCGGCCTCGTGGAGCAGCCGCACCATGCCCTTGAACTCGCGCAGCACGGCATCCGGGCCGGCGCTGCGGCTCGAAGCGGTGGCGTAGGCGGCATGCGGCGTGAAGAAGTTCAGCGTGTTGTAGCCCCAGTAGTTCGTCAGCCCGAGCTGGAGCAGTCGTGGCTCGGTGGCGAACGCGTGCACCGGCAGCAGTTCGACGGAGGTGACCCCGAGCGAGAGGAGATGCTCGATCATCGCGGGGTGGGCCAGCCCCGCGTAGGTGCCGTGCAGGGCGGGCGGGATGAGCGGATGCCGCTTGCTGATGCCCTTCAGGTGCGCCTCGTAGATGACGGTCTTGTCCAGCGGCACGGCGGGCTTGGCGACCCCGCCCCAGTCGAAGGACTCGTCGACGACCACCGAGCGCCAGTTCTCGAAGCCCGCGGCCACGAGCCCCTTCGAGTACGGGTCGAGCAGCAGCGTGCGCGGATTGAAGGTCTGGCCCGGCCCGTGGTCGCCGGCCACGCGCAGCGCGTAGCGCACGCCGGGGCGGAGGGCGGGGGTGGTGACCTCCCACACGCCGTCCGCGGTCGCGACGAGCGGAATGGTCCCGGTGATCCAGTCGAGGTCGACGTCGTCGAACACGAGCAGTTCGACGCTGTTCGCGTGCGCCGACCATACCCGCAGGGTGCCGCCGCCGTCGTGGAGCACGACACCGAGGTCGTCGAGCGAGGGTGCCAGGAGTGCCGGGCGCGCGGTCAGCAGCGACGAGTTCGTTCGGGTCATGCGTTCTAGGGTAGTAAACGCCCGGACCGGGGCGTGCCAGCGGCGGCGGGAGTGTGATGACGGCCTACCTCGACCACGCCGCGACCACGCCCCTGCGTCCCGATGCGCGGGACGCGTGGATCGCGGCATCCGCCCTCGTCGGCAACGCCTCGTCGGTGCATCGCGCCGGCCAGTCCGCCCGCCGGGTGCTGGAGGAGTCGCGCGAGGCCGTCGCCGCGGCGCTCGACTGCGAGCCGATCGAGGTCGTGTTCACCTCGGGCGGGACAGAGTCCGTGAATCTCGCCCTGAAAGGGCTGTGGTGGGCGCACCCTGCCGGTGCGATCGTGGTGCCCGACGGGGAGCATCATGCCACCACGGCGACCGCCGACTGGCTCGAGGCCGCTGCGGGCGCGGAGCTTCGGCGTGTCGCGCTCGAGCCGGACGGCACGATCCCGCTCGACCGGTTCGCCGCGGCCCTGCCCGGTGCGGCGCTCGCCACGGCACTGGTCGCCGGCAACGAGATCGGCACGATCCAGGATGCCGCCGCCCTCGCAGAGGCCGCCGCAACAGCCGGCGTGCCGCTTCACCTCGACGCGGTGGGAGCCGTGGGCTGGTTGGACGTGTCGTTCGCCCGCTGGAGGGGAGAGGCCGAAGGCCCGGCGGGCCTGGTGGCCCTGTCCGTCTCGGGCCACAAGCTCGGTGCGCCCACCGGCACCGGCGCGCTGGTCCTGTCACGGCATGCCGCGATCGCGCCGCTCGTCCACGGCGGCGGGCAGCAGCGGGGCGTGCGCTCGGGCTCGCCCGACTTCGCCGGCGCGGCGGCGCTGGCGGCGGCGGCGACCGCCGCGGTCGCCGAGCGGGAGCGAACCGCGGCACGCGTGAGTGCTCTGCGCGACCGGCTGCGCGACGGCATCCTGCGGCTCGTCCCCGATGCAGAGCTGCTCGGGCACGCGACCCGGCGCCTGCCCGGGAACCTGCACGTGCTGTTTCCCGGTGCGCTCGGCGAGACGCTGCTGTTCCTGCTCGACACGGCAGGGATCGCCGCCTCGACGGGCTCGGCGTGCCAGGCCGGGGTCGCCGAGCCGTCGCACGTCGTGCTCGCGCTCGGCCGCGACGAGCGTGACGCGCGCTCGGTGCTGCGGTTCACGCTCGGCCGCACGTCGACCGACGCGGACGTCGACGCCGTGCTCGCCGCCCTCCCCGAGGCCCACCGCCGCGCGGTCGCCGCGGGGAGCACGACCAGGCCGCGCTCGTAGACTGGACCGATGCGGATCCTGGCGGCCATGAGCGGCGGCGTCGACTCCGCCGTCGCGGCCGCGCGGGCCGTCGACGCGGGGCACGACGTCGTCGGCGTGCACCTCGCGCTCTCGCGCGCGGGCGGGACCCTGCGCACCGGCAGCCGCGGCTGCTGCACGATCGAGGACGCCATGGACGCCCGGCGCGCGGCGGATCTCCTCGGCATCCCGTTCTACGTGTGGGACTTCTCCGAGCGCTTCCGCGACGACGTGATCGACGACTTCGTCGCCGAGTACCGCGCCGGCCGCACCCCGAACCCGTGCATGCGCTGCAACGAGCGGATCAAGTTCGCCGCCCTCCTGGAGCGCGCGCTCGAGCTCGGGTTCGATGCGGTGTGCACCGGCCACTACGCGCTGCTGGTGGACGGCCCGGCGGGCCGTGAGCTGCACCGCGCATCGGATGCCGCGAAGGACCAGTCGTACGTGCTCGGCGTCCTCACTGCGGAGCAGCTCGCGCACACGCTCTTCCCCCTCGGCGACACGCCCTCGAAGGCGCTCGTGCGCGCCGAGGCCGAGGCGCGGGGTCTCACCGTCGCGCACAAGCCCGACAGCCACGACATCTGCTTCATCCCCGACGGAGACACCCGCGGGTGGCTGGCCGAGCGCGTCGGCACGGCGACGGGCGCCATCGTCGATCGCACCGGCGCCGTCGTGGGAAGCCACGAGGGCGCGCACGCGTTCACCGTCGGCCAGCGTCGCGGGCTGAGTCTCGGCGTGCCTGCGCCGGACGGCAAGCCCCGGTTCGTGCTGGAGGTGCGGCCGGTGTCGAACACCGTCGTGGTGGGTCCGAAGGAGGCGCTCGCGACCGCGGAGATCGGGGGGGAGCGGTTCTCGTGGGCGGGACGGGCGCCGGTTGCCGGCCTGTTCGACTGCGAGGTGCAGATCCGCGCGCACGCCGACCCCGTCGCGGCGGTGGCCGTGCTGGACGAGAGCGGCGTGACGGTGCGGCCGCGGCATCCGTTCGACGGCGTGGCACCGGGCCAGACCGCGGTGCTCTACGACGGCACGCGCGTGATCGGCCAGTTCACGATCGACCGCACCATGTCGGCGGTCCCCGTACGACGTCGCCCGAGCTGATCCCGCTGCGCAGACCCCAGCGGTTCGTCTCGCGGAGCGACTTCGACCGTGCGTCACGCATCATGCCCGTCGTGGATCCCGACCGTTTCCGCGCCGATCTCGACGCGGTGACCGACCCGTATCTCGACGACCCGTTCGAGCGGGCGGCGCGATGACCCGCGGGATGCTCGACACCAACGTCCTCATCCTCCGCCGCGTCATCGCACCACGAATCCGGGTGACTACGCAGGCTTGGAGTCGCTGATGGAGGTCGTGGCCATCCGGCGTCCGTCGGCGCGGTGATGTCGGAGCGCGTCCCTAGACTGACGGGGTGACCGACGCCACCGACCCGACACTGGAGCAGGCGCGCTCCGAGGCCGAGCGCCTCACCGGCCTCATCCTCGACGCGCGCGACGCCTACTACGGGCGCGACGCGTCGCTCGTGGACGACGCGACCTACGACGGCTGGATGCACCGGCTGGAGGAGCTCGAGAGGCTCTTCCCCGAGTTGCAGGGACACGATTCGCCCACCCAGACGGTCGGCGCGGCCGGTGAGACCGATGCCGCGACGATCGAGCACGCCGAGCGCATGCTCAGCCTCGACAACGTGTTCTCGGCCGACGAGCTGCGCGAGTGGATGGCCAAGACCGAGGCCGCGGCGGGACGGTCGGTGTCGTGGCTCACCGAGCTGAAGATCGACGGCCTCGCCATCAACCTGCGCTACGAGCACGGCATCCTCACCTCGGCCGCCACACGCGGCGACGGGCGGGTGGGCGAGGTCGTGACGGAGAACGCGCTTCGCGTCGCAGGCATCCCCGAGCGGCTCCGCGGCACGGGTCATCCGCCGATCGTCGAGGTGCGCGGCGAGATCTTCCTCTCGGTCGCCGCGTTCGCACGGCTCAACGAGGCCCAGGCCGGCTTCCGGGAGCAGGCGTATGCGCAGGCGTACGAGCGCGCCCGCACGCGCGCCGCCGTGTTCGACGAGGAACGCGCCCGCACCGCCGCCGCACGGCGTTTTCCGGCGTTCGCCAACCCGCGCAACGCCGCCAGCGGCGGGTTGCGGCAGCAGCTCGACAAGAAGCAGGGGCTCGAGCTCGACGCGGCGCTGCTTCGCATCGCCTCGCTCGCGCTGTACGTGCACGGGATCGGCGCCTGGTCCGACCCGCCCGTGAACTCCCAGAGCGAGGTCTACACGATCCTCGCCGAATGGGGACTGCCGACGAGCCCGTACACGCGCGTGTGCGCCACCGCCGACGAGGTGGTCGCCCAGATCGAGCACTACGGTGCGCATCGGCACGACATCGAGCACGAGCTCGACGGGATCGTGGTGAAGGTCGACGAGCTCGCGCTCCACGGCGAGCTCGGACAGACCTCTCGCGCACCGCGCTGGGCGATCGCCTACAAGTACCCGCCCGAGGAGGTGCAGACCCGGCTGCTGGACATCGTGGTGTCGGTCGGCCGCACCGGACGGGCGACCCCGTTCGCAGTCATGAAGCCGGTGCGTGTCGCAGGGTCCGTGGTGCGGCAGGCGACGCTGCACAATCAGGACGTCGTCAAGGCCAAGGGCGTGCTCATCGGCGACATCGTCGTGCTCCGCAAGGCCGGCGACGTCATCCCGGAGGTCCTCGGTCCGGTCGTCGAGCGCCGCGAGGGCACCGAACGGGAGTTCGTGATGCCGACCGCGTGTCCCGAGTGCGGTGCGCCGCTCGCCCCCGCGAAGGAGGGGGATATCGACCTGCGCTGCCCGAACACGCGGGCGTGCCCTGCGCAGGTGCGCGGGCGGGTCGAGCACATCGGCTCGCGCGGGGCGCTCGACATCGAGGTGCTCGGCGAGGTCACGGCGGCAGCTCTCACGCAGGCCGAGCCGCCGTCGGTGGCACCGTTGGAGACCGAGGCGGGCCTGTTCTCGCTGTCGCTCGACGACCTCGTCCCGATCTCCGTCGTCGTGCGCGACGCCGAGACGGGCGAGCCGAAGATCGACGAGCACGGCGAGCCGGTGCGGCGCGCGCCGTTCCAGAAGCTCGGGCCCGCCTCCTATCCGCCGGGGGCGGAGGACATGGACCCGGCCGAACGCCGCCGCGCCGGCATCCGCAAGGACTACCGCGAGGTGCTGCCGTCGGAGGCCGCGGTGAAGCTGCTCGCCGAGCTGGAGAAGGCGAAGACGAAGGAGCTGTGGCGCCTGCTGGTCGCGCTCAACATCCGGCACGTGGGTCCGGTGGCCGCTCGCGCTCTCGCGCAGTGGTTCGGCTCGCTCGAGGCCATCCGTGCGGCGACGAGCGAGGAGCTCGCGGCGGTCGACGGGGTCGGCGAGATCATCGCGGAGTCGATCGGCGAGTGGTTCGCCGTGGACT
>NZ_JASGFE010000050.1:0-24122 GCF_047605725.1 Microbacterium sp.
GCTGCTTCTTGGCCTCCAGGCGCGTGGAGCCCTTGATGCGCTGCGGCTCGGTGATGAGCTCCACAGCACGCTGACGGGGGGCAGGGGCGGCCTCGCGATCGTCCTCGTCGCCCCCGCGGCGGCGCCCCCGCCGACGCGACGGGGTGGATGCCGCAGCCTCGTCGCGCTCCTTGGGTCGCGGCGGGAGGGGCACGATCTCGGGCGCGTAGAAGACCAGCTGCGTGGAGACCGTCGAGACGAACTCCGCCGGCAGCAGACCCAGGCTCACGGCGGTGGGCGGCTCGGGCTCGGCTGCGGCCTCGGGCTCTGGCTCCGGCTCGGCGGTTTCGGGCGCCGAGGCCTCGGCCGGCTCGGGCTGCGCCTCCGGTGCGTCGACCGCGGCGGGCTCGGCTAGTTGGGGCTCGGCTGCCGGCGGCTCGACCACCGGTTCGTCGGGCGCGGCGTCGTCGCGCGGTGCTGAAGGTGCTGTCTCGGGGTGTTCATCGACCGCCACTGCGTACTCCCTGCGGGACGGTGCCGCGCACCGTCCGGCCCAAAACTCTGGCGGCATCCTCGGGGGAACCGCACACTCACTCGGTCTGCAGCAGGCTCGTGGCTCGTGCTGCCAGGGCATTCGTTGCCCGAAGTCTTCGTCGATGCGATGCGGCGCGGCCGCGAGTGCATCGGCGACCATTATCGCACTTTCGCGTGGCGAATGTGCGCGGCCCTTTCCCGGGCCTCCGCCCAGATCGCGATGCGATAATTCCCCAATGTCCTCGCGCGCCGTCTCCTCCCGTCCCACGGTTCTCGCGCTCTGGCTCGTGCTCGCCGGGGTCGTCGGGTGGTTCGCCGCGTTCGAGCTCACCATGGAGCGACTCCACCAGCTCGCCGAGCCCGGCTCGGCGGCATCCTGCGACTTCAGCGTCGTCGTGCAGTGCAGCACGAACCTGGAGTCGTGGCAGGGGGCCGTGTTCGGGTTCCCCAACCCGATCCTGGGCCTGACCGGCTGGGTCGCGCCGGTCGTCGTCGGGGCGGCGCTGCTTGCCGGAGCACGCTTCGCGCGCTGGTTCTGGCTGCTCTTCTGGCTCGGGGTGGCCGGCGCGTTCGCGCTCGTGGTGTGGCTCATCGCGCAGAGCATCTTCGTCATCGGCACGCTGTGCCCGTGGTGCATGGTCACGTGGGTCGTGACGATCCCCACGTTCTACGCCGTGACGCTGCACCTCGTGCGCGCGGGCCTCGTCCCGGCATCCGCCCGCGCGCGCAAGGGCGCGGCGACGCTCATGGGCTGGCTGCCGGTGCTCGCGGTCGTCAGCTACGCCGTCGTGGCCCTCATCGCCCAGCTGCGCCTGGACTGGATCGGCCAGCTCTGACCCGCCTGACCCGGGCCCCCGACCCGCCCCCGGGGCACCCCCCGCCCCGCCCTCGCGAGTCACTGCTCTACCTCGCGAGTCACTGCCCGCGCGTCGAGTCACTGGCCCCGAGCACAGTGACTCGGCGGTAAGGCAGTGACTCGCGAGCGGGGGCCGGGGAGCGGGGGACGGGGGGCGGGGGAGGTGCGGGTCAGGAGAACCAGATCTCAAGCTCGCGCGCGGCCGAGGAGGGGCTGTCGCTGCCGTGCACGAGGTTCTGCTGCACCTTCAGGCCCCAGTCGCGACCGTAGTCACCGCGGATCGTGCCCGGCGCCGCGGTCGTCGGATCGGTCGTGCCGGCCAGCGACCGGAAGCCCTCGATGACGCGCTCCCCCTCCAAGCGGATCGCCACCGACGGGCCCGAGGTCATGAACTCCAGCAGCGGCTCGTAGAACGGCTTGCCCGCGTGCTCCGCGTAGTGGCGCTCCAGCCGCGCGCGATCGGGCTGCACGAGCCGAAGATCCACGAGCACGTAGCCCTTCGCCTCGATGCGGGCGAGGATCGCGCCGGTCAGGCCCCGGGCGACGCCGTCGGGCTTGACCAGGACCAGGGTCTGTTCGGTGGGCATGTCACTGTCCGTTCTGTTCGTCGGCTACTGGTCGCGCGTTCCGCCGGTCGAGCGCGCCCCCCTTGATGGTGGCATAGGCGTACATCGCCCCGAAAATGATCGCCACGATCCCGAGGGCGGGCACCAGGAACGCGCCGAGAGCCACGACGGCCTGCCACACCCAGCCCAGCGCGATCCCCCACGTGCGGCGCACGAGCCGGCCGGTGATCAGCATGAGCACCGCAAGCACGCCTCCGGCGACGATCCCCGCCCATGGCGGGATGCCGTCGGGCAGCGCCTTCAGGCCGTACACGACGAGCCCGCCGAGGAAGACCACGACCGACTCGAAGGCGAGCACGACGCTCGTGAGCGACTCGCGCGCTCCGCGCGGGCGGCGCGGTCGGCGCTCGCGCGGGCTCATGCGGCACCGCCCTTCCAGCCCTCGGCCTCGGCGAGGGCGAGGGCTTCGCCGGCGAGCACGATGCTGCCGACGATCACGACGGCGCGCCGTTCGGATGCCGCGGCCCACTCCCGCGCGGCGTCGGCGGCGTCGGCGAGGTCGGGGTGCACGGTCACCGGCAGGCCCGCCTGCTCGACCAGATCGGCCAGCGCCTCGGCGTCGGCGGACCGGTCCGAGGCCGGCGCGGTCGCGAACACGCGCGCGGCCGCGGGGACCAGGGCCGCCACGATCCCGGCGGCATCCTTGTCGGAGAGGACCCCCAGCACCACGCCCCACTCGTCCACGTCGAACGAGGTGCGCAGGGCCCGCACGAGCGCGGCCGCGCCGTGCGGGTTGTGCGCGCTGTCGACGAGCACCGTCGGGGCGATGCCCACCAGCTGCAGGCGGCCCGGCGAGGTCGACTCGGCGAGGCCCTCCGCGAGCACCCCCGGCGACAGGGCACGGGAGCCGCCGCCGATGAGGGACTCGACCGCCGCGATCGCGAGCGCCGCGTTGAACGCCTGGTGCGCGCCGTACAGCGGCAGGTAGAGGTCGTCGTAGGAGCCGGCGAGGCCCCGCACCGAGAGCTGCTGGCCGCCGACGGCGAGGACGTCGGCGGTCACGGCGAAGTCCTCGCCCTCGACGGCGAGCGTCGCGCCCTGGGCCGCGGCGGTCTCGCGCAGCACCGCGGCGGCCGCGGCGTCCTGCGCCGCCGAGACCACGAGCGCCCCGGGCTTGATGATGCCGGCCTTGACTGCGGCGATCTCCGCGATCGTGCCGCCGAGCCGGTCGACGTGGTCGAGATCGATGGGGGCGAAGACCGCGACGTCGCCGTCGGCGGTGTTCGTGGAGTCCCACGAGCCGCCCATCCCCACCTCCACGACCGCGACGTCCACCGGCGCGTCGGCGAACGCCACGAACGCGAGCACCGTGAGCAGCTCGAAGAACGTCAGGGGCGCGTCGCCGACCGAGGTCAGCTCGGCGTCGACGAGGTCGACGATCGGGGCGATCTCGTCCCACGCGTCGGCGATCGCGGCGTCGGCGACCGACTCCCCGTCGATGCGGATGCGCTCGGTGAACCGCACCAGGTGGGGGCTCGTGAACAGGCCGGTGCGCAGGCCATGCGCGCGCACGAGGCTCTCCACGATGCGGCTGGTGGAGGTCTTGCCGTTCGTGCCGGTGACGTGCACGACGCGGTAGGCGCGCTGGGGGTCGTCCAGCAGCGCCAGCACGCGGCGCGTGCGCTCCACGCGCGGCTGCACCCAGCGCTCGCCCTGACGGGTCAGCAGCGCCGCGTAGACGGCGTCGGCGCGCTCGCGGTCGCTCACGAGGCGGCATCCGTCCGCGCGACCGACACCGTGAAGGCGCCGCGGTTCGCGTACGTGCCGGCATCCACCACGACCTCGTGCTCGACCGCCGCGGCGCTGCCGCTCTCCAGCAGCGCGCCCGCGCGCGTGCCCACCGTGTACGCGACGGCAAGGGTCTCCCCCGCGACGCCTGCGACCTCGAAGGCGGATGCCACGGCCTCGCCGTCGGCGGCATCGTCGAACAGCAGCCCGAGCACGATGCGGTCGCTCACCTCGAACCCGGCCGCCCGGCGCGTGTCCTGCACGGCGCGGATCACGTCGCGCGCGAGCCCCTCGGCCTCCAGCTCCGGCGTCGTGGCGGTGTCCAGCAGCACGAAGCCGCCCCCGGGAAGGAGCGCGATCGCGGTGCCCTCGGCCACTCCTCCGGCTTCGAGGGTGAGCTCGTACTCGCCCTCCTGCAGCGGGATGCCGTCGACCACGACGACGCCGTCCTCCTCGGTCCACAGGCCCGCCTTCGCCCCGGCGATGACGTGCTGCACCTGACGGCCCAGGCGCGGGCCCGCGGCGCGCGCGTTGACGGTCAGCCTCTGACTGATGCCGTAGCTCTCGGCGAGCCCGTCCACGAGCTCGACGAGGCGCACCTCCTTGACGTTGAGCTCGTCGCGCACGATGTCCTCGAACCGGGCGAGGGCCGCCGCATCGGCCACGGCCACCGTGAGGGTCTGCAAGGGCAGGCGCACGCGCCTGCCCTCCTTCTTGCGCAGGGCGTTGGCGACGCTGGAGACCTCGCGGACGGTGTCCATGGCGGTGCGGATCTCGACGGATGCCGGGAACGCCGAGGCGTCCGGCCAGTCCTCCAGGTGCACGCTGCGGCCGCCCGTGAGGCCCTGCCACACCCGCTCGGTGACGAGCGGCAGCAGCGGAGCGGCCACGCGGCACAGGGTCTCCAGCACCGTGTAGAGCGTGTCGAACGCCTCGGTCGAGGCCTCATCCGCCGGGTCGACCCCGAGCCAGAACCGGTCCCGGGAGCGGCGGATGTACCAGTTGGTGAGCGCCTCGGCGTACTCGCGCAGCTTCGCTGCCGCCGTGGTGGAGTCGAGGATCTCCAGCTCGCCTGCGACGTCGCGCACGAGGTCGCCGGTGAGGGCGAGGATGTAGCGGTCGAGCACGTCGGTGGAGTCGGTGCGCCAGCGGGCGGTGTAACCGGCGCCGTCCGGTCCCGCCGCCGCGTTCGCGTACGTCGCGAAGAAGTACCACGCGTTCCACAGCGGCAGCAGGAGCTCGCGCACGCCCGCGCGGATGCCCTCCTCGGTCACGACCAGGTTGCCGCCGCGGAGCACGGACGATCCCATCAGGAACCAGCGCATGGCATCCGACCCGTCGCGGTCGAACACCTCCGAGACGTCGGGGTAGTTGCGCAGCGACTTCGACATCTTCTGCCCGTCGCTGCCCAGCACGATGCCGTGACAGGCGACCCCGGTGAAGGCGGGCCGGTCGAACAGCGCGCCGGAGAGCACGTGCATGACGTAGAACCAGCCGCGGGTCTGCCCGATGTACTCCACGATGAAGTCGGCGGGCGAGTGCTCGTCGAACCACTCGCGGTTCTCGAACGGATAGTGCACCTGCGCGAAGGGCATCGACCCGGAGTCGAACCACACGTCGAAGACGTCCTCGATGCGGCGCATCGTGCTCTCCCCGGTGGGGTCGTCGGGGTTCGGCCGGGTGAGCTCGTCGATGTAGGGGCGGTGCAGGTCCACCTCGCCCGCCTCGTTGACGGGCAGCCGGCCGAAGTCGCGCTCCAGCTCGGCGAGCGACCCGTACACGTCGGTGCGCGGGTACGCCGGGTCGGAGCTCTGCCACACCGGGATCGGCGACCCCCAGAAGCGGTTGCGGCTGATCGACCAGTCGCGCGCGCCCTGCAGCCACTTGCCGAACTGGCCGTGCTTGACGTTCTCGGGCGCCCACGTGATCTCCTCGTTGAGGGCGACCAGGCGCTCCTTGATCGCCGTGACGCGCACGAACCAGCTCGACACCGCCTTGTAGATGAGCGGGTTGCGGCACCGCCAGCAGTGCGGATACGAGTGCTCGTAGCTGGCTTCGCGCAGCAGCCGCCCCGCGGCCCTCAGCAGGCGGATGAGCGGGCGGTTCGCGTCGAGCCACAGCTCCCCCGCGACATCGGTCACGTGCGGGAGGAACCGTCCGCCGTCATCGAGGCTCATGATGAGCGGGATGCCGGCGGCCGCGGTCACGCGCTGGTCGTCCTCGCCGTAGGCCGGGGCCTGGTGGACGATGCCGGTGCCGTCGCTCGTGGTCACGTAGTCGTCCACGAGCACGCGCCAGGACGTGCCGGTGCCCCAGGTCTCGGCATCCGCGTAGTAGTCGAACAGCGGGTCGTAGTGCACGTCGGCGAGCTCGGCGCCCGTGAGCGTGCGCTCCACCGCGGCGCGCGCATCGTCGGGCGACGCGTAGCCGAGGTCTTTCGCGTGGCCGCCCAGCAGCTCGGATGCCAGCAGGTACCGGTGCGCGGTCGCGCCCTCGCGGTCGTCGCCGGTCGGCACGTCGGCCGCGCCGGCAGGGCCCCCGGGGATCACGACGTACTCGATGTCCGGGCCCACCGCGAGGGCGAGGTTCGTCGGCAGGGTCCACGGCGTCGTCGTCCACGCCAGCGCCCGGACGCCGGTGAGCCCGAGCGCCTCGGCCTTGGCGCCCACGAACGGGAACGTCACCGTGACCGACGGGTCCTGGCGCGTCTGGTAGACGTCGTCGTCCATGCGCAGCTCGTGGTTCGACAGCGGCGTCTCGTCACGCCAGCAGTACGGCAGCACGCGGTGGCCCTCGTAGGCGAGGTCCTTGTCCCACAGGGTCTTGAACGCCCACAGCACCGACTCCATGAAGCCCACGTCGAGGGTCTTGTAGCCGCGCTCGAAGTCGACCCACCGCGCCTGACGGGTGACGTAGTCCTGCCACTGCTGCGTGTACTCCAGCACAGAGGCGCGCGCCTTCGCGTTGAAGGCGTCGATGCCCATGGCCTCGATCTCGCTCTTCTCGGTGATGCCGAGCTGCTTCATCGCCTCCAGCTCTGCCGGCAGGCCATGCGTGTCCCAGCCGAAGACGCGGTCGACCTTCTTGCCGCGCATCGTCTGGAACCGAGGGAAGAGGTCCTTCGCGTAACCGGTGAGCAGGTGCCCGTAGTGCGGCAGGCCGTTGGCGAAGGGCGGACCGTCGTAGAACACCCACTCCGGGGCGCCCTCGCGCCGCGAGATCGAGGCGCGGAAGGTGTCATCACGGCGCCAGAAGTCGAGGGTCTCGCGCTCGATCTCAGGAAAGCGCGGGCTCGGGGTCACGGCGTCGGCGGCCGGGCCGAACGCGGAGGGCCCTGAGCGCTTGGAAGGGCGGGGGTAGGTCATCTCTCTCCAGCAGGTGCGTGTCACATCCTGCGAGGACGACGCTCCGCATGGCGGAGAGCCGCGGTACCACCCCGCGTTACCGGATGCCGCGGCATCCGGTCCCTCTCACTGCGGCTGTGACGGGCCTGCCCCGCCCGGTTCTACTGGGCGGCGGACCGCTGTTCTTCCGAGAGCTCCCCGGTGATGGCCGGATCGGTGCTGATGGTCCCAGTGTACCGCTCGGCGGGCAGAAGCCGGATCGCCTGCACCCGGGGTGAGGTGCAGGCGATCCGGTCGTCTTCAGCCGGGGATCAGGCCGTCGCGCGACGTCGCCGTGCGAGCGCCAGCCCGCCGCCGATCAGCAGCGCGAGCAGGCCCAGCAGGCCCGCCGCCAGCGGCGCCTCCGAACCCGTGGTCGCCAGCGGCGCCACCGGGTTCGTCGTGCACAGCGTGCTGTCCGGGGCGCACGACGTGGGCGGGGTCTCCCCGTCGGGCACCAGGAAGTTGGCGAGCGTCCGGTCGCCCTGCTGGCCGGCGGGCTTGACCCGCACCGTGTAGGTGACGGTCGCCGTCTCGCCGGGCGCCACCTCTCCGGTCACCAGGATGCGGTCCCCGGAGCGTTCGGCCATGGCGCCGTTCGTGGCGGTGATGCCGCCGACGAGGTCGGCGTCGTCCAGGACGCGCGCGAGGTGGTCGACGTAGTCGAGCTCAGCCGTGCCGGTGCCGATGTTCTCGAACGCCAGCGTGTAGGTGAGCGTCGAGTCGGTGGCAACGCGCGTGCCGGATGCCGGGTTCACCGACTTGGTGGGCGAGATCTCGCCCACCGGGTTGTCGGTGCACACGGCGCCGTTCACACCGCACTCGGGCTCGATGTCGTCCGACCACGCGACGAGGTTGCCGATCGCGTTGTCGCCGCGCTCGCCGTCGGGAAGCACCGTGGCCTCGTAGGTCACCGTGACCGTGTCGCCGACCGCAAGGCTCCCGGTCACCGCGATCGCGTCGTCGCCGACGGTCGCCGTCAGGGCGCCCGCGGGCGAGACGACCAGGTCGCCAGTCAGCTCGGCATCGTCGAGGACGCCGCCGAGGTGGTCGGTGAAGTCCACCGTGCCGGTCGCCGCGCCGTCGTTGGTGAACGTCAGCGTGTAGGCGATCGTGTCACCGGCCTGCACCGAGGTGCCCGACTCCGGGTCGGAGGTCTTGGCCACGGCCACGGCCGCCAGCGGCGTGGTCACGGCGCCGCAGGGCACGCCGGTGTCCGGATCCACCCCGTCGACGCAGTTCGGCGTCACCGGCTCGTCCGGGTCGGGCGGGTCGCCCCACGCGACGTTGGAGAGCGCATCGTCGCCCTCGCCGGTGACGGTCGCCGAGTAGGTGATCTCCACCGACTCGCCGGAGGCCAGAGCTCCCGACCACGACAGCAGCGGCGATGCGAAGGCCGGCGCCGCGGCATCCGAGCCGTCCGAGATCTCCGCGGCCGCGTCGTCGTTGTACGTCGCGTCGTCGAGCACACCGGAGAGGTCGTCGAAGACGACGGCCGGGTTCGCGTCGGTGTAGTCGCCGGCTCCGACGTTGGTCGCCGTCACCGTGTACTCCACGACGTCGCCGACGCGGGTGTCCGCGGTCGCGGTCGAGGTCTTCTCGATCGACAGCTCGCACGACTGACCGAAGTTGTCGAAGTAGGTGCGATCAGCACCGGCCTGGCCCTCGATCGAGAACGCGAACCGCTCGACGTCGCTCAGCGCGGCCAGGAAGTCCTCAGCGCTGGGCGCGGCTCCCACCGGCCCGGAACCGTTGTCGAACCCGGTCTGCCATTCGGCGGCATCCAGCGGCACGATCACCCGCGTCCACGACGTCGGGTCGGTCACCTGGTCGCGGAAGTTGTACCAGTAGTGGCTGCCGTCCGTGCCGACGAGTCCGACGTAGACGTCGACCGAGATGCCGGTCGTGTTGCGGTAGTCGAACGACAGGTTCTGCCCGACCGAGTCCGAGTAGTCGGAGGCGTAGCCGCCCTCGATGAAGTCGGGGGTCCACAGCTCGGTCCAGTTGCCGTCGAGGTCGTCCTCGGCGAGCGCCCCGCCCGGGTTGCCCGCGTCGGCCTCCCAGCCGACCGCGACCGGACCGGAGTTGACCGTCGTGCCGTTGGAGGTCGTCGCCGCGCGCCACCCCTCGTCGCCCTCGTCGAAGGTGAGCTGCTCGCACGGCGCGAACAGCGAGATCGGATCGTTGATCAGCACCGTGGCCTCGCCGGGAAGGTCGATGCCCACCGCGTCGTCGATGTTGCCGGGGCCGTTCGAGTACTCCCCTGCCGCGTCGGCGATGACGTCGACGGTGATCGTGCAGGACGCCTCGCCCGCGGCGAGCACGCCGTCGGTGACGGTGATGGTGGAGCCGGCGGCCTCGACATCGGCGTCACAGGTGCCGCCGATGTTCGGGTCGTCGGCCACGCGCAGGCCGCTGAGCGTGTCGGCGAACGACCAGCCGCTCTTGCCTGCCAGCTCGCTCGTGTTCGTGGCGGTGAACGTGAGCGGGAACGCCCGGCCTGTGACGGCGGTCTCGGGGAACTCCTTGTCCAGCTGCGGCGTCACATCGAGCACGCGGATGTCGTCGAAGGCGTGGTCGTTGCCCCAACCGCTGCCGGCGGCGTTTCGGATGCGGATGCCCACACTGTCGCCGTCGAACAGCACCGAGCTGTTGGCGGCTGCCTGGCCGACGTGGCCAGGGATGTCGCACACCTCGGTCGGGCCGGACGAGACAGGCGTCTCGTTCCCCTCTGCGTCGAGCAGGTAGAAGTTCAGGCGCGGGTCGCCGGGGAGGTTGCAGTTGACGGCGGCGACGTTCGCCGACAGGCTCAGGAACCGGCCGGCCACCGACGTGTCCAGCTCCACCGGCGACTCGGTCTCGAACTCGACGAGGTCGGCACCCGGATCACCCGCCGTGTAGGCGGCGACGACATGGTTCTGGGCCGGCGTCGCCGTCTCGTTGAAGGCGCCGAGGCTGGTGGCGAGCCCGCGCAGCGCGGCCGGACCACTGGTGCAACCGAGCTCCGCCATGTCGCCGTTGGAGGAGGTGCCGTCCAGGACGAAGCCGTTGCAGTTGGACGGGTTCGCCCACTGCCCCTCGGCGGAGTACGTCGCGCCCGTCGCTCCGACGTAGTCGACCAGCGGCACGACCTCGCCGTCGGCGAGGTCGTTCTCGAAGTCCTCCTCGTAGAGCACGGTCGGCTCGCCGGGGATGCCCGGGCTCCCCGCGGCCATCGGCACGACGGCGGCGGGTGCTGCGAACGCGGGGACGGCGCCGACCCCGAGGCTCACGAGCATGGACGCGACCGCGGCCACCGCCACGATCGTGCGGCGTGACGTGCCCGCTGATTCTGTTCGGCGCCCCGTGGGCGGCATGGTCGTCTGCACGGATTCCCCTCCTGGCTGGTCGGCGACACTGCCCTGCCGGCCACCCCGCCGGCATTCACAGTCGAGTCACAGAGAATCAGGAGCGGGCACCCCTTGTCAAGGGTTTCCTTTATCACTGTCCGATATCGACAACGACACGACACGCCGTGAGGGCTGTAGGAATCCACAGCAGCCGCGCACCGCAGCGCCCGTCTGCGGCCCCGCGCCGGGCTGTCAGACCCGCAGCGCCCACAGCGCGACCGCCGCCGCGGCGGCCACGTTCAGGGAGTCCACGCCGCCGGACATCGGGATCGTCACGACGGTGTCGGCCGCCGCCAGCGCGCGCCGCGAGAGCCCGTCGCCCTCGGCGCCCATCACGAGCGCCACGCGCTCGGGCCGGGCCGCCGCGAAGGCGTCGAGCGTCACGGCGCCCGCGGTCAGCGCGAGGGCGGCCAGGTGCAGCCCCGCCCCGTGCAGGACGCCGCGGGCCTCGGGCCATTCCGGCAGGCGCGTCCAGGGCACCTGGAAGACCGTGCCCATGCTCACCCGGACGCTGCGCCGATACAGCGGATCGGCGCAGCGCGGGGCGACCAGCACCGCGTCGGCCCCGAGCCCGGCCGCCGCGCGGAAGGCCGCGCCGACGTTCGTGTGGTCGACGATGTCCTCCAGGATCAGGACGGTGCGCGCTCCTGCGACCACGTCGGCGACCTCGGGTAGCACCGGCCGGTGCATCGCGGCGAGCGCCCCACGGTGCACCGCGTAGCCGGTGAGGCGCTCTGCGACGGCATCCGTCACGACGTAGACGGGCGCGTCGCCTGCGACGGATGCCGCCTCGTCCAGCCACTTCTCCTGCACGAGCAGCGAGCGGGGCCGGTGCCCGGCGGCCACGGCCCGGCCGATGACTTTGGCCGACTCGGCGATGTAGAGCCCTCCGGCCGGCTCGAGCACGCGCCGCAGGGCCACATCGGTGAGGTCGCGATAGTCGGCCAGACGCGGGTCGTCGGGGTCGTCGACGCGCTCGATGGGCATGGGTCCACCCTGGCACGGGCGGCGTAACCTGCCGGAAAACCGCGCAGCGTAGGCTCGAGCCGTGATCACCACGTGGGACCTCGACCGCGCGAGCGCTGCCGCCGTCGACCGGGCCGTCGATGTGCTCGCGGGGCGCCGCATCGCGGTGCTCACCGGGGCCGGCGTGTCCACGGATTCCGGCATCCCGGACTACCGCGGCAAGGGCAGCCGCACGCGCACGCCCATCACGATGCAGCAGTTCGTCTCCGACGCCTCGGCGCGCCGCCGGTACTGGGTGGGCAGCCATCTCGGGTGGCGGGCCTTCGCGGCCAGCGAGCCCAACGCCGGCCACACCGCGCTCGCCGGGCTGGAGGATGCCGGTGCGGTCACCGGCGTCGTCACCCAGAACGTCGACGGGCTGCACCTGCGCGCCGGAAGCCGCCGGGTCGTGGAGCTTCACGGCACGATGCGCCGCGCGCTGTGCCTGCACTGCGGGCAGGTGTTCGACCGCCGCGACCTCGCCGCGCGGATCGAGACGGACAACCCCTGGATCGCGATCCCGGAGAACGTGGCGCTCGGCCCCGACGGCGACGTGCTGCCCTCCTCCAGCGACGGCTTCGTGGTGCCCGCGTGCAGCGTGTGCGGCGGCGTCCTCAAGCCCGACGTCGTCTTCTTCGGCGAGTTCGTCCCGGTCGAGCGCTTCGGCGAGGCCGAGCAGCTCGTCCGCGCCAGCGGCGCGCTGCTCGTGGCAGGCTCGTCCCTCGCAGTCAACTCCGGCATGCGGCTCGTCGAGCGCGCACGGCGCCGCCGGCTGCCGATCGTGATCGTCAACCGCGGAGCGACCCGCGGCGACGCGGCCGCCACCGTGCGCATCGATGCCGGCACGAGCGACGTGCTGCCGCTGCTGGCGAGCGCCCTGGGCTCGGGGGGCTGACCCCGCGAGGGAACGCGGGCGCGGGCGGATAGGCTCGAGCGGTGACCACCCTCACGCTCGTGCGCCACGGCGAGACCGACTGGAACCGCGATCGGCGGATCCAGGGCGCCACCGACATCCCGCTCAACGACGACGGCCGCGCCCAGGCGCGCGCGGCGGCCCAGCGCCTGCGCGATCAGCTGCCGACCGACGCCCCGATCGTCGTGGCCTGCAGCGATCTCTCCCGCGCGCACGAGACGGCGCGCCTGGTCGCCGAGGGTCTGGCCGCCGCGGCGCCGCGCGTGTATCCGGGCCTGCGCGAGCGCGGCTACGGCGCGGCGGAGGGCATGACGACGACCGACTTCTTCGCGCGCTGGGGAGACTGGCACACCGCCGACATCCCGGATGCCGAGCCCTGGGCGGCGCTGCGTGCGCGTGCCGTCGCGACGATCCGGCGGGTCGTGCGCGACGCCCGCCGCCAGACCGCGCCGGTCGGCCCCGCGGTGGTCGTCGTGACGCACGGCGCGCTGATCCGCGAGGTGATCCGCCACGCCACCGGGGGCGCGTTCCCCTCCCCCGCCGAGCGGCTGCCGAACGGCTCGGCGCACACCCTGCTCGTCGAGCGCGACCGGCTGCGCCTGCTCGACTACGCCGCGGCCCCTCCGGCCTGAGCCCGGTCGCGGCTCCGTGCGCTGCGGCATCCCCCGCCTCCTCGCGAAACCTCCCGTCTGCACCGTTCTGCGCCTCAAACCGTTGCATTTGCGAGGTCTCGCGCGGCCTGAGGGGGCGCTACGCTGGAGCTCGCCCTGGCGCGCGGCCACCACGCTGTGGTCGCTCCACCCGTCGTTCGCGCCATGGCCGCCTCGCCGGCGCGTCGCCGCGCGCGGCACGCAGCAGTTAGTATTCGTTAACAACCGGTCTCCCGGCAGCGAGGACCCGACATGGCAACCGACCGCAGCACGCGTACGCCGCGCGTGCGCGCGAAGGCCGACCGGCAGGCGGCCCTGCTGCGCGAGGCCGCCCGACTGTTCGCCGCGCGCGGCTTCGACGGTGTGAGCCTGGAAGACCTCGGGGCCGCGGTGGGCGTGACCGGTCCGGCGATCTACCGGCACTTCGCGAGCAAGCAGGCTCTGCTGGGTGCGATCCTCGTGCGCGTGAGCGAGGAGCTCCTTGACGGCGGGCGGGCCGTGGAGGCGGAGACCCCCGCTCCGGCCGAGCGACTCGACCGGCTCATCGCCTACCACGTGGACTTCGCCCTCAGCGGCGCCGACGTCATCCGCGTGCAGGACCGCGACCTGCCCAGCCTCAGCGAGCAGGACCGTCGCACGGTGCGCACGCTCCAGCGCGCCTACGTCGGAGTCTGGGTGGAAACGCTGGCGGACCTGCGCCCGGAGTCGTCTCCCGACGAGCTGCGGGTACGGGCGCTGGCCAGCTTCGGGCTCATCAATTCGACGCCCTACAGTCTGCGCGGGGGCCCCCGTCCACTCCCCGACCAGGCCGTGCGCGGCATCCTGGAGTCGATGGCACGCGCCGCCCTCACCGTCTGACCGCGCTAGGGTGGCGGCGATGTCACGCAGCGAAGATCCGCTGGCTGCCGGCGACGCACCCGCCGAGTCAGGAGCGCCCGCCGATGCCGGCGAGTCGCTCGAGCGCGCCGAGCGCGCCGCTCGATCGAGGCGCGAGTTCCTCAAGCTCGGCGGACTGACCGCGGCCGGGCTCGTCGGCGGCGGCGTGGGCGCGGCCGCCGGGGCCCAGATCGGACACCTGCTCGGCTACCGGGAGGGCGCCGCCGACAACCTCGCCCTGCCCCCGCGGCACGAGCCCGGCTTCGACCATGTCGTCGTGCTGATGGGCGAGAACCGCTCGTTCGACAACCTGCTCGGCTGGCTGTACACACCCGAGACCATCCCCGACGGCGAGACGTTCGACGGCTTGGCCTTCGGCTCCTACGCGAACACCGACGACACCGGGCTGACGGTGTCGGCGCACGTGTACTCCGGCCCGACCGACGTCGTCATGGGCCAGCCGAACCCCGACCCCGGCGAAGAGTACCCGTACGTGAACACGCAGTTGTTCGGCACGGTGTCCCCGGCATCCAATCGCCTCGCCCAGCTCGACGGGATGACCGCTCCCTTCAACGCGCCCGCACGAGGCGCCGACGCCACCATGGTCGGCTTCCTGCAGGACTACCGCAACAACCTCGAGCGCCTGCGGGGCACGGCGCCCGCCGACGAGGAGGTGGCGCAGATCATGGGCGGCTTCGCACCGGAGCAGCTGCCGGTGCTGTCGACCCTGGCGCGCGAGTTCGCCGTGTTCGACGCGTGGTTCGCCGGGGTCCCCTCGCAGACGTATTGCAACCGGTCGTTCTTCCACGCGTCGACCTCGCACGGCTTCGTGACCAACACGCACGCCGGCGGCTACGAGAAATGGCTCTCGGCGGACCCGACGCCCACGATCTTCAACCGTCTGGAGGAGGCCGGCATCTCGTGGAAGGTGTACTTCGACGAGCTGCAGCTGGTCTCGCTCACCGGCGTCATGCACGCGCCGGTGCTGGAGAAGTACTGGCGCACCGAGCACTTCGGCTACATGTCCGAGTTCTATCAGGACGCGCGGGCCGGAAAGCTTCCCGCCTACTCGTTCATCGAGCCGCGCATGGTGTTCAACCACAACGACTTCCACCCGCCGTTCGGCGTGTACCGCTCCAGCGCGGTGGACGGGCGCATGATCGTCGATTCCGCGGTCTCGGACGTGCGCGCCGGGGAGCATCTCGTGGCGAGCGTCTACGAGGCCATCAAGCTCAGCGCGTCCCCGAAGGGGTCGAACGCGATGAACACGCTGCTGCTGATCACCTTCGACGAGCACGGCGGCACGTACGACCACGTGTCGCCGCCGGCGGCGACACCGCCGACGGCCGACCAGAACCCCGGCGAGATGGGGTTCGCCTTCGACCGGCTCGGCGTGCGCGTGCCCGCCATCGCCGTGTCGGCCTACACACGCGCCGGCACGATCGTCCACGACGAGATGCATCACGGCGCCGTCATCGCGACACTGTCGAGACTGTACGGCCTCGCCCCGCTCACGCGCCGCGACGCCTCGGCGAACGACCTGTTCCCGGTGGTCAACCTGCAAGAGCCCCGCGACCCCGCCACGTGGCCGGCGGTGCACCCGATGTGGCTGCCTGCGAACCCCGACGAGGACGAGCTCGAGGACCTGCACAAGGGCAAGCACCGTAACAAGCCCATCAGCCCGCCCGGGCGGGGCCTGCTCGGCCTTCTGCTGGCGCGCTACGGGGAGGCGAGCGACCTGAGCGCCGAGACCAGCTATGCCGACGCCTACCGCATCCTGCGCCGGCATGGGCTCGGCCTGTTCTTCCCCAAGGAACGGTGACGCTCACCGCACCAGCATCGCGCGGCCGGGATCGCGCACGATGCCGGCGCTGAGGGTCGTCACGTCGCGCAGTGCGAACTCGCCATCGTGCTCCCAGCGACGGCGCACGACTGCGCCGAGCCCGAAGGCGGCCCGGAGCGCACAGCGCTGTCAGCTTCCCCGAGCAGCGGTCGACAGGAAGCGCTCGATCGCCTCGGCCGCAGGCCTCGGGGTCTCGTAGTGGATGAGGTGGCCGACTCCGGGGATCTCGACGAGCTCGGCATCGGAGAAGAGCCGGGCCAGTTCGCGCTCCTTCTCGATCGGGGTGATGTCGTCCTGCTGCGCGGCGATCAGAAGCGCGGGCTGGGCGATGCGCGGCGCGAACTCGCGCACGTCGTGCGACACCGAGGTCACGAACGCGTCGTGCAGCACGTCGCGATCGGCGAAGCGGGAGAAGTAGGTGTCGTGCTGGTCGTGCACGAACGCGAGCAGCTCCTTGTCGCGGGTCTTCGCCATCGTGCGGCTCATCACCTGCACGATCAGCCCGTTGCGCAGCAGCGCCGTGCCGATCCGGCCCGGAAGCCGCGCGCCGGCGGCGTAGTAGAGGATCGCGAGCCGCGTCATGATCCCCCGCGGCCCCTCCAACGCCGGTGCGCCGATGGGGTTGACGAGGATGAGCGCCGGGGTCTCCAGCCCTTGCGCGACGGCGGCGGAGGCGACGATCGATCCGAACGAGTGGCCGAGGATCACCGCGCCGGGCGCGACCGCGCGCACGAAGGCCCGCAGCCAGTCGGCGTAGAGGTCGAGATCGTGCGTGCGCCCGGGGATCGGCGCGCTCTCGCCGAACCCGGGCAGGTCGGGCATCACGACGCGGATGCCCGGGAGGTGGGCGACCACGGGCTCCAGCCCGTGATGCTCGCCACGGAAGCCGTGGACCGCGACGATCGTCGTCGGCGCGTCGGCGGGACCGTACACCCAGTACGCCGTGGTGCCGCCGAGCACGATCGCCTCGTGCCGCCCGACCGGGATGCGGGCGAGCCGGGCGGCGTAGGGACTCGGAACGGGCACTCGTCGAGTCTACGAGTGGCGTGCGGGGCGATGTCGGATGCCTCGCATACCGTTGCAGGCATGGAACCTCGCGCGCATATGCTCGCCCCGGCCGGCGCCCCGGAGTGGACGCGTGCGATCGGCGTCTTCGACCTCGAGACGACCGGCGTCGACGTCGCGCACGAGCGCATCGTGACCGCGCACGTCGGCCTGCTCGACGGCACCGGCGCGGTGCGGCGATCGCGGTCGTGGCTGGCCGATCCGGGCATCGAGATCCCGGATGCCGCGGCGGCGATCCACGGGGTGACCACGGCGCACGCGCGGGCGCACGGGCGGCCCGCCGCGGAGGTCGTCGCCGAGGTGATCGAGACCCTGCGGAGCCTCTTCGACGCCGGCATCCCGGTCGTCGCCTACAACGCGCCGTTCGACTTCTCGCTGCTCAGGCACGAGGCGCTCCGCCACGGGATCCCGCCGATCGACGACCCGTCGCCGGTGATCGATCCGCTGGTGGTCGACAAGGCCTACGACCGTTATCGTCCCGGAAAGCGCACCCTGGCGGTGGTCGCGGAGCACTACGCGGTGCCGCTCGTCGGCGCGCACGACGCGTCGGCCGACGCGGTCGCCGCGGGCCGGGTCGCCCAGGCGCTGGCGCGCCGCTTCGCCGACCGGCTTCCGCCGACCGCCGCCGAGCTGCACACGCGCCAGATCGCATGGGCGCGTGCGCAGGCGGCGAGTCTGAGCGACTACTTCATCCGGATCGGGCGGCTCGACCCCGACGACCGCCTCGACGGCGCCTGGCCCGTCCGCTGATCCCCGGGCCGTTCCCGCCCCTCGCGAGTCACTGCCCCCGCGCGCGACTCACTGCCTTGCTCGCGAGTCATTGCGCTGGAGAGCAGTGACTCGGGGCACGGATGCCGAGGATGGAACCCTCCCTCGCGAGTCAATGCCCCCGTGCGCGAGTCACTGCCCTACGCGCGAGTCACTGCGCTGGAGAGCAGTGACTCGAAGCGAGAGCAGTGACTCGACAAAGAGAGCAGTGACTCGGGGCAGGATACGGGGCCGGATCCCGGGGACGAGAGACCCTGGGCCGGGGACGCGAGACCGGGGCGGGGATGCCGGGGCCGAACGACGAGAGCCCCGCCTTCGGCGGGGCTCTCGTGACGGCGGGCGCGGGTCAGCGCGCGCCGAAGTTCTTGAAGCGCTGGTTGAACTTCTCGACGCGACCGGCCGAGTCCATGATGCGCTGCTTGCCGGTGTAGAACGGGTGCGAGGCCGAGGAGATCTCGACGTCGATGACCGGGTAGGTCACACCATCGAGCTCGATCGTCTTGTCGCTGGTCACGGTCGAGCGGGTCAGGAACGTCTCGCCGGAGCCGAGGTCGCGGAACACGACGGCCTGGTAGTCGGGGTGGATGTCAGTCTTCATGGCTTCCTCGCGGGAGTGGCGCCCGGTGCGGGCGGGAAAAGTCTGCGGCGCGATCGCGCACCGAGGATCGATCCTACCAGTCCCACCGGCCCGACGCGGAATCGGGCGGCCGGTTCGAACAGAGAGTCGCAGATCAGGCGCGTGCCGCGAAGCGGCCGTCCTCCTCGCGCAGCACCACCGGCATCCCGAACGTCTCGGTCAGCGACTCGGCGGTGAGCGCCTCGGCGAGCGGTCCGCGCGCGACGACGCGCCCCTCGCGCAGCAGCAGCACGTGCGTGAATCCCCGCGGGATCTCCTCCACGTGGTGGGTGACCATCACCATCGCGGGTGTGGTCGGCGACTGCGCGAACCGGCCGAGCAGGCCCAGCAGCTCCTCGCGCGCGCCGAGGTCGAGGCTCGCGCTCGGCTCGTCGAGCAGCAGCAGCTCGGGGTCGGTCATGACGGCGCGGGCGATCTGCACGCGCTTCTGCTCGCCGTCCGACAGCGTGCCGAACGTGCGCTCGGCGAGGTGCTCCAGCTGCCACTGCTCGAGCACCCCGCGGGCGCGCTCCTCGTCGACGGACTCGTACGACTCGCGCCAGCGGCCCAGCACGGAATAGGCCGCCGTGAGCACGACGTTCAGCACCGTCTCCTCCGCAGGAACCCGCCGCGCCATCGCCGACGAGGCGAAGCCGATCCGCGGACGCAGCTCGAACACGTCGGTGCGACCCAGTCGCTCGTCGAGCACGTCGACGGCGCCGGAGGTCGGATGCAGGAGGGTCGCGGCCAGCTGCAGGATCGTCGTCTTGCCCGCGCCGTTGGGTCCGAGCACGACCCAGCGCTGATCGTCCTCGACGATCCAGTCGATGTGATCGATGATGTTCCGCGCGTTGCGGCGGACGACGACGTCGGCGAACTCGAGCACCTGCGGCATGCGATCAGCCTATCGGCCCGCGCCGGCCACCTCCGCGTAGAGCGCGGCCGTGGCATCCGCGATCGCCGTCCAGCTGAAGTCGTTCGCAGCGCGCTCACGGCCGGCCGCGCCGTAGGCGCGCGCCCGCTCCGGGTCGGAGACGACCTCGGTGAGCACCGCCGCGAGATCGGCGACGAACCTCTCCGGGTCCACAGGCGTGCCGGTGCCGTCCTGCACCTGCTCGATCGGGACGATGCGGCCCGTCACGCCGTCGACGACGACCTCGGGGATGCCGCCGGTGCCGGTGCCGACCACGGCCGCCCCGCACGCCATCGCCTCGAGGTTGACGATGCCGAGCGGCTCGTACACCGACGGGCACACGAACGTCGTCGCGGCGGTGAGGATCGCGCACAGTTGGTCGCGCGGAAGGAACTCCTCGATCCACACGACACCCTCGCGCTGGGCCTGCAGGTCGCGGACGAGCCCCTGCACCTCGGCCATGATCTCCGGGGTGTCGGGCGCGCCCGCGCACAGGATCAGCTGGACGTCCTCGGGGAGGCGCTCGGCGGCACGGAGGAAGTACGGCAGGCCTTTCTGGCGCGTGATGCGGCCCACGAAGACGACCGAGGGCTTGGCCGGGTCGATCCCGTACGAGGCGAGCAGCGCGGGGTCGTCCACGGGGCGCCACGACTCGACGTCGATGCCGTTGTAGATCACCTTGACCTTCTCGGGGTCGAGCGCGGGGTAGCTGCGCAGGATGTCCTGGCGCATGCCCTCGCTGACGGCGACCACGGCCGCGGCGCCCTCGTAGGCGGTCTTCTCGATGTAGCTGGACACCGCGTAGCCGCCGCCGAGCTGCTCGGCCTTCCAGGGCCGCAGCGGCTCGAGTGAGTGCGCCGTGACCACGTGCGGGATGCCGTACAGGAGCGACGCGAGGTGTCCGGCGAAGTTCGCGTACCACGTGTGGCTGTGCACCACGTCGGCACCGGCGATGCCGCCGACGATCTCCAGGTCGGTGCCGAGCGTCTGGATCGCGCCGTTGGCCTCGCCGAGCTCCGCGGGAACGCGGTACGACGACACGCCCGGTTCCTCGCGCTGCGCTCCGAAGGCCTGCACCCTGACGTCGAGCGAGGCGCGCAGGGCCTTGACGAGCTCGGTGACGTGGACTCCCGCACCACCGTAGATCTCGGGCGGATACTCCTTGGTGACGATGTCGACGCGCATGCCTGAACGCTAGTACAGACCGCTCGCGGGGGCATAGTGTGTTGGCATGCCAGCAGCACCGAAGGTCTTCGGAATCATCCTCGCCGGCGGCGAGGGCAAGCGCCTCATGCCACTGACGGCGGACCGCGCGAAGCCCGCCGTGCCGTTCGGGGGGCAGTACCGACTGATCGATTTCGCCATCTCCAACCTCATCAACTCCGGCCTGCGTCAGGTGGTCGTGCTGACCCAGTACAAGTCGCACAGCCTCGACCGCCACATCTCGCAGACCTGGCGCATGTCGGCCCTGCTGAACTCCTACGTGGCCTCGGTGCCGGCTCAGCAGCGTCTCGGCAAGCGCTGGTTCTCCGGCTCGGCGGATGCGATCCTGCAGTCGCTGAACCTCATCACCGACGAGAAGCCCGACATCGTGGTCGTGATCGGCGCCGATCACGTCTACCGCATGGACTTCCAGCAGATGCTCACCGCGCACGTGGAATCGGGCGCGCGTGCGACGGTCGCCGGCATCCGCCAGCACATCTCGCTGGCGAACCAGTTCGGCGTCATCGACGTCGAGCCCGACGACGCCACCCGCATCCGGGAGTTCCTGGAGAAGCCGCAGAACCCGGTGGGCCTGCCCGACTCGCCGCACGAGGTGCTCGCCTCGATGGGCAACTACATCTTCGACACCGACGCCCTCATCGAGGCGGTGCAGGCCGACGGCGAGCTGGAGGACTCCGCCCATGACATGGGCGGGAACATCATCCCCTACTTCGTCGGACGCGCCGAGGCCGGCGTGTACGACTTCAAGCGCAACGACGTGCCCGGCTCGACCGAGCGCGACCGCGACTACTGGCGCGACGTGGGGACGATCGAGTCGTTCTTCGACGCGCACATGGACCTCATCTCGGCGCTGCCGGTGTTCAACCTGTACAACATGGACTGGCCGATCTACGCTCAGGCGGTCAACTCGCCCCCGGCGAAGTTCGTGCGCGACAACGTCGGGCGCATGGGCAACGCGATCGACTCGATCGTCTCGCTCGGCTCGGTACTGTCGGGCACGCACCTGGAGCGCAGCGTCGTGGGCCCGTGGACGCTCGCCGGTGGCGGATCGACCATCACCGACTCCGTGCTGTTCGATCACGTCGACGTGGGCGCGGGAGCGCGGGTGCACCGGGCGATCCTCGACAAGAACGTCGTGCTCGATCCCGGAGCGCATGTCGGCGTCGACCACGCCTACGACCGCGCGCGCGGCTTCACCGTCACCGACACCGGCATCACGGTGGTCGGCAAGGGGACCCACGTCCCGCAGTAGGCGCTAGCGTGGGGTGGTGCCCGGCGCCCGCTTCCTCGTCGTCCTCGACGCCGACTCCACGCTCATCCGCAACGAGGTCATCGAGCTGATCGCCGACGAGGTCGGCCGCGGCGCGGAGGTCGCTGCGGCGACCGAGGCGGCGATGCGCGGCGAGGTGGACTTCGCGACGAGCCTGCGCTCGCGCGTGGCGGCGCTGCGCGGCATCCCGGTGTCGGCGTTCGCGCGCGTGCTCGCCCGCATCGAGCCGACGCCGGGCGTGCACGCGCTGATCGCCGCCGTGCACGCACGCGGCGGGCGGGCGGCTGTCGTCTCGGGCGGGTTCCACGAGATCCTCGACGAGCTCGCCCCCGCGCTCGGGGTGGACGTGTGGCGGGCCAACCGGCTCGCGGTGCAGGGGGGCCTGCTCTCCGGCTCCGTGGACGGTGAGATCGTGGATGCCGCGGGCAAGGCCGCCGCGCTGCGCGAATGGGCCGCCTCGTTCGGCGTGCCGATGTCGCGAACGATCGCGATCGGCGACGGCGCGAACGACCTGCTCATGATGGCCGAGGCCGGCCTCGGGATCGCGTTCAACGCCAAGCCGGCAGTGCGCGCCCAGGCCGACCTGGTCGTGGGTCCGGTGGACCTCGCGGAGATCGTCCCGCTCCTGCCGTGACCGATGCCGCCCGCTCGACGCGGTGCGGGCAAGGGCGCGCGGTTTGAGAGACTGAGGCATGGAAGAAATCGAGCTGATCGTCGTCGGCGCGATCCTGCTGGTCGTGGGAACCGCGATCCTGGCCGGGCGGATCGGCATCGCCGCTCCCCTGCTGCTGAGCGTGCTGGGTGTGGCGATCGGGTACCTGCCGTTCGTGCCGATCATCGAGGTCGAGCCCGAGATCATCCTGCTCGTCGTGCTGCCGCCGCTGCTCTACGCGGCGGCCGTGAACCTGCCGCTGGTCGACTTCCAACGCAACCTCCGTCCCATCGCGGGGCTCTCGGTCGTGCTCGTGATCATCTCGGCAGTGGTCATCGGAGTGCTCGTGAACCTCCTCGTCCCGGCGATCCCGCTGCCGGTCGCGATAGCCCTGGGCGCCGTGGTCAGCCCCACCGATGCGGTCGCGGCGACCTCGATCGGAAAGAAGCTCGGGATGCCGCGGCGCCTGGTCGCGATCCTGGAGGGCGAAAGCCTCGTCAACGACGCGACCTCGCTCGTGCTCCTGAAGGCCGCTCTTGCCGCGGTGGCCAGCAGCTTCACCTTCTGGAGCGCGGCCGGCAGCTTCAGCTACGCGGTCGCCGCCGCGATCCTCATCGGGCTGGTGGTGGGCGTGATCACGGTGTGGATCCGCTCGAAGCTCGCCAACCCCGTGCACGACACGGTGATCTCCTTCACCGTGCCGTTCGTCGCGTTCGTCCCGGCCGAGCATGCCGGTGCGTCGGGGGTGCTCGCCGTCGTGGTGACCGGGCTCTACGCCGGGCATCACTCCGCGACCCGCTTCAGCGCCCACGCGCGACTGAACGAGCGCCTCAACTGGCGCACGGTGCAGTTCGTCGTCGAGAACGGCGTGTTCCTGCTGATGGGCCTGCAGCTGCACGGCCTGGTCGAGGAGGTCGTCGACTCGCACTGGGATCTGTCCTACGTCGTGTGGCTCGGCCTGCTGGTCGTCGGAGCGCTGATCGCCCTGCGCGCCCTGTTCGCCGTGCCCCTCCTGCTGTACATGCGCGGCGCGGCGCGGCGCTACGTCGGACGCAGCTGGGCGCTCTCACGCGGGGCGGACCGGGCACGCCAGGGCGGGTCGCGCAGCGCCGCGCGCGTCGAGCGGCTCGAGGCGCTGCAGCGCCGCTCCGAGGCCGACCTCGAGCACGAGCAGGAGCAGGGCCTCGGCTGGCGTGAGGGCGTGGCCCTCTCATGGGCGGGGATGCGGGGCGTCGTGACCCTCGCCGCAGCCCAGAGCATCCCGCACGAGGTGCCCGATCGCGCCCAGGTCGTGCTGATCGCCTTCATCGTCGCCATCACCACGCTGCTCCTGCACGGCCTCACGCTCCCGGCGATCATCCGGCGTCTGTGGACCGTCGATGCCACCGATGCCGGCGTCCGGGGCCTCGCCGCCCTCAGTGCAGACATCGTCAAGGCCGGCAACGAGGCGCTCGACGAGGAGATCGCTGTGGAACAGGCCGACCCCACGCGACCCGAGCTCGACTCCGCGCTCATCGAGCGCGTGCGCGCCGGTGGCAAGAACGCACTGGCATCCCTCGCGCTGTCCCCGACGCACAGCGCGTCGCATACGCCGGGCGAGGAGTCGCCCGCGCACGCCTTCGTGCGCCTGTCGACGGTCGTGCTGCAGGGGCAGCGCGACGCCCTGCTGGAGGAGCGCGCCATCGGCCGCTACGACTCCGAGATCCTCCGGCAGGTCGGCATCGCGCTGGACGTCTACGAGGCCCGGCTGGAGCCGCCCTCCGCCGACCACTGAGCCGGCACCCTCGCGGGGGGAACGGGCACCCTCGCGGGGGGAACGGGCACCCTCGCGG
>NZ_JASGFE010000051.1:0-23615 GCF_047605725.1 Microbacterium sp.
CGGCGGGGGCCGGGGCGCGGGGCGCCGGGCGGGGCGCGCGTCAGTGCGCGGACGCCGGGTCGTCGCCGCCCTCGGTGAAGGTCGGCCGCTTGCCGAACAGGCGCCCGACGCCCATCACGACGCCGATGACGACGACGCCCGTGACGAATCCGGCCACGGCGGATGCCGCGGTGTCGGCGACCCACACGACCACCGGTCCGAGGGCGTGCATCGCGTGCTCGATCGCGTGCAGCACGTCGTAGAGGACGGGAACGCCGACCTCGGCGAGGTTGGCGATCACGAGGTGGCCGCCGACCCACAGCATCGCGACCGTGCCGATGACGCTGATCACGCGGAAGACGGCGGGCATCGAACGGACGATGCGCGCGCCGAGGTGTCGCACGCGCTGCGACCGGCTCTTGGCCATGCTCAGGCCGACGTCGTCGATCTTCACGAGAAGCGCCACGGCGCCATAGACGAGGGCGGTCATCAGCAGGGCGATGACGACGAGCACCACCAGTCGCGGCCAGAACTCCATGTCGGGGTCGATGTTCGACAGCGCGATCAGCATGATCTCGGTGGACAGGATGAGGTCGGTGCGGATGGCGCCGAGCACGAGCCGGCGCTCGTCGCGCGCCTCCTCGCCCCCGTGCTCATGCCCGAACCCGAACCATTCCAGTGCCTTCTCGGCGCCCTCGAAGCATAGGTACGTGCCGCCGACGATCAGCAGGAACGGCAGCGCCCACGGCGCGAACGCGGTGAGCAGCATCGCGATCGGGATGATCACGAGGAACTTGTTCGCGAGCGACCCGAGGGCGATCTTGCCGACGACCGGCAGCTCGCGCGCCGGCGTGATGCCCTGCACGTACTGCGGGGTGACGGCGGCGTCGTCGATGACGACGCCGGCCGACTTGGCCGACGCCTTCAGGGCAGCGGCGAGGATGTCGTCGACGACGGCGAGAAGACCTACGGACACGGCATCCCACCCTACGCGACAACGCGCCCGCGCTCGCCGTCAGTCGAGCGTGCGGCCCTGCTCGCCCCGCGAGTCACTGCTCCCGACGTGAGTCACTGTGTTGGAGGGCAGTGACTCGGCGCGGAGGTAGTGACTCGCGTGCCGGAGGAGTGATTCGCGGGCGAGTCGGATGCCGCGGGACCGGGCTCGGGGGTTCCGGATGCTGGGGGACCGGACCTCCCGGACCCCCCGGATCCCCCGGATCCCCCGGATCCCCCGGATCCCCCGGATCCCCCGGGCCCCCTGGACCCCCCGCGCCCGGCGGTCCAGGCGGCCCAGAGTCGGGCGTAGCGGCCGCCGGCGGCGACGAGCTCGGCGTGACGGCCCTGCTCCACGACGCGGCCGTGGTCGAGCACGACGATCCGGTCGGCGCGTGCGGCCTGGTCGAGGCGGTGGGCGATCGCGATGGTGGTGCGCCCGTACGCGACCCGTGCGACGGCGCGGTCGAGCACGCGCTCGCCGCCGGCGGCCGCGGTGGCCTCGTCGAGCACGAGCGCGTCGGGGTCGTGCAGCAGGATGCGTGCCAGGGCGAGCTGCTGCGCCTCGACGAGGGTGAGCGGGTGCCCGCCCGCGCCGACGACGGTCTGCAGTCCCTCGGGGAGGGCGTCGGCCCACGCGAGCGCGCCCACGGCGTCGAGCGCGGCGCGCAGCTCCTGCTCGCTCGCGTCGGGCCGAGCGAGCAGCAGGTCGTCGGCGAGGGTGCCGGCGAACACGTGCGGCTCCTGGCCGACCAGGGCCACCCGCGGCGCGACCGTGCCCTCGGCATCCGTCGTCGCGTCGTGCGCGCCGATCCGCACCCGCCCGCCGTCGGGCACCAGTGCGCCGAGCACGAGCGCCGCCACGGTGCTCTTGCCCGCTCCGCTGGCCCCGACCAGGGCCACCGTCTGCCCCGCCGGCACCGTGAAGCTCACCCCGGCCAGCGCGAACCCGTCCCCGTAGGCGAAGCGCACGTCGTCGAGGGCGACCTCCACGGCGCCCGAGCGCGGCGCGACGGTCCGGCGCGGACGCTCCGGCAGCTCCAGCACGCCGACCATCCGGGCCAGGGCGGCGCCGGCCTTCTGCAGGTCGTCGACCCCGCCGAGGACCAACCCGACCGGGTCGAACAGGCTGTGCAGGTACAGCGCCGCCGCGGTCGCACCGCCCACGGTGGCCGCATCGGCGTCGACGAGGAAGAACCCGACCGCGATCACCGCGCCGAGCCCGACCAGCTCGGCGACGTTCAGCCGGTTCCAGAAGCCGACGCTCACCCGCACCGCGCGCAGCTCGTCGACCACGGCGCGGGCCGCGGCCGCGTCGACGACCGCCTCACGCTCGCGCGAGACGCCCATGGCCCGCACCGTCTCGGCGGCGTCGATCGCCTCGAGCGTGCGCTGCGAGCGCTCGCCCTCGGCGGCGCGCGCGGCCAGGAAGACCGGACGGGCCCGACGCAGGTAGCCCCGGGTGGCCACGACCTGCACCGGCACCGCGGCGAGCGCGGCGAGCGCGAAGCGCACATCGATCACGCCGAGGCCGACGATCGTGATCGACACGGCGAACGCCGCAGAGACGAAGGCGGGCAGCACGCCGATCACGACCTCACCGACGATGCGTGCGTCGTTGGAGGCGCGGGAGACCAGCTCGCCGCGTCCTGCCCGTTCGACCGTGGCGGGAGGCAGGTCGACCAGGCGCGTCACGACGCGTTCGCGCAGCCGGGCGAGCAGGCTCTCTCCCGCGCGCGCGACCTGCAGCCTTCCGGCGCCGGTGAGCACGCCGTGGAGCACCCCGGCCCCGGCGAGCACCGCGACCAGCAGGGGAAGCCGGGCGGCATCCCCTGCGATGACCGCGTCGACGATCGCGCCGAGCGTGGCGGGAAGGGCCAACCCCGCGACGGATGCCACGGCCAGGGTCGCCGCGGCCCCCGACAGCGGCAGCCAGCGCTCGCGCAGCATGCGTCCGAGCGTGCGCCACGTCGCGGCGGGTGCGGCGATCGGCAGCGGAGAGGTCGCCGTCATGCGTCCACCCGCTCTGCGCCGCGCGCCGCGGGGACCTCGACGACGGTGTCGCAGATGCGCACCAGCGCGGGGCTCGAGGCGACGAGGATCGTCGTGCGGCCGCCCCGGGCCGCGGCCAGCCGCTCGGCGATCGCGGACTCGGTGACCGAGTCGACGGCGCTGGTCGGATCGTGCAGCACGAGCACGTCGGCCTCGCGCGCGAGCGATCGGGCCAGCGCGACCCGCTGACGCTGCCCGCCGGAGAGCGTGAGGCCCCGCTCGCCGACCGGCAGGTCCCAGTCGCCGCGCGCGGCCTCGCGGACGTCGTCCAGTGCGGCCGCGTCGGCGACCCGCTCCAGGTCGGCGTCGTCGAGCGGCGCGTGCAGTTCGATGTTCTCGCGGAGCGTGCCGCTGAAGATCGCCGGCTGATGGGGCGGCGCGAGCACGAGCGGTGCGTCGAGGATGCCGGTCAGCTCGTGCCCGCCGACGACGATGCGTCCGCGTTCGGGGAGCCGCGCGCCGGCGAGCACCTCGCACAGCTCGCGTGCGCCGCGGGGGTCGGCGACCTGCAGCGTCACGATCCCGCCGGCCGGGATCCGGGCCGAGAACGGTCCGGCGTTGGCGGTCGCGAGCCCGTCGAAGACGACGTCCGCGGCGCGGGCCCCGGCAGCCCCCGCGCCGCCCGGCGAACCGGTGCCGCCCGTCCCGCCCGAAGTCCCCGCGCCCCCCGGCGCTCCCGCGGCGCGGGCCCCCGCAGCCCCCGCGTCGCCGTGCGAGCCGGGTGTCCCCGCGCCCCCTGCAGCCCCCGCGCCGCCGTGCGAGCCCGAGGCCCCCGCCGGCCGGGCGGTCGGGGCCGCCAGCACCGCGTCGACGCGTTTGGCCGATGCCCGGACGGTGGCAAGCTCAGCGCCGACGAACGCGAGGCCGCCCACCGGACCGTACAGGAACTGGGCGAGGCCCAGCACGGTCACCAGCTCTCCGATGGAGATCGAGCCGGCGAGCGCCTGTCCCGCCGCGGCCGCCGCGATGCCGGCCAGGAGCAGGGCGGACAGCCCCATACTGGCCATCGTGTACGCGGCCTTCGCCGAGACGGCGCGACGGGAGGCGCGCAGCGACCGCTCGTTGGCCGCGGCGAAGCGCCGGGCGGCGGCATCCTCGGCATGCAGCCCGGCGACGGTCCGCAGGCCCGTGAGGAGGTCCGCCGCTGTGGCGGCGGCCGTCGCGGCGGCCTCCTGCTCGGCATCCATCCGACGCTCCAGCGGAGCGGTCACGACGTGCAGGAGCGCCACGAGCGCCGGGGTGGAAAGCAGCACGAGCACGCCCAGCGGCATCGAGATCACCAGCAGCGACACCGCGGCGGTGAGCACGGCGGCGAGCTCAGCAGCCGTGCCGGTGAGGAGCCAGACGATGCCGGCCGCCCGGTCGGCATCCGATCCGGCGATGCTCAGCAGCTCGCCGGGACTGCGCGGCCGCGCGAAGCCCACCGGGGAGAGCACCCGCGAGACCAGGGCGCCCCGCACCGCCCGGGCGCCCTCCTCGGCGGCGCGCACCGAGTTGAGCTCGCCGAACCGCCACGCCAGCAGGAGCACGGTGAACAGCGCGCACAGGGCGACCAGGCACAGCGCGAGCATGACCGGGTCCCCGGGGGCGATCGCCCGGTCGATCGAGACGCCGATGAGCACGGGCACGAGCGCCTCGGCGATCTGGTGCCCGACCAGCCCCACGACCGCCAGCGCGATCGGCACGCGTCGCCGAGCGAGCACGGTGGCCAGCGCTCGCGATCGGGAGGGGGAGGGGGACACGATCACTAGCTTAGGTGTAGCTTAGGTAAGCCTCAGCTACCCTCCGAATCGAAGGCTCATGACCACCTCACGCACTCGACCCCTGCGCGCGGCGCTCGCCGTCGCCGCGACGATCCTCCTCCTCCCGGCCTGCGCATCCGTCGGCACCGACTCCTCGGATGCAGAGACGTTCACGGTCGACACCGACTTCGGCGAGGTGACGCTCCCGGTCGAGCCGAAGGCCGCCCTCGGCTTCTACACGACCGACGTCGACATGCTGATCACGCTGGGCTATCCGCTCGCGGCCGAGCAGCCGATCCGCGAGGACTGGGACAGCTTCCCGAGCTTCTTCCCGCAGGAGGCGCTGGAGGGCATCAAGGGCTTCCACAACTATCCCGAGTTCAACCTCGAGCACGTCCTGCAGGTGGGACCCGACTTCATCCTCAACGGCCTCGGCTACGAGACCGACCTGCACGACAAGCTCACGGCGATCGCCCCGACCTACACCTACAACGGGTTCGACGGCGGCGACTGGCGCGACAAGTTCCGCGCCATCGCCGCCGACCTCGGGCGTGAGAAGCAGGCCCAGGCCTGGCTCGACGACTACGAGCAGCGCGCGGCCGACGTGAAGGCGCAGCTGGATGCCGCCGGCATCCACCCGACGGTCGCCGACCTCTCCTTCTGGGACGGCGAAGTCACCGTCGGCTGCTACAGCATCTCGTGCCTCGTCTTCGCCGACCTGGGCCTTCCGATCACCGCGCTCGCCGATGGCGACGGCGACGGCGAGCCCGACAACGAGGGGCAGAAGCTGAGCCTCGAGCAGCTGGGCGGTTTGTCGGACGTCGACGTCATCTTCACGGGCGTGAGCGAAGACGGCTCGGGTCTCATCACGGACGAGGAGGCGCTGCAGGCGAACGCGCTGTGGAACGCGCTGCCCGCCGTCGCGAACGGCAAGGTGTTCCCGTACAACTACGAGATGAGCTACGGCTCGCCGAGCGGCCAGGACGGCCTGCTCGAGATCGTGCGGAAGGCGCTCCTCGGATGAGCCGGCCGGACGTCAATCTGGTCCACCGCGTGGAGGTCCGCGCGGTCCACCGTCTCACGCCCGGAATGGTTCGCATCGTCTTCGGCGGCCCGGGCCTGGAAGGGTTCGTCTCCAGCGGCGTCGGCGACGAGTATCTGCGCCTGTTCCTGCCCGCGCAGGGCCACGACGAGCCGCAGCTGCCGGTGCCGAGCGCCGATGGCTACTGGGAGTTCCCCGACGGGGTCGAGCCGTGCGAGGTGCGCACCTACACCGTGCGGGCGTGGGATGCCGCGACCGGCCTCCTCACGATCGACTTCGTGGTGCACGAGGGCGGTGTCGCCGCGACCTGGGCGCTCGGTGCCGAGGTCGGTCACGTGGTGGGCGTGAACACTCCCCGCGGACTGTATGCACCCGCGGACGGCATCCGCTGGCAGCTGCTGGTGGCCGACGCCACCGGACTTCCCGCTGCGCTGCGTCTCGCCGAGCAGGCGCCCGAGGGCGTCCGCACGCGGGTCGTGGTCGAGGTCTCCGACGACCGCGACGAGCAGCGTCCGGAGCTGCCCGCCGACGTCGAGCTCACGTGGGTGCACGGCGGCAACGGGCACGGGCCCAGTCGGGTCGAGGAGATCGTGCGGGCCAGCGACCTGCCGAAGGAGCCCGGCTACGTCTGGGTCGCGGGGGAGACGCGCGTCACCCGCGGCGTGCGCCGGTATCTCCGGCATGAGCTGAAGCTGCCGGCATCCGCCTACAAGGTCGTCGGCTACTGGACCGAGAACGGCGAGCAGTGGACGGCGCGCTACGAGGCGCTCGCCGACGACGTGCGCGAGCGGCTCAGCGCCATGTGGGAGGACGAGACGCGGGATCAGGAAGAGGTCGAGGACGAGTACGAGGCGACCCTCGAGGCGCACGGGCTCTGACGCCCCTTCTCGCGATGTCCGCCACGACCTTCGCACCGCCCGCATCGACCGACGACGCCCGCCGAGCGATCGCCGCGATCAGGCGACGTCGGCTCGCGGGGTTCGTCGCCGCGGTCGTCGCACTGGTCGTCTGCGCTGCGCTCAGCCTCGCGATCGGGTCGAAGGGGCTCACGGTGGCGCAGGTCATCGGCGCGCTCGGGGGCGCGGACGGCGAGGCCGGTACGATCGTGCGCGATCTGCGCATTCCCCGCACGATCCTCGGGGTGCTCGCCGGGGCGGCGCTCGGCATCGCGGGCGCCCTCATGCAGGCGTTCACGCGCAACCCGCTCGCCGACCCCGGCATCCTCGGAGTCAACGCGGGTGCGGCCTTCGCCGTCGCTGCCGGGGCGGCCGCGTTCGGCATCACCTCGCTCAGTGGCACGATCTGGTTCGCCCTGCTCGGGGCGGTGGTCGCGACCTTCGCGGTGTACGCGATCGGCGCCGCCGCCCGCGGCGGACCCGATCCACTGCGGGTGACGCTCGCCGGCGTCGCGATCGGCGCGTTCCTGGGCGGTCTGACCAGCGGCATCACCCTCCTCCTCCCCGAGGTGTTCAATCGCATGCGGGGCTGGAACGCGGGCAGCATCGCGGCCGTGCCCGGAGAGCTGCTCCCCTCCGTGCTGCCGTTCCTGGGGGTGGGGTTCGCGCTCGCGATCGTCGTCGCCGGTCCGCTCAACGCGATCGCGCTCGGCGACGAGCTCGCCGTCGCCCTCGGCTCGCGCGTCGTGCGCACCCGCATCCTGTCGGTCGTGGCGGTGACGCTCCTGTGCGGCACCGCGACCGCCGCCGCAGGGCCCATCGGGTTCGTCGGGCTCATGGTGCCGCACGCGGTGCGGTGGTTCACCGGGCCCGATCAGCGCTGGATCCTCGCCGGGAGTGCCGTCGCCGCGCCGGTCCTGCTTCTGGCCAGTGACATCGTGGGTCGCCTCGTCATGCGCAGCGGCGAGCTGCCGGTCGGGATCGTCACCGCCTTCGTGGGAGCTCCCGTGCTCATCGCGCTGGTGCGCCGGCGGAAGGCGAGCGGGCTGTGAGCGCGCCCGCGACCGCCGCCGCGGAGGCGCAGGAGGAGGCATCCGTCGACGCCGGCTATCGCGCGATCGTGCTGCGCTCGCGCGGCGGCCGCTTCGCCACGCGAGTGGGCGTGCGCCACGTCGTGGTCGTCGCGGCGCTCCTGCTCGCCGCCGCGGTCGTCGGCGTCGTGAGCCTGTCGACCGGCGACTACGCGGTGCCGCTCGGCGACGTCGTCGCGACCCTGTTCGGGCAGGGCGACCGCCGCTCGCAGCTGGTGGTGCTCGAGTGGCGGATGCCGCGCGTGCTGCTCGCGCTGGTGCTCGGCGCCGCGCTGGGCGTGGCCGGGGCGATCTTCCAGTCCCTCACCCGCAATCCGCTCGGCAGCCCCGAGCTGATCGGCTTCGACTCCGGGGCCTACACGGGGGCCCTCCTGGTCATCGCGACCGTCGGCACCGGCTACGTCACGGTCGCCGGCGCGTCGCTCGCCGGTGGCCTGGCGACGGCGCTCGTCGTCTACCTCCTCGCCTACCGGCGCGGGTTCCACGGCTTCCGGCTGATCATCGTCGGCATCGCCGTCTCGGCGATGCTGTCGTCGCTGAACACCTGGATCATCCTCAACGCCGATCTCTACATCGCCCTCGCCGCCGGAGCGTGGGGGAGCGGCTCGCTCAACGCGGTCGGGTGGGAGCAGGCCCGGCCGACGGTCGCGATCCTCGCCGTCCTGTGGGTCGTCGCCGCGATGATGGCGCGCGGCATGCACCTGGTCGAGCTCGGCGACGACGCCGCGACGGCGCTCGGGGCACGGGTGCAGCGCGTACGACTGGGACTGGTCGCCCTCGGCGTCGCACTCACGGCGACGGCGACCGCGGCGGCGGGGCCGATCGCCTTCGTCTCGCTCGCCGCTGCGCAGCTCGCCCGGCGGCTCACGCGGTCGGCGGGGGTCACGCTCGCGGCATCCGCTGCCATGGGCGCCCTGCTCCTGGCCGCCAGCGATTTCGTGGCGCAGCGCCTGTTCGCCCCGACGCAGCTTCCGGTGGGAGTGATCACCGTGAGCCTGGGCGGCGCATATCTCATCTGGCTGCTCACCAGAGAGGGGAGGCGGCGATGATCGACGTCACCGCACCGATGGATGCCGGGGTCACCCCGCCCGAGGGAGCGCCGCCGCCCACGGCCCGGCTGCGCGCCGATCGGGTGACGCTCGCCTACGACCGCCGCACGATCGCCCAGGACCTGTCCGTCGACATCCCGACGGACTCGTTCACCGTCATCGTGGGGCCGAACGCATGCGGCAAGTCCACCCTGTTGCGGGCCCTCGCCCGAGTCATGGCACCAGCCTCGGGCTCGATCCTGCTCGACGGCAAGTCGATCTCGTCCTATCCCGCGAAGGAGGTCGCGAGACGCCTCGGCCTGCTTCCGCAGACCTCGCTCGCCCCGGAGGGGATCGTGGTGGCCGACCTGGTCGCTCGTGGACGGCATCCGCACCAGGGCATGTTCCGCCACTGGACCGCCGCCGACGAGCGCGCTGTCGCCGAGGCGCTCGCGGCCACCAACACCGCCGAGCTCTCCGGACGGCTCGTCGAGGAGCTGTCCGGCGGCCAGCGCCAGCGCGTCTGGGTCGCGATGGTGCTGGCGCAGCAGACGCCGCTGCTGCTGCTGGACGAGCCCACGACCTTCCTCGACATCGCCCACCAGTACGACCTGCTGGAGCTGCTGCGGCGCCTGCACCGGGCGGGCGGCCGCACGATGGTCGCCGTGCTGCACGACCTCAACCAGGCCGCGCGGTACGCGGATCACCTCGTCGTGATGAGCGAGGGCCGCATCGTGACCACCGGTGCACCGGGCGACGTGCTCACGGCCGAACTCGTCGAGGAGGTGTTCGGTCTGCCGTGCACTGTGATCCCCGACCCGCACACCGGCACGCCGCTCGTGGTGCCGCGCCCGCCCGAGAGCGCCTGAGGGGGATTCCCGCGGCGCGCGCCTGCCCGCCTCAACTCCCGCCCCCGAGTCACTCCTCCCGCTCGCGAGTCACTGCTTGCGTGGCGAGTCATTGTGCTGGAGGGCAGTGACTCGCGAGTTGGGCAGTGACTGGCGGGCGAGGCTGGCGGGGAGAGGCGGCGCGGGGCGAGGCTGGCGGGGCGAGGCGGCGCGGGCGAGGTGCGAGCGCGGGCGAGCCGTCAGGCGAGGGGCTGGATGCCGAAGGCCCGGGCCAGCGCGTCGATCTTCTGCGCGCGGCCCAGGCGCGGCAGGTCGCTGCCGTCGCGGACGACGCGGCCGCGCGCGTCGAAGTCGGCCAGGAAGCTCCGCGCCCACGTGACGTCCGACGTGGTCGGGCTGATGCACTCGTTGATCACCGGGAGCTGGTCGATGTCGACGCACAGCTTGCCGGTCAGGCCCAGCGCCACCGCGGTGGCGGACTGCTCCCGCAGCACCGGATGGCTCGAGCTCACCGTGGGCCCGTCGATCGGGCCGGGGAGCCCGGCGATGGTGCTGGCGACCACGAGCCGGCTGCGCGGATACGCCATCGCGAGGTCGGTCGCCGCCGTGCCGGTGTCGCGACGGTAGTCGCCGCTGCCGAAGGCGAGCCGGAACACGCTGCGCGCCTGGGCGATCTCGACCGCGCACTCGATCCCGAGTGCCGACTCGATGAGCGCGATCACGTGCGTCGTGCCGCCGAGCCGGTCGTAGGTCTCGGTGACGTGGGCGGCCGACTCGCTCTTGGCGAGCATGACGCCCAGGAGCCCGTCGCTGGCGCGCAGGCGGTCGACGTCGTCGCTCCAGAACTCCGACGCGCGGTCGTTGATGCGCACCCACGCCCGCCCGCCGGCGTCGAACCAGCCGAGCACCTTCTCTCTGGCGGCATCCTTGTGACGCGGGTCGACGCCGTCCTCCAGGTCGAGAATGACCTGGTCGGCGTGCGAGCGGGCGGCCAGGTCGAAGCGGTCCTCGTCGTGCGCGGAGACGAGCAGCCAGGAGCGGGAGATCTCGGCGGGCACCGCTGCACGCCGGGTATCGGTGGTGATGGTCATGATCTGCCTTCTGCGTGGTGGGGTCGTCGCGACGCGGTCCGACGACCCGGCATCCGAGTCTCCCCAGAACGCTACCCGGTGCATCGCGGATGCGGGGTCACCGCCCGCGTGCACGGCGCCCGGCGCGGCGGACTCAGGCCGACGCCGCGACGTCGGAGCGGTGCGCGCGTCGTGCGAGGGCGAAGCTGACCAGCGCGCCGGAGATCCCGACGACCATGACGAGGACCATCGGCACCGCCGTGCGCCCCCCGCCGGAGGTCGCCAACGGAGCGGAGACGGCGATGCCGAGCGACTGAGCGATCCCCTGGATGCCGGAGGCCGATCCGGCATGGTCGCGCACCTCCGCCGCGGCCAGGGCCGCGGCATTGCCGAAGACGAGACCCTGCGAGGCCATGAGCACGAGGAACCCGGTGCACACCGGCACCAGCGCGGTGTCCCACAGGAGCACCGTGAGCGCGATGAGCGCGACGGCGGCGACGGACAGGCCGAGTCCCGCGGCGATCAGCTGCTGCGGCCGGAACCGTCCGATGAGCCGGGCGTTCACGACGGTCACCCCCACCTGGCACAGCGCCGTCGTGGCGAAGAAGAGCGAGAACGGCAGCGGCGCCATGCCCTTCATCTCCTGCAGCACGTACGACGAGTTGGCGATGTAGGCCAGCATCGCGAACAGCGACGCGGTCGCGGTGAGCACGTACCCCACGAACGAGGGCTCGCGCAGCACCGCGCGGAAGCCGTGCACGACCACGCCGAGCCCGCCGGAGTGCCGCCGCTCCGGCGGAAGCGACTCGGGCACGACCATCGCCGCCGTGACGCTCATCACGATGCCGAACACCACGAGGGCCCAGAAGATCACGCGCCAGGTGCCGTCGAAGGTGAGCACGAGCCCGCCGATCACGGGGGCGATCGCGGGGGCGAGGCCCCCGAGGGCCATGAGCAGCGACATGACCCGCGCGAGCTGCTCGCCGTGGGCGACGTCGATCACGACCGCGCGCGCCACGGCTGCGGCGACGCCGCCGCCGATCCCCTGGACCAGGCGCATCGCCACGAGCACCTCGATGGACGGAGCAAGGGCGCATCCGATCGCCCCGAGAGTGCACACGACGCCGCCGATGATCATCGGCATCCGCCTGCCGTACTGGTCCGACAGCGGGCCGCCGATCAGCTGGCCGCCGCCGAAGCCGAGGAAGAACAGGGTGAGGGTGAGGCCGACGGCGGATGCCGTCGTGTCGAGGTCGGCGGTCACGTGCGGGAACGCGGGCGTGTACGTGTCGGTCGCGAAGGGCGGCACCGCGGACTGCACCGCGAGGGTCGCGATGAGCGCCATGCCGACGCCGGCGCCGCCGCGACCGGAGGGGGGACGCACGCGCATCGGGGACCTTTCGCTCAGGGCAACCTTTCCAGTATGTGGCACCGGCATCCGCCCGGCGCCGCGGAGGGCCCTTCGTCGCCTCGCGCCGCCCGGAACATCGTGTGACAATCCTCGAGTGCTTCCGGTCCTCGCCGTCGTCCTCGCGGCGCTGTGCTTCTCCACCACCGGCACCGCCCAGGCGCTCGCGTCGGTCGACGCCTCGCCCCTCGCCGTCGGGGCCGCACGCATCCTCGTGGGCGGCGGCATCCTCGGCGTCGCCGCACTCGTGTTCCGCACTCGCGGGCGGGCGGTGGCGGATGCCGTGCCGGCACGGGCTCGCAGGGGCTCGACCGGGCTGATCGTCGCGATGGGCGCACTGGGGGTGCTGGCCTACCAGCCGGCGTTCTTCCTCGGCACGCGTGCCAACGGGGTGGCCATCGGCACGGTCGTCGCACTCGGCTCGGCGCCGATCATCACCGGCGCGCTGGAGGCGGTGCTCCGTCGTCGCGCCCCGGGGCTGCGCTGGGCGGTCGCGACGGCGATCGCCCTCACCGGCGTCGTGCTGGTGTCCGGTCTCGTCGCCGGCGGCGCGCCGCATTCCTCCGTCGATCCGGTGGGCGTGCTCGCCTCGGTCGGCGCGGGCGCGTCGTACGCGCTCTACGCGGTCGCGAGCAAGCTGCTGCTGGATCGGTCCTGGGCACCGCACGCGGCGATGGGCGCGATCTTCGGCTCCGCGGCTGTGCTGAGTGTGCCGTTGCTGCTGGTCGGCGGCACGGCGTGGCTCGCCACGCCCGACGGTGTCGCCCTCGCGCTGTGGCTGGGGGTCGTGACGACCGCGGTGGGCTACCTGCTGTTCGCGTGGGGCCTGCGGTCGCTGCGTGCGACGACCGTGGCGACCCTGACCCTCGCCGAGCCGCTGTCGGCCACGCTCCTGGGCATCGTGCTGCTGCACGAGCAGCTCTCGGCGATGTCCGTCGCGGGGCTCGTGGCCATCGCCGGCGGGCTCGTCGTGCTCGGTGCCGGCCGGCGAAGGCCGGGCGATGTCGCCGCGCCGGCGTGACCGCGCGCCGGGTGCCCGCTGGCCGGGTGCCCGCTGGCCGGGTGCCCGCTACCCCGGCATCCCCACTCCGCCGCCAAGCTGCGCATAACTCAGGCAAAACGCTCCTGCCGGCGGACGCCACCCGCGAGATCACGCGGAAGTCGGGGGCGCTTCCCCGCAGATTGCCTGAGTTGTGAACACGGCACCGGCCCCGCGGAAGACCTCCTAGCATGGGGGAGGCGCCGCGAACCGGGCGCCGACCGACGCCCGTCGAAAGAGCTGCCCATGAGCAAGACGACCACCGCCTACCTCGACCCGGAACTGCCCGTCGCGGAGCGCGTCGCCGACCTCGTCGCGCGCATGACCCCGGCCGAGAAGGTGGGGCAGATGCTCCAGCTCGACGCCCGCGACGATCTGGACGACGAGGTGCTGCGCGTGAACGTCGGCTCCCTCCTGCACACCTCGCCCGAGCGCCTCGTGCGCGCGCACGAGCTGGTCGAGCAGACGCGCCTGCGCATCCCGATCCTCGTCGGCGAGGACTGCATCCACGGGCACTCGTTCTGGGAGGGCGCCACGATCTTCCCGACCCAGCTGGGCATGGCCGCCTCGTGGGATGCCGGTCTGATCGAGCAGGTCGCTCGTGCGACGGCCGTCGAGGTCGCCGCGACCGGCGTGCACTGGACGTTCTCGCCGGTGCTGTGCATCGCCCGCGACCTGCGCTGGGGCCGGGTCGGCGAGACGTTCGGCGAGGACCCGTTCCTCATCGGCGAGCTCGCCTCGGCGATGGTGCGCGGCTACCAGGGCGCGGGGTTGCACGACGACACCGCGATCCTCGCCACCGCGAAGCACTTCGCCGCGTACTCCGAGACCCAGGGCGGGCGGGATGCCAGTGAGGCCGACGTGTCGCGGAGAAAGCTCCGCTCGTGGTTCCTGCCGCCGTTCGAGCGCGTCGCTCGGGAGGGATGCCGCACCTTCATGCTCGGCTACCAGACCACCGACGGCGTGCCGATCACGATCAACAAGTGGCTGCTGTCCGACGTCCTGCGCGGCGAGTGGGGGTACACCGGCACTCTCGTGACCGACTGGGACAACGTCGGCCGCATGGTGTGGGAGCAGAAGGTGCAGCCCGACTACGCGCACGCGGCGGCCGCGGCGGTCAAGGCCGGCAACGACCTCGTGATGAACACGCCGGGGTTCTACGAGGGCGCGCTGGAGGCGATCGAGGCCGGGCTGCTGGACGAGTCCGAGCTCGATGCCGCGGTGTCCCGCATCCTGACGGTGAAGTTCGAGCTCGGTCTGTTCGAGAACCCCCGCCGCCCCGACCGCGAGCGCATCGCCGCCGTGATCGGCGCGGCCGCGCACCGCGACCTGAACCTGGACATCGCGCGGCGCTCGCTCGTGCTGCTGCGCAACGACGGCGTGCTGCCGCTGGACGGCGGCCTCGTCGCGGACGATACCGGCCGCGCGGCGCGCACCGGCCGTGACCCGAAGCGCATCGCGGTGGTCGGTCCCCTCGCCGACGACGCGCAGACCCAGCTCGGCGACTGGGCGGGCGGCTCCGGCCAGGCCGGATGGCTCGACTCCCAGCCGCGCGAGCTGATCACGACCGTGCTCGACGGCCTGCGCTCCTTCGCGCCGGATGACTGGACGATCACGCACGCGCACGGCGCGGACATCGTGACCCTCGCCCCCGATCCCGAGGGCTCGCACTTTCCGGACGGGCAGCCGCGGCCGCCGATCGGGGTGCCGTGCCCGCCGGACGAGGCGCTCATCGCGGATGCCGTCACCGACGCCCGGCGTGCCGACTATGTGGTCGCGGTCGTGGGCGACCGCATCGAGCTGGTCGGTGAGGGCAAGTCGACCGCGACGCTCGACCTGATCGGCGGGCAGCCGGCGCTGCTGGAGGCCCTCGCCGCCACCGGCACGCCGCTGATCGTGGTGCTGATGGCCTCGAAGCCGCACGTGCTGCCGCCGTCGGTGCTCGATGCCGCGGCGCTCGTGTGGGTCGCCAATCCCGGCATGGAGGGCGGCCGGGCGATCGCCGAGCTGCTGCTCGGCCTGATCGAGCCGTCGGGGCGCCTGCCCATCTCGTTCGCCCGGCACGCCGGGCAGCAGCCGACCTACTACAACCAGGTCCGCGGGCAGCACGGAAACCGGTACGCCGACCTCACGCAGGACCCGGCGTTCGCGTTCGGCGAGGGCCTGTCGTACACGACCGTGGAGTACGGCGACCTGCACGTGCCGACGGCGGAGGTGTCGGCATCCGACACGGTCGTCGCCGAGATCGCAGTGCGCAACACCGGCGAGCGCCCGGTGCGGGAGACCGTGCAGATCTACGTGAGCGACCTGGTGACCTCGGCGAGCTGGGCCGACAAGGAGCTCAAGGGCTACCGGCAGGTCGAGCTCGCCCCGGGCGAGGAGACTGTCGTGCGCCTGGAGCTGTCGGCGGCCGACTGCACGATCGTCGACGCGGGCGGCGTGCGCATCGTCGAGCCGGGCGAGTTCGAGCTGCGCGTGGGCCCGTCCTCGCGCGAGGAGACGCTGCGCCGGGCCCGGTTCACCGTCACGGCCTGAGCCGCGCCCGCGGGCCTGCCCCCTGCCGCCTTCAGCGCAGCAGTTCGACGGAGATCTGCACAATGTCGGATGCCTCGGGGCACCGGCATCCGACGATGTGCAGATCTCCGACGTTGCGCCGTGCCCCGCGACCTCCTTGACACCGCTCGGGCGTGGGCATATACCGAATGCGGGCCGCGCGGTGCGGCACGGGACGGAGCCGGTGGACATGGACGTGACACTGATCTCCGAGGCCGGCATCACGGAGCGTTCGCCCGACGAGCTGCCCGCTCTGCTGGCGGGCGAGGGCGTCGTGTGGGTGGACGTGCCGGAGTGGAGCGACGAGGTGCGCGCCCGGCTTGCCGAGGTCTTCGGGCTGCACCACCTCGCGCTCCAGGACTGCGCGGTACGCAACCAGGTGCCCAAGGTGCACGTCTACGGCGACCACGTCTTCATCGTGCTGCACGCGCCCAAGCTCGGCGCGGGAGGCCACGTCCACTACATCGAGCTCGATCAGTTCGTCAGCCGCGACTACGTCATCACGGTGCACGGTCCGCTCAACGAGGCGGTGCCGCTGGAGGACGCCCTGGTCGAGGTGCGGGCGCTGCGCAACCGGATCGCGGCGGGCAGGTTCCGCCCGGCGACCGGGTACGAGCTCTCGCACGCGCTCGTCTCCGCGCTCACCGGGCGGCTGCGCGAGCACACCGCGCAGCTGACGCGCGAGGTGTGGCGGCTGGAGCAGGCGGTCACCGGCAACAAGTACAGCGATCCGGAGCAGTTCCTCGACGAGATGTTCCGGGCGCGGCATGGACTGCTCACGGTGAAGACCATGTGCACGCTCTCCGCGGAGGTCTACGGTCGCATGGCGAAGGTGCGGGTCTTCGGCGACAGCGGCGAGCGCCTGGTCAAAGACCTCGTGGACCAGTTCCACCGGCTCGGCGTCATGGCCGACGGCCAGAAGGACTACCTGCAGGGCACGATCGAGTTCTACCAGGCCCGCACGAACACGAAGATGACGATCGCGGCCGAGCGGCTCGCGGTGATCGCCGCGGTCACCCTGCCCATCACCGCGCTGTCGTCCGTGTTCGGCATGAACGTCATCGTCAACGAGAGCACGCACTGGGACGCGCTCTGGCTGCTGCTGGGCGTCATGAGCGTCATGTCGCTGGGGCTGCTGTGGTGGACCAAGCGCAAGGGCTGGTGGTGACCGCCGCTGCTGGACGCGTTTCGGCGCAGCGCGGCCGTTCGTCGGAGATCGGCGGTTTGTCGGATGCCTCGGCGCACCGGCATCCGACGATGTGCAGATCTCCGACGAACTGCGGCGCTCGCGGTCCGTGAGGTGGTGAAACGGCGAGAAAGAGGTGGTGAGACGGCGAGAGATGTGTGGCGAAACGGCGAAAAGAAGGTGGTGAAAAGGCGAGTAAGGAGTGGTGAAACGGCGAGTCGGACCGGTAGATTCGATGCATGGCGCCTTCGTCACTGATTCCCCGCTTGATCCTGCCGCGATTGCGGGAGGTGCTGGACGACACGCGCATCGTCGTACTCCAGGGTGCGCGTCAGGTGGGGAAGTCGACGCTCGCGGCACAGGTCCTCACGGAACGAGCCGGTACGGGCGTGACCCTGGACGATCCCGCCTCCCTCGACTTCGCGCGGTCCGATCCGTTCGGCTTCGTCGAGCAGGCGCCCGAGGAACTGCTCGTCATCGACGAGCTGCAGAGGGCGCCCGAGCTGGTGGTGGCGCTGAAAGCCGCCGTCGATCGCGATCAGAGGCCTGGAAGGTTCCTCGTCACCGGGTCCGCGAACCTCCTCGACCTGTCCTCGACCCACGAGTCGCTCGCGGGTCGGGCGGAGCGCGTCGAGCTCTATCCGCTCAGTCAGCGCGAGCTCGACCGGCGCGACGGCTCCTTCATCGACGCAGCGATAGATGGCGAGTCGTTCTCGCGTCACACCAGTGAGCTGCGGCGAGAGGACTATGCGGAGCGCGCATGTGCGGGCGGCTACCCGGAGGCGCTGAGACGGACCACCGTGCAACGGCGGGAGGACTGGCACGCGAGCTATCTCTCCCAGATCGTCCGCCGTGATGCGCCGGACATCTCCGGTCTGCAACGGCTGGCCGATCTTCCACGGCTTCTCCGGTTGATCGCCGCCCGGATGGGAAGCACGATGGTCTGGAGCTCTCTTGCGGCCGACGCGAGCATTCCCCGGCGGACGCTGGATCCGTATCTCGCGCTCCTCGAGACGCTGTATCTCACGCACGCGCTGCCGGCATGGTCGACGAACCTCACCTCTCGCGAGGTGAAGCAACCGAAGGTGTTCCTCGCGGACTCCGGACTTGCGGCGAGCCTGCTCGGCGCGACGGCAGCCGCCCTGACTCCGGGGTCGGCGAGGCTGGGTCCGCTCATCGAGTGCTTCGTCGTCGGTGAACTGCGTCGTCAGCAGACCTGGGCGATGCAGCGTACGACCATGCACCACTACCGGGACAGCCGCGGCATCGAAGTGGATGTCGTGCTGGAGACCCCGGACGGTCGGGTCGTCGGAATCGAGGTCAAGGCCGCAGCGACGGCGCACGCCCAGGACGCGAAGGGACTCAGCGTACTCCGCGACAGGCTGGGCGATCGGTTCGTCGCCGGCTACATCCTCTACGCGGGTCGCGGGACGGTCGCCGTCGGCGAGCGGATCCGGGCCGTCCCCATCGACGCGCTCTGGCGCTGACGAGCGCGGCCGTTCGTCGGAGATCGGCGGTTTGTCGGATGCCTCGGCGCACCGGCATCCGACGATGTGCAGATCTCCGACGAACTGAGGCGCTCGCGCGCGGCAGCGAATTCAGCGCGCGAAGGTGCGCTCCGGGGTGAGGGCGAGCACGCCGTCGCGCGCGGCTGCCACGGCGGCGGCGACGGCGCCGATCGCGACGACCTCCGCGCCCAGAGTCGAGGCGATCAGGCGCGGGGCGGGGAGGTCGAGCTCCTCGGCGAGCGTGCTGCGGGCCGCCGCGACGACGTCGTGGATGCCGGCGGACACCGCCCCCGACACGACGACGATCTCCGGGTCGTAGAAGCTGCCGATCATGCCTGTGATGCGGGAGAGCATCGCCGCCGCCCTGGCGGTGAGCTCCCGGCTCGCCGAATCGCCCTCGTGCGCCAGCTGCAGGACGTGTTGGGCGGTGACGAGGGCGGGGGGCAGCTGGGCGAGCGGATGCTCGGGCCCGATCCGGCCGGCGGCGAGCTCCTGTCGTGCCCACCGCGCGATCGTCTGGCCGAGCCCGTCCGGATCGTCGACCCCTTCGATGCGGCCGAAGACGACGGTCTCGCCCACGCCGCCGTGCCTGCCGTGGAGCAGATGCCCGTCGATGACGACGCCCATGCCGAACCGCGCGCCGGACAGCAGCGCCACGTAGTTGTCGGAGTCCTGGGCGGCGCCCTCGGTCCCCTCGGCGAGGGCGGCGAGCGAGGCGTCGTTGCTCAGCTGCACGATCGGCGCCCACGGCGTGATGTGCGTCAGCAGCTCCGGATTGGACTTCGGCCAGAAGCCGTCGCGATGGGACGGCGACCGGCCGTCGGCGTCGACGGGCGCGGGCACGCCCACGCACACCGAGAGCAGCTCCGAGCGCGGCGCGTCTACCGCGCGAAGCGTGGCGTCCAGCGACTCGGTCAGGTCGCGACGGCGCTGGTCGGCATCCGCGTCGAGGTCGGTCTCGAAGCTGGTCGTCGCGAGCCGGTGACCGCGCAGGTCGGCGAGGATCGTGGTGACGTGCGCCCGGCCGGCGTCCATCCCCACGACCATGCCGGCGTCGGCGCACAGCTCGAAGCGCCGCGCGGGGCGGCCCGTGCGGTAGCCGTGCTCGGTGCGCGCGTTGGCGAGCTCCCGGACGAGTCCGAGCTCGATCAGACTGTCGATCCCGGAGATCGTCGTGCTGCGCGTGAGTCCGGTCCGGTCCATGATGTCGTCGGCTCGGAAGGTGCCGGCATCCCAGGCGTGCTCGAGGACCGCCGCGATGCTCGCGCGCTGCGGCGTCTCCCTGCGAATGCTGACCGTCACGGAGCGGCCTCGCCGGCGTGGGTCGCAGCTCCGGCCACAGGGTAGTCGGCGATGAGGGACAGCAGGTTCTCCCTCGCCCAGGCGAGCCCGCGGCCCACGGCGCCGATGCCCACGACCTCGCTTCCGAGTGCGGATGCCACGAGCTCGGGCGGCGGGAGGGCCATGAGCTCGGCCATGCGAGGCGCGGCCCGCGACAGCAGCAGCGCGAGCGAGTCGGCCACGCCGCCGGCGAAGATGATCCGCTCCACGTCGAGCATGCCCGCCAGCAACGCCGAGACGCGGGCCAGCCGCAGCGCGAGCTCGTCGACGATGGCCGATGCCAGCGGGTCCCCGTCGTCGGCCGCGTGGAGCACCGCCTCGGCATCGAGGCCGTCGGGGGGCAGGGTGCTCAGGACGCTTTCGGCGGGAATGCGGCCCTCGTTCCTGGCCGCCTGCACCAGTCCCCTGAGCACCGCGGCGATGCCGTCGGCGTTCCAGACCCCGTCGAGCTGGATCAGCGGGTGCATCTCGCCGGCGCCGCCGTGGCTGCCGCGCACGAGTCGTCCGTCGAGGACGAAGCCCGCGCCGAGACGCTCGCCGGTCAGCAGGGTGACGTACGAGTCGACACCGACGCCCGCACCGACCTTGCCCTCGCCGATCGCCGCGAGATTGGCGTCGTTCTCGAGGATCACCTGCCGGCCCCGGTCTCGCAGGTGCGTTGCGAGCCCGGGGTTCATGCGCTGCCAGAACTCGTCCCAGCCGCGTGGGGATTCCCCCCTGGCATCCGTCGGCGCGGGGATGCCGACGACGAGGCACAGCACCGCCGAGGGGTCGACGCCCGCCGAGGCCAGTGCGCGGCTCAGTCCCTCGTCGATCGTGGCGATGCGCTCGGCCGGGCTGGGCCGCACGTTCGCGGGTACGGTGTGCGAGAGGGCCAGCACCTCGCCCCGCAGATCGACGACCCGGGTCGTCACGGTGTGCAGCCCCGCGTCGATCCCGACGACGACGGCGCGCTTGGCGTGCAAGGCATAGCGCCGCGCCGGCCGGCCTTTGCGGTAGCGGGCGCCGGCCACGCGGGTATCCGGCAGCTCGATGAGCCAGCCGCGGTCGACCAGCTCGACGCAGAGCCCGATCACGGTCGTGCGGGTCAGGCCCGTGGCGGCGATGGCGTCGCTCGCGGTGAAGGCGCCGTGGTCCCACGCGAAGTTCAGCACGGCGGCGGCGTTGAGCAGTTTCAGCGACGGACCCGGTGATGCGGCGGAGTCGATCCTCACCCTTGACGACCCCTTCCCGTGTGCGTTAGCTTGTAGTCGTTAATCCGAGGCATATATCTAGTAGCTAGATAAAACGCGGCGGATCAAGCCTTTCCAATGGAGGACGAGCTGACCGCCCACACCGCACCCCAGACTATCGGCCGACGATGCTCGGCATGCGTCTGTGGTGTCCGACTACTCGGCACAATCGTCGCCCGAGCATTCCCGTCAGATCCGCGATAGTCAGGAGCGAAGCATGGCCGAAGTCGAGTTCAGGAAAGCCACTCTGCAGTACCCAACTCTCGATCGCCCGACGATCGATCAACTCGATCTGAAGGTCGAGGACGGTGAGTTCGTGTGCGTCGTCGGCCCGTCCGGCTGCGGCAAGAGCACGACGATCCGCATGCTCGCGGGCCTGGAGTTCATCACCGGCGGTCGCGTCTACATCGGTGGCAAGGACGTCTCCGCCGTCCCGCCCCGCGACCGCGACATCGCGATGGTCTTCCAGAACTACGCGCTCTACCCGCACATGACCGTGGCCGCCAACATCGGCTTCCACCTGATGCTGCAGAAGACGCCGAAGAGCGAGATCGACGAGCGCGTCCGGCACGCGGCATCCCTGCTCGATCTGACCGAGTACCTCGACCGCAAGCCGGCCAACCTCTCCGGCGGACAGCGCCAGCGCGTCGCGATGGGCCGCGCGATCGTGCGCCACCCCAAGGTGTTCCTGATGGACGAGCCGCTGTCGAACCTCGACGCGAAGCTGCGCGTGCAGACCAGGACGCAGATCGCCAAGATCCAGCGCGACCTCGGCGTCACGACCATGTACGTCACGCACGACCAGGTCGAGGCCATGACGATGGCGGACCGGATCGCCGTGCTCAAGGCGGGACAGCTGCAGCAGTTCGCCTCCCCGGAGGAGATGTACACTCGGCCGCAGAACGCCTTCGTCGCCGGGTTCATCGGCTCCCCTTCGATGAACCTGCTCGAGTTCAACGTCACCGAGGACGGCAAGATCGCCTACGGCGACTACGGTCTGCGCCTCGGGCCGTCGCAGCAGGCGGCGCTGAGCCAGGAGCGGGTGATCGTCGGCAGCCGCCCGGAGGGCTTCCGCGTGCTTGCACCGGGAGAGCCGGGACTGCGCGCCACCATCGACGCCGTCGAGAACCTCGGCAACGACGTCTACATCTACCTGGAGACCGACGAGAAGCAGCCGCGGTCGATCACGGTGCGCCGCCCGGCGGGCTCGTCGCACCGGGTCGGCGAAGGACTCACCCTGCGCCCCGCCCGGTCGCAGATGCACCTCTTCGACAAGGTGACCGGCCTGCGGCTGCCCGACTACGACGGCCCCGGCGAGGGCGAGACCGCGCTCGACACCGGCCTGAACAGGGTGGTCTGAGATGGCCGCACGTTTCGAGATCGATCGACGCCAGTTCCTGCAGAACACCGGCCTCCTCGCCGCCATCGCCATGAGCGGTACATCGCTGGCCCTGGCCTTCGACGCCCGGCGCGACCCCCGGACACCGATACGGTTCTACTCCGCGAAGCGCGAGATGAAGGCGTATTACCAAGCGCTCACGAACCAGTTCAACCAGCAGCAGGCAGACTTCGTCGCAGCGTTCGAACAGAGCACCAACCTGGCGGCGGACTTCGCCCGGAACACACCGGTCGCCGTCGGTATCACAGACCTGCAGCAGGCGACCGGAGCGTATCTCCGGCTCGGCGCCACCGCAGACCAGAGCGACAACCCGCTGGTGGACCAGATCGACCCGCACGCGATCGACATCATCCGTCAGTACGCGAGCTTCAACGACCAGCTCGGCGCGCTTCCGTTCTCGATTGCTGGCCAAGGCGTGATTTACAACCGCGATCTCTTCGATGAGGCCGGAGTCACCGTGCCAACAACGTGGAGTGAAATGCTCGAAGTCTGCGAAAAGCTGAAGTCGAAGGGCATCACCCCGCTCATCGGCACATTCGCCGACATCTGGACGATCGAGTTCAGTCTCTTCAACCACGGGGTTTCCGGCATGCTGAACGTGGGTGAGTTCTTCGACAAGCTGAACGCTTTGGGGGTCGATGCTGGACCGGATGCATCGACGTCATTCAGCAAGGACTTCCGCGAGCCCATGCTGAAGGTCGTCGGGCTCTTGCCCTACTACCAAGCGGGCGTGAAGAACATCGGCTATGACCAAGGCAACCGTGATCTTGGGGACGGCAAGGGCGCGATGCTCATTCAGGGCCCGTGGGCGCTGAACGGTGTTCTGGGTGCCAACAAGGATTTCAAGGCTGGAATGTTCCCGCTCCCGATGACCGACGACCCTGACGATACACAAGTCATGATGAACCTCGATCAGATGGTGTTCACGCCCGCGACAGCGACAGGCAAGCAGCGCGACGGCGGATTGGAGTTCATGGACTTCGTCCTGCAGCCGGACATGGTGGACGCGTACAACCTCGACCAGCATGCGTTCAGCCCGCTCAAGAACGCGAAGTCAACGGAAGACCCGATGATCGAGGATCTCCAGCCCTACATGGAAAGTGGGCGGTACCAGATGGGACCAACCATTTACATCCCGGCCGCGATCGACAAGGGTCGCTACTTGCAGGAGTACATCTACGCAATGATGGCCGACCCCACCAATGAAG
>NZ_JASGFE010000052.1:0-23194 GCF_047605725.1 Microbacterium sp.
CCCACCACAACCTCCACACACCCGGTGTTGCAATAGCCCCCTGAAGCCGCCCGCGACTTGCGACCAGACGCGCCCACTCACGCGAAGGCGCCGCGCACGGCCGCCGGCTCGGTTGGCGCGAATGGTCGCGGCATCCGGGATCGGCGACCAGACGCGCCAAGTTACGCGCGGTACCGGTGGAGCCTGAGCCGCGAGCACGCGTCGCGGGATGCCTGTGAGTAACTCGTCCGCGCGGCATGCGGGACGGCTACCGTGGTTCGCATGAGGATGCCACGCAGTCGAATCTGTCGCGCGGCCGTCGGCGCCGCGCTCGCCGCTGTGCTCCTCAGCGGCTGCACACCGACACCCGAGCCCACCCCGACGCCCACGGGCTTCGCGACGGACGAGGAAGCGTTCGAAGCCGCCGAGGCCACCTACCGCGCGTACGTCGACGCGCTGAACGAAGTCGACCTGGCCGACCCCGCCACCTTCGAGCCGGTGTTCGCACTCACCACCGGTGAAGCAAACAAGGCGACACGGAAGTCCTTCTCGGAGATGCACGCCAAACACTGGAAGGTGTCCGGTACGAATACGGTCGCTCTCGTGGAGCCTCTTGACAGCGAGTCCTTGCCATTGGAAGCCCAGTTGGCCGTTTGCGTAGACGTCTCAACCATCCAACTGACCGATGCCGACGGGAATTCTGTCGTGGGGCAGCGCCCACGACAGCAGAGCCTGCTGGTCACGGTGGCCGAGGTACCGGACGCCCCTTACGGATGGCTTATCTCCTCCTTTGCGGGCCGCCAAGGCGAGCCGACATGCGCCACCTAGCGTCGGCTGCGCCTCTCATTGTCGCAATCACAGTGAGCTGCGTATTTTCTCCGGCGGCGGCGTTCGGAGCAGGTTCCCGCAGGTGCGCCGACGGGTTGGGATGGTCGGAGTATTGCGAGGCCACGAACACCGGACAGGAGGTCGTTGTCCAGGCCACGGTTCCCGGCAGCGAGAGCGGCAGCCCCCGCCGCACCACCGACACCGACCCCACCGGACCCGCCCCACTCGCGTCCGCCGCACCCTGCGACCGCGCCATCAGCCTCTGCCGAGACGGCTACACCGTCGGAATCATCCGCCAACCCACCCTCACCGACCTCGCCTCCTTCGCCCCCGCACCCCCCGCACTCACCAGCGAACCCACAGGCATCGGCATCGCCGGACTACCCACCAACTTCGTCGCAACCGGCTCCGAACACACCGCCACCGGCGAACTGTTCTCCCTCCCCGTCACCGTCCGCTTCACCCCCACCTCATTCACCTTCGACCACGGCGACAGCACCACGACCACCACCCCCACCGGCGGGAACAGCTGGACCGACACCGGACAAGCCCAATTCACCCCCACCCCCACCAGCCACGCCTACCCACGACGCGGCACCTACACCGCCACCACGACCGTGACCTACACCGCCGCAGTGAACTTCGGCAACGGCTGGATCGACGTACCCGGCACACTCCCCCTCACCAGCACCGGCAACACCATCCAGGTCTACGAAGCCCGCACCGCACTCGTCGCCCACACCTGCATCGAAGACCCCACCGGCCCCGGCTGCTGAGACGCCGACAGGTCGCACGATCGATCTATCGAATCTTATTGCGAATGTCCGTGGTATATGAGATACTTCTGATATGGACATCTTGACGGATATCGGTGAGCGCGTCACGCGGCTCGCCGCGTTCGCCGAGCTGACCGTCCCGGCATCCGAACTGCCCGCATCGGTGATCGGACTGAGCGACGCCTCGGTGGTCGAGGTGGCGCGCGAACTGGCCAGCATCGCCAGCGGCGTGGCGCGCATGCAGGCGCTCGTCGCGGGCGTCGCAGCGCACCGTTCCCGCCGCGAGAACGGGCACGCCGGGCTCGCGGCGACGCAGGGGCACTCGACTCCGGCATCGCTGATCCAGGCGATCACCGGCGGAACGAAGGCCGACGCCACCCGGCAGGTGCGTGTGGGTGCGGCGCTGCTCGAAGACGTCCTCTCTCCCGACGCCGGGACGCAGGATGAGTCCGACCCGACGCGCGAGGAGACGCCACCACCGCCGTGGCACGCGTCGCTCCGCGACGACCTGATGAGCGGCCGGATCACGACCGTGCAGCACGACGTGATCCGCCGAGGCCTCGGTGAGCCGCGCGACGACACATCGGATGCCGCGAAGGTGTGGTCGATCGCCGCCGCACAGCTCAGCGCCGACGCGAGCACGATGACGGCCGAAGACCTCGCTGTGCGCGCCCGTGCGATGCGCGACGCCCTCGACCCCGTCGGCGCGGAGGAGCGGTTCGCGAGACGGTACGAGAAGCGGTCGTTCCGCATGTGGGTCGACCAGGACGGACAGCACCGCGGCAGCCTTACCTTCGACGACGAGGCCGCCCTCTGGGTGCGCTCGATCCGCGACGCGGCACTGCGCCCCCGGCGCGGCGGACCGCGCTTCATGACCGACGAGGAACGCGCGCACGCCGCCGAGCTCCACGACGACCCGCGCAGCAACGAGCAGCTGGAGTACGACCTGCTCATGTCCACGCTCCGCGCGGGCGCGCTCGCCGAGGCGAAGGACGTGTTCGGCGCGCGTCAGCCCGGCGTGCGGATGATCGTCGTGAACGATGCCGTCGACGACGCCGGCCCCCGCGACGCGTTCGGGCGCCTGCTGACCGTCGGCTACGCCGAAGACGGCGGCCAGGCTCTTCCCGGATCGGTCATCGATCGGAACCTCTGCATGCACGGCGCGGTGCAGATCACGCAGGACTGGCGCGGCAATCCGCTCGACGTGGGCCGCGAGGCGCGGCTCTTCACTCCGCGGCAGCGCATCGCCCTCGCCGCGCGCGACGGCGGCTGCATGTGGCCCGGCTGCCCGATGCCCGCGTCGTACTCCGAGGCCCACCACATCGACCACTACGTGGCAGACCACGGGAACACCGACATCGACCGGGGGATACTGCTCTGCACCTTTCACCATCTGCTGCTCCACAACCGCGGGTGGAAGATCACGCGCGACGGCAAGGGTCCGTTCCTCCTGCATCCGCCGCCCGGCGAGGGCGACGCCATCCCGCTCTCCTCGAAAGCCACGTGGCGGTGGGCGTGGATGCCGCCCCCACGACCACCGGAATGGCGGGCGGCATGAGCACCGGGATGCGTCTGCGTGTCCGTGAGCACGCCGCCGCAGGTAGATTCGTCGCGACGCCGAAGTCCGCCAGGGCGAGGAGCACCGACCTTCCGCGACGGCCGAGATCCGCGCGGGGGCTCGCCGAGAGACCGAGAGACGAGGACTGGCACATGCGTGAATCCACCGAGGTCGTCACCGCACCCTGCGGGCCGGTTCGGGGAAGCTGGCGCCCCACGACCAGTCCTGCGGTGCGTTCGGCTGCGTTCCTCGGCATCCCGTTCGCTCAACCGCCTGTGGGCGCGCTGCGATTCCAGGCGCCGGTGCGGATGCCGCCGTGGACGCACGTCCTCGATGCGACCAGGCCCGGCCCCACGCCGCAGCGTCGCACCGGAGGGGAGCTGACGACGATTCCGGAGCCCTCTTTCGCCGGGGAGGCGACCCTCAACGTGAACGTCTTCACCCCGGCCCCCGGCGACGAGTCGGCGCTGCTCCCCGTGTTCGTGTGGATCCACGGCGGAGGCTACTTCGCCGGCTCGCCCTCGTCGCCCTGGTACGACGGCGCCGCTTTCAACCGGGACGGCGTCGTGACGGTCTCGATCTCGTACCGTCTCGGCTTCGACGGCTTCGGGTGGATGGAGGGGGCGCCGCTCAATCGCGGCCTGCGCGACCAGCTCTGCGCCCTGGACTGGGTGCGCGACAATATCACCGCATTCGGCGGCGATCCCCGCCGGGTCACGATCGGCGGCCAGAGCGCGGGCGGCGGCTCGGTGCTCACCCTGCTCGGGTCCCCCGCGGCCCAGACGCTGTTCCGCGGCGCGGTCTCGCAATCCGGCGCCGTCGCCGACCTCCCGTACGAGGTCGCCGAACGACTCGGACGTCGAATGGCGGCATCGGCCGACATCCAGCCCACGTGGGAGGCGTGGTCGCAGGTCGACCACGACCGGATCCTCGATCTGGAAGCGGCGGCACGGGCGGAGGACGGGATGATGGAGCCGCTCGCCATGCTGGCAGGCGGCGCCCGCCTCGGCTTCGCTCCGGTGGTCGACGGCGAGATCCTCCTGCGGCCCAGCATCGCCGCCATCGCCGCCGGGCAGGGCAGCAAGGTCCGCCTGCTCGCGGGCACCACCGAGCACGAGTTCACCGGGATGGGCGAGGCGCTCGCCGGCGCGATCGGCGACGGCACCGCAGAAGACCTGCTGATCTCAGCCGGATGGGAGCCCGACCGCGCGGCAGCGTTCACCGAAAGGCACGCGTCCCTGGGCAGCGAGGCCCTGATCGCCGGGCAGGCGATCACCGCCGGCACGTTCACCGACTGCTTGACTCGGGTGCTCGACGCGCGCACCGAGGCCGACCCCGACACCCAGACCTGGGCGTACCGCTTCACCTGGCCGTGGCCGGACGGGCTCTCGTCCCACTGCCTGGAGATCCCCTTCGTCTTCGACCACCTGGACGCGGAGCGCGTGGAGCAGTCCCTGGGGAAGAACCCACCGCAGGCGCTCGCCGACGCCATGCACGGAGACTGGGTCGCCTTCATCACCGGTCGCGACCCGGCCTGGCGGCAATGGGGCCCCGAGCAGCCGCGCGAGCGTCGCACCTACGGCCACGACGTCGCCCTCGAGTCGGTCTGACTGCCCGATCCTGCAACGGGATGTCGATCCGCCCGCCTGTGGGCGTGGCATCCCCCATTCGGTGGATGCCGGATGGATGCCGCGCCGGACCTCGCCCCCGACCCACCCGCCTCGCCGCCGGACCCCCGCCCCGCCGCGCCTCGCCGCCGGACCGCCCCCGACCGTCACCCCAGTCACTGCTCCCCCACGCCAGTCACTGCCCAAACACCGAGTCACTGCCCTGGAACACAGTGACTGGCGAGTAAGGCAGTGACTCGCGAGCAAGAGCAGTGACTCGCGGAGATGGGGCGGGGCGGGGCGGGGCGGGACGGGACGGGACGGGGCGGGCGAGCGCGAGAGGATGCCGCGGGGTCAGGCCCGCGGCCGGGTCAGGCCCGCGGCAGGGTCACCCGCGCGACCAGGCCGCCGCCGGAGCGCGGCGTCAGGGCGAGCGCGCCGCGGTGATGCCGCACGATCGTCTCCACGAGCGTGAGCCCGAGCCCGCTCCCTCCCCCGGCCAGCCGCGACCGGTCGCCGCGGTGGAACGGCTCGGGCAGGCGCGCGGTCTCCGCCGCCGTGAGCACCGGGCCGTCACCGGAGACCTCGACCCACGCCCCCTGCCCGTCGACGCCGCTGGCCACCGAGACCGCGCCACCGGGCCGCCCGTGCCGCACCGCGTTGTCGACGAGGTTGCCGATCGCCACGGCGGCGAGGGTCTCGTCGGCGGCCGCCACCGCCGACATCAGGGCGTGGCCGTCGACCCGGATGCCACGACCGAGCGCCTCCTCGTCCACTCGCGCGATCGCCGCCCGGGCGAGACCTGCCAGCTCGACCGGGGCGGTCTGCGGATCCTGCGAGGCACGCGCCACCCCCAGAAGGGCCGCGATGAGCTGCTCGCTGCGCGCGGTCGCCGCCAGCGCCCGCCGCACGTCGGGCTCCAGGTCGGCGGGCACTCGCCCCTGCGCGAGCGGGATCTCCAGCGCCGCGCGCGTCGTGGTCAGCGGCGTCCGCAGCTCGTGCGAGGCGCCGGCGACGAACCGTTCCTGCCGCGTGAACGCGTCGTCGAGGCGGTCCAGCATCCCGTCGATCGTGTCGCCGAGCTCCTTGATCTCGTCGTCCGGGCCGGCAAGGTCGAGCCGCCGATGCAGGTCGTCGCGCGTGATCTCGCGCGTCGTGCCGGTGATGCGGGCGATGCGTCCGAGTGAGCGCCCGGCCAACCACCGCGCCGCGATCACGGCCACGACCGCGAAGACGGCGAGTACGACCAGCGACCACACCACGAGCCCCGACAGCACGTCGTGCGAGAGCTGCATGCTCTGCGCCCACACGATGTCGACGATGCCGTCCGGACCGCTCGTGGTGGTCGTCGTACCGGTGCCGCCGCAGCTGGTGGCGCCGCTGTCGTCGACCTCGCACGAACCGACGATCGTCTCCAGCTGAGACGAGAACAGCTGCTGCACGAGCAGGTACTGCACCATGAGCAGCACTCCGCCGCCGAGCACGAACACGAGCGCGATGAGCGCAGTCAGCCGGGCCCGGAACCCCCACCTCACGGCAGCTCCCGCATGCGGTAGCCCAGGCCCGGCGCACTGTCGATCGGGTCGGGGTGGCCGAGCTTGCGACGGAGCGTGTGCACGGTCGCCTTGACGACCGTGCGCCCGCCCTCGCCCTGCCACACCTCGTCGCGCAGCTCGTCGACGCTCACGTACCCGCCGCGGGCGGTCAGGAGCGTCTCGAGCACCGCCAGCTCCTTGCGCGTGACCGCCACCGGGCGTCCGTCGCGCTCGACGAGGCGTCGCGCGGTGTCGCACCGCACGCCCGCGGCCTCCATCACCGGCGCCGCGTCGTGGACGCGCCGGCCGAGCGCGCGCAGGCGCGCGAGCAGCTCCAGGTACGCGAAGGGTTTGGCGAGGTAGTCGTCGGCGCCGAGGTCGAGCCCCGTGACGCGGTCGTCCAGCCCGCCCGCGGCGGTCAGCATGAGGATCCGCACCGGATGCCGCTGCGCCCGCAGCGTGCGGCACACCGCATCTCCGGTGAGCACCGGCAGGTCGCGATCGAGCACCATCAGCTCGATGTCGGCCGCGGCCACCGCCGCGAGCGCCGCGCGTCCGTCGTAGGCGACCTCGACCGCGTACCCCTCGCGGCGGAGGCCCTCCGCGAGCGTGTCGGCGAGCTCCCGCTCGTCCTCCACCAGCAGCAGCCGCATCGCCGTACCTCCTCCCGTCCCAGCTTGCCCCGAACCGGTCAAACAAGGGTCATCCCGCGCGTGACCGGGCCCGAACCGGCCCGCGCGCAGACTTCCGGAAAGACAGCGATACGAGGAGCACGACATGCGACCCCACCTCCCCGCCGTCGCGGCTCTGGCCGCGGCGACCCTCGTCCTGACGGCGTGCGCCACCGCACAGCAGCCGAGCCCCGCACGCACCCCGGATGCCGCCGGCGCCTTCGTCGCGTGCCTGAAGGCGGCGGGCGTCGAGTCCCGCATCTCCGAATCGACGAGCCTCGTGATGATCAGAGACGGCGCAGGCCTGACCGCGACCACGCCGGGCACATCGGTGGAGATCTCCAGCGAGAGCACCGGCGACGGCGTGCTCATGATGGAATCCGGCGAGGACGGGAGCTGGATCGCGGTGGCCGACTCCAGCGCGATCGTCGAGGATGCCACGACCCACGACGCCTACGCGGGCTGCGAGGCCGAGCACCCGGACTTCCGCCAGACGAGCGTCGCCCCCGCCGACGATCCGGCGATGCGCGAGGCGCTCGCGCAGCAGCAGGAGGACTCCCTCGCCTTCGCGCGCTGCGCGCGTGACGCGGGCTTCGCGTGGGTCGCCGATCCGACCGCGGACGGCGGGGGCGGCATCCTGCTTCCCGCCGACCTGACCGAGGTCGAGTTCCGGGCCCTCCTGGCGGCCTGCGACCACGGCGACGCCGTCGCGTGGCAGGTCGAGGGCGAGCTCGGCTTCGACCTGTCCGCGGTGCTCGACGACGTCGCCGGCGTCGACGTCAGCGTCGGCGGGAACACCCCGTGACGCGGCGCCGGCGCGCCGCCGTCGCGAGCATCGCGGCCGTGGTCGTGGTCGGCGTGGTCGTCGCGGGGCTGTGGCTGTGGCAGCCGTGGCGGGCGGGCGCCGACGAGACGGCGGCCCGCACCGAACCGGTGACCGCGCCCGTCGAGCGCGCGTCGCTGACCGACCGGCTGGAGCTGAACGCGCAGCTCACCTACGGCGATCCGGTGCCGCTGCCGCCGGCCGAGGGCATGGTGACGGCGCTCCCCGCCGCGGGCGAGGTCGTCGGCATCGGCGGTCGCCTGTACGAGCGCGACGGACGGCCGGTCGTGCTGCTGCGCGGCGAGCGCCCGTTCTGGCGCGACCTCGCCGTCGACGACCAGGGCGAGGACGTGCGCCAGCTGCAGCAGAACCTCGCCGCGCTCGGCTTCTTCGACGGCGACGCCGACGGCTGGTTCGGCCGGCGCACGGCCGAGGCGGTGCGCGCGTGGCAGCGCTCGCTCGGCGTGGAGCGCACCGGCGCCTTCGCGCGCTCCGACGTCGCGGTGACCCCGGGGGACGGCATCCGCGTCTCGCGCGTCACGGCGCGGCTGGGCGATGTCGGCGCGAGCCCGGCCACCGTCACCGGAACCGCCCTGCACGCGACCGCCCGCCTCACCGCCGCGCAGGCGCGCCGGCTCGCCGTCGGGACGGCGGTCACGGTCGGCATCGCCGGCGCCGACCCGATCGAGGCGACCCTCACCGCCGTCGACCCCGGCGGAACGCCCACCGGCGACGGCGACGAGCAGACGCCCCCGACGGCCACGGTGGACTTCCCCGATCAGGGCGCGGTGTCCGCCGCGGGACCGGTGGCGGTGCGGCTGGAGGTCCACGACTCCGCCGCGCAGCCGGAGACCCTCGTCGTGCCGGTGACGGCCCTCGTGGCCCTCCCCGGCGACGGCTACGCGGTGGAGGTCGCCACCGGCGACGAGGTCGTGCGCACCGCGGTGGAGATCGGGCTCGTCGCCGACGCGCGCGTGCAGGTGCTGCGCAGCGGCACCCAGGTCGAGGGCGGGGACGGGCCGGTGCTCGAGGCCGGCGACCTCGTGGTGCTGGCGCGATGACGGCGCCGGTGATCGAGCTGCGCGACGCGGCGAAGACGTATCCGGGCCCGCCGCCGGTCGCCGTCCTCGCCCCCACGTCGCTGCGCGTGCATGCCGGGGAGCGCGTCGCCGTGGTGGGTCCGTCGGGCTCGGGCAAGAGCACCCTGCTCGCGATCCTCGGCACCCTCGACGTGCCGACCTCCGGGATCGTGCTCGTCGACGGGGCGGATGCCGCGGCCCTCACCGAACGCCGCCGCGCCGCCCTGCGCGCCCGCCGCATCGGGTTCGTCTTCCAGCAGTTCCACCTCCTCCCCGCCCTCACCGCGTGGGAGAACGTCGCGACGGGACTCCTCTACGCGGGCGTGCCGGCGGCCGAGCGCCGGCGCCGGGCCTCGGACGCCCTCGCCGACGTGGGGCTCGCCGCGCGGCGGCACCACCGCCCCGGAGCGCTGTCCGGCGGGGAGCAGCAGCGCGTGGCGATCGCCCGCGCGCTGGTGCGCGATCCCGGCATCCTGTTCGCCGACGAGCCGACCGGCTCGCTCGACTCGGCCACCGGGTCCGAGGTCGTCGCGCTCCTGGCGGCCGCCGCCGACCGCGGCACGGCCGTGGTGGTCGTCACCCATGACGAGGGCGTCGCGGCGCACTTCCCCCGACGGATCGGCCTGCGCGACGGCGTCGTCACGAGCGACCCCGCGGGTCCCGAACGGAGGGTGCCGTGACCGCGCGGCTGCGCGCGGGCGACCTCGTGCGCACCGCGTGGCAGGGCGTGGCATCGCGGCCGCAGCGGAGCATTCTGGCCGCCGTGGGCATCGCCCTCGGCATTGCGACGCTCGTCGCGCTCGTGTCCGTCTCGGCCTCTCAGCGCGCGCAGCTGCTGGCCGAGCTCGACCGCCTCGGTGCCGACCTCGCCGTGGTGAGCCCGGGGACGGGGCCCGACCGCGAGCCCGTGCCGCTGCCGGATGCCGCGCCCCTGACCCTGCTGCGTCAGGACGGCATCGCCCGCGTGGGCGTGTTCGAGACCGCCCCGGACGGCCTCACGGTCCGCCGCACCGACCTCGTGCCCGAGACCGACACCGGCGGCATCGCCGTGGTCGTCGCCCGCCCCGACGTGCGGGCCGCGATCGGCGCCACGATGGCGTCGGGCCGCTGGTTCGACCGGGCCACGCGCGCCCTCCCGATGACGGTGCTGGGGGCGACCGCCGCCGAACGCCTGGGGGTCTCCGCCGGCGACCGCGTGGTCATCGGGGGACGCTGGTACGGCGTGCTCGGCGTGCTCGACTCGGCGGGCCTTGCCGGCGGCGTCGACACCGCGGCGATTCTCGGCGACCGCTGGGTGCGCGACGCGTTCGCCGGCGAGAGCGGCGTCGGCGACCTCACCGCGATCTACGTGCGCGCCGAACCGGGGCGCATCGACGAGGTCCACGGCATCCTGGCCGCGGCGGCCGCACCGGGATCGTCCTACGTCGCGGTCACGAGGCCGTCGGACCTCGCCGTGGCGCGGGCGACCGCCGACGACTCGCTCGCCACGCTCGGGCTGGCCCTCGCCGGCATCGCGCTTCTGATCGGGGGCATCGGCATCGCCAACACGATGGTCGTAGCGGTGATGGAGCGGCGCGGCGAGATCGGGCTGCGGCGGGCGCTGGGCGCCCGGCCCGGTCAGATCGCGGCGCAGTTCGTCGCCGAGGCCGGCATGCTCTCGCTCCTGGGCGGCCTCGGCGGCGCGGTCGTAGGTGCCGGTGCGGCGGTGGCGGTGGCCGCAGCCGGCGGCCGGCCTGTGGTCCTCCCGATCGCGGCGCTGGCCGGCGGCCCCGCACTGGCCGTGGTCGTCGGGATCGTCGCGGGGCTCCCGCCCGCCGTGCGCGCCGCGCGGCTGGCCCCCACGGCCGCGTTGCGCAGCATGTGACGCCGCTCGCGCCTCCGATCGGCTGCGGGAGACCGCACAGAAGCCTCGGAGCTCGTGCCACCCGGCCACTCCCACGATCGAGAACACTCGTATCCTGATCGCATGACCGACCCTCCCCCGACCCCGCGCCCCTCTGCGCCCACCCCCGACGTCTCGCCGAGTCACTCCTCTACCGCCGAGTCACTGCGCCCGAGCACAGTGACTCGCGCGCAAGGCAGTGACTCGACGGCGACGACCGGGCGGGCCGGGACGGCGGGGCAGGCCGGGACGGACGCATGGCGGCGCGCGTGGGACGCGTGGCACGAGGCCCGCTGGGCCGCGGTGTCGGCCCCGTACGGCACCGCCGCGCTCGCCGACACGGTCTGGCTCTTCCCGCAGGAGCAGGAGATCGAGGGCCTCGCCGGGCGCTGGAGCACCGACGGCGAGCACGTCGTCGGCACGGGGCTCCGCGGCTCGGCGTACACCGACGCCGCCGGCGCGCCGGTGGACGACACCGTGGCTCTCGCCGGGGGCGAGGAGCTGCGCGCCGGCGACGTGCTGCTGCGCGCGTTCGTGCGCGACGGGGTCCCGGCCCTGCGGCTGTTCGACCCGCACGTGCCCGGCCGTATGCGACTGCAGCGCATCGACGCCTACGAGCCCGATCCGGCCTGGGCGGTCGAGGCCGCATTCGTCCCGCGTGACGAGCCCGTCGGCTTCGACCACATCGACGGGCACCGCTCCGTGGCCGAGCACACCGGCACGCTGGAGTTCGAGCTCGCCGGCTCCCCGACCCGCCTCACCGCGACGGTCCTTTCCGACACGCTGTGGGTCGTGTTCGCCGACGCCACGAGCGGCACCGAGACGTATCGCTTCCGGTTCCTGCATGCGGCACTGCCGGATGCCGCGGGCCGCACCACCGTCGACTTCACGCGTGCGTTCCTCCCGCCATGTGCGTTCAGCGATCACTACGTGTGCCCGCTGCCGCCGCCGGGCAACCGGCTTCAGTTCCCGGTGCGCGCCGGGGAGCGACTGCCCGTGCGCACGGAGACGTGATCGCCATGCGCTCCGGGCTACGCTCGTAGGGTGACCGCACCCAGCCCCTCGCCCCGCACGCCCGTCGTCTCCCGGAAGCTCTCCGCCATCGCCGAGTCGGCGACCCTCAAGGTCGACGGCAAGGCCAAGGCGCTGCAGGCGGCGGGACGCCCGGTCATCTCCTACGCCGCGGGCGAGCCGGATTTCGCGACGCCGTCGTTCATCGTGGATGCCGCGGCGGCGGCGCTGCGCGACCCGGCGAACTTCCGCTACACGCCCGCGGCGGGCCTGCCGGCGCTGCGCGAGGCGATCGCCGCCAAGACCCTGCACGACTCGGGCCTTGCGGTCTCCCCCGGCCAGGTCCTGGTCACCAACGGCGGCAAGCAGGCCGTCTACCAGGCATTCCAGGCCGTGGTGAACCCGGGCGACGAGGTGCTGCTGCCCGCGCCGTACTGGACCACCTACCCCGAGGCGATCGCGCTGGCCGACGGCGTTCCCGTCGAGGTGTTCGCCGGCGCCGACCAGGACTACAAGGTGACCGTCGAGCAGCTCGAGGCCGCGCGCACCGAGCGCACGAGCACGCTCGTGTTCGTCTCGCCGTCGAACCCGACCGGCTCGGTCTACACGGCCGAGGAGACCGCGGCGATCGGCCGGTGGGCGCTGGAGCACGGCATCTGGGTCATCACCGACGAGATCTACCAGAACCTCGTCTACGAGGGCGCGCGCGCGGTCTCGATCGTCGAGGCCGTGCCGGAGCTGGCGGGGCAGACGATCCTCGTCAACGGCGTCGCCAAGACCTATGCGATGACCGGCTGGCGCGTGGGCTGGATGGTGGGGCCCGCCGCCGCGATCAAGGTCGCCGCGAACCTGCAGTCCCACCTCAGCTCGAACGTCAACAACATCGCCCAGCGCGCGGCCATCGCCGCCCTCACCGGCCCGCAGGACGAGGCCGAGAGCATGCGGCAGGCGTTCGACCGCCGCCGGAGGCTGATCGTCTCCGAGCTCGCGAAGATCGACGGCGTCACGGTCCCGAACCCTCTGGGCGCCTTCTACGCGTACCCCGACGTGCGGGGCCTGCTCGGCCGCGAGTGGGCGGGCACCACCCCCGCCACGTCGCTGGAGCTGGCCGACCTCATCCTCGACGAGGCCGAAGTGGCCGTCGTGCCCGGCGAGGCGTTCGGGCCCAGCGGATACGTGCGCCTGTCGTACGCGCTCGGCGACGATCAGCTCCTGGAGGGCGTGCAGCGCCTGCAGCGCCTCTTCGCCTGACGAGCGCCCTACAGCTCGACGCCCACGAGCACCGGCTCTGGCTGCAGGATGAGACCGAACTCGGACAGCACCCGGCCCTGGATGAACCGGGCCAGCTCGGCGAGCTCGGCAGCGGTCGCACCGCCGCGGTTCGTGAGCGCGAGCGCGTGCTTGGTCGACACCGCCGCGCGCGAGCGCGGCAGCCGGAAGCCCTTGTGCACGCCGGCGTGCTCGATGAGCCAGCCGGCGCTCACTTTGACGTCCGTGCGAGCCGCCGCGGGGCCGGGGGCGACGCCGTCGTAGGCGGCCAGCGGGATCACGACCGGTGTGTCCAGGTCGGGAGCGACCGGCCAGCGCGGGCAGTCGGCCGGGAGCGTGGCCGCGAAGTCGGGCGAGACGATCGCGTTCTGGAAGAACGACCCGGCCGACGCGGTGTCGGGGTCGGCGGCGTCGAGGACCATACCCTTGCGGCGACGGGTCTGCAGCACGTGCTCGCGCACCCACGACAGCGACACCGCGGCATCCGGCGCCAGGCCCAGGGCCGCACGCAGCTGAGCGCCCGGCACCGGCCGCGCGCCCTCTCCCACCTCGGCGAGCTCGAGCGTGACGGAGAGGATCACCGCCCGCCGGGCGGGCGCCGAGCCGTAGTGGTGCTTGAGCACCGACGTGCGAAAGCCCAGGCCCAGCTCGGCCGCCGGCACCGTGGCGACATCCCCGATGTCCTCGTCGAGCAGGTCGACCTCGACGAGGGTCTGCACGATCTCCTGGCCGTACGCCCCGACGTTCTGCACCGGCGCGGCGCCCACCGTGCCCGGGATGCCCGACATCGCCTCGATGCCGGCGAGTCCCTCGGCCACGGTGAACGCCACCAGCGCGTCCCAGTCGTGCCCCGCCTGCACGCGCACGCGCGCGAAGCCCGCGCGCGGCGACGGCAGGCGCTCGATTCCGCGTGTCAGCACCCGGACGACGGTGCCGTCGAACGGCTCGTCGCCGACGAACAGGTTGGAGCCGCCGCCGAGCACGAACCACGGATCACCGCCGGACCACACCTCGCGCAGCGCCGCGACGAGCTCGTCGGCGGTGTGCGCGTCGATCATGCGCGCGGGGGCGGCACCGGTCTGCAGCGTCGTCAGCCGCGCGAGCGGGACGGGGTCGATCTCGGGCATCAGGCCAGACGCACCCGGACCTGCGCCTTGCCGAGCACGGTCGTGCCCGCGTGCGTCACGGTGAGGTCGATGCGCGCGGTCTCCGCGTCGACGGCGCCGACCTTCGCGGACACGTGCACGTCGGCGCCGCCCTCGGGGTCGACCACGACGGGGCGGGTGAAGCGCACGCCGTACTCCACGATGCGGCCGGCGTCGCCGAGCCACGGCACGATCGCCTGCACCGACAGCCCCATCGTGAGCATGCCGTGGGCGAGGACGCCCGGAAGGCCCACGCGCTCGGCGACGTCGTCGCGGTAGTGGATCGGGTTGAAATCCCCCGAGGCGCCGGCGTAGCGCACGAGCGACTCGCGGGTGAGGTGCACGGTGCGCTCGGTGACGACCTCGCCGACGCTCAGGGCCGGGCTCACTCGGTGCCTCCGATCAGCAGCACCGAGACGGCGGTGACGACGTGGTCGTCCGCGGCGTCGGTGATGACGGCTTCGCTCGTGACCATCGCGCCCTTCCCGAACGGGCGGATGCCGGTGACCCGCAGCTGCGCGGTCAGCTCGTCGCCGGCGACGATGGGCCGGGAGTACTGGAAGCGCTGCTCGGCGTGGACGGTGCGCTCCAGTGCGATGCCGGAGTCCGGCTCGGCGAGCAGCTGCTGCAGCGTGGCATCCTGGATCACCATCGCGAAGGTCGGCGGCGCCACGACGTCGGCGTAGCCGAGCGCGCGAGCAGCGTCCGGATCGGTGTGCTGGGGGTCGGTGGCGAACACGGCGCGCGCGAACTCGCGCACCTTCTCTCGGCCGACCAGGTAGGGGGTCGTCGGCGGGAACGCGCGATCGACCAGCTCAGGGTTCACGGACACCCTCCGATCCTAAGACGGCGCACGGTGGGTCAGCGAGCGCGACGCGAGCTGGCCTTGAGCGCCATCTGCACGGCGACATAGGCGAGGAAGAGGGCGAAGAAGACGTTCGCCACGAACGGGTCCATGAGCGCCGCGAGCCACGCGCCCAGCGCCGTGGTCGTGCACGCGGCCCCGCCCACGAGCGCGGCCGCGACCAGGTCGACGTTGTGCCGACGGAGGTTGCCCGCCGTGCCCGAGATCGCGGTCGGGATCATCATCAACAGCGACGTGCCCTTGGCGACCAGGTCGCTCACGCCGAAGCCGATCATGAGCGTCGGCACGACCACGATGCCCCCGCCCACCCCGAGCAGTCCCGCCACCACACCGGTGACGAGGCCGAGGAAGGCCAGACCCGCGCCGGTGACCCAGGACAGCTCGAGGCCGGCATCGCGCGAGGGCACGACGACGAAGAGCATCACGATCACGACGGCGAGGAAGCCCACGAACCCCCAGCGCAGCGCGCGCTGGGAGAGCCTGGCGAGCAGCCAGGTGCCGAACTGGGCGCCGAACACCGCAGTGGCGGCGAGGATGAGCGCGGGGATCCAGGCGACCGCGTCGTGCAGTGCGTAGGAGGCGACCCCGACCGCCGCCATCGGCACGATCGCCGCGAGCGACGTGCCGGCCGCGCGCCGCTGATCGAAGCCGAGCAGCAGCACGAGCATCGGGACGATGACCGTACCCCCGCCCACGCCGAACAGCCCGGACAGGAGGCCTGCGGCGAGCCCGATGCCCACACACGCGACCACCCTCCTGCCGGAACGGGCGGGCGGGGCGTCCGCCGTCACGGCTCGCCGATCTGGTCGATCGCCCAGCCGCCCTCGTGCGAGACGACGACATAGAGGTAGAGGACCGTCTCGGTCGTGGGCGGGTCGATCGGGTTGCCGTCCATGTCGACGTCGGTCGTGAACGACTCGGAGGTCTCCACGATCACGTCATCGCCCTGCGCGTAGACGTCGGTGACGGTGAGCGCGTAGTCCTGCGAGAACTCGCTGAACGCCGTGGCCTCGGTCGTGAACGTGGTGCAGTCGGTGAGCTGCAGCTGCTCGCGGAACGACGGCGTCGTCGCGGCGAGGTAGTGGTCGCAGTCGCCGGTCTTCCACGCGTCGTCGTAGAGCTCGACGGCGGCCACGGCGGCATCGCGAGTGAGAGCGCTCAGCTCGACCTCCTGCGACGGGTCGGTCGTCTCGGGCAGCGGAGAGGGCGTGTCCTCGAGCTCGGGTACGGGACCGGCCGACTCGAGCATCGTGAAGACGCGCGGCAGGTAGACGGCGGCGGCGGTGACGAGCCCGGCCAGCAGCACGCCGAGCACGACGAACACGATCCACAGCGGAAACCGGCGCCCGGTCGCAGACCCGGCATCCAGCCCGGTCGCAGACCCGGCACCCGGCGCGCCCGACCCGGCAGCCGGCACGGCGGCCTCCGGCTGCACGTGCTCCGTCCATGCCTGACCGTCCCACCAGCGCTGCACGCCGTGGCCGTCGTCATACCATCCCGGTGGTGTGGTGGTCACGAGTGCTCCCCGTCCGATCGCTGTTCGTCCTGCCCGTCGGTGGCCGCCTGCTCGAACTGTGCACGGTAGAGGCGCCAGTAGGCGCCTTCCGCCGCGATGAGCTCGTCGTGCGTCCCCTTCTCGACGATATCGCCATGCTCCATCACGAGGATGAGATCGGCGTCGCGGATCGTGGAGAGTCGGTGCGCGATCACGAACGACGTGCGCCCCTCGCGCAGCGCCGACATCGCGTGCTGCAGCAGCAGCTCGGTGCGCGTGTCCACCGAGCTGGTCGCCTCGTCGAGGATCAGCACCGCCGGCTGCGCCACGAAGGCGCGTGCGATCGTGATGAGCTGGTTCTCGCCCGCGGACACGTTCGCGGCATCCTCGTCGAGGACCGTCTCGTAGCCCTCCGGCAGCGCGTGCACGAAACGATCCACCCGGGTGGCGACGGCCGCCTCGACGACCTCCTCGTCGGTGGCCGACGCCCGCCCGTAGCGGATGTTCTCCCGGATCGACCCGGCGAACAGCCACGGGTCCTGCAGCACCATGCCGGTGCGCGAGCGCACGTCGTCGCGGGTGAGAGCGGCGATGTCCTGCCCGTCGAGGAGGATGCGACCGCCGTCGAGCTCGTAGAAGCGCATCAGCAGATTCACGAGCGTGGTCTTTCCGGCCCCGGTGGGGCCGACGATCGCCACGGTCTGGCCCGGTTCGACGCGGAAGGACAGGTCGCGGATGAGCGGCTGGTCGGGCGAGTACGAGAAGCGCACGTGCTCGAACTCGATCACCCCCGCCCCGTCGACCAGCGCGGGCGCGTCGTCCGCGTCGGGCTCCTGCTCCTCCTCGTCGAGCAGGGCGAACACGCGCTCAGCGGAGGCGGTGCCCGACTGCACGACCGCTGCCATGCCGCCCAGCTCCGACAGCGGCTGCGTGAACTGCTGCGAGTACTGGATGAAGGCCTGCACGTCGCCCAGGCGCAGGTGACCGGATGCCACCATGAGCCCGCCGAGCACCGCGATGCCCACGTAGGTCAGACTCCCCACGAACATCATGCCGGGCATGATGATGCCGGAGAGGAACTGGGCCGTGAAAGAAGCCCGGTAGAGCTCCTCGTTCTCCTCCTGGAACCTCGCGCGTGAGTCCTCCTCGCGCCCGAACACGCGCACCAGGGCATGGCCGGAGAACGACTCCTCGACACGCGCGTTGAGCCGCCCGACCTTGCGCCACTGCACGCTGAAGGCCTTCTGCGAGCGCGGGCCGATGACACCGAAGATCACGGCCATGAGGGGCAGCGCCACGAGCGCGACGAGAGCCAGCTGCCACGAGATGGAGAACATCATGACGAGCACGCCGACCACCGTGAGCACCGAGGTGAGCGCCCCGGAGAGCGACTGCTGCATCGTCTGGGTGATGTTGTCGATGTCGTTGGTCACTCGAGAGATGAGCTCGCCGCGCTGCACCCGGTCGAAGTACGACAGCGGCAGCCTGTTGAGCTTGGCCTCCACCTGTTCGCGCAGCCGCCACATCGTGCGCACCATGATGACGTTGATGACGTAGCCCTGAATCCAGGTGAGCAGGGCTGAGGCCACGTAGATCGCGAGCACGCCGACGATGACCCAGCGCAGCCGCTCGAAGTCGATCCCGGCGCCGACCTGGAAGTCCTGCATCGCCGAGATCATGCCGGCGAGGTCGTCCTGTCCGACGGCGCGGAGCGCCTCGACCACCTGCTCCTGCGTCGCCCCGGGCGGGAACTGCTCGCCCAGCGCCGAGGAGACGAAGCCCTCGAAGATGAGGTTGGTCGCCTCGCCGAGCACCTTCGGAGCGATCACGGCGAGCACGACCCCGATCGCGCCCAGCAGCGACACGAAGGCGAACGCCCACTTGTACGGGCCGAGCAGGCCCACCATGCGCAGGAAGCTCTTGCCGAAGTCCGCCGCCTTCCCCGGCGCGACGCTGTCCCAGTCGCCCGAGCTCAGGCGCGCCTGCTCGGCGAGCTCGAGCTCGAGCCTCTCGTCCTCGCTGAGCTCGGCGGTCTGCGGCGTCTTGCGACTCATGCCTCCACCCCCAGCTGCGACTCGACGATCTCGCGGTAGGTGTCGTTGCCCGCCAGCAGCTCTGCGTGGGTGCCGAGCCCGACCATGCGGCCCTCGTCGAGCACGACGATGCGGTCGGCATCCGTGATCGTGGAGACGCGCTGGGCGACCACGATCTTGGTCACCTCCGGCAACTCTCGCCACAGCGCCTGCCGCAGCCGCGCGTCGGTGGACAGGTCGAGCGCAGAGAACGAGTCGTCGAACACGAGGATGTCGGGCCGGTGCACGATCGCGCGCGCGATCGACAGGCGTTGACGCTGCCCGCCGGAGACGTTCGTGCCGCCCTGCGAGATTCGCGCACCGAGCCCTCCCTCCATCTCGGCGACGAAGTCGCGGCCCTGCGCGATCTCCAGCGCATGCCACAGCTCCTCGTCGGTCGCCTCCTCGCGGCCGAACCGGAGATTGGACGCCACGGTGCCGGTGAACAGGAACGGCCGCTGCGGCACGTAGCCGATCCCCCGCCACAGCTGCTGCAGATCGGCCCGCCGCACGTCGACGCCCGAGACGCGGACGGTGCCCGAGGTCACGTCGAACAGCCGCGGGATGAGGCCGACGAGCGTCGTCTTTCCCGCACCGGTCGATCCGACGATCGCGACGGTCTCGCCGGGTGCGGCGTGGAAGGAGATCCCCCGCAGTACCGGCGCGTCGGCGCCCGGGTACGTGAACGACACGTCCTCCAGCTCCAGCGAGCCCGGGGTCGGAAACGTGCGCACCGCGTCGGCCGGCTGGGTCAGCGCGTCGGAGCTGTCGAGCACCTCGCCGATCCGGTCGGCGGAGACGGCCGCGCGCGGGATCATGATCGTCATGAAGGTCGCCATAAGCACCCCCATGAGGATCTGACCGACGTACTGCATGAAGGCGAAGAGCGTGCCGAGCTGCACGTTCCCGGCATCCACCTCGATGCCGCCGAACCAGATGACGCCCACGACGGTGACGTTGAGGACGAGCATCGCGAGCGGGAACAGGACGACGAACAGCGACCCGACCTTGCGGCCGATCACCATGATGTCGGTGTTGGCGGAGCGGAAGCGCTCCTCCTCGATGCGCTCGCGCACGAACGCGCGCACGACCCGCACCCCGGTGAGCTGCTCGCGCATGATGCGGTTCACGGTGTCGAGCTTGTGCTGGTAGCGGCGGAACAGCGGCACCATACGACTGATGATGACCCCGCCGATCAGGAGCAGCACGGGGACGGCGACGGCGATGAGCCAGCTGAGCCCCACATCCTGCTGCAGCGCCATGATGATGCCGCCGATCGCCAGCAGCGGCGCGGTGACGAGCATGGTGGCGCCCATCATCGCGAGCATCTGCACCTGCTGCACGTCGTTCGTGTTGCGTGTGATGAGCGTGCCGGGGCCGAAGTGCGCGACCTCGCGCTCGGAGAAGCCGCTGACCTTCTCGAAGACATCGCGGCGGATGTCGCGCCCCGCTCCCATCGCGGCGCGGGCGGCGAAGTAGGTCGCGACGACGGATGCCACGATCTGGCCGAGCGCGATCATGAGCATGAACGCGCCGTGGGTCCAGATGTAGCCGGTGTCGCCGCGCGCGACGCCCTGGTCGATGATGTCGGCGTTCAGCCGCGGGAGATACAGCGAGGCCAGCGCCGAGGCGAACTGGAACACCAGCACGCCGGCCAGGGGCCAGCGGTAGGTCCGAAGGTATCGGACCAGGAGTCTTCCGAGCATGTCGTCTCCGAGTCGGCGAAGGAACGGTCCATCGTAGCGCCGGGCCTCCGACATCGGGTCGGCGAAGGTGCCGTCGGCCGCTCACGCAGGAAGCCCGGCGGTCCGTGGACCGCCGGGCTTCCTGCCACGCGGGCGGGCTAGGCCTTCGTGCCGTCGAACAGTGCGCGGTACGAGTAGCCGGCGATCAGCGCGCCCACGATCGGGAACACGATGAACACCCACAGCTGGCCCAGCGGCAGCGCGCCGCCGTAGACGGCCGTCGCGATGGAACGGGCCGGGTTGACCGACGTGTTGTCCACCGGGATCGTCGCGAGGTGGATGAGCGTCAGCGTGAGGCCGATCACGAGGCCGGCGAAGGCCGGGTTGCCGCGGCGGGAGTGCGTGACGCCGAGGATCACGATCACGAACAGGGCCGTGAAGAGCGTCTCGACCACGATCGCGCCGCCGATGCCGAAGCCGCCGGGAGAGCCGGCGTCGAAGCCGTTGCTGGCGAAGCCGCCCTCCTGGGCGGCACCGAGCCAGCCGTCCGGGCCGTAGAGGCCGATCAGGACGATGAGCGAGGTGGCCACGAGCCCGCCGACGACCTGCGCGACGATGTAGCCGAGCACGCCGCTCCACGGGAAGCGGCCGGCTGCGGCCAGCCCCACGGTGACCGCGGGGTTGAAGTGGCCGCCCGAGATCGGGCCGAACGCGTATGCGCCCGCCACGACCGTCAGGCCCACGGCCAGCGATACGCCCACGAAGCCGACGCCGAGCGAGGTGCCCTTGTCGCTGGCGCCGAAGTCCGCGGCGAACAGCGCGGTGCTGATGACGCCGAGGACCAGCAGGAACGTGCCGAAGCCCTCGGCGACGAGCGTCGCCGCCGTCGACGGGGCGACCGGGGTATGGTCGAGCGGGGTCGCCGGGATGGGCGAATCGGGCTTGGGATCGGACATGGGGTCTCCTTCTTGAGGCTTGGATGGCATCCCCCCGGATGCCGGTACCACGGTATCTTCGCGTTCACTGGGAGATTCCGCTAACACATTGCGCCGCGCGTCGCCATCTTGTATCCGCACCGTAACCGACTGTTCGTGTGCTGCGTTGGCGCCGTTGGCGCGTCTGGTCGCGCAGAGAAGTCCCGGCGACAGAGTGCGCCAAGCGAATGCGCGGCGGCATCCGTCACTTGTCGCGTTCTGCCGCCGCTGACGGCGAACGCGACAATTCGCGCCGACCCAGACGTGCGGGAGCCGCCCGCCTCGCCCGACATCAGATATATTCCCCATCCGGCATCTATCCGAATTCAGCTGGGACCAGGGATCTCCGCGCCACTGCGCAGCCTCAGGCGCCGCCCGGTGCCGGCTGGAGGAGTTATCCACAGGTTGGAGGATTCTCATACACGCACCTGTGCCGGTGTGCTCTACTGACGCCATCCCGCAGTCGTCATCGTCCGCCCCACCCGAGGAGGCCGCTCGCATGATCCCTCCACCCTTGACCGATGCGCCCACCCCGCAGACCGGCGCCGCCCTCGAGCTCGCCGAGTACTTCGCCCCGCAACGCACCTCCACCCGCGACCTCCCCGAACCCGAACCGCTCCTGGAGAACCTCACCCGCGGCGTGCTCGAAGTCCTCGCCGGCGTCCGAGAACCCGACCAGCTCGCACGCTGGTTCAGCGAAGACGCGTTCCACGTCGTCCTCACCCGCGCGAACCTCGCCGCACGAGCCCGCAGCGCCCGCGGCATCGCCGCCGCCCGCCCCGCACACAAAGTCCTCCGCATCCGCACCTGCTCCCCCGCCGACGGCATCATCGAATCCGTCGTCGTCACCGCAGGCCCCACCCGCACCCGCGCCCTCGCCATCCGCCTCGAAGGCTGGGACGGACGCTGGCGCGCCACCAGCCTCGCCCTCCTCTAACGCACCACCCACAGCCCCATCCCCGCGCCTCGCACCCCGCACCCCAACCCCGCGAGACTCCAACGGTGCACCGAGACTGCACGCCCAGCACGCAGTCTCGGTGCACCAATGCACTCTCGCAACCGAAAGGGGCCACAGCACGGCGGATGCGCGTCGATACTGTCGTCGAGTCCCGAGTGACCAGCGTGCGCACAATCGGCACAGCCCGGTACCGGCTGGACGAGTTATCCACAGGTTGGAGGATTCTCATACACGCACCTGTGCCGGTGTGCTCTACTGACGCCATCCCGCAGTCGTCATCGTCCGCCCCACCCGAGGAGGCCGCTCGCATGATCCCTCCACCCTTGACCGATGCGCCCACCCCGCAGACCGGCGCCGCCCTCGAGCTCGCCGAGTACTTCGCCCCGCAACGCACCTCCACCCGCGACCTCCCCGAACCCGAACCGCTCCTGGAGAACCTCACCCGCGGCGTGCTCGAAGTCCTCGCCGGCGTCCGAGAACCCGACCAGCTCGCACGCTGGTTCAGCGAAGACGCGTTCCACGTCGTCCTCACCCGCGCGAACCTCGCCGCACGAGCCCGCAGCGCCCGCGGCATCGCCGCCGCCCGCCCCGCACACAAAGTCCTCCGCATCCGCACCTGCTCCCCCGCCGACGGCATCATCGAATCCGTCGTCGTCACCGCAGGCCCCACCCGCACCCGCGCCCTCGCCATCCGCCTCGAAGGCTGGGACGGACGCTGGCGCGCCACCAGCCTCGCCCTCCTCTAACGCACCACCCACAGCCCCATCCCCGCGCCTCGCACCCCGCACCCCAACCCCGCGAGACTCCAACGGTGCACCGAGACCGCACGCCCAGCACGCAGTCTCGGTGCACCAATGCACTCTCGCAACCGAAACGGGCCACAGCACGGCGGATGCCGTCACAGCACAGCGACGGCGCGGGATGGATCTTGGTAGCAGGAGCGGGGCTTGAACCCGCGACCTCACGATTATGAGTCGTGCGC
>NZ_JASGFE010000053.1:0-23035 GCF_047605725.1 Microbacterium sp.
CGCGCTTCCCTGACACGGAAGAGGTCACTGGTTCGATCCCAGTATCGCCCACCACACAAGCCCGCCTGTCGGCCCGGGACCACTCACGAACTCCGGAGTTTCGCGCGTACTTCGGAGGATTTCGCCCGAATCCTCCGAAGTACGCGCGATTGTCCGCTGTTCGTGGCCCCTTGCCATGGCGGCACCCAGCCGATGCAGAGGACCGCCGGTTACGCTCCTGGGGCGGCCCGCGTCGTCCTCACCGTCCCTGACGCCCGAACCAAGGAACACCCATGCGCAAGCCCCTCACCGCCCTCCTCCTCGTCTCAGGTCTCGGCGCGGCATCCCTCACCGGCTGCGCCGCGTCCGCCGCGGAGACCACGCCGTCCGCGACGGCGCAATCCACCGCCGACGCGTGCGAGGTCGCGCAGACCGCTCTCCCCGAGCTTCAGGACGAGATCAGCGCGACACTGGCCGAGGCCAGCAGCGGCGACTACAGCACGGTCGTCGAGTCGATCACCGCGCTCGAGCGGAAGCTCGGAGAGACCGCTGACAAGATCACCGACGCCGACGTGAAGAGCGCCCTCGACGACTTCGGCGTCGCGGTGGGCGAGTTCGCCGGGGTCTTCGACGGCGTCGCCGACGGGGATCTGACCGTGCTTACCGGCAAGGCCGCCGAGATGCAGCAGGCGACCGAAGGCATGCAGTCCGCGGGGAAGAAGCTCGCCTCGCTCTGCACCTTCTGATCCGGAGGCGCCCGGCCGGACCGGTAGCCTGGAGGGATCGTTCCCCCAGGAGAGTCCGCCTTGTCTGACCTTGCCCCGTCGGCCGTGCCGCTTCCCGCGGACGGCTTCGCGCTGTTCCCCGACCGCTCCGTGATCGCCCTGCGCGTCAACGGCGAGCTTAAGGACCTCGCCACGACGGTCACGCAGACGGATGCCGTCGCGCCGGTGCACGTCGACAGCCCCGACGGCCTCGCGATCCTGCGTCACTCCACGGCGCACGTGCTCGCCCAGGCGGTGCAGCGCGTGCGTCCGCAGGCCAACCTCGGGATCGGCCCGCCGATCGTCGACGGCTTCTACTACGACTTCGGCGTCGACGAGCCCTTCACTCCCGACGACCTCAAGGCGATCAAGAAGGAGATGGAGCGCATCGTCCGCGAGGGCCAGCGCTTCGTCCGTCGCGTCGTGACCGACGAGCAGGCGCGTGCCGAGCTCGCCGACGAGCCGTTCAAGCTCGAGCTGATCGGCCTTAAAGGCGGCGGCGCGGACAAGACCGAGGGCGCCTCGGTCGAGGTGGGAGCGGGCGAGCTCACGATCTACGACAACGTCGCCCGTGACGGCTCGACCGCGTGGAAGGACCTCTGCCGCGGACCGCATGTGCCCTCGACGCGCCTGGTCGGGAACGGCTGGGACCTGACCCGCGTGGCGGGCGCATACTGGCGCGGCAGCGAGAAGAACCCGCAGCTCCAGCGCATCTACGGCACGGCATGGCCGACCAAGGACGAGCTGCGCGCCTACCAGCACCGGCTTGAGGAGGCCGCCAAGCGGGACCACCGCAAGCTCGGCCGCGAACTCGACCTGTTCAGCTTCCCGGACGAGATCGGCTCGGGCCTGTCGGTGTGGCATCCCAAGGGCGGCATCATCCGGCAGGAGATGGAGCAGCACGCACTCGCACGCCACCGCGAGGGCGGCTACACCTACGTGTACACGCCGCACATCACCAAGCGCGACCTCTTCGTGCAGTCGAACCACCTCGTCACCTACAAGGAGGGCATGTTCCCGCCCATCCACCTCGACGAGGAGCGCGACGACGAGGGCAACGTCACCAAGCAGGGCGTGGACTACTACCTCAAGCCCATGAACTGCCCCATGCACATCCTCATCTACAAGGAGCGCGGTCGCAGCTACCGCGACCTGCCGATGCGGCTGTACGAGAACGGCACCGTCTACCGCTACGAGCTCTCCGGCGCGCTGCACGGCCTCACCCGCGTGCGCGGGTTCACGCAGGACGACTCCCACCTGTTCGTCACGCCCGAACAGCTCGAGCACGAGGCGGGCGAGGTGCTCGACTTCGTCCTGTCGATGCTGCGCGACTTCGGACTGACCGAGTTCGAGCTCGAGCTGTCGATGCGCGATGACGAGAAGGAGAAGTGGATCGGCGACGAGGAGCACTGGGCGTCGGCGACCGAGTCGCTGCGTCGCGTCGCGCAGGCATCGGGGCTGAAGCTGACCGAGGTAGAGGGCGAGGCGGCCTTCTACGGGCCGAAGATCGACCTGAAGACGAAGGATGCACTCGGCCGCACCTGGCAGCTGTCCACGGTGCAGATCGACTTCAACCTGCCCGAGCGCTTCGGCCTGGAGTACACCGGACCCGATGGCGAGCGGCACCGCCCCGTGATGATCCACCGGGCCCTGTTCGGCTCCGCCGAGCGCTTCTTCGCGATCCTGCTCGAGCACTATGCGGGTGCCTTCCCGGTCTGGCTGTCGCCGATGCAGGTCGTCGGCATCCCCGTCGCCGAGGAGTACGCCGACTACCTCGACGACATCGTCGCGCGGCTGCGCGCGGAGGGCGTGCGCGCCGAGGTGGACCATTCCGCCGACCGCATGCAGAAGAAGATCCGCACGCACACGACCCAGAAGGTGCCGCTGCAGCTCATCGCGGGAGAGCAGGACCGCTCCGCAGGCACCGTGTCGTTCCGATTCCGCGACGGGTCGCAGACCAACGGCATCCCGGTCGACGAGGCGATCTCGCGCATCGTCCGTGCGATCGCCGACAAGGCCGTCGTGGACACCGCCGAGGACCTGAGGTGATCGAGGAGCCGCACATTGCGGCGCGGGATGCCGCGACCTTCGCCGGCGTGCCCGATGAGTTCCAGCGGCTGTGGACCCCGCATCGGATGGCGTACATCCAGGCCGGTCCCGAGCCGCTGCGCGATGTGTGCCCGTTCTGCACGGCGCCGGAGCTCTCGGACGAGGAGGGTCTCATCGTGCACCGCGGCGCCACCGCGTATGTGCTCCTGAACCTCTTCCCCTACAACTCCGGGCACCTGCTGGTCTGCCCGTACCGGCACATCCCCACCTACGACGAGGCGGCCGTCGAGGAGGTCGCCGAGATCGGCGCGCTCACCCAGCAGGCGATGCGGGTGCTGCGTACGGTGTCGCGCTGCGACGGCTTCAACATCGGCATGAACCAGGGCGTCGTGGCCGGCGCCGGGGTCGACGCGCACCTGCACCAGCACGTCGTGCCGCGGTGGACGAGTGACGCGAACTTCTTCCCGATCATCGCGAAGACGAAGGCCCTGCCGCAGCTGCTCGGCGAGGTGCGCCGCACCGTCGCCGACGCCTGGCCCGCCTGATCTCAGCGGACCTGGCGTGCCTCGAACTGCATGCGCGGATGGGCATATGCCTCCTGCGCCTCTACGAGCTGCAGCTCGCGCTCGCCGGAGGAGTACGTGCGCTGCAGCAGGTCGTACACGCTCGAGGTCGTGCGGGCGAGCGCATCGGCGGCATCGCCGGTGGCACGGTAGTGCGCCGTGAACAGTGCGGCGGTGACATCCCCCGAACCGTTCGCCTTCATCGGGATGTGCGGGGTCTGCACGATCCACGCGCCGTCGCCGGTGACCGCGAGCATCTCGATGGTCTCGGGCGCGCGGTCGGGGCGCTCCACGCTCGTCACGAGCACGGTGCTCGGGCCGGTCGCGCGGACGAGGTCCACGGCGGCGAGGGTCTCCTCGAGCGTGTGGGGCTCGGTGCCGGTGAGGTAGCCCAGCTCGAACTGGTTCGGCGTGATGAGGTCGGCGGCGGGCACCACGCGCTCGCGCAGCAGGATCGGGATGGCCGGTGCCACGAAGCATCCGCTCTTCGCGTTCCCCATCACCGGGTCGCACGCGTAGACGGCATCCGGATTCGCGGACTTCACTCGAGCGACGGCATCGAGGATGACGTCGGCGATGCCCTCCGAGCCCTGGTAGCCGGAGAGGACGACGTCGAGCTGCGGGAAGACGCCGCGCTCCTCGATGCCCGTGATCACGTCGCTCACGTCGGCGGGGGAGATGAGCGGGCCTCGCCAGGCGCCATACCCGGTGTGGTTCGAGAAGTTCACGGTGTAGACGGGCAGCACCTCGACGCCGATGCGCTGCAGCGGGAAGACGGCGGCGGAGTTGCCGACGTGGCCGTAGGCGACGGCGGACTGGATGGAGAGGATCTTCACCCGTCCATCCTCCCACCCGTCGTCGGGGCGGGCACCGCTCGCAGCCAGTGAGAAGAGGCGGCCGTCATCGGGTGCGCACTGATCGCGGTGCGCGCGCAGCGGCAGCCGGTCGGGCCGCTTGGCTGGAGAATGCGGCCCGCACCAAGGCTGAATCGGGCAAAGCTCGTGCTGGAAGGTCGGTCGGGGCAGAACAGCCTCTGTGCGGGCGCGATAACTCGTCTGCTGCTTCGCGACCGACCGCTCAGCCCTGCCGCGCGAAGCCACTGCTCGGTCGGAGCGGGCGCTCTGTGCGGGCGAGCCCGGGATGCGGCCGGACATCCGCATACGATCGTACGTGTGACGAATCCTGAGATCCGCCGCTGGCGGCTGTCGCTGTTCGCGTTCATGTTCAGCGCGGGGCTGGGCATGGCCGCGTGGGTGACGCGCACCCCGGCGATCCGGGATGCCGTGGAGGCCTCGACGGCGCAGATGGGTCTCCTGCTGTTGGGCGCCTCGATCGGGGCGATGGCGGGCGTGCTCTCCTCCGAGCCGCTGCTGCGGCGAGCGGGGTCGCGCCCGATCATCCTGCTCGGCGGCTGGGTCGTGGCCGCCGGCGTCGCCGTCACCGGCGTGGCCGCCGGGCTCGGGCTCGCCGCCGGCGTGCTCGTGGGGCTCATGCTGTTCGGGCTCGGCTGCGGCGTCGCGGAGGTCGCACTGAACGTGGACGGCGCCGAGGTCGAGAAGCGCCTGAGCCGGTCGGTCCTGCCTGCCCTCCACGGATGCTTCAGCCTGGGCACGCTCGTCGGCGCGGTCCTCGGCATCGTCTTCACGGCCATGCACGTGCCGGTGGTGTGGCACCTCCTGGGATGTGCGCTGCTCATGACCGCTGTCGTGCTGTGGGGCTCGCGCGGACTCGTCGCGGGGGTGGGCAGAACCGCGGTCGTACCCGCGCGCGCCACGGAGTCCGCAGATCGACGGGCCAGTGTGTGGCGCGATCCCGCGCTGCTGCTGCTCGGGGTCGTGCTGCTCGCGCTCGCCCTGGCGGAGGGCGCGGCCGGCGACTGGCTGCCGCTGATCATGGTGGACGGGCTGGGACTTTCCGAGGCACTGGGCTCCGCGTTCTACGCCGCCTTCGCCGCCGTCATGACGATCGGGCGCTTCTCAGGTCACCTGCTGATCGCACGGGTCGGGAAACAGGGCGCGCTGCTGACCAGCGTCGTGCTGTCCGCGGCCGGCATCGCGCTGGTCGCGCTCGTCGACCATCCTGCGGTGGTCGTCGCGGGGACCGCACTGTGGGGACTCGGCGCCTCGCTCGGGTTCCCGGTGGCGATCTCCGTCGCCGGCGACGACGCCGATCGTCCCGCCGAGCGCGTGGGCGCGGTCGCCACGGCCGGCTACCTCGCCTACCTCGTCGGCCCGCCTGTGCTCGGCTTCCTCGGCGAGCACTACGGGCTGCGCTCGGCCATCCTGGCGGTCGTCGGCCTGCTCATCGTCGCCGCCGTCGCGGGGGTCGTGCGCGTGCGCATGCGTCGGCCGGGGCGCGCGAGCGCCGCTCACGTCGCGGACGCGTCCCGCTGACAGGGCGAACCGCGCGTTCCTGACGCGAAACCCGCGTGTTGACGTCAACGGCCCTGTAAGCGGGACAGAATCTGGGCGAGACCTGTGCATGTCGTGGGCGTGCGAGGCCTGCGACAGCACGAAACCGCGTCTGTGTGCCCGGGTCAGGCGCGCGAGCTGACCCCGGCGGCGAGCCGGGCGATCGCCGCCACGGTGCGGTCGATGTCGTCCGGGGTCGTCGCCCAGGACGACATCGAGCAGCGCAGCACGGCCCGCCCGCTCCACTCGGCGCCGGTGAGCGCGGCGGTGCCGTCGGCGAGGATCGCCGAGCCCAGCGCCCGCGTCGCCTCGTCGTCGTCGAGGCGCAGCATCACCTGCGTGTAGGCGACCTCGTTGACGACCGTGATACCGGGCACGTCGCGGAGCCCGGCTTCGAGCCGGTGGGCATTGGCGTGGAGCCGATCGACCAGGTCCCGCACCCCCGATCGGCCGAGCGCCCGCAGCGCCGCCCATGTCGGCACGCCCCGCGCGCGTCGCGACAGTTCCGGCGTGACGTCCCACGGGTCGAGACCCGTGTACATGAGGTAGTCACCGCCGGTGCGGAACATCGCGATCGAGTCTGCCGGGTCGCGCACGATCGGCATGCCGCAGTCGTACGGGACGTTGAGCGTCTTGTGCGCGTCGGTCGTCCACGAGTCCGCGTCGCCGACACCGGCCGTCAGGTGGCGCAGGGAGGGGGATGCCGCGGCCCACAGCCCGAAGGCTCCGTCGACGTGCACCCAGGCGCCGTGGCGCCTGGCGATCGCGACCAGCTCTTCGATGGGATCGAACGCGCCGGTGTGCACCTCGCCGGCCTGCAGGCACACGATCGTCGGCGTGCCGTCGGGCTCGCCGAGCGCCTCGGCCAGAGCCGCCGGGATCATGCGGCCCTCGCCGTCGGCGGCCACCACGATGAGCTCGTCGGCGCCGATGCCGGCGAAGCGCGCGGCGCGGTCGATCGAGCCGTGCCGGTGGGCGCCGACCACGAGCCGCACCGGCGGCGCCCCGCGCAGCCCCTGGCGCGTGAGGTCCCATCCGGCGCGGCGCAGCACGGCGTGCTGCGCGGTGGCGAGGCAGACGTAGTTCGACATCTGCGCGCCGGTGACGAAGCCGACCGAGGCGGATGCCGGGAGCCCGAGCAGCTCGCACACCCACTGTCCCGCGACGCGTTCCAGGGCTACCGTGGCGGTCGTCATGCTGCTCGACCCGGAGTTCTGGTCCCACGCCGACACCAGCCAGTCCGTCGCGAGCGCAGCGGGCAGCGTGCCGCCGATCACGAACCCGAAGAACCGCCCGCCCGGGATGGCGACGAGGCCGGGGTCGGCGCGGCGGGCGAGGTCGGCGACGAGCTCCGCGGCATCCGTCCCCGCGTCGGGAAGCGGCCCACCGAACTGCGCGACCATGTCGTCGAGCGTCGCGCGCGGCCACACCGGGCGGTCGTCGAGGGAGTCGAAGAAGGTACGGGCCGCAGCGCGGGCGGCATCGAGCGCCGTCGCTCTTTCATCCATACGACAAAGTGTCGCCCCGGGACCGTGCTGATACAACGGCGTGCGGAGTCCTGGGCCCTCCTGACCCCCGAGTCACGGCACAGGCTCGCGAGTCACTGCTCCCGCAGCGACTCACTGCCCCGCAGCGCAGTTACTCGGCATTAGGGGAGTGACTCGGATGCTGGGGCAGTGACTGGGGTTTGGGCGCTGAGTCGCGAGCCAAGGCAGTGAGTCGACGCGGGGCGTGGGTGCTCCACCGCGGGGTCGAGGCGGCGGCCCGGTGGGGCGGAGGCGATGAATGGACCCTACAATCGACGGTGCACGGGCATGGCCCGAGAACTGTCAGCTGCGGGGCCGATCGGCTGTCCCCGCCGGAAGGGAAGCGCATGTCAGGGCATTCCAAGTGGGCGACGACCAAGCACAAGAAGGCGGTCATCGACGCGCGCCGTGCCAAGTCGTTCGCCAAGCTCATCAAGAACATCGAGGTCGCCGCCAAGCTCGGCGGCGCCGACCTCACCGGCAACCCCACGCTGTACGACGCCGTGCAGAAGGCGAAGAAGACCTCGGTCCCGAACGACAACATCGACCGCGCGATCAAGCGCGGCGCGGGCATCTCCGGCGAGTCGGTCGAGTACCAGACGATCATGTACGAGGGCTACGGTCCGAGCGGCGTGGCCCTGCTCATCGAGTGCCTCACCGACAACAAGAACCGCGCCGCCGCGGAGGTGCGCACGGCACTGACCCGCAACGGCGGATCGCTGGCCGACCCCGGCTCGGTGTCGTACAACTTCCACCGCAAGGGCGTCATCGTCGTCTCCGGCGAGGGCACCACCGAGGACGACGTCATGATGGCGGCCCTGGAAGCCGGTGCCGAGGAGGTCGAGCCGCATGCGCAGGGCTTCGAGGTCATCACCGAGGCCTCCGACCTCGTCGCCGTCCGCTCGGCGCTGCAGGAGGCGGGCCTTGACTACGAGTCCGCCGACGTGGAGTTCGTTCCGACGCTGAAGGTGCACGTCGACGCCGACACCGCCCGCAAGGTCTTCCGTCTCGTCGACGCCCTGGAGGACAGCGACGACGTGCAGAACGTGTTCAGCAACTTCGACCTGTCCGCCGAGGTGCAGGCCGAGCTCGAGAACGACGACTGACGGGCCCGACGTCGGCGGTCGTCGCGTGAGTGCAGCGCGTCGAGACGCGGATGCCTCGTACTCCGCCTAGCGTGGGGGAGTGGCATCCGCTCGCCTTCGTGTGCTCGGCGTCGATCCGGGACTGACCCGCTGCGGCATCGGCGTCGTCGACGTCGCGCGCGACCGTTCGGCGCGTCTCGTGCACGTCGGCGTCGTGCGCTCCGACACGGGCCTTCCGATCGAGCGCCGGCTCGCGGTGATCGCTGCCGGGCTCCGGGCGGTGCTCGAGGAGCACGCTCCCGACGTGCTGGCCGTGGAGCGGGTGTTCGCCCAGCACAACCGCCATTCCGTGATGGGCACGGCGCAGACCAGCGGCATCGCGCTGCTGCTTGCGGCCGAGCACGGCATCCCGGCCGCCACGCACACCCCCACGGAGGTCAAGGCCGCCATCACCGGCTACGGCTCGGCGGACAAGCTCCAGGTGCAGACCATGGTCGCCCGGGTGCTGCGCCTTGACGCCCTGCCCCAGCCGGCGGATGCCGCCGACGCTCTGGCGCTCGCGCTGTGCCACGCGTGGCGTGGCGGAGCGCCGACGGCGGGGCAGACCGCGCCGCTCACCCCCGCGCAGCGCGCCTGGACGGATGCCGAGCGTCGCTCGCGTGTCGCTCGAACAAACGTCCGAAGCCGCGGGTAGGCTCGGGGCATGATCTCCTCCCTGCGCGGACGCGTGCTGCACCTGAATGACGACGGCCTCGTGGTGGACGTCGGCGGCGTCGGTTACGCCGTGGCGGTCACCCCGCAGCTGGCGCGCGAATTCCACGTCGGCGACGAGATCGTGCTGCACACCCATCTCGTGGTCCGCGAGGACGCGTTCTCGCTCTACGGCTTCGACTCCCGCGACGAGTTGGTCGTGTTCACCCAGCTGCTGAGCGTCGCGGGAGTGGGACCGAAGTCGGCGCTGGGGGTGCTGTCCACGCTGACCGTCGATCAGGTTGCGGATGCCGTGGCCGCCGAGGACGACGCGCCGTTCCGGCGCGTCTCGGGGATCGGACCGAAGACCGCGAAGCTCATCGTCGTGCAACTTGCCGGAAAGCTCCGACCGTCGGGCCGTGCCACGCCGGCGACCGCCGGCACGGGGGCACCCGCCGTCGCGGGTCAGGTCGTGGCCGCGCTCGTGGGACTCGGCTGGAGCGAGCGCGTCGCGCTCGACGCGGTCGCGGCCACCTCCGGCGAGGCGCCCGCGGGTGCGACGGTTCCCGCGCTGCTGAAGCTCGCGCTCGCCCACCTCGGTCCGGCACGGACGGACTCGGCGCATGGCTGACCTGCACGACGGGGCGGAGGACGAGGCCGAGCTCGCGGTGGAGGGGGCGCTGCGGCCCTCGTCACTGGCCGAGTTCATCGGTCAGCAGAAGGTGCGCGGCCAGCTGCAGCTCCTGATCGACGCGGCGCGCATCCAGCAGCGGCCGCCCGACCACATCCTCATGGCGGGCCCCCCGGGTCTGGGCAAGACGACGCTCGCGATGATCGTCGCGCACGACAGCGGCCGCCCGCTGCGCCTGTCCAGCGGCCCGGCGATCCAGCACGCCGGAGATCTGGCCGCGCTGCTGTCGAGCCTGGTGCCCGGCGAGGTGCTCTTCATCGACGAGATCCACCGCATGGCGCGCGCCGCGGAGGAGATGCTCTATCTCGCGATGGAGGACTTCCGCATCGACATCATGGTCGGAAAGGGCGCGGGGGCCACGAGCATCCCGCTCGACCTCGCGCCGTTCACGCTCGTGGGCGCCACGACCCGCTCGGGCCTGCTGCCCAATCCGCTGCGCGACCGCTTCGGCTTCACGGCCCACCTGGAGTACTACGAGCCTGAGGAGCTCGAGCTCGTCGTGGCGCGCTCGGCGGCGGTGCTCGACATCGTGGTGCCGCCGCCGGCCCGCGCCGAGATCGCACGCCGCTCGCGCGGCACCCCGCGCATCGCCAACCGGCTGCTGCGGAGGGTGCGCGATTATGCGATCGTGCACGGTGCTCACCCGGCAGCCGAGGGGGTCACCGAGGCCGAGGTGGCCGCCGCGCTCGACCTCTACGACGTCGACGAGCTGGGGCTCGACCGGCTCGACCGTGCGGTGCTGGATGCCGTCGTCCGACGGTTCCGCGGAGGCCCGGTGGGCCTGGGCACCCTGGCGGTCGCCGTGGGCGAGGAGGCCGATACGATCGAGTCTGTCGTCGAGCCCTACCTCGTGCGGATCGGCTTTCTCGGCCGCACGCCCCGCGGACGGGTGGCCACCGCCGAGGCGTACGCGCATCTGCGCGTGCCGCGCGCCCCCGAGGCACTCCGGCTCGATGACCTATAATCCTTGAGGGCTTGAGCGCCCTCCCAGAGGCTGCGCCATCCAGGCGCGCCCACCGCGAAAGGTGCATCCGCCCCTATGTTTCTTGCTACCGCGCAGACCGCCGAGGTCAATCCGGCCATGAAGTTCTTCGCCGATTACGGCCTTCTCATCATCATGGTCGTGCTCATCGGCTTCATGTTCTGGAGCTCCCGCCGCCGCATGCAGCGCGCGAAGGCCGAGCAGGCGGCGAAGGTGCGCGCGATGGTCCCGGGGGTCAAGGTCCTCCTCCAGGGCGGCCTCTACGGCACGCTCGTGCAGTACGACCCCGACGACCTGTCCCTTCCTGCGCGCGTCGAGCTCGCCCCCGGCGTCGAGGTCGAGGTGCACAGCCAGGCCCTCCTGCGGGTCGTCGACCCGGTCGAGGAGGCGCCCGTCGACGAGCCGGCGGCCGAGACGATCCCCGGTGACGATGTCATCCCCGACGGGGACGACACGCACAAGTCCTGAGCAGTCGCCGCACCGGCGACATCCGACGAAAGCTGACCCTCCGTGGCCACTCCCACTCCTGTCCGTCATGCCTGGCGGGCCCTCACGGGCCTGCTGGTCGTGACAGCCGTGCTGTTCGGGATCAATGCGCTCGGGGTGTACGTGTTCGGCAAGAGCTCGTGGACGCCTGAGCTGGCGCTCGACCTGCAGGGCGGTACGCAGATCATCCTCGAGGCGCACTCGGTCGACGGCAGCGATCCGACGCAGGAGCAGCTGGACCAGGCGGCCACGATCGTGCGCCAGCGCGTCGACGCGTCGGGGGTCGGCGAGGCGGACATCGCCACGCAGGCCGGCAACCAGATCGTGGTGCAGGTGCCGGGACAGGCCGACGAGGAGACCCGGGAGCGCATCGAGGCCACCGCGCAGCTTCAGCTGCGCGCCGTGCTCTACACCGGGGCGCCGGCCACGTCGTACGTCGGCGAGGACGGCGAGGAGACGCCGTACCCGACGCCCGACCCCGGCCTTCAGGCGACCCCGACCGCCACGCCCACCGACGGCAGCGACCTGAACTGGGTGACGCCGGCCCTGCAGGCGCAGTTCCTCTCCTACGACTGCGCCGACCCGCCGACCGACCCGGCGACCGCGCCCAAGGATCAGCCGCTCATCACGTGCGATACCGACGGCTCGATCAAGTACATCCTCGGCCCGGTGGAGCTGGACGGCTCGTCGATCACGAACGCGACGTTCGGGCTGCAGCAGACCGACAACCAGTGGGCTGTGACCCTCACCTTCGACCAGGCGGGCACGGAGACCTTCGGCAAGATCAGCCAGCGTCTGTATGGGGCGACCTCGCCGCAGAACCAGTTCGCGTTCGTGCTCGACGGCAGCGTGCTGTCGGCGCCCAGCATGAACGGCGTCATCCTCGACGGCAAGCCCTCGATCACCGGGAGCTTCACGCAGGAGAGCGCCAAGACCCTCGCCGACCAGCTCAAGTACGGCGCGCTGCCGCTGAGCTTCGAAGTGGTCAGCTCCGCAGCGATCTCGGCGACGCTCGGCTCCCAGCAACTGCAGATCGGCCTGGTCGCCGGGCTCATCGGCCTCGCGCTCGTGGCGCTGTACTCGCTCGTGGTCTACCGGGCGCTCGGGTTCATCATCATCGCGTCGCTGGGTGTGATGGCGGTGCTCACCTACCTCACGCTGTGCATCTTGGCGTGGCGGATGGGCTTCCGCCTGTCGCTGGCGGGCGTCGCGGGTCTCATCGTGACGATCGGGTTCACCGCCGACTCGTTCATCGTGTACTTCGAGCGCATCCGCGACGAGCTGCGCGACGGCAAGACCATCACGGGCGCCGTCGAGGACGGTTGGGGCCGGGCCAAGCGCACGATCTACATCTCGAAGTCGATCAACATCCTCGCCGCGGTCGTGCTCTACATCCTCGCCGACGCCACCGTGAAGGGCTTCGCGTTCACGCTGGGGCTGACGACGGTCATCGACGTGCTGATCTTCATTCTGTTCACCCACCCGGTGCTGCAGCTGCTCGCCCGGACCCGGTTCTTCGGGTCGGGGCATCCGCTCTCCGGTCTCGACCCCGACGCGCTCGGTGCCGTGTACCGCGGGCGCGCGCAGTTCCGCGCTCCGGCGGCGGCCGCCACCGGAAAGGGCTCGGCCGCACGCCGTGCCGGGCGCTCGCGCGGCGAGGCGGAGCGGCGCCAGACGATCGCCGAGCGCAAACAGGCGGAGCTCGCCGCCGCCGATCGCGCGGCCGCCACGACGGAGGGTGACGACTGATGCGCTCCATGAACCAGCTCGGCAACGACCTCTACAGCGGCCGCACCTCGTTCCCGTTCGTCGGGCGGCGAAAGCTCTGGTTCCTCATCGCGGCGATCCTCGTGATCGGCTCGGCGCTGGTGCCGCTGATCCGCCCGATCCAGTTCTCCATCGAGTTCACCGGCGGGTCGCAGTTCACGGTGAGCGAGGTGAAGAGCCCCGACCAGGCCGCCGCGACCGCCGCGGTCCAGTCGGTGGTCCCGGGCGCCACGACGAAGGTCACGACGATCGGCGACGACGGCATCCGGGTGCAGACCGACCAGATGACGGATGCCGAGACCCGCGAGGTCTCCGCGGCGCTGGCCGACCGCTTGCAGGTGGCCGCCGAAGACGTCAGCTCGTCGTTCATCGGCCCCAGCTGGGGGCAGGACGTCACGCGCCAGTCGCTGTGGGGCCTTGCGATCTTCCTGGCCCTGACCTTCGTGATCCTCGCGATCTACTTCCGCACCTGGAAGATGTCGGTCGCGGCGATCATCGGCCTCGTCGACGTCCTGGTGGTCACCATCGGCGTGTATGCCCTGTTCGGCTTCGAGATCTCGCCGGCGGCGGTCATCGGGTTCCTCACGATCCTCTCCTACGCTCTCTACGACACCACCGTCGTGTTCGACAAGATCCGAGAGAACACCCACGAGGACGGCGAGAAGTCGACGCGCACGTTCGGCGAGTCGGTGAACCTGGCCGTGAACCAGACGCTCGTGCGCTCGATCAACACGACCGTGGTGGCAGTCCTTCCCACCGGGGCGATCCTGTTCATCGGAGCGCTGTGGCTCGGTGCGCAGACCCTCACCGACATCTCGCTGTCGATCTTCGTGGGCACCATCGTGGCCGCCTACTCCACGCTGTTCGTCGCGGCGCCGTTGTACGCCTTCCTGCGCGAGAAGGAGCCGGCGATCGCCACGCGCGACGCGCACGTGGCCGCGACTCGCGAGCGCGCGGTCGCCGGCGCGTGATGGCCAGTCGCCGGGCGTAGGATTGACCCGTTCAGTCCACGGCGGAGGTGACGGATGACCGAGACGGCGTCTGCGTCGGCCCAGACTCCGTCGCTGCGTCGCCTGGTCCCACGCATCTTCTCCCGCTCCACGCCGCGCGCGGGGATCGAGCAGGTGCTGCACACCGTCCGTGCACATCACCCCCGCGCAGACCTCGCGATCGTCGAGCACGCGTACGAGGTCGCCGCCGAGGCCCATGCGACGCAGAAGCGGCTGAGCGGCGAGCCGTACATCACCCACCCGGTTGCGGTGGCGCAGATCCTCGCCGAGTTGGGCCTGGGGCCGCGGGCGATCGCCGCGGCGCTGCTGCACGACACCGTGGAGGACACCGCATACACGCTCGACGCGCTCACCGCGGATTTCGGCGACGAGGTCGCGATGCTCGTCGACGGGGTCACCAAGCTCGACAAGGTCACCTACGGCGATGCCGCGCAGGCCGAGACCGTGCGCAAGATGATCGTCGCGATGTCGAAGGACATCCGGGTGCTCCTCATCAAACTCGCCGACCGTCTGCACAACGCGCGCACGTGGGGCTTCCAGACCCCGGAGAAGGCGGCGAAGAAGGCCAGGGAGACGCTGGAGATCTACGCTCCGCTGGCCCACCGCCTCGGCATCCAGGCGATCAAGAACGAGCTGGAGGACCTCTCGTTCGCAGTCCTCCATCCGAAGCTCTACGCCGAGATCGAGAGCCTCGTGCGCCAGCGCACGCCCCAGCGCGAGCAGTACGTGCAGTCGGTCATCGAGGCCGTCGACGCCGACCTCAGGGAGCTGCGCATCCGCGGGAAGGTGGCCGGCCGGCCCAAGCAGCTGTACTCCGTCTACCAGAAGATGATCGTGCGCGGCCGCGAGTTCGACGACATCTACGACCTCATCGGCATCCGCGTGCTCGTGAACACCGTGCGCGACTGCTACGCCGTGCTCGGCGCGATCCACGCACGTTGGACGCCGCTGCCGGGCCGCTTCAAGGACTACATCGCAACACCGAAGTTCAACCTCTACCAGTCCCTGCACACGACCGTGATCGGCCCGGGCGGTCGCACGGTCGAGATCCAGATCCGCACCAACGAGATGCACCGGCAGGCGGAGTACGGCGTGGCGGCGCACTGGAAGTACAAGGACCGCATGAACGGCGGCAAGGCCGACCACCGCACAGTCGATGCCGACCTCGCCTGGCTCGCCCACATCTCCGACTGGCAGGCCGAGACCGCAGACCCGGGCGAGTTCCTCGACTCGCTGCGCTTCGAGATCGGCGCGAAGGAGGTCTACGTCTTCACCCCCAAGGGGCGCGTCATCGGCCTCCCTGCCGGTGCGACGCCGGTTGACTTCGCCTACGCCGTGCACACCGAGGTCGGGCACCGCACGATGGGCGCCAAGGTGAACGGTCGCCTCGTGCCACTGGAGTCCGAGCTGCAGTCGGGCGAGGTCGTCGAGGTCTTCACCTCGAAGAACCCCGACGCCGGGCCCAGCCAGGACTGGCTCGCGTTCGTCAAGAGCACGCGCGCGCGCAGCAAGATCCGCAGCTGGTTCACGAAGGAGCGTCGCGAGGAGGCCGTCGAGCAGGGCAAGGATGCCATCGCGCGTGCCATGCGGCGGCAGAACCTGCCGCTGCAGCGCCTGATGGGCCAGGACGTGTTCACCGAGGTCGCCCACCAACTGCGCTACGAGGACGTCACGGCGCTGTACGCGGCGATCGGCGAGGGACACGTCTCGACCCAATCGGTGATCGAGAAGGTCACCGCGCTCGTCCGCACCCAGGAGGACACCTCCACCGGCCCGATCATGCTCCCGCCGGTGGGACGCTCGCGTGCGCCGCGCGGCGGCGACTCCGGTGTGCTCGTGCGGGGGGCATCCGACATCCTCGTCAAGCTCGCCAAGTGCTGCACTCCCGTGCCCGGCGACGAGATCGTCGGCTTCGTCACCCGCGGAAGCGGCGTCTCGGTGCACCGGAAGGACTGCACGAACGTGCGCGCGCTCATGACCGACTCGGAGCGGCTCATCGAGGTGGAGTGGGCGCCCACGACCAAGAGCGTGTTCCTTGTGCAAGTGCAGGTCGAGGCGCTCGACCGCGCGGGCCTCCTCAGCGACATCACGCGGGTGCTCAGCGAGCACCACGTGAACATCCTCTCCGCATCGGTCTCGACCACCGGCGACCGGCTGGCGCTCAGCCGGTTCGTCTTCGAGATGGGCGACATCGTGCACCTCGACCGCGTGCTCAACGCCATCCGCCGCGTCGACGCCGTGTACGACGTCTATCGCGTGACCTCGTCCTGAGACGCGGGCGGGCCTCGATTCGGGTCGCACCGTGCCGCCCGCTCGCGCAGGTAGGCCAGAGCCGCACGCTTGCGGTGCAGCGGACCGGAACGCTCCAGCTGCGCGAGCGCCGTGGCGGGCAGGGCGGGGTAGGTCGTGATCAGCGCGTCGACGACCTCTGTGCCGGTGCGATCGTGCAGGACGTCGTCGCGCACGAGGTCGGCGAGCGTGCGCTCGGGCGTGGTCACCGCGACGCCGGATACGATGACGAGGTCTTCGGGGGGCAGCCGGCCGTCGCGATAGCGCAGTCGTACGTCGACGACGTGCAGTCCGCGGCGCTCGCTCGTGCGCTGCACGCAGTGCCGTCGCGGCGCGCTCATGGCCGCCCCGTGCACCCAGGCGGCCGACGCGTGCGTAAGGGCGAGGCCGGTCGTCATCAACGCTCGCAGCGACGCGGCCCGCAGCTCGCGCGTCTCGACCGCGTCGGCGGGCATGAACCCCTCGCCGAGCTCCACGAGATGGCCGTCGAGGCACGCGGCCATGAGCTCGGGACTGGAGAGCCGGTCGCCGGCGAAGTAGAGGAAGGGCCGCATTCCGGCAGTGTGCCGGATTCGGCGTCGACGGATGCCGCGTCCACGGCGTTTGTGGAGAACTCGTTCGTGCAGAACCGCCTGGGGAGAGGTCCTCGGATCAGCCGCCGAGGGCCTTCAGCCACGCCTTGCGCGCCTGCAGCGCCTCGCGCGCCGTGGCTGCGGCTGCGGCATCCTTCCGCTCCTCGGCGGCGGCCAGCTCTGCCTCGAGCCGCTCGATGGCCTCGTGCAGCTGCTGGGACATGTCGCTCTGCCGGGCCCTGGTCTCGGGGTTGTTGCGCTTCCAGTCGGCGTCTTCGCGCGTACGTACGGACTGCTCGATCTTGCGCAGCTCGTCGTCGAGGGCGCGTTCCTTCTCGCGCGGGAAGATCCGCCCGATCTCGTCCCACTGCCGCTGGATCGCGGTCAGGAGCGCCCGTGCCTTGGCGGTGTTCTTCTCCTGCCCGATCGTGCCCGCCTGGTCGAGCAGCGCGCGCTTGGCCTCGATCTTCTCGCGCGACGCCTCGGCGTCGGCATGCTCGCGCTCGGCGCGCGCGCCGTAGAGCGCGTCGCCGGCGGCCTTGAATCGGTCCCACAGCGCGTCGTCGACCTTCTTACCGGCCCGTCCCGCGCTCTTCCACTGGTCGAGCAGCTCGCGGTAGGCGCCGATGCCGTCCTCGCCCTTGCTCAGCAGGGCCTCCGCGCGTTCGATGAGCCGCTGTTTCGCGTCGCGGACCGTCCGATGGGTCTCGTCGAGCTCGGCGTAGAAGTCGCGGCGATGCTTGTCGATGGTGCTGCGCGCATCGCGGAATCGCTTCCACAGCTGCTGCGCGACGGCCTTGGGGAGGCGAGGACCTGCGGACTGATGCGCCTGCCAGCGTTCGAACAGCGCCGTCGATTCCGCCGAGGTCTGCTTCCACTGGATCGTCTTCGGATCGCGCGCCGCGATCGCCTCCATCTGCTCGACCAGCTGCGTGCGCTCGACGACCGCGGCCTCGACGGCCTCGCGAGCGGCCTGCGCCTCGGTGGCGGACGCCTCGGCCAGAGCGTCGGTCAACGCGGCCACCCGAGCCTGCAGCGCGGCGAGATCGCCCACGGCCGACGCTCCGGCAATGCGTTCGCTCACGGTCTGGGCGGTGCGGCGCAGGTCGGCGGATGACGCGCCCCCGCGACGGTGGCGGACCTCCAGCAGCGTCACCTCGCCGGCCAGATCGGCGTATTTGCGCTCGAAATAGGCGAGCGCCTCTTCGGGCGAGCCGTCCGGGTACTGCCCGACGACGCGCCACTGATCGCCCTCGCGGACGGATACGGTGCCGTCGTCATCGACCCGGCCCCACGGCTCGGAGACAGCGGGTTCGGGAGTGCTGGCAGAAGTCACGGGATGCACCTCGGCGCGGCTCACTGCCGCATGGGGGTCGGTCGGCTCACAGCCTAGTATGCCGTCACCGCGATCAGGGGGCGACGGACGGATCCGGTTCGGGTGTGGTGTCGGTGGCGGGTGTCTCTGTGGCGGGTGTCTCTGTGGCGGGTGTCTCTGTGGCGGGTGTCTCGTCGAGCAGGGGCGCCGTGAACGTCGGGGTCGGTGTCGCCGTCGGCTCGGGCGTCGGCACGCCGGGCCCGACCGTGTAGTACGCCACCTGGCCCGCGGCTATCGCGAGCAGCAGCACGCCGCCGGCGATCCCCGCGACGAGGTTGTCGCGGCGTCGGCGCCGCAGCTGCGCCTCGTGGAGTGCGCGGCGCGCCTCGTAGAGCCGCGCTCGTTCTCTCTCCGTGCGCGCGCTCTTCTTGCTGCCTCCCGTCGCCACGGGACCTCCTTCGATCGGCCGCACAAAGCCTAAGCGTCGCCGGTCGTGGGGGACAAACGCGCGATGTCGGGGGTCGCGATTAGCCTGGACGAGTGACGTCGTCCACCGCGCTGTTCCAGGCACCGACCCCGCTCGCGGTGCGGATGCGCCCGGTGTCGCTCGACGAGGTCGCCGGTCAGCAGCATCTGCTGCGGCCCGGGTCGCCGCTGGTGGCGCTGGCGAGTCCGGATGCCGCGACGCGCTCCGCCGTGTCGGTGATTCTGTGGGGTCCTCCCGGCACCGGCAAGACGACCCTGGCGCAGGCGATCGCCCGCTCGTCGGGGCGCCGGTTCGTCGAGCTGTCCGCCGTGACCGCCGGGGTGCGCGACGTGCGCGAGGTCATGCAGGAGGCGATGACCCAGCGCGACCTCTACGGCCAGTCGACGATCCTCTTCCTCGACGAGATCCACCGGTTCACCAAGGCGCAGCAGGATGCGCTCCTCCCCGGCGTCGAGAACGGCTGGGTGATCCTCATCGCGGCGACCACCGAGAACCCCTCCTTCTCGGTCATCTCGCCGTTGCTGTCGCGGTCGCTGCTGCTCACCCTGCAGCCGCTCAGCGACGACGACCTCGGTGTGCTCATCGACCGCGCGGTCGCCGATCCGCGCGGGCTCGCCGATGAGGTCGCGCTCGACCCGGAGGCGCGCGCCGCGCTCGTGCGGCTGGCATCGGGAGACGCGCGTCGTGCGCTCACGGCGCTGGAGGCCGCGGCATCCCTCGCCGAGCCGGCCGACGACGCGGTCCCCACGATCAGCGCCGAGCACGTCGCGCAGGCGGTCGACCGGGCGCTGCTGCGCTACGACCGGCAGGGCGACGAGCATTACGACGTGATCAGCGCGTTCATCAAGTCGATCCGAGGGTCCGACGTCGACGCGGCGATGCACTACCTGGCGCGCATGATCGAGGCGGGGGAGGACCCGCGGTTCATCGCGCGGAGGCTTGTGATCTCGGCATCCGAGGACATCGGGCTGGCCGACCCGCAGGCGCTCGTGATCGCCGTCGCCGCGGCGGATGCCGTCGCGTTCATCGGCATGCCCGAGGGGCGCATCCCGCTCGCCGAGGCGACCGCGTACCTGGCGACGACCGCGAAGTCGAACGCGTCGTATCTGGCGCTCGACCAGGCGATCGCCGACGTGCGTGCCGGCGGGTTCGGGCGCGTGCCGAAGCACCTGCGCGATGCGCACTATCCCGGCGCGAAGCGCCTCGGCCACGGCAAGGGGTACGTGTATCCGCACGACCTGGAGGTCGGCGTCGCGCAGCAGCAGTACCTTCCCGATGAGCTGCGCGGCCGCCGGTACTACGAGCCGACCTCGCGCGGCGTCGAGCGCGACATCTCTGCGCGGGTGGAGAAGATCCGCCGCATCCTCGACCCGGAGGCCTGAGCCGGGCGCGGCGCCGGCTGCGGCAGGTGCCGCCAGCGGGTGGGTTGGTGCCGGGTAGGTGCCGGGTAGGTGCCGGGTAGGTGCCGGGTAGGTGCCGCACAGGCTTCGGTTGGCGGGAATGGTCGCCGGGAGCGCCGCGCGCGACCAGATGCGCCAGGTGGCGTGGATGCCGGTGCCCTGACTTGGCGGGTTGGGTCGCCGGGCGCGCCGCGCGCGACCAGATGCGCCAAGCGAAGGAGCTGGGTTCTTGGGTTGGCTGGAATGGTCGCCGGACGCGCCGGCGGCGACCAGATGCGCCAGGTGAAGCGCCGTGGGAGCCGTGCGAGGGCGCCACGCAGGCCGCGCGGCGTGGGTACGCTGAGCGGGACGAGCACAGGCGACGAGAGGCAGGGACGGCGATGGATGCCGACGCACTCACCGAACGGGAACGGATGATCTCCGGCCGCACCTACCGGTCCACCGATCCGGAGCTGAGCCGGGAGCGGGCGGCGACCAAGCGCATCCTGCACGAGTACAACAACACGCATCCGGACGACGAGGAGCGCCGCATGGAGCTGCTGCGGGGCCTCCTCGGCTCGGTGGACGAGCTGCTCTGGATCGAGCCGCCGTTCCGGTGCGACTACGGCGCGCAGATCAGCATGGGGCGCTATGTGTACGCCAACTACGACCTCGCGATCCTCGACTGCGCCCCGGTCACGATCGGCGACATGGTCCTGTTCGGCCCGCGGGTCACCCTCGCCACGGCGAGCCATCCGATCGATTTCCACCAGCGCACGGTGGACATGTTCGAGTACGCGCAGCCGATCACGATCGGCGAGGGCGCCTGGCTCGGCGCGCACGTCGTCGTCGGCCCCGGCGTCACGATCGGCGCCCGCGCGGTGATCGGCGCGGGCAGCATCGTGACGAAGGACATCCCGGCCGATGTCGTCGCCGTCGGGAACCCCTGCCGGGTCGTGCGCGAGATCACCGAGCAGGATCGTGCCGCCTACCTCGCCGCCTACGGCCCCGCGCGAGAGGTGGCGGAGCCAGAATGAGCGCCCCGTTCCTCTCGGTCGCCGAGCTACACGAGCGGATGGATGCCGGCGAGCCCGTCGTCCTGGCCGATTCGCGCTGGTACCTCGACGGTCGGTCCGGACGCGAGGCCTATCTCGGAGGCCATCTCCCGGGCGCGGTGTTCGTCGACATCGACACCGATCTGGCCGGCGCGCGCGGACCGCTGACCGGCCGGCATCCGCTCCCGAGCGCGCAGGAGTTCGCCGCCGCGATGTCGCGCCTCGGCATCGCCGACTCCGACACCGTCGTGGCCTACGACGACGCGGGCGGGGTAATGGCGGCGCGCCTCGTGTGGATGCTGCGCGCGCTCGGCGTCGACGCAGCCCTGCTCGACGGCGGCATCGACGCGTGGGACGGGGAGCTGTCCACGGGCGAGGTCGTCCGGGAGCCCGCCGCCTTCGCGCCCCGCCCGTGGCCGGAGGATCTCCTCGCCGACCTCGACGACGCCGCCGACCCGCGCACGCTCGTGGTGGACGCCCGCCCCGCCGAGCGCTTCGCGGGCGAGGGCCCCGATCCCGACCCGCGGTCCGGGCACATCCCGGGAGCGGCGAGCGTGCCGTGCCGCGAGAACGTGGATGCCGGTCAGCGCCTGCTGCCGCTCGACACGCTGCGCGCGCGGTTCGCCGCCGCGGGCGTGACCCCGGAGCGCGTCGCCGAGGGCGAAATCGTCAGCTCGTGCGGCTCCGGCGTCACCGCGTGCCACAACCTGCTGACGATGGAGGCCGCCGGCCTCGGTCGGGCCCGCCTGTACCCGGGCTCCTGGTCGCAGTACGCCGCCACCGACCGACCGATCGAGACCGGACGGTGACGGCGCCGCCGGCGCTGGTGCTGATCGCCGGTCCGACGCGATGAGCACGGCTCGGCGGGCGAGTCGGCAGCGGGGGATGCCACGAACCGGCATCCGTCCGTCTCGCTCCGGTCGACGGGGCCGGGCGACTTCGAGACGCTTCGGGCTCTCTTCGACGACCCGGCGTTCTTCGACTGGGGCGGACCGGGCAGATGCCCGGACGAGCGCATCCGCTCGCACTACCTGGGTGCGCGTGCGCCGGAGGTGGAGTGCTTTCTCGTCCGCGTGGCGGATGAAGCGGTGGGCCTGGCGCAGCTGCATCCGGCCGATGACGGGGGCAAGGGCGGCGGCCTGGATCTGATCCTGCTTCCGCGAGCCCGCGGGCGTGGCGTGGGCAGGGCAGCGGCTCTCGAGCTGATCCGACGTGCGCGGAGCCGACGCGGCTGGGTGCGCGTGACAGTGGACCCAGCCGCGTCGAACGAGGCCGGCATCGCGTTCTGGCGTGCGATCGGGTTCGACCCCGTGTGCCGCGTCGACGACGAGGCAGGCCGCGCGCCGTACGTGTTGATGGCCTGGCCGATCGACGCATAGGGGCGGGGCGCCGCCGGCTCGCCGTTGCATCGACCCTCGCGACGGCATGGACGTGCACGACTGGCTGTCGCTCACCGGCCACGCGGTGCTGGAGGTCATCGGCGGGCCGGTGTTCGCCGACACCACGGGGCAGCTCATCGCCGTGCGCGACGCGCTGCGCTGGTACCCGGAGGACCTCTGGCGATACCCCGGACCGCGAGACTCCACCCGTGCGCCGAGACTGCGCGCTGGGCGTGCGCTCTCGGTGCACCAGTGGAGTCTCGCGGAGAGGGGGAGTGACCCGCGAGCGCAGGGCAGCGACGCGGGGGCAGACGGGCGAGCGGAGGGCAGCGACGCGGGGGCAGGCGGGCGAGCGGGATGCCTCTGATAGGCTGGATCCGCTCGAGACCCAGTTCCCGGGCATCCCCTCTCCTCTTGAAGACCTTCCGGCATGCCCCGGCGTGCAGTCCGGACCGGGCGAGGAGACGGAGATACGTCCGTGAGCCGCGACAGTCGCGGCCACGTCATCGGAAGGAGCACTTCGTGGCAACGAAGTCCCAGGACCGCCGCAAGGTCC
>NZ_JASGFE010000054.1:0-21481 GCF_047605725.1 Microbacterium sp.
CACGATTCAATCCGTACTGGTACCGCGCGACATCCTCGAAGCACAACCCGAGCACGCGAGCCTCGCTCAGCTCCTCGGGTGCACGGTTCGGTTCCATGCCCCTATACTACCATAAGATTCGATGAATAGTAGTCTATGAGGTAAAAATATACGAAGAAAACTACGAGCTATGACCATCCGTTGCGTCGTGGACTGCCGCGGCTGCCGGTGTCTGACGCCCGGGCTACCGTGGATTCCGTGACATCCATGAGAACGCGACGAATCCTGCGCCTGCGCGTGACCCTGCTCGGCAGCGAGCCCGAGATCTGGCGGATGCTCGATGTCGACGCGGCCCTCACGCTCCGCGACCTGCATCACGTCCTCCAGATCGCGTTCGGCTGGCAGGAGTCGCACCTGCACAGCTTCCGCGACAGCGATCCCTTCGCCGTCAGTCGTGGCATCCCGCGCATCGGTCGCCGGCCCCGCACGTGGGTCGACCAGTGGAGCCTCATGGAGAGCCCGGAGCCGGGCGATGAGGACGAGGCCGAGACGATGGTGCTCGAGGCGTTCGAGCTCGACGGGCCGCTCTGGTACGAGTACGACTTCGGTGACGGCTGGATCCATCGCATCGACCTGATCGAGCGGGCCGCAGCCCTGCCCGGCGAGTCCCGTGCGACGCTCGTCCGCGGCGAGCGGCGGGGACCGTTCGAGGACTCCGGCGGGATCGGCGGCTACGCGCAGAAGCTGGCCATCATGGCCGATCCGCGGCATCCCGAGCACGAGGAGATCACCGACTGGGCGCGTTACGTGGCCGGGCCCTGGGGATCGATCGACCCCGAAGACGCCGACCTCGACGGCGCGCGCGCCGAGCTCCAGCTGCTGTTCGGCGAGCGCGGTGCGGACATGTCGGGGCTCGTGGATCCCGCGGCGGGAGTCGCCGCCGATTCGCCGATCGCGCAGTTCGCATCGGACCTGCCCGTTCCGTGGCGGGCGAACCTGCGGCGCCATCTCTCGAGGGTGCGCGCGCTGGAGCCGCGACAGATCGACCCCGACGAAGCGGCCGAGCTGGTGCGTCCCTATACCTGGCTCATCGGGCGCGTCGGCGACGGGCTGACGTTGACGAAGGCGGGATGGATGCCGCCTGCCGTGGTGCTCGAGGGCATGACCGAGCTCGGCTGGCGTGACGACTGGATCGGCGAATCCAACCGCGAAGATCTCACAGCTCCTATGCATCAGTTGCGCAGCACGGCCGAGCGGCTGCGTCTGGTGCGCAAAGTGAAGGGGCGCCTCGAGGTGCCGGTGCGCGTGCGCAGGCTCGCGGGGGATCCGCTGGCGCTGCTCCGCGAGATCGCCTTCCGGCTCCTGCGCCAGCGGATGGACGACAGTGTGCGCATCGGGTCGACCGCCCTGGTGCTGGGCCTGGCCGATGGCACGGTCACCACGCGCGCGGACGGCGCCGACGCGGTGATCGGGCTGCTCGACGGCCTCGGTTACGGCAGAAGCGACGGGAAGCCGCTGGACGAGTGGTGGCTCCGGCCCGCGACCGCGGAGGTGTTGGACGTGCTGCGGCGGATGGGGCTGTGGCGGGCGCTGTTCGATGACGACCCGCCCACCGATGCTCTGCGCGCTTTCGCTCGCCTCGCGCTGACGTAGGAAGTGGAGCGGGTGCAGAGGATGCATGCGATAATTGCATGCATGGTCGCCTTGCAGATCAGGGATGTTCCGGACTCCGTGCGCGATGACCTCGCCAGGGCGGCTCGGCAGCGCGGCGTTTCGCTGCAGGTCTTCCTCCGTGAGCTGGTCGAGCAGGAGGCGCGACGCGCGCGAAGGAGCGCGTGGCTTGACGAGCTGCGTACGCGGGGCCGGGCCGAGGTCGTCCCCGGGGCGCCCGGTATGGCGGAGCTCATCCGGCGCGATCGAGAGAGGGATGCCGGCATCCATGCCGATCGTCATTGATGCGTCTGCGATGGCCGAGCTGCTCGTCGGCTCGCCGTCGGGCCTGCGGGTGATCGACGCGCTGGCGGACGACCCCGATTGGGTCGTGCCGGAGCATTTCCGCCTCGAGGTCGTGAGCGCGCTGCGCGGGCGGATGCTGGGCGGCTGGCTCGAGCAGGACTCGTTCCGGGCTCGAATCGACGAGATCGCTCGTGCCGATCTCGATGTGTATCCCACGGCACCGCTCCTCGTGCGTATCGCTGAGCTGGCACCGAACACGACGCCCTACGACGCGGCCTATCTCGCGCTGGCCGAACTCCTCGACGCCGTACTCGTGACGACCGACGCGAAGCTCGCGCGGATTCCGGGAACACGATGCAAGGTCCGCGTACTCGTGGACTAGCGCGCTGTTGCCTCCACCGTCAGGCGAGCAGCCTCCTGGAGCAATGTGTCGGAGACCGTCACAATGTAGGGTCCTGCGCCGATGTCGAAGGCGACGTTGCCGCGCATCTTGTCGCCAGTGGGCACGTCTCCAGACCCGAGTGCCGAGTCGACGCCGATCGCGATCGAGCCTTCGCGGCCTTCGGCGTCCTTCGCGTCGATGTACATGGGGTTGGCAGAGGTCGTGCCTTCGGTCGTCTCCCAGAGCACGTCCAGAATGAGCACACCACCGTTGTCGGCCGAGATGGAGATTCCACCCAGATCCGGCGGTGCGCCGTAGGTCGCGCTGACGATGGTCACTTGCGCCACGCCGTCGGACTGCTTCACTTCAAACGGCACGCCCACGGCGGGCTCTGGGGCTGCCGGAGTCTCGGCCTGTGAGGACTCACCGCTCGCGGCATCTGCATCGGAGGCGGATCCGCCTCCACAGCCTGTCAGTGCTATCAAGAGTGCCGCGCTCGCGGCAAGCAGGGGTAGACGACGCATCGCGTATCTCCGTCCGTCGAGTGAACACACTGCACATACAGTGTGGCTTTCCAGCCTAGTAGTCTGGCTTTCCACACTGCAATTTGCTAGTGCCTGTCGTGACGTGGACAGGTGATCGACCGACGAGAGACGCCAAACTTCGACGCGCTCCGACTCCGACTCAGTCAGCTACGGGCGGCGCGCGGCTGGACGTACGAACGGCTCGCCGAATATTCGGGAGTCAGTCGTGCGACGCTCATTGCGATGGAAACGGGGAGTTCACGCAATCGGAGACCGGGCAAGCCCGCGTCCCGTGGATCATTGGAGTCGTGGTGGCGCATCGCTCACGCCTTCGATCTCAGCGCGGCAGAGTTGCTGTCAGCACTCGATGAGCTGTGACGGGCCCGGCTGACCACGGCCGGGAGATGGTGCCAACCCGCGCCGCCTCTCAGAGGGCCAGGTGCAGGCGCAGCGCCTCGTCCAACTCGCCCATCAGCTCGGCATCCACCCATCCGATCGGCCGCGCGACGCGGGTCGCCGAGACAGCGCGCACCTGCTCCGCCTGAGCCTTCGAGTCGGCCGCCAGTCCGGTCGTCGTCGCGGGCAGCAGCACCTGGAACGGGAGCACGCGGGCGACGTTGCTCGTGACCGGGACCACCGTGACCGCACCGCGCCCCGCGCGCGACGCCGCGGCGTTCGCCACGTTATTGCTCACGACGACCGCGGGACGCGTCTTCGCCGACTCCGATCCGACCGCCGGGTCGAACGCGACGAGCACGATCTGTCCGCGCCGCAGCATCGGGAGAGGGGCGGATGCCGTCATGCGGAGGCGATCCCGTCGGCGGATGCCTCGTCCCATGCCTCGTCGCGCCATTCGCCGAACGCCTCGGCGTAGGCGTCTGCCAGCAGGCTCTCGCGCAGCAGTCGAACGGCGGCCTGTGCCGCGGCGGACCGGGTCGGGAAACGGCCGGCGAGCGTCTCGGCGTCGAGGAAGGCGACGTCGCTCTCGCTGAGGCTCAGACTCACCTTCACGGCCGACATACCGGCATCCTACCGAAGTGGGAACGATCCGCCTACCACAGAGAGCTCGATCACGGGATCGGTACGGGGCGGGGCAGCCGTCCGCTCTCGGCCCGCCGCAGCACATGCGTCCGGAAGAGCTCGGCGGCCGGCAGCAGGCGCCGCTGCGCGTTCCACGACAGACCGACATTGCGCTCGGCCTCAGGATCGGTCAGCTCGAGATAGTGCACGCGCGGCGACGAGGGCTCGATCGCCCCGGCATCCCACCGCGCGGGGATGATCGCGACGCCGAGCCCTGATGCGACGTAGCCACGCAGCGTCGGGAGGTCGTCGGCGACCAGCGACACCCGCAGCTCCACCCCCGCACGGGAGCACAGCTGCTCGAGCTGCGTGCGCAGCAGCGAGGAGGGCGCGGGCGCGATGAACGGGTCGTCCGCGACGTCCGCGAGGGATGCCTCGCGCCGGTCGGACAGCGGATGGTCCTGCGGCAGCAGCAGCCGGATCGGCTCGCGCACGAGCGGACGCCATCGCACGTCGTCGTCGGCGACGCGGAGCGTGGACAGCTCGAGGTCCACCGTGCCGCGCGGCCCCACCGACGACACGAGCTCGTCGGCCTTGGAGCGCAGGTCGAAGCGCACTTCTGGGAACTGTGCGCGGAAGCTTCCGATCAGGTCGGGGACGAGCCAGGTGCCCAGCGACGCCTGGAAGGCCACCGCGACCGTGCCGGTCTCCGGGCTCACGAGCTGCTGCACCGCGGCCAGACCGTCATCGAGGCGGTGGAGGGCGGCGCCGACGTGCCGGTGGAACGCGGCGCCGGCGGGAGTGAGCGTGAGCAGGCGCCCTGAGCGCTGGAACAGCTCCGCTCCGACCTCGGCCTCAAGTCGGGAGAACGCGCGCGAGATGCCGGGCTGGGAGCGCATCTCCAGCTCGGCCACCTCCGTCACGGTCGCCCCGTCGGCGACCATCTGGAACCAGCGCAGCGCCTCGGTGTCCATCCCGACCTCCTCACAACACATGCGTGATGGGTATGAATCATATGCGCTTGTTTCATTGGACGCATCGAATCCACTCGTTCACACTGGAATCACGGCATCCGCCGCATCAGACTTCACACCCGAAAAAAAGGAGAAGACCATGAGCTTCCGCACCTTCCTCGACAACCTCGACCCCGTCCTGCGTCGCATCAGCGCAACCATCCCGACCGCCGGCACGGTGGCGCCGTCGTTCAGCGTCGCCCGCCTCGCGATGCAGACCGCGGAGGGCGACTCCGAGAGCCGCGGCGCCGTCGCGCCGGTGACCTCCGCGGTTCCTGCGCAGCTCGTCACGACGGGCACGCTGCGCGTGGCCTGATCCGCTCAGCCCAGCGGCAGACCCGGACGCGGTCTCCTTAGGGAGGCCGCGTCCGTCGTCTGCAGAGAGGAAACGGCGCCACCCCGTGCGGGGCGACGCCGTTTCACAACGCGGAGGATGGGGGATTCGAACCCCCGAGGGCTTGCACCCAACACGCTTTCCAAGCGTGCGCCATAGGCCACTAGGCGAATCCTCCGTGGCCGCGTGGGCCGTCGGACAGTCTACCCTCACGGGCAGACCCTCCTTGCGCATCGCAGACTCGCTTCGCTGGGCGCATCTGGTCGCGCAGACGCCCGGGCACGGCAGGATGCGCCAGGTGAAGGGGCCGGGTCGTGCGTCACTTGGCGGGTTCTGCCGCGGATGCCGGTGACAGCGACCATTCGGGCCACCTATGACCTCGGACGGCCAAGCGACGGATGCCGGGGCCGTGCCTTACCGCCCGGCGTGCCCGGCCGGCCCGGCCGGCTCGGCGGGAGCCGAACCCGGGCGGACGACCAGCGACCGCGGCAGCAGCAGGGCGCGGAGGCGCGCGGATGCCGGCAGGACCGCGAGCATCGCAGATCGCACCGTCGCGGCATCCCCGGCCGCGGCATCCGCGGCAGGCCCCGCCGACGGCCCGGCATCGGGCGGCGCGTAGCTCGCCCGCTCGATCGCAGCCACGAGCGTGGTCATCGGCGCCTCCGGCGCCCCGTGCGCCGCGACCAGGCGGGCGCCCAGCGCGCGCGGCGTCTCCGACGCCGGCAGGTCGAGCCCCACGTCGATCGCGGCGTCCTGCACGACGCGCCACGCCGCCCCGATGCGGCCGCGCCGCGCGAGCACGCGCTGCCGCCACCGGCGCACGGCGGCTGCGACACCGGGCAGCAGCAGGAGCGCCAGCCCGGCGAGCGCCGTCACGATCGCGGGGAGCGGGCTCTGCCTCGCCGCCCCGACCGCGGCGCCATCGGGGTCGGTGTCGGGGCGTTCGCTCTGCCCCGGGTCGGCGGCGCTCGCGGTGGGCGTGGGTGTGGCCGTGGCGGCATCCGGGTCGTCGACGCCCGCGGTGTCGGATGCCGCGGCGAACGCGGTCGGCGTGCCCAGGCTCTTGGTGGGCTCGAAGGCCACCCAGCCGATCCCGTCGAAGTACACCTCCGGCCAGGCGTGCGACAGGTCGCTGGTGACCAGGGCGATCGTCTCGCCGTCGATGTGCTCTTCGGTGGGCTCGCCGGGCAGGTAGCCGACGACGATGCGGGCCGGCATGCCGAGCGTGCGCGCCATGAGCGCGAACGCCGAGGCGAAGTGCACGCAGTAGCCCTCGCGCACCTGCAGGAACGCGGCCACCGCCTCCGATCCCGAGCCGTCGAACCCCTCCGCGACGGGCGCGTCGAGCGAGTAGGCGAACTCCGGCCCGCGGAACCAGGTCTGGAGCGCGATGAGGGCGTCGTAGTCGCTTCCCGTGCCCGCGGTGACGGCCGCGGCGGTGTCGGCCACGATCGGGGGCAGATCCGCGGGGACGGCCAGCAGGTCGTCCGGGGCGGCCACGTCCGAGGCGGATGCCGCCCGGATCTGCTCCAGCGTCGGACGCGGCTCGTGCGTGGTCACCCGGTAGCTCTGACCGCGCGTGGCCCCGTCGCTGCCGACGACTGTGCGCCCCGCAGCCATCGCCCGCCACGTGCCGTCGAGGCCCTCGACCGCGACGGCCGGGAACGGCACCGGAAGCCACGCCGAGCTGAGGTACGCGATGTCGACCGAGGTGTGCTGCTCCACCACCTCGACCCCGTCGGCGGCGCGCACCTCGGGGAGCGCGCCGTCTTCCAGCGGCACGGTGGCGGTGCGATCGGGCTCCCACACGGTCCCGTCGAAACGCGACAGGGTCACCACCCGCAGATAGGGGAGCGCGGCGGCGTCGGTTCGCATGCTCAGCACGGCGACCGCGCGCGGCCGGCGCAGGTCGTCGCCGAGCTCCAGACTCGGCTCCAACGAGGTGCCGAAGCCGATCCCGACGCCGGCCCCGGCGGGCTGGGGAAGGCCCGGGGTCACGGCGACGGCGGCGGCGATCGCGACGACGGCGATGGCGGCAGACACGGCGGCGACCCCGCGCGCGGCGCGGAAGCTGAGGACCGTGCGGGCGCCGTGCCGGGCGGATGCCTCGCGCGAGCGCGTCTCGGCACGGATGACGTAGAGGATCGTGGCGGCCAGGAACACGAACGAGACGACGTCGACCGGCGCGGGGACTGCCAGGGCCGGGATCAGCCACACCGCGACCAGCGCCACGGCGGCAAGAAGCGGCATCCGTGCCGTCAGCACGACATGGTCGAGCACGAGCGCGAGCGCTCCGACGCCGGCCACGATCACGAAGCCGAGGGATCGCCCGGCGACCAGCGGCGCCACGCCGGTCTGGATCTGCTCGGCCGCCGCGGCGACCAGGGCGCGCGCCTCCCGCAGCGTCGCACCGGAGGGGACGACCACCGCGATCGAGGTCGCCCCGAACGTCGTCGCGGTCAGGAGCGCCACCCACACCGCGCCGCCCGCCAGCGTCGCGGCGATCGCCGAGCGCAGCAGCCAGCGCGCCGCGTACCCCGCCGCGAGCACCGAGGCCGCCAGCACGGCCGCGCCCACGACCCACGGCCCCGACTCGACCACCCGCAGCAGCGGCACCATCGTCGCGACGACCGCCGCCAGCACCCCGAGCGCGAGCGGTCCGTCGGCGCCGCGCCGCGGGACCTTCGCCCCCGGCTCAGCCCGCGACACGGTCGCCTCCGCCGCGGGCCCCGGCCCACCCGGTGGCCCGTTCCCACGCGGCGGCCAGATCGAGGTCGGGCCCGATCGCCGCGGCGTGCCACCCCGCCGCGGCGGCGTGCGCCAGCGCACGCCGCACCGGCGCGACGGCCAGCAGCACGGGGAACGTGGCCCGGGCCGCCAGCGGAGCCAGGGTCGCGGCATCCTGCTCGTCGAAACGGCCCACGATCACCACGAGCGGGCCGGTCGTGGCGGTCCCGAAGACCCGGCGGAGGTCGGCGAGGCGATCCTCTCGCCGCGCGGTCAGGGTCGCGAGGCCGATCGCGAGCTCTTCGATGCCGGCCTCGTCGCCGCTTCGCACCGGCTCGCCCAGCGCCGCGCCGTCGCTGTCGAGCGTGGCCACGTCGTACCCCTCGCGCACGAGGCGTGCGACGGCGGACAGGCAGGCGCTCATCGCGGACTCGAAGCCGGGGTCGGCGCCGGGCGTCTGGAGCGCCTCGCGCTCCCAGCGGTGAAGGGAGCGGTCGAGCACGACCGTCGCGTCGGGGGTCGACTCCTGCTCCTCCTGGCGCACCATGAGCGCGTCGTGGTGCGCGCTGGAGCGCCAGTGGATGCGGCGCATCGAGTCGCCCGGTGCATAGGCGCGGGGGATGAGGTTGTCGGAGCCCTGCCCGAGCTGGTGGGTGGCCGAGTGCAGGCTCCCGCCGGCCTCGCCGGGAAGCCCGCGGAGGCCGGCGAGGGGCACGAGGGCGGGCGTGACCGTCAGCGGGGTCCGTCCGCCCAGCACGTGCCGGCGGCGGGCGAAGCCGAACGGATCGGTGACGACGACCGTGAGGGGGCCGACCGGGCGGATGCCGCGCAGGTCGGTCCGCACGCGATAGTCGAGCTCGAGCGTGCGATCGGCAGATCCCGGGCCGGTCGCCGGGAAGACCCCTTCGGCCCGCCCGTACAGGCCGGGCCCGAGCGCATCGCTCCACCGCCCCTGCGACGCGGGGAGAGCGCCGCGCAGGGCCACCCACACCGTAACCGTGCACTCGGCGCCGACGGTCGCCACGTCGGGGTCGAACGCGCGCGCGACCGCGTCGGAGCGTCGCGCCAGGTACAGGGTGGCCAGCGCCGCGGCCACGGCGGCCAGCAGCAGCACCGCGACGTACACCAGCTCGACGACGCCGAGCTCACCGGCAAGCAGCAGGGACACCCCGGCGAGGACGACGGCGCCGGTCCCGCGAACCGTCAGCGGCCACGCCTTCACCGGTCACCTCAGCGCGTCGCGACCGGGACGCGCACCGCGCCCACGACCTCGTGCAGGATCCCCGCGATCGCGTCGGCGCCCGTGCGCCCGCTCGTGCCAGGCGTGCCGCGGGCCGGGATCAGGCGGTGCGCGAAGACCGGGGCGACGAGGGCGGCGACGTCGTCGGGCAGCACGAACTCCCGGCCGTCCAGCCCTGCCCGCACCTTCGCGGCGCGCACGAGCTGCAGCGTCGCGCGCGGGCTCGCCCCGAGCCGCAGGTCGGGGTGAGCCCGGGTGGCCCGCGCCAGCGCCACGGCGTACTCCTCGACCGCGGGGGAGACATGCACCCCGCGCGCCCAGGCCACCAGGGCCGCGACCTCGCCGGCGGCGAGCACGGGCGTGACGGACTGCAGCGGGTCCACCGCGTCGCGGCGGCGGAGCATGAGGGCCTCGGATGCGGCATCCGGGTAGCCCATCGAGACGCGCATCATGAACCGGTCGCGCTGGGCCTCCGGGAGGGCGTAGGTGCCCTCCATCTCGAGCGGGTTCTGGGTGGCGACCACGAGGAAGGGGGAGGGGAGCGCGTACGAGGTGCCGTCGACGGTGACCTGGCGCTCCTCCATCGCCTCCAGGAGCGCCGACTGGGTCTTCGGCGAGGCGCGGTTGATCTCGTCGGCGATGACGAGGTGGGCGAAGATCGCCCCCGGCTTGAACTCGAACTCGCGATCGACCGGGTTGTAGACCGAGACCCCGGTGACGTCGCCGGGCAGCAGGTCGGGCGTGAACTGGATGCGGCGGACTGTCGCGTCGACGGATGCCGCGAGAGCGCGCGCGAGCATCGTCTTGCCCACCCCGGGCACGTCCTCGATGAGCAGGTGCCCCTCGGCGAGCAGGCACACGAGGGCGGAGCGCACCGCCGCGGGCGCCCCGTCGACCACGCGCGAGACGCTCTGCGCGATCGCCGAGGTGGCACGCGCGAAGGACTCCGCCGTCATCGCGACCGCATCGCCGCTCGAGCCGGGCATGTCGATCCTCCCGCCGGGAGCGCGGGGCGCTCCGTCTCGATGCTAACCCGGGCCGTGCAGGTCGCGTAGAGTGGGGGAAGCTCTCCGCGAGGCGGCATCCAGGCCAACTCCCCCAGGACGGAAACGTAGCAAGGGTAACCGGGCTCTGCCGGGTTCGCGGAGAGTCTTTCTTCGTCCCGGCGACGCCCTCGGCGATTCCGGCCCTGGTCGTGGCATCTGTCCTGCCCATAGGCTGGGGCTCGTGGCGCAGAGCATCTATATCACCTCGGCAGAAGGACACACCGGAAAGTCGAGCATCGCCCTCGGGGTGCTCGACTCCTTGAGCCGGGTCACCCCGAAGGTCGGCGTCTTCCGCCCGGTCTCGCGATCCACCGTCGAACGCGACTACATCCTCGAGATGCTGCTCGCGCACGACGGCGTCGGCCTCGAGTACGAGGACTGCGTCGGCGTCACGTACGACGACGTGCGCAACGACCCGGATGCCGCGCTCGCGCGCATCGTGCAGCGCTACAAGGCGGTCGAGGCCCAGTGCGACGCCGTGCTGATCGTCGGCAGCGACTTCACCGACGTGGGCTCTCCCGCCGAGCTCGGCTACAACGCGCGCGTCGCGGTGAACCTCGGCGCCCCCGTGCTGCTCGTCCTCGGCGGACGCGACCAGCAGGGCCACAGCGAGCAGCTGGGCACCTCCACCGCGCGCACCCCCGAGCAGATGGGGCAGATCACGGCGCTGACCCTGGCGGAACTGGCATCCGTCCACGCCGACCTGTTCGCGATCATCGCCAACCGCGCCGACCCGGACAACCTCGTCGAGATCGTCGAGGCGATCAAGGGCGTCGCCGGCGACGTGCCGGTGTGGGCCCTTCCCGAGGACCGGTTCCTCGTGGCCCCCTCGATGCGCGACGTGCTGCGGGCGCTGGGCGGCACCATGCTCAAGGGCGACCCCGAGCTCATGACCCGCGAAGTGCTGGGGGTGGTCGTGGCGGGCATGTCGCTGAACAACGTGCTGCCGCGCCTGACCGAGAGCGCGGTCGTGGTCATCCCCGCCGACCGCACCGAGGTGCTGCTGGCGGCGCTGCTGTCCAACAGCTCCGGCACATTCCCTTCGCTGTCGGGCATTGTCCTCAACGGCCCGTTCGAGCTGCCCGAGACGATCGACCGCCTCATCGACGGACTGGGCTCTCCGCTGCCGATCGTGACGACCGAGCTCGGCACGTACGACACCGTGCTGCGGATCATGAACGCGCGCGGACGTCTCGCGGTCGACTCGCAGCGCCGCTACGACTCCACGCTCGCGACCTTCGAGCGGCACGTCGACACCGCCGCGCTCACCTCGGCGCTGGGGCTGGCCCAGTCCACCGTGGTCACCCCGCTGATGTTCGAGTACGAGCTCATGGAGAGCGCACGGCGGCACCGCCGCACGATCGTGCTCCCCGAGGGCGACGACGACCGCGTGCTGCGCGCTGCGGCCACGGTGCTCTCCCGGGGCATCGCGGACCTCATCGTCCTGGGCGACGAGGCCGAGGTGCGGGCGCGGGCGCTCGAGCTCGGTCTCGACCTGTCCGGTGCGACGATCGTCTCGCCGTTCGACAGCGCGTACGTCGACCAGTTCGCCCGCGAGTACGAGCGGCTGCGCGCCCACAAGGGCGTCACCTACGCGCAGGCCGCCGACACCGTCACCGACGTGTCGTACTTCGGCACGATGATGGTGCACCTCGGCATCGCCGACGGCATGGTCTCGGGCGCCTCGCACACCACGGCCCACACGATCCGGCCGTCGTTCGAGATCATCAAGACCAAACCGGGCGTGTCGGTCGTCTCCAGTGTGTTCCTGATGTCGCTGTCCGACCGCGTGCTCGTCTACGGCGACTGCGCCGTCATCCCCGACCCGACCAGCGAGCAGCTGGCCGACATCGCGATCTCGTCGGCGGCTACGGCCGCCCAGTTCGGCATCGAGCCGCGCGTGGCCATGCTGTCGTACTCGACCGGGTCGTCCGGGAGCGGGGCCGACGTCGACAAGGTGCGCGCGGCCACCGCACTCGTGCGCGAACGCGCGCCGGAGCTGCTCGTGGAGGGCCCGATCCAGTACGACGCGGCCACCGACATGGACGTCGCGGCGACGAAGATGCCAGGGTCGGCGGTCGCGGGACGTGCCACCGTGTTCGTGTTCCCCGACCTCAACACCGGCAACAACACCTACAAGGCCGTGCAGCGCTCGGCCGGGGCGATCGCGATGGGACCGGTCCTGCAGGGCCTGAACAAGCCCATCAACGACCTGTCCCGCGGCGCGCTGGTCGAAGACATCGTCAACACGATCGCCATCACCGCGATCCAGGCCCAGGGAGAGGCATCCGCATGAGCGTCGTCCTCGTCATCAACAGCGGCTCCTCGTCGTTCAAGTACCAGCTCATCGACGTGTCCACCGGCGATGCGCTCGCGTCCGGACTGGTGGAACGCATCGGCGAGGCGGTCGGCGCCGCCAAGCACACCGTGCTGTTCGCGGGCGCGGGCGCCGCGGCGGTCGACGCGACCTACACGCAGGAGCTGCCCATCCCGAACCACACGATCGGGTTCGGGATCATGCTCGACGCGTTCGCCCAGCACGGGCCGCAGCTGACGGAGTTCCCCCCGACCGCGGTCGGGCACCGCGTCGTGCACGGCGGATCGCGGTTCGTCGAGCCCACGCTGGTCACGCCCGAGGTGGTCGACAGCATCGAGGAGCTGTCGGTGCTCGCCCCGCTGCACAACCCGGGCGCCCTCCAGGGCATCCGTGCCGCGATCGACGCCTTCCCCGACCTGCCGCACGTCGCCGTGTTCGACACCGCGTTCCACCAGACCATCCCGCCGGCGGCCTACACCTATGCGATCGACCGGGCGGTGGCCGAGGAGTACGGCATCCGCCGGTACGGGTTCCACGGCACCTCGCACCAGTTCGTCTCGCGCGCGGCGGCGGAGTTCCTCGGCCGGCCGCTCGGCGAGCTCAAGCAGCTCGTCTTCCACCTGGGCAACGGGGCGTCGGTCACCGCGGTCGACGGCGGCGACTCGGTCGAGACGTCCATGGGCCTCACGCCTCTCGAGGGCCTGGTCATGGGCACGCGCTCGGGCGACCTGGACCCTGCGGTGCTGTTCCAGCTGCGCCGTCGTGCGGACATGACCGTCGACGAGCTCGACACGCTCCTGAACAAGCGCAGCGGCCTGCTCGGCCTTTCCGGCAAGAGCGACATGCGCGACGTCGAGTCGGGCCTCGAGGCCGGCGACGCGGCCGCGACCCTCGCCTTCGACGTCTACGTGCACCGGCTGCGCGCGTACGCCGGCGCCTACCTCGCCCAGCTCGGCGGCGTCGACGTCATCTCGTTCACCGCGGGCGTGGGCGAGAACTCGCCCCGTGTGCGTGCCGCCGCGACGGCCACGCTGGGCTTCGCCGGCGTCGAGCTCGATCCCGAGCGCAACGAGGCGCGCGAGCGCGGCATCCGCGTCATCTCGACGGATGCCTCGCCCGTGACCGTGCTCGTCGTCCCCACGAACGAGGAGCTCGAGATCGCCCAGCAGACCCTCGGCGTCGCGGCGGGGTGAGGAATGCTCGCGTCCGCACAGCGGGCGCGCCTACGTGCGCAATAGCTCGACCTGCCGCATGGCATACCAGATTTCGGATTCCGTGACTGGCAGGCATTCCCAGGTTGCCCGCCGACGGGTCATCGTGCTCTTCGCGGTTGTGGGGTGGATGGTCTGAGCTTGGCACACCCTCAGTGCCGCACTTGCGACACCACGGATCAGTCTTCATCGGCCGGCACTCGATCGTGGCCCGCTCCGGCTCGATCAACTGGCCGACGGCCACGAGCCCGAGCTCATCGGTCGGCAGGACGTGGTCACGTAGGGGGACGGGAAAATAGGGTGGAGCATGTCGAGGTCTTTCGGGGTGGTGAGCGTGAAGAACTTCCATCCTCCGGGAGACCTCGGTCCATACCCGGCCGCCAACGCGCTTAACCGACTACACCGTCGTTCGTGAAGAGCCACACTATGAGTGCTTGCGGCCCGAAGCCTTGCGGCGTACGCAAGGCTCCTGCTAGCCTCCAGATGCTCCTTGCCAGAGTGCTGGAGCAATGTCCATCGAGGGGGATGCGTTGACTGCTACATCAGGCGTACGCACGTACAAGGTCCTGGTCGCGGGCTTCACTGTCGCGTCCGTGACCTTACTTGGACTGAGCGGTACGTCTGCCGCAGCGAGTGATAACAATGACGTCGTTGTTGCGCCCCTGACAGCCAGTCCCAGCGACGCGACCGACGAGGATGGCGAACGCGTGCAGATCGTCAGCGAGTCCGGCGGTCAGGAGGATGGTGAAGGTGTTACTCTGGTCCGTACCGCAAAAGGTAAGCTTGCAGTTGTAACTACCCAGTGGGGAATGCCGCGGTTGCAGGGCGAAGTAATCGACTCGTACCCATTGGTTCCAGAAGGTAGTGAACCCGAGGCGACGATCACAAACGACGCTTTAACACGTACGCAGGGATTTAATTTCGATGATTTGCCGCTTGCGGATACATCCGCAATGGAAGTCGTCTTTGTATCTGCCGTGACGTCGAGTAGCGTCTCGTTGGCGTGGTCATCGCCTGCAGAGGGAGCCGAGTTTACCATACTTCGTGATGGTGCGCCGATTTCAACTACCGTCGAGCATGATTTTGTCGATCGAACGGTGGTCCCGTCCACCAGCTATACGTATGAGATCAGTGCAAAGACAAATGGGTCGAAGGAACGTAGCTCGTGGCAATACTCGCGAACGATTCCTTTGTATACATTGCCGTCGAGCACAGGAAAGATTTCATCTGGTTCAGGGCCGATTGCCCCGTTGACCTATCAGGCGTACACGACGGCTTTCATTTACAAGACGTTTATTACGCAAAAGTATGTTTCCGCGGGGATCATGGAAGCCGCGGGGTGCGGCCTTTCCGGCGGTGTTGGATATGGTGACCAGTTCAGTGGAGATAATCGAGGGTTCCAACTTCCCGGTCCAGGCGCGCCAGGAGTGACGCCCTCCTACAGGTCAATGGCGTTTCTAAATGTGAACTGGGACAACCCGTACCCATGGGACGTGGTGTGGACATACGGAGTGGGCGCGACAAAGCTCTATGACAAGTTCGGGAACCTGAAGGACACGAGGTATGCGAGCACAAACGGAATTGTATTCCAGAATCCGTCGCATGCTGGCAACTATGCACACTTTGGTCTTTCGCATGAAGTTGGCAACCCCTTCTGCCCACCGGGAGGCGCAATTCGATACTCGCTGCCGTCGGTGGAGTTCTATCGTAGTGGCACGGTCTCAGTCAGCGGCTCTCGCATGCCAGTACCTGCACATGAGGCATATGCAAGGTTTAGCAACAGTAGTGGCTCGGAAGTGTGGCGGACGCTTTATCGCGGAAATCAAGGATCTTTTACGTGCTTGATCCCTTTCTTCTGTGCTTCGGAGAACATTAACGCTAGCTATAGTTACTAATGTCTCGCCAGAGGAGCGGAGACGTTCGTCTCGGCCCGCTTGTGCAACGCGAACCAAGCTCGTTGTTTCTCATTCTCGCGGGCCAAATGTTGGCGGGCCTCATCGGCACCATTCCATTCCTCGTCCTCGCTCTCGGTGGCGGCGCGATCCCGATGGCGCTTGTAGTATTCGCCTATATACTTCTTTGGGTTGTGCCAACCGCCTTCTTGATCGCTTGGCCGCTGACATATTTGTGCTTGCGACGAGGCGCTCCTCGGTGGGTGAGGGGATTGGTGGTTTCTTTTTCGGGGTTTTCGATAATCGCTACCGCGGCACTCGCAAATTCTCTGCTCCCACAGGGATTGAGTATGCAGCCCCTTGATATTTTCGTTTCGGTTGGTGTAGTGCTTTTTGGGGGACCGATTGCACTCGCTTTCGAACGATCGAGAAGGCGGGCTGTCATCTGTGCTGGTGCGCTGATCCTGATGGGGCTCGCGGGTTGGACCGTGATTGCATTGAACGTTCTGGTGTGGGTGTAATTGTGACTTCTGGCTGCCTCGACGCGGTAGGACACGGAAGTCGTGGCGCGCTTCGGTTGTGCGCGACGTGACCGCGGTCGTCACTGGCCACAAGCCTTCCTCGGCAGCGATCTGAAGAAGAAGCCGTCGAGATCTTCGCGAAGCTCCGCTGAGGTGGGACTGCGCGTCGCGACACGATGTGTCGTCGGCCGTAGCCGGACACCAACTACGCTTTCGTTGTGCCTCGCGAATCCCTCCCCGACCTCACCGCCTACGACGCGGTCCTGTTCGACCTCGACGGCGTGCTGACGCCCACCGCCGACGTGCACATGCACGCGTGGAAGACGATGTTCGAGGAGCTGTTCCTCGCGTGGGGGATCGAGCCCCCGTACGTCGAGAGCGACTACTTCGACTACCTCGACGGCAAGAAGCGCTATGACGGCGTGGCGAGCCTGCTGCGCAGCCGCGACGTCGAGCTGCCGTGGGGCGACCCGTCCGACCCGCCGGAGGCCGACACGGTGTGCGGCATCGGGAACCGCAAGAACGAGGTCTTCGCGCGCGTGCTGCGCGCCGAGGGCATCGCCCCGTATCCGGGATCGGTCGCGCTGCTGGACAAGCTGGATGCCGCCGGCGTGCCGGTCGCGGTCGTGTCGAGCTCGAAGAACGCCGAGGAGGTGCTCACCGTCGCGGGCCTGCGCGAGCGCATCCCGGTGCTCATGGACGGCGTCGTCGCCGAGCGCGAGAGCCTTCCCTCCAAGCCGGCGCCGGACGTGTTCGTCGTCGCTGCCCGCATGGTGGGCGTCGATCCGGCGCGCAGCGCCGCCGTGGAGGACGCCCACAGCGGCGTCCAGTCCGCCTCGGCCGGCGGGTTCGGTCTCGTCGTCGGGGTCGACCGCGGTGCCGGTGCCGATGCGTTGATCGCCCTCGGGGCCGATGTCGTCGTGCAGGATCTCGCCGAGTTCGTCTGACCCTCCCTCGCCCACTTCTGGAGGCATCCATGATCGATCGCGATCGGTTCCCCGTCGATCCCTGGCGCCTCGTCGAGACGCGCTACTCGGCCGACGACGTCGGGGTCACCGAGTCGGTGTTCGCGGTCGGCAACGGCTACCTCGGCCTGCGCGGCAACCACCCCGAGGGTCGCCACGCCCACGAGCAGGGGACCTTCGTCAACGGGTTCCACGAGATCTTCGCGATCCGCCACGCCGAGCAGGCGTTCGGCCTCGCCGAGCAGGGGCAGGCGCTGGTCAACGCGCCCGACGCGAAGGTCATGCGCGTCTACGTCGATGACGAGCCGCTCATGCTCGAGACCGCCGACCTGCGCGAGTACGAGCGCGTGCTGGACCTGCGCACCGGCGTGCTCACCCGCACGGTGCACTGGACCACGCCCAGCGGCAAAGAGGTGCGCATCGAGTTCGAGCGCATGGTCTCGTTCGAGGAGAAGCACCTCGCGATCATGCGGGTGACGGTGACGGTCCTCGGCGCCGACGCGCCGGTGACCATCAGCTGCCAGCTCTTGAACCGCCAGGACGGCGAGGACGTGTACGGCGGCACGCCGGTGGTGACCAAGAAGGCCGGGTTCGACCCGCGCCGCTCCGACACGTTCCACGAGCGCGTGCTCATCCCGCAGGAGTACTGGCAGGACGAGCTGCGCTCGGTGCTCGCGTACCGGGTCGCGGCATCCGGCATGACCATCGCCGTCGTGGCCGACCATGTCGTGGAGACCGAGAACGAGTACTCGGTGCGCACCCTCGTCGAGCCCGACATCGCCAAGAACGTCTTCCGGGTGCAGGCCAAGGCGGGGGTCCCGGTCACGGTCACCAAGCTCGTGAGCTACCACACCTCCACCGGTGTGCCCGCACGCGAGCTCGTCGATCGCGGCCGGCGCACGCTCGACCGCATCCGCGACGAGGGCGTCGCGCACCAGTTCGAGCGCCAGGCGGCGTGGTGCGCGGCGTTCTGGGATCGCTCCGACGTCGTCGTCGAGGGGCACGACGAGCTGCAGCAGGCGGTGCGCTGGTGCCTGTTCCAGCTCGCCCAGGCCGCCGCCCGCGCCGACGGGCTGGGTGTGCCGGCCAAGGGCGTGACCGGCTCCGGCTACAGCGGTCACTACTTCTGGGACACCGAGATCTACGTGCTGCCCTTCCTCGCCTACACGACCCCGCGGTGGGCGCGCAACGCCCTGCGCATGCGCTACCTCATGCTTCCCGCGGCCCGCAAGCGCGCCGGCCAGCTCAGCGAGGCGGGCGCCCTGTTCCCGTGGCGCACGATCAACGGCGAGGAGGCGTCGGCCTACTATGCGGCCGGCACCGCGCAGTACCACATCAATGCCGACATCAGCTTCGCGCTTGCCAAGTACGTGCGCGCCACCGGAGACGAGGAGTTCCTCCACCGCGAGGGCGTCGACATCGCGGTGGAGACGGCGCGGCTGTGGACCTCGCTCGGCTTCTGGCGCTTCGGCGAGCAGGGCGACGCCGAGTCGTTCCACATCCACGGGGTCACCGGCCCCGACGAGTACACGACGGTCGTCAACGACAATCTGTTCACGAACGTCATGGCGCGCTTCAACCTCCGCTTCGCCGCGCGCACCGTGCGCGAGATGGCCCACGACGCCCCGGAGGCCTACCGGCTGATGGCGCAGCGGCTGTCGTTCGATCCGGCGGAGGCGGATGCCTGGGAGGCGGCCGCCGAGGCGATGCACATCCCGTACAGCGAAGGGCTCGGCATCCATCCGCAGGATGCCGTGTTCCTCGAGCGCGAGGTGTGGGACCTGGAGAACACGCCCGAGTCGCAGCGCCCGCTGCTGCTGCACTTCCACCCGCTCGTCATCTACCGGTACCAGGTGCTCAAACAGGCCGACGTCGTGCTCGCGCTGTTCCTGCAGGGGAACCACTTCACCGCCGCGGAGAAGCTCGTCGACTTCGAGTACTACGACCCGCTGACGACCGGGGACTCGACCCTGTCGGCGGTCGTGCAGTCGATCCTCGCGGCCGAGGTCGGCTACCGCGACCTCGCGCTGGAGTACTTCCGCGACTCGCTGTTCGTCGACCTCGGCGACCTCCACCACAACGCGTCGGACGGCGTGCACGTGGCATCCGCGGGAGGGGTGTGGACAGCGCTGGTGTGCGGCTTCGGCGGCATGCGCGACCACTACGGCGACCTCACCTTCGATCCGCGGCTGCCGGCGGACTGGCCGTCGCTGCAGTACACGCTGCACTGGCGGGGCACCGCGCTGCGGGTCACGGTCACCGCGACCGCGCTCACGATCGCGGCGGGCCCGGGCGATCCGGTGGAGTTCTCGGTGCGCGGCGTGCCGCATCGCGTCGCCGGTGGCGAGACGGTCGTCGTCGCGCTCGACGGGCAGGGGCCGGTGCGAGAGGGCCGGCCGCGGCTGGGCGAGATCGCCGAGGCGCGCCGCGAGGACGGCTCGCTGCTGTCGGCGTCGGTGCCCGATCCGACCTCGGCCTTCCCGCTCCTGGAGACGGTCGGCGAGGTGCAGGCCGACCTCGAGGACGGGTCGTGACGCGGCCGTTCGTCGGAGATCTGCCGTTCGTCGGACGGATCCGGCCGGAAGGCTCCGACGACGTGCAGATCTCCGACGTTGTGCAGCGACGGCGGATGCCACGGGGCCGGTCCCGACCCGATGTCGGGGGCACCGCGTAGGCTGGCCTGGTGACCGCAGCCCTCTACCGTCGATACCGTCCGGAGACGTTCGGCGAGATGATCGGGCAGTCTCAGGTCACCGAGCCGCTCATGACCGCGCTGCGCGGCGACCGCGTCGGTCACGCCTACCTGTTCTCCGGTCCGCGTGGCTGCGGCAAGACCACGTCGGCGCGCATCCTCGCCCGCTGCCTCAACTGCGCCGAGGGACCCACCGACACCCCGTGCGGCGTGTGCGACAGCTGCGTCGAGCTCAGCCGCGGCGGAGGAGGGTCGCTCGACGTGGTCGAGATCGACGCGGCATCGCACAACGGCGTCGACGACGCACGCGACCTGCGCGAACGGGCCATCTTCGCCCCGGCGCGCGACCGGTTCAAGATCTTCATCCTCGATGAGGCGCACATGGTCACCGCGCAGGGCTTCAACGCCCTGCTCAAGCTCGTGGAGGAGCCCCCGGCGCACGTCAAGTTCATCTTCGCGACGACCGAGCCCGAGAAGGTCATCGGCACGATCCGCTCGCGCACGCACCACTACCCGTTCCGGCTCGTCGCGCCCGCCGCGATGCTCGAGTACGTCGAGCGGCTGTGCGAGACCGAGGGCGTGACCGTCGAGCCGGGCGTGCTGCCGCTGGTCGTGCGCGCCGGCGGGGGGTCGCCGCGCGACACGCTGTCGCTCCTCGACCAGCTGATCGCCGGGTCGGAGTCGGGCACGGTGCGCTACGAGCGCGCGGTGGCCCTCCTCGGCTACACCCACGCCGAGCTGCTCGACGAGATCGTCGACGCGATCGGCGCGGGCGATGCGGCCGCGGCCTTCGCCGCGGTCGACCGCGTGGTGCAGACCGGGCAGGATCCGCGGCGCTTCGTCGACGACCTGCTCGAGCGACTGCGCGACCTCATCGTCGTGGCGGCCACCGGCGAGGGCGCCGCCGCGGTGCTGCGCGGAGTCTCGGCCGACGAGTTGGCCGAGCGCCAGAGCCAGGCCGCCGCGTTCGGCCTCGACCGGCTCTCGCGCATCGCCGACCTCGTGGTCGCCGCCCTCGACGACATGACCGGAGCCACCTCTCCGCGGCTGCAGCTGGAGCTCATGACCGCGCGCGTCCTCGCGCACGATCCGGCGGCGTCGACGACGGCCGTGAGAGCGGATGCCGCGTCCGAGCCGCGGGCCGTCGCCCCGGCAGCGCCGGTCGCTGCTGCTGCTGCCGCGCCGGGCGCCGCCACCGCCCCCGCGCCGCCGGCGGGCCCGGTCACCCTCGAGGCAGTGCGCGCGGCCTGGCCCGAGGTGCTGCGGCGGATCGAGCCGCTCGCCCGGTCGTCGTGGATGATCGTGTCGGCCGCGCGTGCGGTGGCCTACTCCGCCGACGACGTGCTCACCCTCGCGTTCCAGAGCCAGGGCGACGTCACGGCCTTCAAGAAGCTCGCCGCGGGCAAGGGGCCCAGCGAAGACCTGCGCACGGTGCTGCAGGCGCTGTTCGGGGTGCGCGTGCGCTACATCGCCCGGCACGATCCGACCGCCGCCGCGCCCGACGACGCGGCTGCGCCCGACGACGCGGCTGCGCCCGACGACGCCGACGCACCGGACGACCCCGGTCTCCTGGATGATCGCGCGACCTCGGGAGGCGGCGCTCCCGCCGGCTCGGCGGCTCCGCCTGCGCCGCCCGCAGACCCGGCGCCGCGCCCGCCCGCG
>NZ_JASGFE010000055.1:0-20946 GCF_047605725.1 Microbacterium sp.
CGGGGGATAGGGGGTGGGGGCCGGGCGGCGCCGGGCGGGGCCGGCGGGGACCGGGCGGGGCCGGCGGGGCCGGGCGGGGCCGGCGGGGGGCCGGGAGATCAGCCGATCAGGGCGGCGAGATCCTGCACCGTCATGCCGTAGTTGATGCGGATGCAGGGGAGCGCGAGCTTGTCGCTGCCGATCGACACGTAGCCCTGCTCGATGGTGCGGGCCATGTCGAAGCCGGCATCCGCCACGCCCTGCTTCGCGGTGTCGTTGTAGTGCCCGTACGGGTACGCGACGACCTCCTTCACGCCGCCGAGCACCTGCGCGGAGGTCTCCAGGTCCGCAACGATCTGCTCGAGCGACCAGTTCACGATGCGGCCCTGGCCGTTCTCGCCCGCGGAGTGCATGTCGTGCGTGTGCGAGCGCTTGAGCACGTACGGGGTGAGGTCGGGGCCGGCGCCGTTGATCGTGATGACGAACGACGTCGTGAGCACCTTCTCCTTCTCCACGATCGGCACGGCCAGCTCCAGCCACGACGAATCGGCATCGTCGTCGGTGACGATGACCGAATGCCGGGGCAGAAACAGGTCGCCGTCGATGTACGCGCTGAGCTCGTCCCAGGTCGGCAGGTAGAACCCCTGCTCGGCGATGTAGTGCAGGTGCGCCTCCCAGTCGCCGATGTAGACGTAGTTGCCGCGCAGCCAGTTGTCCTCGCCCTCCGGCTTGGTCGTGAACTGGTGGTACATGAGGATCGGGACCTCGGCGTTCTCGGCCGCGTCGGCCTCGGGCGTGGTCCACGCCGCGTAGACGGTGCGGAGCCGGTCGGTGCACGCGACCTCCTTGGAGCCGTTGATGCGCCCCGGGATGGCCAGCGCCGCGGCATCCTCCGGAGTGTCGTACCAGCCCGCGAAGACCGAGCCCTCCCGGTGCGGGATCGGCAGCTCGTCGTAGAGGAGCCCCTGGGTGCGCAGCACGGGCTCGTCCGCGATGTCGTCGCCGCTGAACGAGATGGCGCACGCCCGCGGGTCGTCGGTCGTGGCGAGGAGCCGATGCGCGGCGTCGTCCGGCTCGGGGGTCGGCTCGGCAGAGGGCGTGACGGATGCCGTGGGCGAGGCCGACGGCGCGGGTGCAGGCAACGCCGACCGGCCCACCCAGCGCGGGAGCACGATGACCGCTGCGACGATGAGCGCGACCAGCAGTACGGCACCGGCCAGCGCCGTGCCGCGCGCCCTCGCGCTCATGCCGCCCGTGCGTCGACGGCTCTGCCGCGTGCCGGACATCGCCCACCTTCCCGGGCCCCGCGATGGCGCCAGCCCCGACGATCATCATCGCACCATGACTGGGGGATCCGGCGCGGGGCGTGGCGGGGTTTGGCGGGGTGCGGCGTCCGCTGGGTTGGCGCGTATGGTCGCGGTGGCGCCGGTGGGCGGCAGGATGCGCCAGGTTTGCGGGGTGTGGTGGGTTCGGCGTCCGCTGGGTTGGCGCGTATGGTCGCGGTGGCGCCGGTGGGCGGCAGGGTGGGCCAAGTCTGCGGGCTGGGGCGGGGCGGACGTCCTGCTTACAGGGCGAATCGCCGCGGCGGCGGCCTGCGCAGCCCGATCAGCGCGTTCGGCCATGTAAGCGGGACGGCGGGGCGGGGCGCGGGGTGAGGTGAGGGTCGCGGGGTTTGCTGGGTTTGCGCGTATGGTCGCGGTGGCGCCGGTGGGCGTCGGGATGCGCCAGGTTTGCGGGCTGGGGCGGGGCGGACGTCCCGCTTACAGGGCGAATCGCCGCGGCGGCGACCTGTGTGGCCAGATCGGGGCGTTCGGCCATGTAAGCGGGACGTCGGGGCGAGGCGAGGCGCAGCGGCGGCGCAGCGGGGCGCGGGGATGCCGCGGGGCGCCGCGGCATCCGGTTACGAGTCGAAGCCCATGCCGACGGCGTCGAGGGTCTTCAGCAGCAGGTTGCGCCGGCCGCCGTCGTGGTCGGCCCGGTCCATCGCCCACCGCGTCGCCGCCACGCCCATCGAGGCGGCCGGCTCGGGTGGGAACGGGATCGGCCGCTCGCGCACCATGGCCAGCTCCGTGCGCTCGGTGTCCTCGCCCGAGAGCAGGTCGAGCATGACGTCGGCGGCGAAGCGGGATGCCCCGACACCGAGCCCCGTGAATCCCAGGGCGTACGCGACCGCCCCCTTGCGCGCGGTGCCGTAGAAGGCGCAGAAGCGCGAGCACGTGTCGATCGCCCCGGCCCACTTGTGCGTGAACTGCAGCCCCTCCAACTGCGGGAACGTCGTGAAGAAGTGGCTCGCGAGCCGCTCGAACGACTCCGGCCGATTCTCGTAGCCGGCGCGGATGCGGCCGCCGTAGTGGTACACGGCGTCGTAGCCCCCGAACAGAATGCGTCCGTCGGCACTGCGCCGGTAGTAATGGAACTGGTTCGCGAGGTCGGCGAGCCCCTGCCGCTCGGCCCAGCCGATCTCGGCCCATTGCTGGTCGGTGAGCGGCTCGGTCATGAGCACGTAGTCGTAGACGGGCACCGTCATGAGGCGGTTGCGTCGCAGCAGCGACGGGAAGGCGTTCGTCGCGAGCGCGACCTGCTGCGCACGCACCGTGCCGTGCTCGGTGCGCACGACCGGCCCGTCGCCCAGTGCGCGCACCGGCGAGTGCTCGTAGATCTCCACCCCGAGGTCGACCGCGACGCGGGCGAGCTCGACGGCGAGCTTGGCGGGGTGCACCAGCGCGCAGTCGTCACGCGACCACAGCCCGCCGAGATAGGTGGGGGAGCCGACCTGGGCGCGGACGGCATCGGCGTCGAGAAAGCCTTCCTCGCCGGCGATCCAGTCCAGCTGGTGCGGCTCGACGGCCACCGCGAGCTGGCCGGTGCGCTCGAACTCGGCATCGAGCTCATAGCGGTCGACCGTCTCGCCGATGGCGTCGAGGTTGGCCCGCCCGAGCCGTTCGAGCTGCTCGAGCTCGTCCGGCCAGCGGTTCGCCCCGTTCTCCTCGCCGTGGGTGAGGCTCGCCTCGCAGAATCCGCCGTTGCGTCCGGATGCCGCCCACCCGATCGTGCGCGCTTCGACCAGGATCACGCTCCGGTGCGGGTCGCGCTCCTTGGCGCGCAGCGCCGTCCACAGGCCGGTGTAGCCGCCGCCGACCACGACGAGGTCTGCGGTGACCTCCCCGGTGAGCGTCGGATGCCGCGGCCGCTCGAGCCCGTCGAGCCAGAACACGCTCTGGCGCGTCGCGGAGAGGCTGTGCCGCACGACCGAGACCGGGGCCGGCCGGCGTTCGAAGACCGTGGTTCCCACGGCTATCACGTCCTATCGTGTGGTTCCTGGCGGCATCGGCCGCAACCTCACTATGTCAGATCCTCTCCGACCGGCACAGGCATCCACGCCTGACACGTGTGAGGTTACGGCCCTCCCGTGACATGATCGGTACCACGACCAGGCCGCCGTGCCGCCCGCCCCGTTCAGAGGAGCCGTGACCGACAGTGGATGCCACCACGACACTCGCCCTGCCGCACGTCCATTTCGCGCCGGCGCAGAACTGGATGAACGACCCCAACGGTCTGGTGCACGTCGACGGGGTGTACCACCTGTTCTTCCAGTACAACCCGTTCGGCGCCGAGCACGCCCACATGAGCTGGGGACACGCGACCAGCACCGACCTCCTGCGCTGGACCGAGCACGGCGTGGCCATCCCCTGTCGCGACGACGAGGAGATCTACTCCGGGTCGGCCGTGGTCGACACCGACAACACGAGCGGACTGGGCGCCCCCGGCGAGGCGCCCATCGTCGCGATCTACACGAGCGCCGCGCGTCCCAGCCGCCTCCAGCGGCAGTCGCTGGCCTACAGCACCGACGGCGGCCGCACGTGGCAGACGTACGCGCACAACCCGGTGCTCGACCGCGACTCGCTGGAGTTCCGCGACCCCAAGGTCTTCCGCTGGACCGGCGGCGACGACCAGTACTGGGTGATGGTGGCCGTCGAGGCCGCCGACCGTCAGGTCGTGCTCTACCGCTCGGACGACCTCATCTCGTGGCGCCTGCTGTCCACCTTCGGCCCGGCCGCGGCGGTGGGCGGCGTATGGGAGTGCCCCGACCTGTTCCCGCTGGCCGTGGACGGCGACCCGAACGACGTGCACTGGGTGCTGCTGGTGAGCCTGTACCCCGGCGGCAAGGCGGGCGGCTCGGCGACCCAGTACTTCATCGGGACCTTCGACGGCACGCGGTTCCACTGCGATGCCGAACCGGCATCCGATCACGACGCCCGCTGGCTCGACCACGGCCGCGACTGCTACGCCGGGGTGACCTACTCGGGTCTGCCCGACGACGAGCGCACCCTGATCGCGTGGATGAGCAACTGGGACTATGCGCGCGTCACGCCGGCGGTGCCCAGCCGCGGGGCCATGACGATCCCGCGGCGACTGAGCCTCACCCGCGGCCTCGACGGCACGTTGCGTCTGCGTCAGGAGCCGAGGCTCCCGGCCGCGCTCCCCGCCGCAGAGGCTTTCGCCGACATCGAGCTGGACACGCCGTGGCTCGTGCCCGCCGCACTCCCCGAGGCCGCACTGGTCGAGCTGTCGGTGCGCTTCGAACGGGCCGAGGGGTTCGCCGCGCGCATCCGGCACGGCGAGGCGGGACAGGACGGCGTCGTGATCCGCGTCGAGCGGGGCGTGCTCATGGTCGACCGCACGCAGGCGTCGGGGCAGTGGCATCCGTCGCTCGCGAGCGTGGAGGTGGCGCCGCTGACCGGCGACCACCGCGTCGACCTGCGGATCGTGCTGGACCGCTCGTCGATCGAGGTCTTCGCCGACGACGGCACGACCGTCGTGACCGAGCTGGTCTACACCGAGCCGGGGGCCGACGCGATGACCATCGAGCCCCTGCGCGGCCCCGCGCTGGTGGAGTCGCTGAGCATCGTGGATCTGACGGCCGTCGGGGCGAATGCGGCACAATCGTGATCATCGTCGAGGTCGTCGAGTCGGAGGTCGGGTCCATGGGCGTTGAGTCGAGTCGTATCGGGGTGTCGTCGTGAGGGCCGGGGTGATCGGCGAGGCGCTCGTCGACGTGCTGCCCGACGGCCGGGCGCTGCCGGGCGGGTCGCCCATGAACGTCGCGGTCGGGCTCGCGCGCCTCGGCCACGACGTCGAGTTCGCGACCGACCTGGGCGTGGACGGCTACGGCACACTCGTGGCCGAGCACGTCGCTGCCGCGGGCGTGCGGCTCGTGGCGGGCTCGGTCATGGCGGGCGCGACCTCGGTGGCGCGCGCGACCCTCGACGACGAGGGTCGCGCCTCGTACGAGTTCGAGCTGCGCTGGCAGCCGCCGGCGCCGCCCACGGCCGGCCTCGACCTGCTGCACACCGGCTCGATCGGGGCGATCCTGCCCTCTGGCGCCGAGGTCGTGGCCGCAGCGCTGCGCGAGGCCCGCGCGGGCGGGGTGCTCGTCTCGTTCGACCCGAACGTGCGGCCCGGGATCATGGGCGCCCGCGACGAGGTACTGGGCCGCGTGGAGGAGCTGACGGCATCCGCCCACATCGTCAAGCTGAGCGACGAGGACGCCGAGTGGCTCTACCCGGGGGTCGACCCCGCCGACGTGCTCGATCGGCTGCTCGCGGCGGGCGCCTCGGTCGCCGTCGTGACGCGCGGCCCGGACGGGTGCCTGGCCCGCACCGGCACGACCGAGCTCGCCCTGCCCGCGGCGCCCGTCGTCGTCGCGGACACCATCGGCGCCGGCGACGCGTTCATGTCGGGCTTGCTGCACGGGGTCGCGACGACCGGCTCTTCCTCCGCGATCCGTGGCGGGGAGGACTTCGACCTGGCGACGGTGCTGCAGACGGCCCTGGCATCGGCGCGCGTCGCCGTTTCGCGGCCCGGCGCCAACCCGCCGTGGCCCGAGGAGCTCGCCGCGGCGCGCGGCTGAGCCCGACGGGCCCCGGCCCCGCGAGCCCCGGGCCTCGGCTCTCATGTGCGCATAACTCAGGCAATTCGCCGGTTCGCCGGGTCTGGAGGGGCTCTGCCACGTGTTCTGCCTGAGTTATGAACAACTCCCCGCCGATCCGAGGCGAGCAGCAGGGCAGGATGGAGCTCGTGGGCGGGCACGGGAGGGTCGACGAGCTGTTCGCGCGGGCGCGGCGGCGCCTGGCCGGGCGGCCCCGCGAGGCGCTCGGCGAGCTCGTGCTGCCGCGACGGGTGCTGGGCGTCGGTCGTGCGCCGCGCATCGTCCCGGTCGGCGAGGCGTGGCACATCGGGGTGCTGCTCCTCACCGACGACGAGGTGCTGGCCACCGGCGAGATCCTCCGCGCGCGCGAGGAGGTGCGCCGCGGCTACCCGGCCCAGTCCCAGCGCGAGCGCGCGGAGCTCGCCGCCGCGGCCTTCCGCGGCGGGTTCGCCGAGGGGCAGGTCGTCCACCTCGGCTGGACGCGCCTCGAGCCGGATGCCGTGGCCAGGGGCGAGGCATCCGGCCCGCTCTCGCTCGTGGACGGCGTCGCGCACGTGCGCTGGAGCCCGACCGCCGCGCCGCGGCCGCTGGTGGACTACCTCGACGACCAGCTGTCGCTGTGAGGGAGGGTGCGGCCGTACGAGCTCCCACGCCCGCGCGCTCGGTTGGCGACACCATTCTGCGCGGGTGCCGTTGCGCACACGGTGTCGGCGCCAGTTCCCTGCGATGGCGCCACATATTCGTACGGGCTGAAGCAGGAAGGTGTCGCCAACAGTGCAGGGGGGTGGGTGCGGGGGTGGTGCAAGGGGGTGGGTGAAGGAGGGGCTCCCGGCAGGCTCGAAGCCCGAGCAAGTAGGGTTAGGCACGTCGCAGGGGAGGTCCACATGCAGGTCTGGCCGGGGTCCGCCTACCCGCTCGGCGCATCCTTCGACGGCAGCGGCACGAACTTCGCCCTCTTCAGCGAGGGAGCAGACCGGGTCGAGCTGTGCCTGTTCGACGACGACGGCGCCGAGACGCGCGTCGAGCTGCGCGACGTCGACGCCTACGTGTGGCACGCGTACCTCCCGAGCGTGCAGCCCGGGCAGCGCTACGGCTATCGCGTCCACGGGCCCCACGACCCGCGGAAGGGCCTGCGGTTCAACCCGAACAAGCTGCTGCTCGACCCGTACGCCAAGGCCGTCGACGGGCAGATCCGGTGGGGCCAGCCGGTCTTCGGGTACGACTTCGGCGCGCCCGACTCGCGCAACGACGACGACTCCGCCGCGCACATGATGAAAGGCGTCGTGGTCAACCCGTTCTTCGACTGGGCGGGCGATCGGCGTCCCCGCACGCCCTACGCGGGCACGCTCATCTACGAGGCCCACGTGAAGGGCCTCACCAAGCTGCATCCCGAGATCCCCGAGGAGATCCGCGGCACCTACAGCGCTCTCGCCCACCCCGCGATCATCGACCACCTCACCAAGCTCGGCGTCACCGCGCTCGAGCTCATGCCGGTGCACCAGTTCGTCGACGACTCCACCCTGCAGGAGAAGGGACTGTCGAACTACTGGGGATACAACACCATCGCGTTCTTCGCTCCGCAGAACACCTACGCCGCCTCCTGCGCCGGAGGGCACCAGGTGCAGGAGTTCAAGAACATGGTGCGCACGATGCACGCCGTCGGCATCGAGGTCATCCTCGACGTCGTCTACAACCACACCGCCGAGGGCAACCACCTCGGCCCCACGCTGTCGATGAAGGGCATCGACAACGCCGCGTACTACCGGCTCGAAGCCCGCGACCGGCGCTACTACACCGATTACACCGGCACCGGCAACAGCCTGAACGCAGGGAATCCGCACACGCTGCAGCTGATCATGGACTCGCTGCGCTACTGGGTGCTCGAGATGCACGTCGACGGGTTCCGCTTCGATCTCGCGGCGACCCTCGCGCGCGAGTTCTACGAGGTCGATCGCCTCGCGACGTTCTTCGAGCTCGTGCAGCAGGACCCGGTGGTCTCGCAGGTCAAGCTCATCGCCGAGCCGTGGGACATCGGGCCCGGGGGCTACCAGGTGGGCAACTTCCCGCCGCAGTGGACGGAGTGGAACGGCAAGTACCGCGACACGGTGCGTGACTTCTGGCGCGGCGAGCCGGCGACGCTCGGCGAGTTCGCCTCGCGGCTGACCGGCTCCGCCGACCTGTACGAGCACTCCGGGCGGCGGCCGGTGGCATCCATCAACTTCGTCACCGCGCACGACGGCTTCACCCTCCGCGACCTCGTCTCGTACAACGAGAAGCACAACGAGGCCAACGGCGAGGGCGGAAACGACGGCGAGTCGCACAACCGCTCCTACAACCTCGGCGTGGAGGGACCCACCGACGACCCCGCCATCCAGACCCTGCGCGCCCGCCAGCAGCGCAACTTCCTCGCGACGCTGCTGCTGAGCGAGGGTGTGCCGATGATCTCGCACGGCGACGAGCTGGGCCGCACTCAGCGCGGCAACAACAACGGCTACGCACAGGACAACGAGCTGACCTGGGTGCACTGGGATGCCGCGGACCGGCCCCTCATCGAGTTCACGGCGGCGCTGTCCCGGCTGCGCCGCGAGCATCCGACCTTCCGGCGCAGCCGCTTCTTCGACGGACGCCCCGTCGTGCGGGCGGAGGGCGAGCCGGTGCCCGACCTCGTGTGGCTGCGCCCCGACGGCACGGCGATGCGTCCGGACGACTGGGACTCCGGCTTCGGTCGCGCGATCGGTGTATTCCTCAACGGGAATGGAATCCGCGAGCGCGACCGGCGCGGGCGGCGCATCTCCGACCGTCACTTCATCGTGCTGTTCAACGCCGGCGACGACGCGGTCGTGTTCACCATCCCGGCAGCCGAGTACAGCCCGCGGTGGGAGGTGCTGATCGACACCAGCGCCGCGCACACCGGCGGCGCGCCACTGGACGGCGGCGACGCGCTCGCCGTCGCGGCGAAGTCGCTCGTGCTGCTGGTCGAGTACGAGCCGCCTGCGCCCGACATCGACCACTCCGTCGCGGCGTCGCTGGCCGCCCTGACCCAGCCGATCGACCAGATCCAGGCGCCCGCGGTGACCGATCCGCCCGACTGAGCACGTGAGGAGAGCACCGATGGCGGACCACCCCGTCTCCACCTACCGACTGCAGATCCGTCAGGCATTCGACCTGGATGCCGCGGCCGAGGTCACCGGCTACCTCCGCGACCTCGGCGTCTCGTGGGCCTACCTGTCTCCGATCCTGCAGGCCACCAGCGGCTCCGACCACGGCTACGACGTCGTGGACCCGACGCGCGTGGACGACGCGCGTGGCGGCCCGGAGGGGCTGCGCCGGTTCGCAGCGGCGGCGCGCGCCCATGGCCTGGGCATCCTCGTCGACATCGTGCCCAACCACCAGGGCATCGCGCGCCCCGAGGAGAACCCGTGGTGGTGGGACGTGCTCCACCGCGGGCGCGCCTCCGCGCACGCGGTGGCCTTCGACATCGACTGGGAGTTCGGCGACGGCACCGTGCAGCTGCCGCTGCTGGGGGCCGATCTCGACGAGGTCCTCGCCCGGCGCGAGCTGTCGGTCGAGCCGCATCCCGTCCACGGCGGCGTCGCGCGCTACTACGAGCTGACGCTGCCGCTGGCGGTCGGCACGGCACCCGCCGAACGGACCGACGACCCGGATGCCGTGCGCGAGGTCTTCGCGCGACAGCACTGGCGGTTGCGGTACTGGCGGGACGAGGCATCCGTGCTGAACTTCCGCCGTTTCTTCGCGGTCACGAGCCTGGCCGGCGTGCGCGTGGAGGTGCCCGAGGTGTTCGCCCAGACCCACGCCGAGATCGTGCGGTGGCTGCGCGAGGGGCTCGCCGACGGGCTGCGCATCGATCACCCGGACGGCCTGGCCGACCCCGGCGGGTACCTGGAGCGGCTGGCGGAGGCGACCGGGGGCGCCTACGTCGTCGTGGAGAAGATCCTCGAGCACGGCGAGACGCTGCCGGCCTGGTGGGAGACCGACGGCACCACCGGCTACGACGCGATGGCCGAGATCGACCGCGTGCTCATCGCGCCCGGCGGCGCCGCCGCCCTCGGGGCGCTGGACACCGTGCTGCGCGGCGAGGAGGTGGGCTATGCCGACCTCATCCATGCCGCAAAGCGCATGACCGCCGACTCCGTGCAGGCGCCCGAGGTGGCGCGGCTCGTGCGGTGCCTGCCCGCCGACGTGCGCGAGGTGCTCGGCGACGACGTCGCCCGCGACGGGCTCGCCGAGCTCCTCACGTGCTTCCCGGTCTACCGGGCCTACCTTCCGGCGGGAGCCGAGTACCTCGACCAGGCCGTCGCCGAGGCGACCGAGCACCGGCCCGACCTGGCCGGGGCCATCCTCGCCCTGGCTCCGCTCCTGGCCGAGCCGGGCACGGAGCTGTCCCGCCGGTTCATGCAGACCACCGGCCCCGTCATGGCCAAGGGCGTCGAGGACACCGCCTTCTACCGCTACACGCGTCTCGGGTCGCTCACCGAGGTGGGCGGCGATCCCTCGGTGTTCTCGCTCGACGTGGCGGGCCTGCACGACGCCTTCACCGCGCGGCAGGCGCGGTGGCCGCACGCGATGACGGCGCTGTCGACGCACGACACCAAGCGCGGAGAGGACGTGCGCGCACGTCTCGCGGTGCTCGCCGAGGTGCCCGGTCGCTGGATCGAGGTGCTCGGCGAGCTGCGTGCGGTCGCCTCCAGCGGGCACGGCCCGTTCGACAACCTGCTCTGGCAGGCCGTCGTGGGCTCGTGGCCGCTCACGCCCGACCGGCTGCACGCGTACGCCGAGAAGGCGGCTCGGGAGGCCGACGACCTCACCGGCTGGTCGCATCCCGATGCCGAGTTCGAGCACCGCGTGCACGAGGTGGTCGACGCCGCCTTCGGCCCGGCGCGCGGCCTCGTCGAGGCCTTCGTCGCCGAGATCGCCGGTCTCGGCTGGTCGAACTCGCTGTCGGCGAAGCTCCTCCAGCTCACCGGTCCCGGCATCCCCGACGTGTACCAGGGCTCGGAGATGTGGGAGACGTCGCTCGTCGACCCGGACAGTCGCCGGCCGGTCGACTTCGACGCGCGCCGGTCTCTGCTCGCGCGCATCGACGGGGGCTGGATGCCGCCGGTCGACGCCTCGGGGGCGGCCAAGCTGCTCGTGACCTCGCGCGCGCTGCGCCTGCGCCGCGACCGGCCCGACCTGTTCACGCGGTACACGCCCATGACAGTCGTGGGCGCCGCCGCCGAGCACGCGATCGCGTTCGACCGCGGCGGGGCGCTCGCGGTGACCACGCGTCTGCCGGCGGGCCTTGCCGCCCGCGGCGGGTGGGGAGACACGCTGCTCCTGCGCCACAGCGGCGAGACCGTGGACGTGCTCACCGGGCGGCGCTTCCGCGGCTCTCAGGTGCCGCTGGCCGACCTCCTGTCGATCTATCCGGTGGCGCTGTTGGGCCCGGCGGGGGGCCCGGAGTGACCGGCCGGCCGGGGCGTGCGGTCGAGGTGTGGGCGCCGCGCGCGCAGCGTGTGCGCCTGCGTCGGCCGGGACACGCCGACGTGGAGCTGGCCCGGGCCGAGGACGGCTGGTGGGCGGCTCACATCGCGCTCGCGCACGGCGACGAGTACGGCTTCGTGCTCGGCGACGGCGAGCAGGTGCGGCCCGATCCGCGGTCGCGGAGGCAGCCGCGGGGCGTGCACGAGGCATCCGTCGTCGACGACCCGTCGAGGTTCGGCTGGACGGATGCCGCGTGGACCGGGCGCCAGCTCGCCGGCGGGCTCGTCTACGAGCTGCATGTCGGCACCTTCACACCCGAAGGAACTCTGGATGCCGCTATCGGCATGTTTCCGCACCTGGTCGCGCTCGGCGTCACGCACGTCGAGCTGCTGCCGGTGGGCGCGTTCAACGGGGAGTGGAACTGGGGGTACGACGGCGTGCTCTGGTACGCCGTGCACGAGGCCTACGGCGGGCCGGAGGGCTACTGCCGGTTCGTAGATGCCGCGCACGGCATGGGGCTCGCGGTCGTGCAGGACGTCGTCTACAACCACCTCGGCTCGGTCGGCAACTACCTGCCGGAGTTCGGTCCGTACCTGCGCGAGGGCGAGGGCAACACGTGGGGGGCGAGCGTGAACCTCGACGAGCCCGCCGTGCGCGCGTACATCCTCGACAACGTGCGCATGTGGTTCGAGGACTTCCACGTCGACGGGCTGCGGCTCGACGCGGTGCACGCGCTGCGCGAGTCGGGCGAGAGCCCTGTGCACATCCTCACCGAGATCGCCGCGGCATCCGACGCGGTCAGCGCCCACGTCGGGCGCCCGCTCACCCTCATCGCGGAGAGCGACCTGAACGATGCGGTCATGGTGCTGCCGCGCGAGGCCGGCGGCCACGGGCTGACGGCGCAGTGGTCGGACGACTGGCACCACGCGGTGCACGTGGCCCTCACCGGTGAGACCACCGGGTACTACGCGGACTTCGCCGCCCTCGACGCCCTGCCGAAGGTCTGGACGCGCGGATTCTTCCACGACGGGACCTACTCGTCGTTCCGAGGGCGCGACCACGGCGCGCCGCTGCCGGTCGAGGTGCCGGCGTGGCGGCTGGTCACCTACGCGCAGGACCACGACCAGGTCGGCAATCGCGCCACCGGCGACCGGCTCTCGGCCACCCTGTCGGCCGACCGGCTCGCGGTCGCGGCGGTGCTGACCCTCACCGCACCGGGAACGCCGATGCTCTTCCAGGGCGAGGAGTGGGGTGCGACCACGCCCTGGCAGTTCTTCGTGTCGGGGCTCGACGATGCGCTCGCCGAGGCCACGGCCGCCGGGCGCATCGCCGAGTTCGCCCAGCTGGGGTGGGACCCGGCGGTGGTGCCCGACCCGAGCGACCCGGCGACGTTCGCCCGCTCGAAGCTCGACTGGGCCGAGGTCGATGCGCCGGAGCACGCACGGCTGCTGGACCTGTACCGCCGGCTCGCGCGCCTGCGGCGGGAGCGGCCGGAGCTGACCGATCCCGACCTCGCGGCGCTGTCGGCCGAGGCGTTCGAGGCGCCGGGCGGCCGCGTGTACGCGCTCGGGCGCGGGGCGGCGCGAGTGCTCGTCAACCTGTCCGCGGCGCCGTGGGAGGTCGAGCGCCGGCCCGGCGACGAGGTCTGGCTCGCGACGGCCGAGCCGGCGGCGGGCGCGGAGACCATGGTCGTTCCGCCCGATGCGGCCGTGGTGGTCGGGCCCGCGGGGTAGGCGCCGGGGCCCGGGGCGGGGCCGGGGGCGGCCGGGGCCCGGGGCGCGGGGCTCGGCGCCCTGCGCGGGGTCGGGGTGCCGGCATCCTGCACCGTCTCGGTCTCGACCCGGTCTCGGGCCCGCACGAAGTTCGGAGTCTTGCGCGAACTTCGGAGGATTTGGCCGGAATCGTCCGAACCTCGCGCGATTCTCCGAACTTCGTGAGACGGGGGGTGGCTAGCCGGCGGCGCGCAGCGGGCGGGGACCGGCGCGCAGGGCGGCGGAGCCCGCGTAGGTGGGGGGCGGGCGGGCCCGCGCGGGTCAGAAGGCGCGGGCGAACGCGCGCAGGATGCGGTTGGGCTCGGTGACGGATGCCGCGAGCACCTCGCCCGCGATGCGCTCATAGTCGCTCGCCGCGAAGTAGCCGTCATCGCGGTACACGGCCATGCGCTCGGTGAACGCGCGCGTCGTGGGCTCGGGATGGAACTGGGTCGCGTAGAGCCGGTCGCCGACGCGGTAGGCCTGCACCGGGCATCCGGCGTTCGTCGCCAGCAGCGCCGCCCCCCGCGGAGCAGCGGCCGACCCCTCCTTGTGCGCGGTGAGCACCGTGAAGGCGGGCGCGAGGCCGCCGAACAGCGGGTCGCGGCGCCCCGCGTCGGTGAGGGAGACGGTCGAGGGCCCGGTGTCCTCCGGGTACCCGCGCGTCACGCTGCCGCCGAGGGCGCGCGTGACCACGCCGATGCCGAAGCACGTGAACAGCGCCGCGGTCTCGGCGGTGGCCGCGCTCCGCGCGATGCGGGCGAGCTCGATCTCGATGCGGCGCTGCACGTCGGTCTTGGTCGACTCGGGGTCGGTGACGTTGAACGGGCTCCCGCCCACCATGAACCCGCGCCACCGCTCGAACGCGTCGTCGGGCAGCGGCGCGCGCACGAGGTCCCACTGCTCCAGCTCGCCCGGCTCCAGGTGCGCCGCGGTGCGGAACGACTCGTACTCGGCGGCCGCCGCGCCCTGCTGCGGGCGCACGCAGACGTAGACGAGCGAAGCCATGGCGCCGATTCTAGGCGGGGCTCCGGACCAGGTCGAGCCGGTCGTGTCACACGGCCGGCGGGCCCGTGAGACGAGTTCCACACACTCTGTATCAGCAGCGCCCTAGCCGCCTCTTGTCCGTGTGGCCAGAATAGGAACCGTGACGGCGATCGACCCGGCGGACACCCGTTCCGACGACGACCGGGACGATGGGCCCGGTCGCTGGGAGCGCGCGACCGAGGCGTTCGTACAGTGGCGCGGCGGAGACGCCCGGGCGATGGACGAGCTCGTCCGTCTCATGACCCCGGTGCTGTGGCACGTCGTGCGCGCGTACGGCATCGACCATGCGCTCGCCGAGGACGTCGTGCAGACGACATGGGTGACGCTCGTGCGCAGGCACGAGTCGATCACCGACGAGCGGGCCGTCGCCGGATGGCTCATGACGTGCGCGCGCCGCGAGGCGTGGCGTTCGGGTCGGGGACAGCGTCGCGCGAACCCGACCGACAACGAGGTGCTCGAGGCGCACCTGCCGATCGGGGAGTCGGCAGAGCACGTCGCGCAGCTCTCGGAGCGCGACAGCCACCTGTGGGCGTCGGTGCGCAAGCTCGACGCGCGATGCCAGCGGCTGCTGCGCATCGTCGCGTTCGACGAGCGCCCGGACTACGCCCGCATCGCCACCGACCTCGCCATGCCGGTGGGGTCGATCGGCCCGACGCGGCAACGCTGTCTGGTCAAGCTTCGGAGCCTCCTGGAGGGGGCCGGATGGGGGAGAGAACGATGAGCACGAACGATGAGCACGTGGTGGATGCCGCGCTGTTCGCCCGGCTGAGGTCGGTGTGGGAGACGGTGGACCCGATGCCGGTCGACCTTGTCGACCGCATGGTGGCCACGATCGCGGTGGAGGACCTCACGCGCGAGTACGCGCTGCTGACCCTCGTGGAGGGGAGCCTGCAGGCGGTGCGCAGCGACGCCGAGACGCTGACGGTGCAGTTCAGCGACGGGACGACGAGCGTGCTGCTGCACGTGTCGGCCAACGAGAACGGCACGCGCCGCATCGACGGCTGGGCGGATGCCCCGGTGCTGGCCGTCAAGCTCCTGCACGACGACCACGAGGCCGCTGCGGAGATCGGCGACAACGGCCGGTTCGCGTTCGACGACGCCCGCCCCGGCATCTCGCGCCTGCGTCTCGCGGTGCGTTCGGGCGACGGCATCCGCGAGTTCCAGACGCCCCTGTTCGAGGTGTGACCCGGACAGGATGCGCGGTCGCGATCCCCCACGCGACCGTGACATCGATGCCGCGTGAGCGGCGGTGACGAGGAGAGAAATGACCGACCTTCCCCCGCAGGACTCCTCCCGGACCCCGACCTGGCGTGCGCGCTACGATGCTGCGCGCGCCCGCGGCGTGCCCCTCGACCCGAAGAGCGAGCCGGTGGCCGGCGTCACCGCCTACCCGACCCAGTACGCCACCGACCATCTGCTCATCTCCGCCGCCGACGAGGCGCTGGAGGCCATGCTCGCCCGGCTCGGCGAGGCCGCGGCCGACTTCGGCTGGGGCGTGCGGCTGCAGAACCTCGACGGCACGCCGCTGGAGCTGGCCGAGGCATCCGCCCGGATCCGTCGTGCGCGCGAGGAGCTCGATCTGCCGACGATCCACCGCGTCGCGATCGTGCCCGACCCGAAGGACGACCGCGACGACCAGCCCGTGCCGCCCATCGACGCGTGGCGGCTGCTGCAGCGCGCCCGCGCGCGCGGCGGCAAGGAGCTGCCCGGGGTGAGCCTCGACCACGTGCTGACGCTCGACCCGTTCACCAGTACGAACCCGTTCACGAGCACGAATCCGTTCACGAGCACGAATCCGTTCACCAGCACGAACCCGTTCACCAGCACGAATCCGTTCACGAGCACCAACCCGGTGTTCGCCTACGCGGTGCCCGGCAGCGGAGGTCGTCAAGCCGTCGATTACGTGGGACCTGCCCCCCGCGAGCGCGTGGTCGCTGCGGGCGGGCGCCGCCCGACCGTCGCGGTGCTCGACACCGGCTGCGGCGCGCACCCGTGGCTCCCGGACGGCATCGTCACCCGCGCGCCGATGTTCGACGGCAAGCCGATCGGACTGCACGATCGGGCGACCGACCCGGAGGTGGACGGCGATGTGGCGGGCCCCTTCGACGGGGCGCTGGACGACTCGGCCGGTCACGGCACGTTCATCTCCGGCATCGTGCGCCAGGTGTGCCCCGACGCCGAGATCGTCGCCGTCCGCGTGGCCGACAGTCAGGGGACCGTGCTGGAGGGCGATTTCATGCTCGCCGTGCGCACGCTCGTGCGGTGGGCGGTGGCCGACCCGGCCGACGGCGGCCGACCGATCGACGTCATCAACCTGTCGCTCGGCTACTACCACGAGACCCCCGAGGACGGCCTGTTCAACGACACGCTGAGCGAGCTGCTGGCCACCGCGCGCCGCTACGGGTGTGCGGTCGTGTGCTCGGCGGGCAACGACGCGACCGACCGCCCCTCGTACCCGGCGGCGCTGTGGAACTGGCCGGGCTCGGAGAACCCGGTCGACGACCCGGTCGACGGCGCGCCGCACCTGGCGGTCGGGGCGCTGAACCCCAACCGGGCGTCGGTCGCGCTCTACAGCAACATCGGCGACTGGGTGCACCTGTACGCACCGGGAAGCTCCGTGCTGAGTACGATCCCCGCGTTCAACGGGGGCGCCCAGGCCTCGGTGCGCAGCGACGAGTACGGCATGCGGCGCGAGACGATCGACCCCGACGACTTCACCGGCGGGTTCGCCCTGTGGAGCGGGACGTCGTTCGCGGCGCCGTTCGTGTCGGCCTCCCTCGCGGCGGCGCTGGTCGCACCGCTCATGAGCGGCGACACGGTCGACCTCGACGAGCGCGTCGGCCTGCTGCAGGAGGCCGCCAAGGCACTCATCCACGCCTGGTCGCCGCCCGCCGCGTAGCCGGCGGCGAACCGGGCCGGCGAGGCCGGCCGGGCTGGCGCGCCGGGCGCGCATAACTCAGGCAATTCGTGCGGCAGGAGGCTGTTCGGGGCGCGTGGCGTGCGTTCTGCCTGAGTTATGCGCAGCGGCCGGCGGGCACCGGCGGCGCGGATGCGGGATGATGGGGGCGTGGCGAACAGTCCCGAAGAGCTGCATCGCCGCGCGGTGGAGCTGTGCATCCACGGCCGGTACGCGATGGCCACCCGCACGCTCGATCGGGCCTGGGCGGGCACCGACGACCCCGACCTGCGTGCGCGCGTCGCCGGCACGCGGGCCGTCGTGCTCCAGCACGCCGGCCGCTCCGGAGAGGCCGAGCAGCTGTGCCGCGAGGCGCTCGCCCAGCAGGGGCTTCGCCCGCATACCCGCGCGGTCCTTCTCGGCCAGCTCGGCACGCTGGCGATGCTCGGCGGGCGGCTCGACGAGGCCCACACCAGCCTCGGGCACGCGATCCACGAGCTCGACGGCGATGACGTCGCCGCGGCCCGCCTGCGCATGAACCGCAGCGTCGTGAGCCTCCAGCTGCGTCGGCTCGACGAGGCCGCGGCCGACCTGGAGGTGGCCGCGGACACCTTCTCGCGCCACGGTCTCACCGCCGACGAAGGCCAGGCGCAGCACAATCGTGCGTACATCCAGCTGCTGCGCGGCGACCTCGTGCAGGCCCTCACGCAGATGGCCGAGGCCCGCGCGGCGCTGCCGGGTTCCGCCGTCGTGGGCGCCGTGGCCGACGTGGACCGCGCCGAGGTGCTGCGCGAGGCGGGACTCGCGACCGAGGCGGAGCGGATCCTGGAGCGGACGGCATCCGTGTTCGGTGCGCATCGGATGCCGGCATCCCGTGCCGAAGCCGAACTGCAGCTCGCGCGTTCTCTGCTCACGCACGAGCCCGCGCGTGCACGGCGGGTCGCGGCCGCGGCCGCGCGGCGCTTCCGCGGCGTCGGCAACGACGCGGGGGCTGCGCGCGCCGACGCGGTGCGCCTGCGTGCGGAGCTCGGCGACGTGTCGTTCCCGCGCCTGGAGAGCGGGCGCAACCCGGCACCGGTGCGCCCGCCGCGCCCGCACGAGGTCGAGGACGTCGTCGCCGCCCTCGTGGCCCAGGGCCTGCGCACCGAGGCGATCGGCCTGCGCATGACGTACGAGCTGTGGCGCGCCCGCAGCGGCAAAGACCGCACCCCGGCGCCGCTGCGGGTGCCCGCCGGTGCCGCGATGGACGTGCGCCTGCTCGCCCACGAGGTGCGCGCGGCCCGTGCGCTCGCCGCGGGTCGCGAGGCCCGCGCCCGCCGCCACGCGGCCGAGGGGCTCGACATCCTGGGCCGGTGGCAGGACTCCTTCGGCAGCATCGACCTGCAGACCTCGATCGCGATGCACGGCGACGGACTCATCTTCGCCGGCCTGAGCTCGGCCGCCCGGTCGCGGCGACCCGACGTGCTGTTCGAATGGTCGGAGCGCGCCCGGCACCTGAGCCAGCAGGTCGTTCCGCTCCGCCCTTCGCCCGACCCCGACCTGGCCGCCGACCTCGCCGAGCTGCGCATGCTCCGCGCCGACGGCGCCGACTGGCGAGCGAACCCGCGGGCCGCGCAGATCCGCCGGCGCGCCCGGGAACGGCAGTGGTCGGCAACCGGCGCGACCGCCTTCCAGGTGCGCGCGACCCTCGCCGAGCTGCGCGCAGGTCTCGGGACCGGCACGGCGTTCGTGTCGTACGTGTTCACCGGGTCGGAACTGGTCGTGCTCGTCGTCACCGACGCGACCGCCCGCGTCGTCGCCCTCGACCGGTGGCCGGCGGTGCGCCGCGCCATGCCCGGACTGCGCGCCGACCTCGACATGGCGGCATCCGTCCGCAGCGGTCCGCTTGCGCAGGCCGTCGGCCGGTCGCTCGGCGATCGGCTCGCCGCCCTGTCGACCGCGCTCCTCGACGACGTCGTGGCCGTCACCGGCGACCGCCGGATCGTGGTGACCGCGCCGGGGGTGCTCAACGGCATCCCGTGGGCGATGCTCCCCGCGATGGCGGGGCGTCCGTTCACGGTCGCGGCCTCGGCGACGCGGTGGCTGCGTGCGCACGAGACGGATGCCGTTGCCTTTCGTTCGGTCGGCTTCGCGGTCGGGCCGCGCGTGGCCCGCGGCGCCGAGGAGGTCGACGCGGCGGCGACCGCGTGGGCGCACGGCTCGACGGCGCAGACGCGCGTGCTCCACGAGGCATCCGTCGACGACGTCGCCGCGCTCGCCGGTGAGGTCGACGTGCTGCATGTCGCCGCGCACGGGCGCCACGCCGTCGACAACCCGATGTTCTCCGGTCTGGAGATGTCGGACGGGACGCTGTTCGGCTACGACATCGATCGGATGCCGCGGGTGCCGCACACGGTCGTCCTGTCGGCGTGCGAGGGCGGACGCTCCTCGGTGCGGTGGGGCGAGGAGGCTGTGGGGATGACGCGCATCTGGCTGCACGCGGGGGCGCGCTGTGTCGTGGCGACCCCCGTCATCGTCGCGGACGACGTCGCGTGCGAGCTGCTCGGCGCGATGCACGCGGGCCTTGCGGCCGGGCGGGAGCCGGCCGTCGCGCTTGCCGACGCCGCGCTGCGCACGGGCATCGTGGCGCCGTTCCAGTGCCACGGATCGGGCTTCTGAGGTTTTTCCGCGGCGCGTGTATCAAGGGCCCGGTGCCTGACTCTTCAGGGGTGGGACGACAGGTGACTTGGGGCCACCGACGCTGACAGGACTGGGGTTCAGCACTCGTCCCGGAGGCGGGAACAGAGGGTGGTAACGATCACCCGGGCCGGTGGTACTGGGGGCCACCGGCCCCTCTCTGTCTCCGGCGGTGACTCAGTCCGTGTTTCCGGTCGCCGCTGCGTCTCTGGCCGCTGCTCAGGCTGTGTCTCCGGCCGCCGCTGCGGGCCTACGCGGACCGGGACGAGTTCGCCGTCCGGCCGCGGACGATCCCGACGAAGGTCTCCACGAGCGGTGTGGTCGCCTCGATCGGCCACGCGAGAGCGACGGTCGAGACCGGTCCGTCGGCCAGCGGTCGTACCGCGGTGTCGCGGCGGTGGTGCAGGCGGGCCAGCGACATCGGCACGACCACGACGCCGACGCCGGTCGCGACGGTGGCGACGGCCTCCTCGGTCGTGGCGGGCTGCTCGAACGCGGGCGCGACCGCGCCGGCGACCTGCACGGCCAGCACGTCGTCGCGCGGCGTGATGACGAGCTCGCCGGCCAGGTCGGCGAGCGTGAGTTCGTCGGCGGCGGTCAGGTGCGAGTCCGACGCGCACACGACCACGGGCACCTCGTCGTAGAGCGCGATGGCATGCAGTCCGTCGCGGTCGAGGGGAAGCCGCACGAGCGCGGCGTCGACGGAGCGTTCGACCAGCGCCCGCCGCTGGTCGGCCGTCGCGAGGGGGATGAGCTGGAGCTCGACCTGCGGCATCCGCTCGTGCCAGCGGTCGATCCAGGTGCCAGGGGTGGCGCCCGGGATGGCCCCGAGGCGGAAGGGTGTCGTGGCGGAGTTCTCGGGAGCGCTGTCGCGGGGCCGGGTCTTGGCGGGTCTCGTCCCGGGGTGCGGGGGCGCCTTCTCGCGTTGGGGCGCCTTGTCGCGCTGGGGCGCTCCGGTCTTGCGGGCGGGCCGTCTCCCGCGTGCGCCGGCGCGCCCAGCTCCGCCACGCGCACTCATGTGCCCAGGTTACCCACGCCCGCCGACGGGGGCGCGGCAGGATGCGTCAGGTTTGCGTGGCGGGGTGGGCGTCGTTGCCTTGACTTGGCGCGTATGGTCGCGTGACGGGCCGGGCGCGGCAGGATGCGTCAGGTTTGCGTGGCGGGGTGGGCGTCGTTGCCTTGAC
>NZ_JASGFE010000056.1:0-20750 GCF_047605725.1 Microbacterium sp.
TCAAGGCTCAACGAGCCTCAACCCCCGAAATCAGCCGAAGGCGACACGATCCAGGCCTGGTGATCGACGATCGTGCGCTAAAATTCGCGCATGGTGGCGAAGATGAGCCGTGTGGTGGCTCTCGTGCTAACCTCGGGCTTTCATCGTTGGATAACCAGACGGATCTGTACGACACGTATATGAGTTCGTGCGGACCCGATACCGACCTCGGGGGTCACCTCAGCGGACAGTCTGGTGAGATTACGCTCGCAAACAACACTTTGGGGCTATACCTCTGTACGAAAGTGCTATGGCCCGCAGGGGCCCGGTGTAATCAAGCAAGCATCATCTTCAACCCGGATTCCACGTATCTCAGCAAGACCAGCAATGGGTGGACTGACACTCAACTCTACAATGCTCGGCGGAATGTATTGTGCCACGAGATCGGACATAGTGTCGGCTTGTATCATGACACTGGGCTTGGGGGTTGCATGCAATCGGGAGTAGTGCCGAATAGTGTTCTTCAATATCCGCAACATCATGTCATTCACATCAACGCTGAGCACTGATGTGTCGAGCACTGCAGACGAGGTGATCCGATGAGAGTCCTCAACACCCACCGCGCGATGGCGTCGCTCCTGATCGCAGTCGCGCTCGGGACAACAGGGTGCGCGACGCCGAGATCTACAACGTCCGAACCCGGCGCTTCCGCGACGCCGAGGGTTGACAGCGCCATGACAAGGCTCTCGTCGCTCGACATCAGTGAGATCGCAAACATCGTCATGGTCGACGCGGAAACCCTGGCATCGACCTCGGACGCCGTGATCGTGGGAACGTTGCGCCAGTGGCTCGTGGGAGACAAGGTCACCACCAAGAGCGGGGCTGGCGTCGGCGCGGCGATCCTCGCGGAGGTCGAGATCGAGGACGTCGCACAGCTATCAGAGGGCACGCGCCTGTCGCCGGGAGAGACGATCTACCTGACATTGATCTCCGGCACCATGGAAACCGAGAAGATCGTCGATGCTCTGCCTGCGGAGCTACAGATCGCCGCCTACCTGGAAGGGCCTCTGAGCGGCGACCAACTCGACGTGAACGATGCGCTTTCGGTCGAAGCGGGCGACGCCCGCGCCGCCGGACTCCCGCGCTGGGTTCCTGAACCACAAGGTCTCGTCGTGGTCGACCCCGACGATCCCCACCAGCTCCTCTGGCCGATGCTCGGGTCGCGGCAGGAAGGCACCCTCGACGACGCGCTGCCGGGCGGAGCGCTCAGCGGACAGTGACGCAGCCGTGCCGGCGGTCACCGGAACGCGGTGCGGCTGGTCGCCGTCGCCGCCAGTTCGACACCCTCGGGGACGAAGACCGCGAGGATCGGCGGTCGCCACAGGGTCGCGACCGTCACGCGCGCCGAGAGCCCGTCCGGGGCCTCGGCCGACACCACGCGCGCCTCGCCCGCTGCGACCACGATCTCCTCCGCCTGCTCGCGCACCCCGGCCGCGGTCAGCGACGCCGCCGGGGCGCTTCCGTCGACCGCGATCGTGAACCCGTCTGCTCCGGCGAGGGCCGCCGCATCGGCCACCTGCTCGACGCGCTTCTGCGCGAGGTACAGGCTCGTCGCGTCGACGCACACGAACACGAGAGCCAGGGCGAGCAGGGCGTAGCCGAGGGTGAGCAGGAGCACACTCCCCTCCTCCTCACGCGCCGTCATCCGACACCCCACGTGCGCGACACCTTCTGCACGGCGGTCGAGGCGACCGGCACGCGCGCGAGCCGCTCCAGCCCCAGCACCGGCGGCACGAGCGGCAGCGCCACATCGACCGCCACCGTCACCACGAGCGTCGCGCCCGCGTCCGGGCATGCGGCACCCACCGGCGTGCACCGCAGCGACACCTCGACCGACCCGGCATCCAGGTCGTACTCCTCCACGATCGCCGCGAGCACCCGATCGGCCCGATCGGCGGCGGTCGCCGGGTCGGATGCCGTCGCCACCGCCCGCGCGATGTGCCGCGCGCCGGCCTCGACCCCGAGCGACTGCCCCTGGATCGCGCCGAGCGCGATCACGAGGTAGACGATCGGCACCAGGAGCACGAGCCCGGCGAGGATGAACTCCAGCGCCGCGGTGCCCTCCTCGGCATCAGTCCCCTGGCCGGTCGAAGCTCTCCACAGGCGCACTCGCGGTCACCTCCCACGCGCGCGGCGCACCGAGCAGTCCGACCAGAGGAAGCCTCGCCACCACCGTGACCTCGACGACCGGATGCCCGAGCCCGGTCTCCTCGAGGGCGACCACGCTCTCGGCGAACCCGTCGCCGACCGTGCGCGCGATGATCTGCGCGGTCCGCGCCGCCCCGTCCTCGAGCGTCGTGTCGGCCAGCGCGGCGTGATACGCGCCCTCGACCGCTGCGTCGTGCACGACGTTTCGGACGTACACAGCGAGCCCCAGCTGGATCACCGCGAGCGTCAGGACCGTCAGAAGCGCGCCCACGAGAACGAACTCGACCGGGCTCGACCCGCGCTCGTCGCGCAGAAGCGCCATCGTCGCGCTCAGATCCCGGACACGCTCGCGATGGCCTGCTCGAACAGACCGGCCAGCGCCGGACCGGCGAGCGCCCAGATCGCCACGACCAGGCCCGCGGTCATGAGGGTCACCAGCACCCAGCCGGGCACGTCGCCGGCCTCGTCCCGCAGGAACCCCTCGTCGCTGCGGCGCAACCGGCCCATCTTGTCGCGGATCATGTCGCTCTCCTTCCGTCGTCGCGCCTGGGCGCGTCATCCAAGCCCCAGTCGCAGCATCACGATCCCGGGGAAGACCGCCACCAGCACCGACAGCGGCAGCACCAGGAACACCAGCGGCACGAGCATGACGATCTCCTTGCGGCCGGCCTGCTCGATGAGCCCGCGCTTGGCGTCCTCCCTGGCATCCGCCGCCTGCGCCTGCAGCACCTGGGCGAGCGGGGCGCCGCGGTCGATCGCCGCCACGACATGGTCGATGCTCCGCGAGACCGCCGCCACGTCGAGCTCGCGCACCAGTGCCGTCAGCGCGTCGCGCAGGTTCGAGCCGGTACGGGTGGCGAGCACCGCGCCGCGCAGCTCGTCGGTCAGCTCCCCCGCGCCCACCTCGCCGACCCGGTGCAGGGCGTCGAGCAGCCCCTCCCCGGCGGCCAGGCACAGCCCCAGGAACTCCAACACGGTCGGCAGCTCCTCCTCGATGCGAGCCGCACGCCGCCTGGCGGCGCGCGCGAGCCGCATATCGCACAGCACCGCGCCGATGACGGCGAGCATGGCCGGCAGCAGCACAGCCGCCGCACTGAACCGTCCCGCCAGGGTCAGTGCGACCAGCGCCGCACCCCCGACGAGGAGGCCGGCCAGGGCCCAGGCGAGCTGCCGCGCACGGAAGGCCGTGGCATACATCGACCAGCCCGCCCGTCGCAGGCGTCGTGCGATCGTCGGCGCGCCGCCCAGCCCCGTCAGCATCCGCTCGAGACGATCGCGCCACGCACCGGCGAGAGCCGGGGCGGCAAGAGGCGTGAGGCCGCCGGGGTCGGTCACATCGCGCACGTACGGTGCGATGCGCCGCTGCAGGCTCGGCGCCGCCCACCGCGGCACGCGCGTCGCGGCGAGCAGGATGCCGCACGCCAGGGCGCTCCCGAACACCACCGCGACCGCCGCGACCGTGACCGGGCTCATGCGAACCACCGCCTCGGCTCGGGAAGCCGTCCGATCCGCAGCATGAGCCGGAACGCGAAGGCCGACACCGCGGCGCCGGCGACGATCAGCGCGACGCCCTCGACGCTGGAGTAGGCCTCGGCGCCCTCGGGGCGCATCGACAGCAGCACGAGGATCACCCACGGCGCCGACACGCCCAGCACCGCCGCCCCACGGATCCACGACTGCCGGGCCTCCACCTCGGCGCGCAGAGCCGCCTCGGCCCGCACCGAGGCCGACAGGGCACGCAGCACACCGGTCAGCTCGGTGCCACCGACCTGGCGCGCCATCCGCAGCGTCTCGACGATCCGGTCGGCGACCGGGTCGGCGAGCACCGTCTTCAGCCGCAGGATGCCGGAGTCGAAATGCCCCGAGGCGGCGATGTCGCCCGCGAACAGAGCGAACGCAGGCCGCAGCGCCGGCGGGGCCGACACGGACAGGCTCGAGACGGCATCCGGCAGGGACAGCCCCGCACGCACCGAGGCGACCAGCAGGTCGCACACGTCGGGCCACAGCGCGCGCCGCGAGCGGCGGAGCCGTTGCGCCCGCCCGCGCAGCCAGAGCGCCGGAGCCGCCGCGGCGGCCACGGCCGCCACCGCGGCGAACGCGGCGAGCGTCGTCAGCAGCCACGCCACAGCGGCGGCCACCGCCCCGGCGCCGGCCGAGACCGCCACCAGACGTCCCGGGGCGACGTGCGCGAACCCGGCCTCCTGCAGAAGGCGCCCGAGCGCCCCGTCACGGGCCGGCCGCTCGCGCTGCGTCTGGCGCGGCCACATCCACGGCGAGACGGCGAGCAGGATGCCGGCCGCCAGCAGAGCGCCCCACACGAACGTCATCGCCGCGCCCCTTTCCACACCGCGCGCGTCTGGATCGCGCCGTCCTCGACGCGGCCGGTCGGGGCGACGATCTCAGCGACGCGGCGGCGGCCGTCGTCATCGCGCGTGCAGTGCACGACCAGGTGCACGCTGGTGGCGATAGCGGGAAGCACGAAGGCCGCGTCTATGTTGCGCCCGGCCAGCAACGGCAGCGCCGAGAGCTTGCGCAGCGCCTCGGCGGCGGAGTTGGCGTGGAGCGTCGCCGCGCCCGGCACGCCGGTGTTGAGAGCGAGCACGAGGTCAAGCGCCTCCGCGTCGCGCACCTCGCCGACCACGAGGCGGTCAGGGCGCATCCGCAGCGCCTCCTTCACGAGCCGGCGCAGGGTCACCTCGCCGGTGCCCTCCAGGCTGGGCTGCCTGCCCTGGAGCCCCACGAGGTCGTGCGCGCGCACCGCGAGCTCGAAGGTCTCCTCCACGGTGACGATGCGCTGGTGCGGCGGGCAGGTGTCGACGAGTGCGGCGAGCATCGTCGTCTTGTCCACCTGGTGCTTCTGACGCACCTGATCGGTGGAGGTGATGACTCTGATGAACAGGGATTTTGCAACAAGGATGCCCGCTGCGGCAGGCGCGAACCTGCGGGTGGTGCGGTACATCCGCCTGGCAGCCAAGCCACGCACGAAGGCCGATGAAGGCGACCTCATGGCGCAGCGAGAAGCGTGCCGAGAGTGGTGCCAGCATCGCGGCTTCGACGTGACCGAGACGGGTGAGCTCCGATGAGCGCGAACGTGCTGGAACGTCGTGCGACGACAGCACCGGCCGGCCTGGTCGAGCAGGTGTTGATCTACTTGCGGATCAGCGAGGACCGCACCGGGGAGGAGGCCGGCGTCGAGCGCCAACGCGCGGACTGCCTGGCCCTCTGCGCCCGTCTCGGGCTGTCGGTGTCCGACGAAGACGTGTTCATGGACAACGACACGTCGGCGTACCTGAACAAGAAGCGACCCGACTTCGACAAGATGCTGGCCCGGATCAAGACCGGCCCCTCCCGGGTCGTGGTGTGGCACGTCGACCGGCTCTACCGCCGGCCACGCGAGCTGGAAGACCTGATCGACCTCGTGGAGTCCCACCCGATCCGCATCGAGGCCGTGATGGGCGGGGCGTTCGACCTGAACACCCACGAAGGCCGACTGATGGCCCGCCAGCTCGTCGCGATGGCCGCCTACGAGTCCGGCCACAAGGCCGACCGCATCCGCCGCGCGAACCGGCAGAAGGCCGAGCGCGGAGAATGGCACGGTGCCGCAAAGTTCGGATACGGACTCGGAGGCGTTCTGATCCCCGAACAGGCTGTCGTCGTGCGCGAGATGGCCGACAGGTTCCTGGCCGGCCAGTCGCTGCGGTCGATCGCCAAGTGGCTGAACGAAGAGTCCGGGGTCCCGTCCCCGCGCGCGGACAAGGGCACCCTCGGGGTGTGGCACGCGACCACCGTGAAGTCGATCCTGGTCTCGGCACGCATCTCGGGACAGCGCGCCTACGAACCGGCGCTCAAGGGCCACGACGGCCCCAATGGCCGCGAGATTCTCGGGCCCGGAAACTGGGAGGCGATCGTGACCCCGGAGGAGACGACCCGCATCCGGGCGATGCTCGGCAGCCCCGACCGCAGGGTCGGCGCGTCCTCGATCACGTTGCTTTCCACTATCGCCACTTGCGGCAAGTGCGGTGCCGGGCTCGTCTCGGGTAGAAACCCCCGAAACACCTCCCCCGGCAAGCGCCACTACTACCGCTGTATGCCGGTCCCGGCCTACCCCGAGCGCGGCGGACTGTCCGTGTCGGCAATCGGATTGGAGGAACTGGTCAGCGAGGCGATCATCGCCCGCTTGTCAGTGACCGCGCTGCCCGAGCCCTCGGCGGAGTCCTCCGGGATCGTCGCAGAAGCGATGGGCCGCATCGTGGCTGCCCGAGCCCGACTGGAAGACCTTGCCCGCGACTACGGGGCCGGCGTCCTGACCCGGGCGGAGTTCCACGCGGCGCGGGTCGCGGCCCAGGAGGCGATCCACGGCGCTGAGCTCGCGTTGGGGAAGGTGAACCGGACTAGCGCCTTGAAGGGGCTCCCGATCGGTGACGAGGACGCGCTACGCCTTGCCTGGGCCGAGGAGTGGTCGATCCCGCAGAAGCGGGCAATCCTGAGTTCGCTGATCGACACCCTCGTCGTCAACCCCGACCCCTACTGCGGATCGCGGTTCCGTCCCGAACGGGTCGACCTGACCTTCAAGGCGTAACCGCAACCAAAGGACGGAGCCCGCCGTACCTTCTGAGAGGGTGCGACGGGCTCCGTTTGGATGTACGGGTGCTCTCATGCGGGGTGCTCTACGAGGTCGCGGAGCTTGGCAAGAGCCACCGGGTCCTCCACCGCGAACGGAACCCCGGACGCCTCGCACGCCGCCCGTGTCCACGCAGCCGTGTCGAAGCCCACCGGCAGCATCGACGCATCCGGCATGGGGGCTGAGACGTCTGCGGCCTCCACCTGGCTCACCGCCAGGCGCGACGCCTTCACCGGCCGTGTCATCGCAGCTCTCCAGTCTCCGAATCCAGGCCGGCGTAGAAGGCGTCCTCAGCCTGCCGGCGGGCGGCGGCGTCATCGAGGACGAACTGCACGAAGTCCTGGTCGCGGTTCTCGATCAGCCGGTCCTCGACCGGCTCGGCGGCCTCCTCGCCGGGCCAACTCGTCTGCCGGGTGGGGCGGTCGCGGTCCAGGCGGGTGCCGGAGGCGGCGACCCAATCGCGGAGCCGCTGGCGGGCGTCGGCGAAGTCGCGGTGCCAGCCCAGCGGCGCGGAGCCGTTCTGCTCCGGGTCGTAGGCGCACAGCCAGTGCAGGTGCAGCGCGGACAGCTCCCAAACCAACTCAGGATGCCGGTGCCAGAACGGCGGGATGACGGATGCAGGGAGCCCATAGGTGTGGCGGAGCCAGTCGACCCACTTGTTGAGTTCCAGCCACTCGGCTTCGGCCTCGTCGGCGGTCAGCAGGTTCCAGTTGATCGGGTGCGGTGGCTCGGCCAGCGTTGGCTCGCCGAAGCCCTGTGCGGGGTCGTCGCCTGGCAGCTCGTCCTCGGGCGGCTCGGGCGAGGTGGCGTGGTCGGTCATCATCGCCTCACAGGGCCAGCGCGGCGGGTGTCTGCCGCGAGGTGGTTGGGGAGGCGAACTCGGGCGGCACGTCCCGGGAGCGGCGGGGTGCCTCGGCAGGGGCGTCGGCGACGACCGCACGGTCGGTCTGCGCGGATCGGTCGGCGTCGTTGCGGCGCCGGCCGATCTTCCAGACCTCGAACTCATCGCCTTCGATGGTTTTGCCGTCTTTGACGTACTTGATCGGGCGAATGCGGCCTTCGGCGGTGAAGTTGTCGCCCTTGTTCAGCAGCGCGGCGGCTTCCTCGGCGGCCTCGCCGTAGGCGACGATCGGCATGTATTGGGTCGGCAGCTTCGTGAAGCTCCCGTCCTGCTCCCGGCGGGCTTGCCTCTGACCCGCACGCGCGTAGAACCGCGCCGTTCCGTCGCGAGTCGGGTCGGTGACTGGTTCGGTCGAGACATATCCCGAGAACGACTGGTAGGTGTGGATAGCCATCGGCCTTCCTTCCTGGCATCGGCGGCGGCCCCACAGCGGGGCCGCTCTGTCAGGCAGGTGCGCTCGCCGGCTCCTACGAGCGGCGCTCCAGCAGGGCTTCGATGCCGGTCCGGTCGGCGCGGAGCTGCGCGGCGTCGGGGCGGCTGGTCCAGGTCTGCATCCGGGTGACGATGGGCGGCGCGGCACGCAGCAGCACGAGCGCGGTGCCGAACGGGAGGGTGCGGATGGTGTCGGGTGGCATGATCGGCACGCGCCGGATGGAGCGTTGCGCGGAGCGGGAGCCGTGGTCTCCGATGGTGGTGGAGTCGGTCAGCTCGTCGCGTTCCCCGATGAGGGTGGTCAGGTCGTGCAGGTCGCGACTGTTGGAGGCTCCGCCGAGGATGATCTTCACGATGCTCGCGTCCCAGATCGCGCCGGCCGCGTTCTCCGACCACTTCTCCCTGGCTTGGGCGAGGGACTGGAGCACGGGCATGGTCGTGATCCCCGTGCCTCCGCCTTCGGCCATCAGCGTCGGCAGCGACGGGAGAGGCGCGAGGTTGCCGACCTCATCGAGCGCGAGCAGGAGCGGCGGGTCGAGGCGTGCGCCGGGGCTGCGGGCGGCGATGCGCCGGGCGGCTTCCACGAGGTCTTCCACGAACGCCGCGACCAGGGCCGCACTGTTGTTCGCTCCGGCTCCGGTCGCGAGCAGGAACAGGGTGCCCCTGGCGCGGAGGAATGCTTCGGGGTCGAAGTCCTCGCCCTCGCGGGGCGAAACGGCGTCGAGCACGCGCGGGTCCGCGAGCGCGGCGAGGGCGAGGGAGACGCCTTGCCAGATGGAGTCGCGGGTGCGGGGGTCGGAGTCGATCATCGCCTGCAAGGAGTCCGCCCACCCGACCGCGGCGCGCGGGCTCGCGGTCAGGATCGCCACCGCATCAGCAGCCGTGGCCGGGTCGAGGGTCCAGCGGAACAGCTCGCCCGGCGGGCGGCGGTCCAGCGCGGCGGCGTGGAGCAGGGCTTGAAGGGCCGTCCTGGTCTTGCCTTCCCAGAACCCGCCGCCCTCGACACCGCCGGCGGACAGTCCGGTGCCAGCGGCGAGGCCGGTGGCGCGGATCATCGCGGTCAGCGGGTCCTCGCAGCCCCGGATGGGGGACCAGCGCAACCCGGCGGGGACTTCTTCGGCCAGGTGTTGCGGGTCGAAGACTGCGACCGGCCCGACCTTCTCCCGTGCCCGCAGCGTCGCGGTGAGGTTGTCGGGCCGGGTGCTGGTGGTGACGACCGCGCCGGGCGCGTCGAGGATGGCGTTGATGACGATGTGGGCGCCCTTGCCCGAGCGTGGCGGGCCGATGAGCAGGATCGAGTCTTCTACTGACGCCCACACCTCCTTGCCGCGTGAGGTGCCGATCCGGTAGCCGACCTGCTGGGGCTTGGGCTTGTCGAGGGAGGGTCGTAGGTGCCCGGCGCGGTGCAGCAGGGCCTTCTCCGAGGCCGCCTTGGTGACCTCGGTTCGGGTGGCGATCCCGGCGATCCGGTACGGGTCGGCTTTGAGCTGTCGGCCGTGCTCGCGGATGAGCTGCCATACGCACACGGCCAGGGCTGCGGCGGCGATGATGAGCACGGCCGCGGTGGTCCAGTACGCGACCGCGCTCAGGCCCGGTGCGCCGAGCGGCGTGGCGGGGTCGCCGGGGTGCAGCAGGACGCCCAGCCCTGACTCGATGCCGCTGGCGGGCTGGCTGGTGCCGGTGATCCAGGCGGCGACGGAGCCGGCGCCGCGCAGGATGCCGGCCAGGATCGCGGCGGCGATCAGGAGGCCGATACCGAGGTTGGTTAGCTCGTCGCCGAGCGGGCCGGGCGGCCCGCCGGGGCGTGGGGTGCTCACTTCGCGTGTCCGATCGTGACGGCGCCGGAGACGCGGCCGAGCAGGATCACCTCGCGGGTCGGACTCGCGGCGAGCTGATCGCGGGTGAGCAGTCCGCGTGCGGTGCCGTCGCCGGCGGCGTCGGCGTGGGCGATGACAACCGCGACGGCCACGTCCTCGCCCGGCACGAACCCTGCGCTGTGCAGTGTTAGTAGTCCGTTGACGGGTGGGACCGGCTTCTCCGGTTCGGGGTCGGGGCGGCGGCGTTTGCCGGGGGTGATGATGTCGGTGAACGCGGTGCCGTCTGCTTCGCGGAGCTCGACCCGCACCGGCGAGCGGTACTGCTCGGTGAGCTGGTCGAGGATGCGAGCGAAGTCCTCACGGCCCCACGGTGGGGCGAATGGCTCGGGCTCGTGCGGGGCACCGTCGACCGTGACGGTCATCTGCCCCTCGATGGTGATGTCCATGACGACGTGCGGGAGCACGACCGGCATCTCTGCCGCGTCTCGCTGATCCCGGTGCTCCCCGTGGACCGCCTCGGCGGGGGCACGCTTGTAGCGCGGCCAGCTCATCGGGAGCCCTCACGTTCGTTCACGAATACCGATGAACCGTCAGAAATCCGGGGAACGTGAGCCCCCACGACTGCCTCTATTGCTACTGGTTCTTTTCGGCCTCTCATGTCCGGTAGGTGCGCTCTGGCCGCTGGGTTGCTGCGTTCGCCGGGTCTGCTCGGCAGCCTGACAGCGCTTCGGGATTCCCGCAGGTTTCTGAGTGTCCTCGATGTGTGAGCAGGGTTCCTGAACTGGAACGATCATTGCCTTGACGCTTGCGCGGAGCGTGGCGACGGCGCTGATATCGCCGCAGGATGTTGCCGGCGGGCGTGATCGGCGGAAGCGGCTTCGGTCGCTGCGCGCATCAGATGGATTGTCGACCCGTCTTGGATTGGCTGATCGCGCGGTATCGGCGGGGCGTCACGCCGATGCTGCGATGGAACTGTCGAGCTGCGAAATCCGCCGCATTCCAACCAACCTCGCGGGCAATCACCGCGATAGGCGCATCCGTGGTGCGCAGAAGAGTTGCCATCCGTTCTGTGCGCAGCATCGTCAGATATGCGATAGGCGACTTTCCATACGCCTCCACGAAGACTCGGCCCACCTGAGACTTGGACAGGTGCATCTCGCGCGCGAGCTCCGTCATCGACCAGTGCCGCGCCGGGTCGGCGTGTAGCAACTCGGCTGCCGTCCGTGCCTCGCTACGCAGGGGCGCAAACCGGCGGTGACGCGGTAACGTCGGCCAGGCTCTCGCTCGTTGGGTTGGGGACGTGCGGATCGGGGAGGTCTTGACGAATGGCGCGATGACATGCGCGATCGAGAACCAGAGCGCCTGCATCCGATAGAAGTTCTCGACCTGCCGGCCGGCGACGCTGAGCGTGGCCAGCTCATCCAGCCAGGGCATGAGGACGCCGGCCCGATCCTCACCCAGGCGGAGAATCTGCGCCGGCTCGGTGTAGATCGTCGCGGCGAAGTCCTGGGCATCGAGTCGGTCCTGAAATAGACCGACGTACTGCCAGAACACCTGATCGACCACGTAGTCGGTATCTGCGCAGATGGTGGTTACCGTGAAGTGATCCTCCGGCTCCGCGCCGCACAACACGTTCGCTCCGAGCAGGATGGCATCGCCGGGCTTGACCGGCTTCTGCCCAAACTCGCTGAGCAGAATCGCCGAGCCGCTGCGCACCACGATCACTCTTACGCAGTCGTAGGCTGTCGGACTCACCGGACAGTGTGTCGTCCGAGTGCTGGCGAGTAACGGAAGAAGCGCGGCCATGTGGAGCAGTCATCACGGGATGTCGTGAGCGGGCCGTCAGGTGATCTTGCGGCGGTAGGTGATTACCGCGAAGGTGTATGCGACGAGGAGGATGCCGATGCACCAGGCGAGGGCGATCCAGAGCTCGTTGCCGACCGGTGTGCCTGCGAACAGGTCGCGGATGGTGTTCACGATGGGGGTCACGGGCTGGTATTCGGCGAACCAGCGGACGGGGCCGGGCATGGTGTCGGTGGGCACGAAGGCGGAGCTGATGAAGGGCAGGAAGATCAGCGGGTAGGAGAACGCGCTCGCGCCGGTCACGGTGCTCGCGGTGAGGCCGGGGATGACGGCGATCCAGGTCAGGGCGAGGGTGAACAGGATGAGGATGCCGGCGACGGCCAGCCATGCGCCGAGACTGGCTCCGGTGCGGAATCCCATGATGAGGGCGACGCCGATGACGATCGCGAGGGAGATGAGGTTGGCGATCAGCGAGGTCAGCACGTGCGCCCACAGCACGCCGGAGCGGGCGATGGGCATGGATTGGAAGCGTTCGAAGATGCCGGCCTGGGTGTCGGTGAAGAGCCGGAAGGCGGTGTAGGAGATGCCGGAGGCGATCGTGATGAGCAGGATGCCGGGCAGCATGTAGGACACGTAGGTGCCGGTGCCGTGTTGGATCGCGCCGCCGAAGACGTAGACGAACAGCAGCATCATCGCGACCGGGATGATCGCGGTGGTGATGATGGTGTCCATGCTGCGGGTGACGTGCTTGAGGGATCGCCCGGTGAGAACGGCGGTATCGCCGAGAAAATGTGTAGTCATCGTTCTTTCTCCTACTTCTTGCTCGACCGGGAAGTGCTGTCGAGGCCGTGCTTGCCCGTGCTGTTGTCGTCGTTCCAGTTCTCGCCGATGACGGCGAAGAAGACGTCTTCCAGGGTGGGTTGCTTTTCGACGTATTCGACCTTCGCGGGCGGCAGCAGCTTCTTCAGTTCGTCCAGGGTGCCGTTGACGATGATTCGTCCCTGGTGCAGGATCGCGATCTGGTCGGCGAGCTCTTCCGCTTCGTCCAGGTATTGGGTGGTCAGCAGCACCGTGGTGCCGTCCTGGGCAAGCTGTTGCACGGTCCGCCACACCTCGATGCGCGCCTCCGGGTCGAGTCCGGTGGTGGGCTCGTCGAGGAAGATCACCGGTGGATTCCCGATCAGGCTCATCGCGATGTCCAGCCGGCGGCGCATCCCGCCGGAATAGGTCGATGCCTTCCGGTTCGCGGCCCCGGTCAGGTCGAACCTGTCCAGCAGGGCGTCGACCACGACGCCGGGGTTGGCCAGGTGCCGCAACCGGGCGACCAGCACCAGGTTCTCCCGGCCGGTGAGGATCTCGTCCACCGCCGCGAACTGCCCGGTGAGGTTGAACGATTCCCGCGCCTTCCCCGGCTGACGGGCGACATCGAACCCGTTCACCGTCGCCGTGCCGGCGTCGGTCTTCAGCAGCGTGGACAGGATTCTGATCGCGGTGGTCTTACCCGCCCCGTTCGATCCCAGCAGCGCGAAGATGCTGCCCCGCGCCACGTCGAAGTCCACGCCCCGCAGCACCTCCACCTTTCCGTAGGACTTCTTCACGCCCTGCATGCTGATCGCCGCGGTCGTACCTCGTTGAGGCGTCATCGGCGTCTCCTCTCTTGTCCTTCGGGTGCGAGCGGCCTTGGCCGGCCACCGCTATCTTGTGTCACGATATAGTAGTATCATGTGTCACGAGGTAGCGCCAGCAGGGCGTGCCGACCGGGAAAGGGGCTGAAGCCATCGACGGGCTGACCGAGATGCTGAAGGGCACGCTGGAGGGCTGCGTCCTGAAGATCATCGACGCCGAGGAGACCTACGGGTATGCCATCACCCGCCGGCTGAACGACCTCGGTTTCAGTGATGTCACCGACGGGACGGTGTACACGATCCTGCTGCGGCTGGAGAAGCGCGGACTCGTGAACGTCTCCAAACGCCCCTCCGAACTCGGGCCGCCGCGGAAGTTCTACACGCTCAACGATGCGGGGCGCGTGGAACTGGCGACGTTCTGGGCGAGATGGAGCTATCTGTCGACACGCATCAATGAACTCAAGGAGGACTGAGTATGAACTTCTGGGAGCAGGTCACGGGAAGCGACCTAAACAAAGACTGGCAGGCGTTCGAGGCGCGCGCCGCCGCACTGCCGCAGGACTACCGGCAGGCATGGCAACAGATCAAGGGCGGTCTGATGCTGCACGGCGACTTCACCGGCCGGAACCTCACCCCCATCTTCGACGGGGTACTCGGGCTCATGGAGACCACCGCCGCGGAAGGCGAGAGCGCGAAAGAAGCACTCGGCGACGACATACCCGGCTTCTGCGCTGCCCTCGTCGGAGGCGACAAGGACCATCGCGATCGGTGGAACTACCGGCAACGGTGGCGGGAGCAGTTGAACCGGAACGTCGCCCGCAAACTGAGCAGGCTAGGAGACTGACATGAGCATCCGAGACATCATCGACGGCAAGCGGCAGTGGCGAGCTCACATGGCGCGGATCAAGGCCCTGCCACCGGACTACCGGATCGTCTACGCGGAGATGCAGAAGTACCTGTTCAAGGTCGGAACGGTGTCGCTGACCGGCGGCAATGTGCTGGCGGAAATCGCCGACTACTTCGAGGACGGAGCCGCATCCGGCAAGAGCGTCACCGAGCTGATCGGCCCCGACGTCGCCACCTTCTGCGACGGCCTCATCGGCGACTCTCCCACCTACGCTGACCTCTACCACCAGGCACCCACAGCAAACCCTGACACCAACGGCAACCCGAACCAGTGAAACACAGCCCAGTGACCGCTGACCTGACGGGACGCTGGCGCCGCCGGGCCCGAACTCGCGGATGCAAGCCAGCGGCGAGGACGCCCGCCGCATCAGCGATCTGTTAGGGCTTCGCGTCGAGTCCGTCGCCCGCTACCTCGGTATCCTCGACCCCCGACCTCAGCACGACACCGCGAGCCGACCCCGAGGACGATACCGTGAGTTCCACGAACTCACGACCTCACCCGCATACCAGCAGCCGTGACGCCGTGAGTTCCCGGCCTACGAGGCTTCAGGATTCCTGAACTTGCGGGGAAAATCTCCATGCACTCAAGTTCCTCCTGACGCCCCGGCTGTCTGAGAGGCTCGCTTCCCAGGTGGTGCAAGGTTCCCCGTGCCCTGACGACACGTTGAAGAACCCTCACTGTGGCTGAAGGTTCTTCGGTATTATTGACGCATGGTCGGTTACAGTGAACTGAGACGTTTATGAAGCTGGTCGCGCTGCAAGGTGGCGGCGCGGTTGACGAGGTGCTGCGCAGTGCCCAGGACGCGGAGGACTTCGAGCAGGAGCTCGTCGACGAGTATGCGCTGGCGATGGCTGCTGCCGGGCTCACCGATGGGCATGTGCGGACGACGCGGGCGGCGGTCATCGAGTTCGCGCGGTCGCTGACCTGCCCGTTGTGGGAGGCGACGGCCAACGACGCTGATCGTTTCATGGCGGAGCAGCGGCGCAAGGGCCTGTCGGTGACTACGCGGGCCGGCAAGGCCGGGTCGCTGGCGCAGTTCTACGAGTTCCTCGTCGCCCGCTATCAGGGCCAGATTCGCCGGATGACTGGCGTGACGGTCGAGCAGCCGATTGACGAGTTTAACCGGCAAAAGGGCAAGTCGCTGGGCAAGGTCAGGGTGCCGCCCTCTGATACTGAGGTCGAGGAGTTGTTCACCGGGTGGCGCGGCTCGATCCCCGATGCGAGGAAGTACCTGCCGGCCGCTCGCGACTACTTCGCCGCGTCGCTGTGGCGGCGGTTGGGTCTGCGGATCAACGAGTCGGTGATGCTCGACATCCGCGATTGGCGGCCCGATCTGGGCGGGTTCGGCAAGCTCCATGTGCGCTTCGGGAAAGGCTCGGGCGGCCGCGGGTTCAAACCACGACTGGTGCCGGCAATCAACGGTGCCGATCAGCTCATCGACTGGTGGCTGGCCGAGGTCCGTCACCAGTTCGGCGACGACTGGCAGAACCCCGATGCGCCTCTGATGCCGTCCGAGCGGTTCGATGACGAGCTCGGACGGTGCGGGAGGATCGGTCACAACTCGCTGAGACGGGCGCTGACGATCCAGACCGAGCGGTTCCTGCCCGCCTGGGCGGGCCGGCTGACGCCGCATGTGCTGCGGCACTACTGCGCCTCGTCGCTGTATGGGGCCGGGATGGACTTGAAAGCGCTCCAAGAGCTGCTGGGCCATCAGTGGCTGGCGACGACCTCGGGCTATGTCCATGTGCGCAGCGAGCACGTCGAGCTCGCGTGGCGCAACGCGAACCAGCGGGTCGAGGCCCGCCTGACAGGGGAAGGGTGAGAAAACCGTGAAGTGGAACTTGCGGATGAGAGCCGCCGAACGGGGCATCTGGAAATCAGCCGAGCTCCGCCGCCAGCTCGCCGCGGCTGGGGTGGTGATCAGCGCCGGGAAGATGTCGGGCTGGTGGTCGGGCACTCCGCCGACGATCCGACTGGAAGAACTCGACGTGATCTGCTCGATCCTCGACTGCACCCCCTCTGACCTGATGACTCCGGAACCGGAGAACGTCGCCGCCCGCCGGCCGAAGAAGGCCGAGACGATCAATGGTGAGAGCGAGACCGGGCCGCGGGTGTCTCCAAGGTTCGGTAACCCGCGGTCAGAGCCGCCATTGTGAGCACGCGGAAGGGGATCAACTCACGCTTCCGGCCCCCTCGAGCGTGCTTCACCTGCGGCGTCAACGCGGCGGCATGGACCTGGCCTGCCGTCGACTACTGCTACGACTGCCTGCCCGGTGGCCCGTTCCCCGCTCCGCCCTGCGAGCGATGCGGGTCGGACGCCTACTACAGCCAGGGCCTCTGCGACCGCTGTCACCCCGGCAGTCCGGAGTACGTCGGCTCCTGCAAAGACTGCCTCGCCTGGGGCGTGTATCGCCGACACAACTGGAAGTGCTGGCAATGCCGCTGGTGGTCCAGCCATTACCCGGTCGGCGACTGCCTCTACTGCTGCCGCCACGTCACCGTCGGCAACCAGGGAGCCTGCCGCCTCTGTCTTGAGAACGCCCGCCACATCCACGTACCCGGCCAACCCCTCGACTTCGAGGAAGGCCCCCGGATCGGCCTGCAACTCTTCTTCGCGAACATGGCCCCGAGACGTCAGCCGAAGCCGCCGAAACAGTCCGTGCGGGCTGCCCGCATCCTCCTGGCGCAGCAGGCCGAGGAAATCACCGGCTGGGAGCAGCCCGCCCTCTTCGACCTCTCTCCCGACCCGGAAGTGCTCCGCGAACTCACCACGGCTCAGGCCCACGACTGGTCCTGGCGAACCGATGGCATCGTGTTCGAGCACGCCGAACGCTTCGGCTGGTCGAAGCGCCAGACCAACCAGGTTCGCCGCTCGTTGAAGATGCTCCAGATCCTCGCCCCCGAGGGCGCGACGACCATCCGCGCGACCGAGGTGATCCGGTTGCGCCGCTACGACAGCGACAGCAACGTCCGCTCCACCCTCGACGTCCTCGCCGTCGCCGATATCCTCATCGACGACCGCATCCCGACCATCGATCGCTATTTCGCGGGCAAGTTCGACCAGCTCCCCGAGACGATGCGCACCCAGCTCGAGCTCTGGTTCGACATCATGCTCAACGGCAGCCGTATCCCTCCTCGACGCAAGCCCCGTGAGGAGACGACCGTGCGCGTCCAGATCATCGGGCTCGCCCCGATCGTCACCGCCTGGGCCGAAGCCGGCCACCAATCCCTCGCCGAGATCAGCCCGGCCATCCTCATCGACTCGCTGCCCGAGGAATCGGCCAAGAGGCACGCTGCAATGCTGGGCCTGCGTTCCCTGTTCACGATCCTCAAAGGCCGCAAGCTCGTCTTCGCCGACCCGACCAACAGCATGGGTTCCTACCAGCTCAACGGCACCACGCCGCTACCGCTGGAACCTGCGGAGATTCGCGCCGTCCTCAATCACGACGACCCTGCGATTGCCCTGGCCGTTGCGATCGTCGCCTTCCACGCGCTCACGAATCTGCAAGTCCGAAATCTCCAGCTCACCGACATCAGCGACGGACGCCTCACGATGCCCGACGGCCGAGTCATCCTCCTCGCGGGGCCGGTCCGCGACCGCCTCACCCGGTGGCTGGACTACCGTGCGACGAAGTGGCCGAACACCCGCAACCCGCACCTGTTCGTCACGATGCAAACCGCACCCAGGCTGAACTCGCCCGGCCACCAGTTCCCCTGGAAGAAGGCCGGCATCTCAGCCAAGGCCCTCCGCGAAGACCGCATCCTCGCCGAAGTCCGCGCCACCGGCGGCGACCCGCGCCGTCTCACCGACCTGTTCGGGCTGAGCATCGAAGGCACCAATCGCTACGTCGACACCCTCGAACACCCCGACCTCACCAAGCCACCGTGAGCAGAGGGCAGAAGCTCCCGGCATGACCGGGAGGCCAGCGGTGAACCTGAATCATGCCCTGCTATTCGCCTGCGAGGACACGGCTGATGCCCTCCCGATAGGTCGTGATCGTGAAATCAGGGAATCGCGATGCGAACTTTGAGGAGTCGAAGATGTTGTCCTGCCGGTAGCGCGGCAGCAGCTCTTCGCTCTCCTTGACGGCAGGATTGAGCAGCCCGCCGACACGGAACACCCACCGGGGCACCGTCGTATAGCCGATCCGTCGGCCGGTCACCTCGGCAGCAATATCGATCATCTGCCGGTAGTCGAGGCGGTGCTGATCGATCGGAAGATGCCAAGTCTGTCCGAAGGCGTCCGGGGTGTTGCCGATCAGTGCCATCGCCTGGCTGGCATCCGGGGTCCAGATCAGGCTGCGCTCGGCGCGAGCGTTCAACGGCACCAGCGGGCGCTTGCCCGCTGCGATGCGGTTGAAGATCACCGAGTTGCTCAAGCTCTGGGTCTTCCCGGGACCGTAGAACTCCGGGGCCCGGCAGATCACCGCCTCGATCCTGCCGGCCTGCATCTCGGTCAGCAGCGTCATGGCGATTTGTGCCCGCACCGTCGCTTTACGCCCGACCGGTTCGAACGCGGTGTCCTCGGTCTGCGGTGTAGCGGTGCGAGGGTACATGTAGGTGTTGTCGAAGAAGACCAGCTTGCTGTCGTGCTTCTGACAGGCGGCAATCGTGTTCGCCATCATGGTCGGAAACTTCTGCTCCCACAGCCCAGAGTCCATCGGCAGGCCCACCGTGAGATAAACGATCTCGCTTCCCGCCACCGCCGCTTTGGTGGCCTCGGCGTCCATGAGATCGGCGGAGACGAGCTGATCGCTGTCATTCACCTCGCGCGGGTTCCGGCTGACCAGACGGATGTCGTGGGTGTGGTTGCGATGGAGTTCGCGGGTGAGTCCTTCGGCGATCTGGCCGCCTGCTCCCAGCACGGTCTGCATGATGTCCTTCCGGTTCGATTCTGATGCGCGGTCCCGCGGGTAGCTCAGAGGAGTGCGGCGACCTTGGTGGCGGTCTCCTTGGCCGAGCCGGGGTTCTGCCCGGTGACGAGCCTGCCGTCAACGACGGCGTTGGAGACGAACGGCACCAGCGCCTTCGAATAGTTCGCCCCGCGCTCCTTCATGCGCTCTTCGACGTTGTAGGGCACGAGCTTGTCGACACGGGCAAGGACCTCTTCGCGCCAGGAGAACCCGGTGATGTTGCGGCCGGCAACGAGGTAACTGCCATCGGAGAGTGTGGTGTCGAGCAGTCCGCAGTAGCCGTGGCAGACCGCCCCGACGACTCCACCACGTTCGAAGATCTCGCGGGTGATCCGTTGCAGGCCCTCGCTGCCGGGAAAATCGAACATCACTGCGTGTCCGCCGGTGAAGTAGATCGCGTCGTAGTCGGCCGAGTCGATCTGCTCGGGGCTGGCCGTGTCCTCCAGCAGCGCCATCCGTGCCGGGTCGTCATGCCAGGCCTTGGCGGACTTGTCGTAATTGGGGAACTTCAGCGACCGCGGTTCCAACGGCGACTTCCCGCCTGCGGGACTCACAATCGTCTGTTCAAAGCCACGCTCGGCGAAGATGTCGTAGGCGTGGGTCAACTCCGACAGCCACAGTCCGGTCGGGTGCGAGGGGTCGGCGTCGTAGTGGTCGACGTTGGTGACCACGAGCAGGATGCGTGTACTCATGAAGGGTTCTCAATTCTGGGTGAGGTGATGGGTGGGAACACAGTGGTGAAAATCGAGCGCACACGCTCATCGACCACGCCTTGGTCGGCGGCATTGAGCTTGCCGTCGAGGTGCAGGAACGCGAGCCCGTGGGCCAGTGACCACCCGGCAGCAGCGAGAGTGACCGGGTCTGATTGCGGGGAGACCGTAGCCATCACTGCTTCGAGATAGTCGTGCAACGCACCGGCAGCTTGCACCCGCTCGTCGTCCTGGTCATCGCAGGGTTGCCCGAACATGAGCCGGAACAAGGCAGGTCTACGCAGCGCGAAGCGGACATACCCGACCGCGAGTTCAGCCACCTCGGCGGTCGATCGTGGAAGCGGTGTACCCCCGGCCAGGTCGCCCATCAGCTCGTGCAGCCCGTGCACGGCCATCGCGGACTCTAGCGCTTTCCGATCCGGGAAGTGGCGATACGGGGCGGCTGTCGATACCCCTGCGCGGCGGGCGACTGCGCGCAACGAGAACGCCTCACCACTTTCAAGTATCTCCAGGGCGGAGAGCACGAGCGTTGCCCGCAGATCACCGTGGTGGTAGCCCGGCTTGGCCGACTCCGATTCCATCGACACCCTCCCTAAGTAAGCACTGCTTACATTAGCACGGGGTGGCCAGCCGAACACCGTGCGACGCATCCACTGTCGGCCGGTTACGGCAGTGACACCAGGTGAAAGCTTGCCGAGCGGTGAGGCGCGTCAGGGGGACCTCAGCCGCAGACGACCAAGTTCCGCGAACATTGAAATCGAGATAATCTGAGGACGCATCGAGCACTCAAGTTCCGGCGAAAACCTTCAATATTTCGACGAACTTTTAAACTTT
>NZ_JASGFE010000057.1:0-18526 GCF_047605725.1 Microbacterium sp.
CCTGCTCCGAGCGGAGCAGCACCGCCCGCACACCGGCGGCATCGCACACATCGGCGGTATCGCACACACCGGCGGCATCGCACACATCGGACGCCCGGTCGCCGTCGCCCGGACGGTCGGCGGGCTCATGGGGCCCGGCAGGCGGTGTGGTCGAGGACATCAGGCGATCCGATCACGAAGGAAGGACGAACGAGCGAGACCCTCGCGCGTCACCGCGCCCACTCACTCCCACGTCACTCCGTGCCGGCAACCGCCGACCCCCACCCCCTGCGTGGCCAGAACACCACACCCACCTACTCCGAATCTCTACCGACAGTCTACCACAAATCGAACACAAAAACGAGACTGATCTAAAGCTGCTTTGCAGACAACAAGAGAAATGTGCGTCGCCAGAGCGACCCGATCAGCGCTCCAGGCCGCTCTCGATCGCCGCGACGACCGCGGGGTCGTCAGGCTTGGTCTGCGGACGGAACCGGCGCACCTCACCGCCCGGCGTCAGCACGAACTTCTCGAAGTTCCACTGCACGCGGCCGGCCTTGCCCGCGGCATCCGCCGTCTCCTTCAACGCCTTGTAGAGCGGGGCGGCCTTGCGGCCGTTCACCTTGATCTTGTCCATCACCGGGAAGGTCACCCCGTACGTCGTGGAGCAGAACTCCAGGATCTCTTCGATCGAGCCGGGCTCCTGGCCCATGAACTGGTTGCAGGGGAAGCCGACGACGGTGAGCCCGCGCTCTCCGTAGGTGCGCTGCAGCTGCTCCAGCTGCTCGTACTGGGGGGTCATGCCGCACCGCGAGGCGACGTTGACGACCAGGACGACGTCGCCGCCGAGGTCGCCGAGCGTGGTCTCGGCGCCGTCGGCGGTGCGGAAGGGGATGGAGCGGAGATCGGGTGCGCTGTCAGCCATATCCCCAGGCTATGCCGCGCTCGACGGCGAGACCCGCGATTCTGGGACAATGGTGGGGTGACCCTTGCCGCTGCCGCCGTGCGCCCCCTGCGCATCGGACCCATCGACCTCGGCGCGCCGGTCGTGCTGGCCCCGATGGCCGGCATCACCAACACGGCGTTCCGGCGGCTGTGCCGCGAGCACGGCGCGGGACTGTACGTCAGCGAGATGATCACCACGCGCGCGCTCGTCGAGCGCAACGCCACCACGATGCGGCTGATCCGCCACCACGAGTCCGAGACGCCGCGCTCGATCCAGCTCTACGGCGTCGACCCGGCGACCGTCGAGGCGGCCGTGCGCATCCTCGTGGCCGAGGGCCACGCCGACCACATCGACCTGAACTTCGGCTGCCCCGTGCCCAAGGTCACCCGGCGCGGCGGCGGGGCGGCCCTGCCCTGGAAGCTGGGCCTGTTCCGCGACATCGTGACGCGCGCCGCGCGCGCCGCCGAGCACGTGCCGCTCACCGTGAAGATGCGCAAGGGCATCGACGACGACCACCTGACCTTCCTCGACGCGGGACGCATCGCCGAGGACGCCGGAGCGGCCGCGGTCGGGCTGCACGCGCGCACCGCGGCGCAGTTCTACTCCGGCGCGGCCGACTGGCCCGCGATCGCGCGGCTGAAGGAGGTCGTCACCGATATCCCGGTGCTCGGCAACGGCGATATCTGGACCGCAGACGACGCCGTGCGCATGATGGCAGAGACCGGCTGCGACGGCGTCATCGTGGGGCGCGGATGCCTCGGCCGGCCGTGGCTGTTCGGCGACCTCGCCCGCGCCCTGGGCGCCCCGGACGACGCCCCGCCTCCGGTGGATGCGACCCTGGGCTTCGTCGCACGCGCGTTCCGCCGCCACGCCGAGCTGCTCGTGGAGTTCTTCGAGGACGAGGGGCGCGGATGCCGCGACATCCGCAAGCACGTCGCCTGGTACTTCAAGGGCTACCCGGTCGGCGGCGACCTGCGCGCGGCACTGGCCACGGCCTCGTCGCTGGCGGAGATCGACGACCTGCTGGGCCTCCTCGACCTCGAGGCGCCGTATCCCGGCGCTGCGGCCGAGGGGCAGCGCGGCCGGGCCGGCACGCCCAAGCGCCCCGCGCTGCCGCACGGCTGGCTCGACTCGCGGGACCTTGACCGGGGCGCGGCCGGTGACCTCGCCGATGCGGAGCTCGACCACAGTGGCGGGTGAGGCGCGCGCGGTCGCCGACCCCGCGATCGGCTACGACGCCCACGACGCGGCGCGGTTCCACCGTGAACCCCATCGCTCCCAGCGCGACGACTTCGCCCGCGACCGCGCGCGCGTGCTGCACAGCGCGGCGCTTCGCCGCCTCGCCGCGAAGACCCAGGTGCTCTCGCCCGCCAGCCCCGCCGACTTCGCCCGCAACCGGCTGACCCATTCGCTGGAGGTCGCCCAGGTCGGCCGGGAGCTGGCGACCGCGCTGCGCCTGTCGCCCGACATCGTCGACACGGCCTGCCTGAGCCACGATCTCGGGCATCCGCCCTTCGGGCACAACGGGGAGCGTGCCCTCAATGACTGGGCCGACGACATCGGCGGCTTCGAGGGCAACGCGCAGAGCCTCCGCATCCTCACGAGGCTCGAGCCGAAGGTCGTCGTGGGCGTTACGAGCTTCGGCCTCAATCTCACCCGCGCGAGTCTGGATGCCACGTGCAAGTACCCCTGGACGGCCGAGCATCCGCTCGCCGATCCCGGCGGTCGGCTGAAGTTCGGCGTCTACGCCGACGACGAGCCGGTGTTCCACTGGATGCGCGAGGGCGCTCCGGGCCGGGTGCGCTGCATCGAGGCCGAGGTCATGGACCTGTCCGACGACATCGCCTACTCGGTGCACGACTTCGAGGACGCGGTCGTCAACGGCTATCTGGACCCTGCCCGCCTCGTCTCCCGCGACGAGCACGAGGCGCTCGTCACGGCGATCCAGGCCTGGGTCGGTTACTCCTTCGAGCGCGAGGAGCTCGAAGACGCGCTGTACCGGCTCGTGACCCAGCCCGAGTGGATCTCCGGCTTCACCGGCACCCGCGGCGACCTCGCACGCCTGAAGAACCTCACGAGCGACCTCATCGGCCGTTTCGCGCGCGCCGCCACCGCCGCCACGCAGGAGTCGTACGCCGTCGCCGACCTCACCCGCTACCGCGCACACGTGGTGGTGCCGCGCGTCATCGAGGCCGAGATGGCGGTCCTGAAGGGCATCATCGGCGCCTTCGTGGTGTCCATCGACGGCCGCCGGCCGATCTACAAGGAGCAGCGCCGCGTGCTCAGGCGGCTCGCCTCGGCGCTGTGGGACGCGCCGGACGCGCTCGACGCGCTGCACGCGCCGGATTTCGCCGCCGCGGGAACGGATGCCGACCGCAGGCGCGTCGTCGTCGACCAGGTCGCGAGTCTCACCGACCAGACCGCGCTCGCGTGGCACGCACGACTCGTGGGGGAGGTCGACGCGGCATCCGTCGGAATCTGGTCGCCGGGCGCGAGAAGACCGGCGGGGGAGCGCTGATGCCCCGCATCCGGCAGGCCGACGTCGACGAGGTCAAGGCCCGCACGAACATCGCCGACATCATCGGCGAGCGGGTGGCGCTGAAATCCGCCGGGGTCGGCTCGCTCAAGGGCCTGTGCCCGTTCCACGACGAACGCAGCCCGAGCTTCCACGTGCGGCCGCAGGTCGGGTACTACCACTGCTTCGGATGCGGGGAGTCAGGCGACGTGTACTCGTTCCTGCGTGCGATGGACCACCTCTCGTTCACCGAGGCGGTCGAGCGGCTCGCCGCCCGCATCGGCTACACGCTGCACTACGAGGACGGCGCAGCGGCGCCGGAGACGAGCGGCCGCACCCGGCTGTACGCGGCGCACACTTCCGCTGCGGCCTTCTTCCGTGCGCAGCTGGCGACGCCCGAGGCCGAGGCCGGTCGCCGCTTCCTCGGCGAGCGCGGCTTCGACGCGGGAGCTGCGGCCCACTTCGGCGTCGGCTACGCGCCGCGCGGGTGGTCGGGGCTGACCGCGGCGATGCGCGCCGAGGGGTACACCGAGGAGGAGCTGCTGGCGGCGGGGCTCGTCTCGGCCGGCCAGCGGGGCGCGTACGACAGGTTCCGCGGGCGTCTGGTCTGGCCGATCCGCGACGTGACGGGTCAGACGATCGGCTTCGGCGCGCGGCGGCTCTACGACGACGACAAGGGGCCCAAATACCTCAACACCCCCGAGACGGCCATCTACAAGAAGGCCCAGGTGCTGTACGGTCTGGACCTCGCGAAGAAGGACATCTCCCGTGCGCACCGGGTCGTGGTGGTCGAGGGCTACACCGACGTCATGGCGTGTCACCTGGCGGGGGTGGCGACCGCCGTCGCGACGTGCGGCACGGCGTTCGGGTCCGACCACATCACGGTGCTGCGGAGAATCATGGGCGACGACACCGCCGGGGGAGAGGTGATCTTCACGTTCGATCCGGATGCCGCGGGCCAGAAGGCGGCCCTGCGGGCCTTCGGCGACGAGAAGCGCTTCGCGGCGCAGACCTACGTGGCCGTCGCCCCGGACGGGCTCGACCCGTGCGACCTCCGCCTGGAGCGCGGCGACGCCGCCGTGCGGTCGATCTTCGAGACGAAAGCGCCGATGTTCGAGTTCGTCATCGACCAGCGGCTCGCCGGCTTCGACCTGGCGACCGTGGAGGGCCAGGTGGGGGCGCTGCGCTCGGCCGCGCCAATCGTGGCCGACATCCGCGACCGGGCGCTGCGGCCCGGATACACCCGAGTGCTCGCCCGCAAGCTCGGGCTCGACCTCGGAGAGGTGCGCTCAGCCGTCGAGCGCGCTTCGCGCCAGACCCGCCCAGCGGCGCAGGCGCCGCACGTGCCGGCGCCTGTCGACGAGTCCGCACCGGAGGCGCCTCCGCGCGTGACGCTCGCGTCGCTGCCGCGTACCGCGGACACCGCGCTGGAGCGCGATGCCCTCATGGGGGTGCTGCAGTACGGCCACACCGTCGACCCGGAGCGGATCGACCCCGCTCTGGCGCTGCCGATGAGCACTCCGGCGCTCGACGCGGTGCGCGAGGCCGTGCTCGCCCAGCCCGATCGCACGCGCGTGGGCTGGGCGGCGGCGGCCGTCGAGTCCACCCGGGAGCCGTTCCGGTCGCTGGCCGTGGAGCTGCTCACCGCGACGTTTCCGGCACGCACGGCGGCCGACGCCGAGGCATCCACGGTCGATCTGTGCCGTCGGCTACAGGTGCGGGCGATCGAGCGCGACAAGGCGCGGCTCCTCGGCGACGTGCAGCGGCTGCCGCCGGACTCGCCGGAGGGGCGTGCGGTGCGCGTGCGGCTGCGTGACCTCGACGCCCGCATCCGCGACCTCGTCGAGGACCGCTAGCGGCGCACGCCGGCGACCGGCAGGATGAGGGGATGCCGGTTCCGAGCGTTCCCGACGTCGCGCTGCGCTGCGCCGACCTGTCCGTCGCTCGCCGCGGCGACCGGCATCGCGTCATCGACGGCGTCACAGTCACGCTGCCGCAGGGCGGGGCGCTGGCGGTGATGGGCCCCACCGGTGCGGGCAAGTCGAGCCTGCTCGCAGTACTCGCGGGGGCGGGGGAGCTGACCGTCGTCGGCGGTGAGGCCTGGGTCGACGGCATCCGGGTGCGCGACGGCAGACGGGCGCGCCGGACCCTGGGCGCGGTCACCGGCTACCTTCCGCAGGGCGCCGGAGGTCTGCTGGCGGCGCGCCTGACGGTCGCGGAGACCATCGCCGAACCGGTCACGAGCCGCGAGCGCCGCCGCGACCTGCGGGCGCTCGCGATCGAGACGGCGACCCTCCTCGACGAGCTGCGGCTGCCGCTCGGGGCGACCGGGAAGTACCCGTACGAGCTCAGCTCGGGCATGCGGCAGCGGGTCGCGCTGGCGCGCGCGCTGATCACGCGACCACGCGTGCTGCTGTGCGACGACCCGTACGTCAACCTCGACACCGAGGCGCGCGAGTCCGCGTGCGCGGCGATCGCGCGACGCCTGACCGAACACGGCACGGCGGTGGTCGTCGCGACCCACGAGGAGCGCACCGCGATGGAGCTCGACGCCGACGTGCTGGTGCTGCGCGCGGGCTTCCCGGTGGCGTGCGGCCGCGTCGGAGCGCTGCAGTGGACGCCCGGCGAGGCCGAGCGCGCGGCATCCTGATCGCGCACAAGGCCGGGAGCACGCGGTGCTCACGTGGGGCGGGTGGGACTTGAACCCACGATCGTCGGGTTATGAGCCCGCTGCCTTGACCGGCTTGGCCACCGCCCCGTGCGGCATCGAGCCTACCGTGCCGCCCCGCGCGGTCAGCGCGGATCGTCGGTGCGCGGGGCGTCCCTGTCGTGCACCGGAGGGTCCGGCCATACCTTCGCGACGGCCTCGTCGAAGCGGATCGGACCGGTGCGCGGGTGGGGCTCGTCGCCGACGCCGCCGTCGCGGCCGCGGGGGATGGGCAGCTCCTGGCTGTCGCTGACGATCTGCGGATGATGGCGGGCCAGCTGGAACACGCCGACGACGGCGATCGCCCCGGCCGCAGCGAACGCGAGGTTCACCCACAGCGGTGCGTTCGCGGCCTCGCCGAGCACGGAGAGGCCGATGACGACCGCGACGATCGGGTCGATCACGGTCAGTCCCGCGATCACCAGGTCGGGGGGCCCGGAGGCGTAGGCGGTCTGCACGAAGTAGGCGCCGATGCAGGTTCCTGCGATGAGCGCCGCCACGCACGCCAGGGTCAGCCACTCGAAGTCCCCGGTCTTGATGCGGCTGATCACGACCTTGGCGAGCGTCGCCACGAAGCCGTATACGACGCCGGCGCCGACGATGTAGAACAGCGCCTTCATGCGGTGCCGCAGCGCGATCCAGGTGAAGGTCAGTAGCAGCATCACGCCGACGAGGATGAGCAGGATCGTGATCAGTTGCCGATCCGACACCGGCGCCTCGGTCGCGAAGAGGGCCGCGACCGTCACGAACAGGAAGATCCCGCCGATGCACAGCGCGATCGCGGTGAGCGAGCGTCGCGTGGGCGCGTGGCCGGAGATGCGGGCGTTCAGCAGCGTCGTGATCACGAGCGAGACCGCGCCCACCGGCTGGACGAGGATCAGCGGCGCGAACGAGAGCGCGGTGAGCTGGCACACGATCGCCAGGCCCAGCATGAGAGTGCCCGCCACCCACGAGGGGCGCCTGAGCAGATTGAGCAGCTGCGCGCCGGTGAGACCCCTGTTGCCGTCGACCTGCGTGAGCCGCTCGACCTTCAACACGCCCCGGTGCTGATACTGGGCCCCGAACGACATGAAGACCGCGCCGAGGAGCGCCAACGGGATGCCGATCAGGATCGACGGGTCATCGAAGACCCCGACGAGCTCGTCGGTGACGTCGTTCAGCGCCAGGCGCGGAGAGAGCACCCATCGACAGTAACCGGACGGGCGGCTCGATAGGCTCAGGACGTGGCTGTTCTCCCCATTCGCATCATGGGCGACCCCGTCCTGCACGCTGTCGCCGCCCCCGTCGCCGAGATCACCGACGAAGTGCGCGCGCTCGTCGCCGACATGTTCGAGACGATGGATGCCGCCCCCGGCGTGGGGCTCGCGGCCCCCCAAGTGGGTGTTGGGCTGCGACTGTTCACCTACTCCTACCAGGACGACGAGGGAAGACCCTGGCGCGGCGTGGTCGTCAACCCGCAGCTGTGGATGCGCCCGCTCGAGCCGGGCGCCCCGGACCCCGAGACGGAGTCCGAGGGGTGCCTGTCGTTCCCCGGGGAGCGCTTCCCGCTCCGCCGCTCGGACGAGGTGCTCCTGACCGGCACCGACCTGGAGGGCGGGCCGGTCGAGCTTCGCGTCTCCGGTTGGCGTGCGCGCATCCTGCAGCACGAGTTCGATCATCTCGACGGCATCCTCTACATCGATCGCATCTCTGACGCGGACTGGAAGACCGTGCAGCGCATCTCGCGCAAGCGCGGCTGGGGACGCCCCGGGCAGAGCTGGCTGCCCGGCGTCGACGAGCTGGAGGCGTGATCGCGGCGCCCTCCCGTGCCCGGTCGCGCGGGTCACGCGCACGCGTGCGGCTTTGCTAGCATGGTCTGGTTGTCGCCACGGCGACTGATCCTCGGTAGCTCAATTGGCAGAGCAATCGGCTGTTAACCGATAGGTTCTTGGTTCGAGTCCAAGCCGGGGAGCGAACGGCCCCGAGCTCCACCTCGGGGCCGTTTCCCGTGCGGGCGACACCGTCACGATTGCCGCTTGTGGTAGCGGGCGCGCGTCGGCGATAATGAGGGTTCACAATCGCACAGGCCATGTCGGGCATCAGGTCGTAGGGGAAGACGCACCTGATGATGGGAGAGACGATGGCAGCACCACAGGCGCGTGGGGTGATCTTCATCCACTCCGCGCCACGCGCGTTGTGCCCGCATCTCGAGTGGGCGGTCGGGCGCGTGCTCGAACGCGCCGTGAGCTTCGATTGGACGGATCAACAGGTTCTGGAGGGGAGCAGACGGACGGAGTTCTACTGGGAGGGACCGGCCGGGACCGGCGCCGCACTGGCGACGGCGATCCGCGGCTGGGAGCATCTGCGCTTCGAGGTCACCGAGGATCCGACGCCGCGCAGCGACGGCGGACGGTGGCTGCACACGCCGAGCCTCGGCATCCACTTCGCCCAGACCGACACGGTCGGCAACGTGGTGATCGGCGAGGACCGCATCCGCTACGCGATGGAGATCGCCGCGGGCGACCTCGCCGAGCTCGAACGCGAGTTGCAGGTCGCCCTGGGCACGGCGTGGGACGACGAGCTGGAGCCCTTCCGCCACGCCAGCGACGACGCCGCTGTCGTGTGGCTCCACAAGGTGGGCTGACCGTGGAATGAGGCCTCAGGCGGCGCGTCGCGCCGGTACCGGACTCGGTGATCTGCTCCCGGGATCCGGGAAGACGTGACCCGCCGCCTGACATGCGAAAGACGCCCCCGGCGAGGCCAGGGGCGTCTTCTCGTGGGCGGGCTCAGACCGACGCGAACGCGGCCACGGCGTTGTGACCGCCGAAGCCGAACGAGTTGCTGATCGCCAGCTGCTGCTGCGCGCCGAGCGGCTCGGGCGAGCCGGACAGGCGGAAGGGGACCTCGGGATCCTGCGTGGTGAGGTTTATCGTGGGCGGGGCGATGCGGTGCTGGATCGCGAGGATCGTGAAGATCGCCTCCAGCGCGCCCGTGCCGCCCAGGAGATGGCCGGTCGAGGCCTTGGTCGCCGACACCGGGATCTCGTCGATGCGGGGACCGAAGACCTTGCGCAGCGCCTGGTACTCGTTGGGGTCGCCCACGGGGGTCGACGTGGCGTGCGCGTTGATGTGCGTGACGTCGTCGGGCGAGGCGCCTGCCGACTCCAACGCCATCCGCACCGCGCGCGCGGCGCCGGTGCCCTCGGGGTCGTTCGCTGTGATGTGGTACGAATCGGCGGTGACGCCGCCGCCGACCACCGACGCATAGATCTTGGCACCGCGGGCCTTCGCGTGCTCCTCGGTCTCCAGGATCAGCACGCCCGCGCCCTCGCCCATGACGAAGCCGTCGCGGTCGACGCTTGCGGGTCGCGACGCCGTGGCCGGATCGTCGTTGCGCCTGGAGAGGGCCTGCATCGACGCGAACGACGAGATCGTGATCGGGTGGATCACCGACTCGGTGCCGCCGGCGATCACGACATCGGCGAGGCCGTCGCGCAGGTGCTCGACCGCGTTCACAATCGACTCGGTGCTCGACGCGCAGGCGCTGGCGACGGTGCGCGCGTAGGCGCGCGCACCGAAGTGCAGCGACAGGTTGCCTGCCGCGGCGTTGGGCATGAGCATGGGCACGGTCATGGGCAGGACGCGGCGAGGCCCCTTCTCCCGCAGCGTGTCCCATGCGTCGAGGAGGGTCCACAGGCCCCCGATGCCGGTGGCGAAGTCCACGCCCAGGCGGTCGGGGTCGACCTCGGGGCTGCCGGCATCCGCCCACGCCTCCGTCGCCGCGACGAGCGCGAACTGCGACGACGGGTCGAGTCGCTTGGCGACCGGGCGGGCGAGCACCGTGTCGGGGCGCACGGCGGCCTGAGCGGCGAACGTCACGGGAAGCTGGTACTTCTCCACCCAGTCGTACTCGAGGGTGCGCGCGCCGGAGGCGCCCGCCAGCAGGGCCTCCCAGCTCTCGGGTGCGGTGCCGCCGATCGGCGACGACGCGCCGATGCCGGTGACGACGATTCGGGGAGTGGTCATGGCTTTCCTCGTTGTGCTCCGGCGGGGGCGGGAAGCCCCCGCCGGACGGACGGTGTCACGCGCGGCGCGACGACGGACCTACGCCTGCGCGGACGTGATGAAGGCGACCGCGTCGCCGACCGTCTTGAGGTTCTTGACCTCCTCGTCGGGGATCGTCACGCCGAACTTCTCCTCGGCGTTGACGACGATCGTCATCATCGAGATCGAGTCGATGTCGAGGTCGTCCGTGAAGGACTTCTCCAGCGCGACCTCCTCGGCGGCGATGCCCGTCTCGTCGGTGATGAGCTCGGCGAGCCCCGCGAGGACCTCGTCGTTGGTGAATGCCATGGTGTCTCCTTGTTGGGTCAGGGCCCGGCGATCGGTGTCGGGCCCGTGCGGCCGGTTGTCATTCTATGTGCGGGTCGTCCGCACTCACGGGAGGACGACCACCTGAGCCCCGAACACGAGACCGGCTCCGAAGCCGATCTGCAGGGCGAGTCCCCCGCTCAGCTCCGGATGCTCGGTGAGCAGACGGTGCGTGGCGAGGGGGATGGATGCCGCGGAGGTGTTCCCCGTGGTCTCGATGTCGCGTGCGATGACGACCGAGTCGGGGAGCTTCAGCTGTTTGGCGAACTCGTCGATGATGCGCATGTTCGCCTGATGCGGCACGAACGCGGCCAGGTCGGCCGGCTCGACGCCGGCGGCATCCAGTGCCTTGCGCGCGACCTTCGCCATCTCCCACACCGCCCAGCGGAAGACGGTCTGTCCCTCCTGGCGCAGCGTCGGCCACGGCGCCTGGCCGTCGCGGAACGCGGTGAGGGTGTGGTTCATGGTCACGGCATCCGCCTTCGAGCCGTCCGAGCCCCACACCGTCGGTCCGATCCCTGGCGTGTCGCTGGGTCCGACGATCGCGGCGCCGGCGCCGTCGCCGAGGAGGAACGAGATCGAGCGGTCGGCGGGGTCGACGATGTCGCTGAGCTTCTCCGCGCCGACGACGCCGACGTAGGTGGCCGCACCGGCGCGGATGAGCGCGTCGGCCTGCGCGATGCCGTAGGCGAAACCGGCGCACGCGGCGTTGAGGTCGTAGGCGGCGGCCGGGTTCGCTCCGACGCGGTCGGCGACGATGGCCGACACCGACGGCGTCTGCCGCGGGTTGGAGATCGTCGCGACCAGCACCGCGTCGACCTGGTCGGGACGGATGCCGGAGCGCTCGATCGCCTCACCGAGCGCGGCCGCGGCGAGCTCGATCGCCGTGGTGTCGTGGGAGGCGCGCACGCGGGTCGCGATGCCGGTGCGCTGACGGATCCACTCGTCGCTAGAGTCGATCGGTCCGATGAGGTCGTCATTGGGCACGACGTTCTCGCCGCGGGCAGCGCCGTAGCCGTAGATGCGCGTGTGGGCGGGGCCGGTGGCCTGTCTGAGCGTGGCTGTCACGCGTCGCCTCCTGTCAGCAGCGCGGCGGCCGCCGCGAGGTCGTCGGGGGTCTTCACGGCAACGGCGGGGATGCCGCGCAGACCGCGCTTGGCCAGGCCCACGAGCGCTCCGGCCGGAGCGAACTCGATGATCCCGGTCACGCCGTGATCGAGGAACGAGGCCATGCACAGGTCCCAGCGCACCGGAGAGGCCACTTGGGCCACGAGCAGGTCGAGCGCGGTGCGGCCGTCGGAGACCGTCGAGCCGTCGCTATTGGTCCACAGGGTCGGCTGCGGGTCGGCTGCGGCGACCTCCGCAGCCGCAGCACGCAGCGTCTCGACCGCGGAGATCATATGCCGCGTGTGGAATGCACCGGCCACCTGCAGCGCCACCACGCGGCTTCCGCGCGGGGGCTCGGCGGCGAGGGCGGCGAGGGCATCGAGCTCTCCGGCGGCGACGATCTGTCCGCCGCCGTTGAAGTTCGCCGGCGTCAGCTCGAGCGCCTCGAGGCGCTCGAGCACGGCCTGCTCGACCCCGCCGACGACGGCGCTCATGCCGGTGCGGACCGCGGCGGCCGCGTCGGCCATCGCCCGGCCCCGCACGCCGACCAGGCGCAGCGCGTCGGCCTCGGAGAGCACGCCGGCGGCCGCGAGCGCGGTGAGCTCGCCCACCGAGTGTCCGGCGACCCCCTGCGGCCGCGCCGGGGACAGCGCTCCCAGGGCCGCCCACGACAGCAGCCCCGCGGCGACGATGAGCGGCTGGGCGACCTTCGTGTCGCGGATGCGGTCGGCGTCCCACTCGGTGCCCGCGGCGACGAGGTCGACGCCGGCCTGCTCGCTGTAGGCGTCGAGCCTCTCGCGGCTCCCGTCGATCTCCAGCCAGGGCGCAAGGAAGCCGGGGGTCTGGGAGCCCTGTCCCGGGAAGACGGCGATGATCACCCGTTCATCCTTCCAGAGACGGGGGCGCCGACCTGCGGAGGCGGACACAAGATCGCGGCGTGTCTTTGTGCGCGCCGTACATGCGCGCCACGGGCGTCATGAGCGACGCTGCGTGGCGCGGCGGCGCGTGACCTCGGTGCCGATCGAACCGATGATCAGCGCGGTCTGGAGGATGAGCGCCTCGCGCGGGCCGGTGGCATCCCACCCGATCAGTTCGGAGACGCGCTTGAGCCGGTAGCGCACCGTGTTCGGGTGCACGAACAGCTCGCGCGCGGTCGCCTCCAGCGAGCGGCCGTTGTCGAGATAGCTCCACAGCGTCGTGACCAGGTCGGCGGAGTGGCCCTGCAGCGGACGGTAGATGCGCTCGGCGAGTGTCGCCTTGGCCAGCGGATCGCCGGCGAGCGCCCGCTCGGGCAGCAGGTCGTCGGCCTCCGCGGGACGCGGGGCGTGCCGCCAGGCCTTCGCGACTGCGAAGCCGGCGAGCGCCGCGCGCGCGCTCTGCCCGGCGTCGACGAGGGCCGGAACGGCAGGTCCGAGCACGAGGTGTCCCGGGCCGAAGCCGGGTTCGAGGCGCCGCGCGATCTCGGGGAAGGGCAGGTCGACGGATGCCTCGTCGCGGCCGGGCAGGTCGGCGCGGCCGATCACGACCACGAGCCGGGAGCCCTGTACCCCGATGAGGACGTCCACGCCGATCTTGCGCGCGGTGCGGCGCAGCTGGTCGACGTCGAACTGCACCGGGGTCGTGCCCACGAGCACGGCGACCTCGCCGCGTCCGTGCCAGCCGAGCGCCGCGATGCGACTGGGCAGCTCCTCGTCGGCCTCGCCGGTGAGGATCGAGTCGACCACGAGCGCTTCGAGCCTGGCATCCCACAGCCCCCGGGCCTCCGCCGCGCGCGCGTACACGTCGGCGGCGGCGAAGGCCACGTCGCGCGAGTAGCGCAGCATGCTCTCGCGCACGTCGGCGTCACGGCCGCCGACGCGCTCCTCGGTGACCTCGACGGTGACGCGGATCAGCTGCAGCGTCTGGGTGAGGCTCACACTGCGCAGCAGTTCCCGGGGCGCGGCGGCGAAGATGTCGGCGGCGATCCAGGGGGTGGATGCCGGATCCTCGTACCACTGGATGAACGACGAGATCCCGGCCTGGGCCACCAGCCCGACGGCGGACCGTCGGGCCGGCGGCATTTCGGCATACCACGGGAGAGACTCCTCCAGACGCGTGATCGTCGCCGTCGCCAGGTCGCCCGAGATGCGTCGAAGCCACGCGAGAGTGGCCGCCTTCTCGCTGGACGAGGAACGCTCGGGCATCGAGCCGTCAGCCCTCGTCGCCCGCGCTTCCGCTGCTGCCCGCGGCGATGTCGTTCAGGCGGTACTTCTCGATCGCCTGGGCGGACAGCGCGCGGTCGACCTTGCCCTCGTCGGCGAGCGCCTGGAGCGTCCGGACGACGACGGAGGGTCCGTCGATCTTGAAGAAGCGGCGGGCGGCGGCACGCGTGTCGGAGAAGCCGAAGCCCTCCGCGCCGAGAGTGGCGAAGTGGCGCGGCACCCACGGGCGGATCTGGTCCTGCACGGCGTGCATGTAGTCGCTGACGGCGACCACGGGACCCTCGGAGTCCTGGAGCTTCTGCGTCACATACGCGGTGCGCGGCTCCTCGAGCGGGTGCAGGAAGTTGTGCTCGTCGGCGGCGAGGCCGTCGCGGCGCAGCTCGGTCCAGCTCGTGACCGACCACACGTCGGCGGTGACGCCCCAGTCCTCCTGCAGCAGCTTCTGCGCCTCGAGCGCCCACGGCACGCCGACGCCGGAGGCGAGCACCTGCGCGCGCGGACCGCTGCCCTCGCCGGTGGAGATGCGGTGCAGGCCGCGGATGATCCCGTCGACGTCCACGTCGGCCGGCTCGGCGGGCTGCACGATCGGCTCGTTGTAGATCGTGATGTAGTACATCACGTTCGGGTCGGGGTGGGTCCCGCCGTACATGCGCTCGATACCGCTGCGCATGATGTGGGCGATCTCGTACCCGTAGGCGGGGTCGTAGATCACGGTGGCCGGGTTGGTCGAGGCCAGCAGCGGCGAGTGGCCGTCGGCGTGCTGCAGACCCTCACCGGTCAGCGTGGTGCGACCGGCGGTGGCGCCCATGATGAACCCGCGCGCCATCTGGTCGCCGGCGGCCCACTGCGCGTCGCCGGTGCGCTGGAAGCCGAACATCGAGTAGAAGACGTAGACCGGGATGAGCGGCTGGCCGTGCGTCGCGTACGCCGTGCCGGCGGCGGTGAACGCGGCGAGCGCGCCGGCCTCGTTGATGCCGACGTGCACGATCTGGCCCTGGGGGCTCTCCTTATAGGCCAGCAGCAGGTCGCGGTCGACCGATGTGTAGTTCTGGCCCTTCGGGTTGTAGATCTTCGCGGTCGGGAAGAACGCGTCGATGCCGAAGGTGCGCGCCTCGTCGGGGATGACCGGGACGATGCGGTTGCCGAAGTCCTTGACCCTCAGGAGGTCCTTGAGGATGCGGACGAAGGCCATGGTGGTGGCGACCGCCTGGGTGCCGGAGCCCTTCTTGCCGATCGCGTACGCGGACTCCGGGGGCAGGTTGAGGTCGACGTGGGTCGCCCTGCGCTCCGGCAGGAAGCCGCCGAGAGCGCGGCGGCGCTCGACCATGTACTGGATCGTCTCGTCCTGCGGACCGGGGTTGTAGTACGGAGGGAGGTAGGGGTTCTCCTCGAGCTGGGCGTCGGAGATGGGGATGTACATCTCGTCGCGCAGGTGCTTGAGGTCTTCGAGGGTCATCTTCTTCATCTGGTGCGCGGCCATGCGGCCCTCGAAGTGCGAACCCAGGCCGTATCCCTTGATGGTCTTGGCGAGGATGACGGTGGGCTGGCCCTTGTGCTCGACGGCCGCCTTGAACGCCGCGTACACCTTGCGGTAGTCGTGTCCGCCGCGCTTGAGCGCCCAGATCTGATCGTCGGTGTAGTCCTTGACGAGCTCGAGGGCGCGCGGGTCCTTGCCGAAGAAGAAGTCGCGCACGAACTTGCCGTCTTCGGTCTTGAACGTCTGATAGTCGCCGTCAGGCGTGCTGTTCATCACATCGCGGAGGGCGCCTTCGGTGTCGCGCGCGATGAGCTCGTCCCACTTGCGGCCCCAGATGACCTTGATGACGTTCCAGCCGGCGCCGCGGAAGAAGCTCTCCAGCTCCTGGATGATCTTGCCGTTGCCGCGCACCGGGCCGTCGAGGCGCTGCAGGTTGCAGTTGACCACGAAGGTGAGGTTGTCGAGGCCGTCGTTGGCGGCGACCTGCAGCTGTCCGCGGCTTTCGACCTCGTCCATCTCGCCGTCGCCGAGGAAGGCCCACACATGGCTGCCGGAGACGTCCTTGATGCCGCGGTTGGTGAGGTACTTGTTGGACTGAGCCTGATAGATCGCGTTGATCGGACCGAGGCCCATCGACACGGTCGGGAACTGCCAGAAGTGGGGCAGGAGGCGGGGGTGGGGGTAGGAGGGGATGCCATTGGGCGTCTTCGACTTCTCCTGCCGGAAGCCGTCGAGCTGGGCCTCGGTGAGGCGTCCCTCCAGGAACGCGCGAGCGTACATGCCGGGGGAGGCGTGACCCTGGATGAAGACCTGATCGGGACCCTCGGGGTGGTCGTGGCCCTTGAAGAAGTGATTGAAGCCGACCTCGTAGAGCGAGGCGGAGGAGGCGTAGGTGGCGATGTGTCCGCCGACGCCGATGCCGGGGCGCTGGGCGCGGTGGACGGTGATTGCGGCGTTCCAGCGGATCCACGCGCGGTAGCGGCGCTCGATCTCCTCGTCACCCGGGAAGTCGGGCTCGTTCTCCGGTGCGATGGTGTTGAGGTAGTCGGTGGTCGGCACCATCGGAACCCCGAGATGCAGGTCCTTCGACGCCTTCAACAGGCTCAGCATGATCTCGCGCCCGCGCCCGTGGCCCTTCGCCTCGACGAGCTGCGAGAGCGACTCCTGCCATTCGGCGGTCTCCTCCGGATCGCTGTCGAGGGCTTCCTGGGAATACGGATCCTGATCGTTGACGGTCACGGGAGGCCTTTCTCGTTGGGCAGATCGTGCCAGGGAATCACCGCGGCGATCGTGCAGGTCTTGTCGACACTGCACAAGCCGTTTGGAGTCAGCCTACTCACACGGCGCGGCGCGGCACAGTGTTGCGACCGAAAGCGATCGTCGAACGGCATCCTGCGCCCGACCGGCGCTTCTAGACTGAGGGCGAGGGGCCTTTAGCTCAGCCGGTAGAGCAACTGGTTTACACCCAGTAGGTCGTCGGTTCGATCCCGGCAGGGCCCACCAGAACGTCGTTGTTCAAACCAACGACGTGGGCACGTTTCACGGGTGGGCGGAACGCAGCACAACGTCGGAGATCTGCGGTTCGTCGGATGCCGGGGCGCCGAGGCATCCGACATTGTGCCGATCTCCGACGACACGCCGCGGCTGCCCTGTCAGGTCGGGCGTGACCCGCGTCGTAGCTACGCAGGGGAGTCGCGTGGAGTGAGGTATCGACCCAGTGCCGCCAGCAGGCCGCGTGTGCCCTTCTCGCGGTTCGCGCCGTCGGCCCAGAACCGATCGAAGAAGACTCCCTGCTCGCCGTGCGCGAAGCGCGTGCCGCCCTCGATGGGCTCGAACTCCAGTGTGGCGATCGAGGTGGACATGTGGATGCCGTCGATCCACATGTCGTACGTCGTCACGATGCGGACCTGGTCGACGATGTCGGTGTAGGTCGCCTCATACCGTGAGACGGGGCCGTTGTGGAACTTCCCCTCGGCGACGTCGCGGCCGCCGAGACGGAAGTCGAAGACCCACTCCCGGTGTTCCATGGCATCCCCGGCACCCCACCAGCGAAGCTTCTGCTCCTCGTCGGTGAAGGCGTCCCAGACGCGTTCGACCGCTGCCGGGTAGTCGCGTGTCAGCAGGAACTCGGCGCGCGCGATTCGTCGTTCGGTTGTCACGGGTGGTGTCCTATCTGGTGAAGGCGATGTGGATGGTGCCGCTCTCGGAGACCTCGGAGCTCACACGATGGGTGACCTCCAGTCCGCCGAGGTCGTCCCAGAACCGGTTCCCGCGGCCGAGGACGACGGGCGCGATCATCAGGTGCAGGTCGTCGATCAGCCCCGCGCGGAGGTACGCGTGTGCGACGCCGCTTCCGCCGCCGATGCGCACACCCCGGTCACCGGCTGCCTCGCTGGCTTCCGCGAGCACGGTCTCGATCGGCTCGTTGCGGAAGTGGAACGTCGTCCCGCCCTGCATCACGATCGGCGGGCGCGGGGCGGAGTGGGTGAGCACGTAGACCGGCGTGCCGAAGGACGGCTCGTCGCCCCACCAGCCCTTCCACTCCGGGTCGTCGGGGAAGGCGTGGAGGCCGAACATGCCGGCTCCCATGATCTCGGCTCCGACCCCTCGGAAGAACGCAGCGGCGTGGGCGTCGTCCACTCCGGTCGTGCGCGCGCCGCTGTGGTCGCCGAACACGCGTTCGCGGACCGTGCGGGTGGCTCCCCATGCCGCGGTGAGCTGGGACCAGCCATCGCCCATCGGGTTCTCGGGCGTGGGGTCGGATGCGGTGTAGCCGTCGAGCGAGACGAACAGGTTGGCGCTGACGCGGGTCACGAGGACCTCCTTCGGGCGGTGCGGGAAAGGTAGACGCCGAGGTCGTCGGCCTGGCGCTCGGCAGGCGTTCGCTGTTCGCCGAGCCACAGCTGCACGACATCGAGCGCGCCCGGAACCAGGCTCACGGTGCGCACCCGGCCGTGCTTCTTCGACGAGATGACTCCTGCGCTCTCCAGTGCGCTCAGGTGCTGCATGAACGAGGGCAACGCCATCGCGAACGGCTCGGCGAGCTCGGACACCACCGCAGGAGACTTCGCCAATCGCTCCACGACCGCTCGGCGGGTCGGGTCCGCGAGCGCGCGGAGCACGACATCGACCTCATCGCGATACTTAGGCATATACCTAATTATTAGGAGTGTTCGTCGCTGCGTCAACTGCCCGACGTGCCTCAGCTTCTTTGAGCGCGAGAGTGGGATCGGTGCCTCACGATC
>NZ_JASGFE010000058.1:0-18238 GCF_047605725.1 Microbacterium sp.
TGCTCGCCTACTGCCTCGAGTTCGCCGAGGGCATCGCGTTCACGGAGGGGATCGCAGCGACGGACGAGCCCGCCGTGCTCGTCCGCGACCTCACCGGCGCGATCACGACCTGGATCGAAGTGGGTGCGCCGGATGCCGCGCGTCTTCACACGGGAAGCCTGCAGACCCAGCGGGTCGCCGTCTACACGCACCGCGACCCCGCGAAGGTCGCCGCCACGTGGACGGGCAAGCGCATCCACCGTGCCGATGAGATCCGGCTGTACAGCTTCGATCCCGGGTTCGTCGATGCGGCCGCCGGCGTGCTGGAGCGACGCACGTCGATGACGCTGTCGGTGATCGAGCACCGCCTCTACCTCGACATCAGCGGAACCGTGCTCGAATCCGACGTGCACGAGACGCCGCTGGCGTGACCACCGGCTGCGATGGGCGGATCGGTGCGAGCCAGGATTCGTACTTTCGGCTGATCGGATTCAGGCCGCCAGGCCGATGAGGCGCGCCTTCAGAGCGGGAATCCTCGAGTGATGGTGACCGCCACCACAATGCGGAACGCCGTCCGACACCACACTCGAAGGAAGAAGCCGATGACCATCCGAACGATCACCCCGAGCCCGGCTGTGCACGCCTCGATCCCTGTGCAGTCGAAGCTCGCCGCCGCATGGACCAGCTTCATGCTTCTCTACATCTACGTCGACGTGCTCAACTTCTACAAGCCGGGCGTTGTCGACGGCATCCTGAACGGCCGCGTGTGGCAGTTCAATGTCAGTGCGACGCTGCTCACGGTCATGCTCACGTCCGTGGCCATACCCGCAGTCATGGTGACGCTCTCCATGGCCCTGCCCGCCCGGGCTAACCGCGTCACGAACCTCGTCGTCGCGGCGCTTCTCGTTCCGTACTCGATCTTCAACGCGACGGGGGAGAGCGGGGAATGGGTCGGCTTCTACGCTCTCTCGATCGGAGTCGAGTTGCTGCTCCTGGCGTTCATCCTGCGTTCCGCGTGGACGTGGCGCGGAAACTCGGCTGGCGCGGTTGCTGTCGCGGAGAGCGATCTTCGACTGGGCACCCGGCAGTAGCGCGCGGGGGAGGGCGAGATGTCGCTGACGGTGGTCGATGGCCGCGCGCGATGGGGAGACATCGTGCCGGGCTTGGGCGTCGCTGCCCTTGCCGTCGCGGTGATGACAGTTCCGCCGGTTGTGGCGGAGTGGACGTCCGGTGGTCGAGTCTCCGTGTCTGGACTGGCGGAGTCCGTCTCGATCGGATTCGAGCAGTGGATGCTGTCGGGCACCGCCTCGCCGGGTTCCGTGCTGACGGATGCAACGGTGTTCTGGGCGGTCTTCCACATCGCCAAGGCACTGCTGGCGATCGCGCTGCTGTGTGCGTTGATCGCCGTCGGACGGCGAATCTGGTCGCGTGCTGTCCAGGCGCAGGGCAGGCTCGCGCGTCGGACGTGGGTCACCGTCGGGGTGCTGGGAGCGTGGTTGCCCGTTCTGACACTGCTTGTCGCGGTCGCAAACGTCCAGGGATCGATCGCGCCACTCTCGTCCGTCCTGAGCTTCCTTCCCATCGAGACCACGCCCGCGATCGAGCAGGTTCGGGCCGAGCTCGCGACGGGAGCCTATGGCTCCGTCACCACTGCCCTGGTCGAGGACTTTCGGATGTACCACGTCGTCTTGGTCGGGTTGCTCCTTGTCGCGATCACGGGTGTGCTTGCCACCATCGTGCTGATGGTGATTCGACGCGCGCGGCTACCCGAGCATCATTGGATGCTCCGCCGAGTACTTTCCTCCGGCGCGGTCGCCTTGACTCTGCTGACCGCAGCACTTGGTCTGCTGCTGCTCGCCAATCTGTCCACGGTCGCGGACACCGCCACAGCGCTCGCCGGTTTCTTCAACGATGGCGGGTCGTAGTCCTCCGAGATTTGCTGAACGGGTGGGTCGGCTTCTCTGACCCGGTGGCCATCGATCTGCCCACGGGGTGCTCGACATCGGCGGCACCGCGCTCGAATCCGACATCAGTGAGACGCCGCTGGCGTGACTACTGGTCGCCTGCGAGCCCCGGAATCACGACGTCCGACAGATATCGGCGAAGTGCCGGGACATCCCGAACGAGGGTCCGCCACACGCGATGTGGGTCGAGGTCGTCGTACTGGTGCGCGGCGAAGTTGCGCATGTCGATGATCTGCCGCCAGGGCTGGTCGGGAAACTGCTCCCGCACCGCTGCGGGAATCTTGCCGACCGCCTCACCGATACGAATGAGCCCCATCTCCGCAGCCCACTGTGCGCGCACATCTGCCAGGAACGCGTGCTCGCCGGCATCCACGATTCCGGCGATCACCTCGCACACGATGAGCACGCGGGTTGCGGCATCGAGTGCCTTCTGGGGCGAGGGATCGGGCGGCATCACAGTGGAACGGCCTCTCGCAGGATGCGGTCTCGGATCTCGCCCCGCAACGCATCCGAAGCCACGACATCGACGTTGACCCGCAGCAGATCAGCCAGGACGAGGCGGAGGCCGATCTCATCGAGCAGGGTGGCTTCGGGTGTGAAGTCGACGAGCAGGTCGACATCGGATGCCGGTGCGTCCTCGCCACGTGCGACCGAGCCGAACAGCCGTGGATCACGGGCGTGGTGGGCGGCGATCAGACGCCGGATCTCGTCGCGGTGGCGCTCCACGCGCTCGGATGGCCGCCCGGACAGTGCTCCGCGGATACGATCGAGCACTGCCGGGCTGGGCTCGCGTCGCCCGTTCTCGTACGCCGAGAGGTTGGGCTGTGAGACGCGGGCCGCGCGCGCGAGCTCCGACTGACTCATGCTCGCCGCCTCGCGCTCCGCCCGGATGTCCATACCGTCACTGTATCCCGCGGGTTATCGCGAGCGATATAGGAAGCCAATGGATGCGCACCGCCACCCGAGCACGCGGCGTTGCCGACCACGGCTGGAGCCCCCGAGCCGATGTAGGAACCAGGTCTCAACGTCCGCGAGTGCGCCGGATGTCCGCGGTGTGCCCGACAATGGACGGGTGCCCGCCGTCGCCCAGGTTCTGCAGCTTTCCCAGCTGGTCGAGCGCGATGCTGCCTGGCGACTCCTGCGAGCTGATAACGCCGCGGTGATCGCGGGCCTGCTCGGGGTGCACCTGGGCGGTGACGATCGGCGGCTCGACGCCGAAGAGCTCTACGAGCGTCTCGACACCGACCTGGAGCGGCTTCGCGCGCAGGGTCTTTCCTTCCCGCTGAGCGCCAAGGGCTACTGCGCGCAATGGCGTGCCGCCGGCTTCCTCGTCCGCCGCCCGTCGAGTGACGCCCGCGGTGAGACGCTGGAGCTCTCACCCGACGCGATCGCGGCGATCCGGTTCGTGCAGGGGCGCGCTGAGCCGCGATCGAGTGCCACCGAGTCGCGCCTGTCGAGCCTCGCCGCGCAGGTGCGCCAGCTCGCGATCGACTCCGACCCCGATGCGGCGGCACGCATCGCGCTGCTCGAGGAGGAGGTGCAGCGCCTGGAAAGCCGCATCGAGGCGCTGCGCTCGGGCGATGACCCGGCCCTCGACCACGACCGCGCCCTTGAGCGCACGCGCGACCTGCTCGCGCAGGCGTCGGACGTCCCCGACGACTTCGCCCGCGTGCGGGCCGAGTTCGAGGCACTCAACGCGTCGTTGCGCGCGAAGATCATCGAGTCGGATGCCTCGCAGTCCACGGTCGTCGACGAGGTCTTCCGCGGCATCGACCACATCTCCGAATCGGATGCCGGACGCAGCTTCGCCGCGTTCGCACAGCTCGTGCTCGACCCGGCCCTCGGCGCCGCGTTCGAGTCGGACATCCGTCGTGTGCTCGACCGCCCCTTCGCCCGCGACCTCTCGGCCGCGGAGCGCCGCACGCTGCGGCTGTTCCTCACGACGCTGAAGGAGCGCAGCGCCGAGGTGCACGATGTCGTCACGATGTTCGCTCGCGCGCTGCGGCGCTACGTGCAGTCGCAGGACTACCAGCGCGACCGCGTCATGCGCGGGCTTCTGCGCGAGGCGCAGCACGCCGGGGTCACCGCCGCCCCGCACATTCGGCCGTGGCATCCGATCGGTCTGTCGCTCGACCTCTCCGCGGTACCCCTCGCGAGTGTGGGCGCCGTCGATCTCCATGACCCGGCTGAGCTCGCGGCGACCGACGACATCCCCGAGCACGAGACCGCCGTCGCGAGTCTCGAAGAGCTGCGCGCGCTCGCCCGCGAGACCGAGATCGACTTCGACGAGCTCACGCGCAACGTGAACGAGGTGCTCGCCGAGCTGCGCACGTGCACGGTCGCCGACGTCCTGGTCCGGCACCCCGCGACGCAGGGCGTCGGCAGCGTCGTCGGTCTGCTCTCGCTCGCGGCGGATCAGGGGACCGTCGACGACGAGCCGGAGGTGCTCTCGTGGGAGGGCTCGGACGGTGTCCCGCGCGCAGCCGTCATCGCCGCGCATCGATTCACGGGGGTGGTGCTATGACGGAGCTTCGAGCCGAGTCCGAGCTCGAGCGCGACGAGGACGAGCCGCGGGAGACCGGGTTGTGGCCGGGCGACACGGGAACGCTTCCCGACCGCACCCGGCGGGTGCTGCTCCGCCTCATCCGCGGGCCCTATCTCGCCGGTGCTCGTGAGGGCCAGCTGTGGGGCGTGCTGCTGAGCGACGAAGCGATCATCCGGTCGCGCCTTGCCGACCTGTTCCTCGACCTCGTGATCGATCGCGACCACGAGGTGGCGTTCGTGCGCAACGCGCCGTCTGAATCCGCGCCACGCGCCGTCCGGACGGAAGCGCTGACCTTCCTCGACACCGCGATGCTGCTCGTCCTGCGCCAGACGCTGCTCAGCGAGGAGGGCACCGGCCGCGTCATCGTGGGCCAGACGGAGGTCTTCGAGCAGCTCGCGGTCTTCCGCACCCCCGACCGCGACGAGAAGGACTTCGCCAGTCGCCTCAGCTCGTCGTGGCACAAGATGCAGAACAAGCTGCGCGTGCTGCACGCCGTCGGCGACGACCGCGCCGAGATCTCACCCGTGCTGCGGCTCATCGTCGACGCCGATCAGGTGCGGGGCATCACCGCGGAGTACCAACGGCTGGCGGCACAGGGCGGCAAGGAGCCGCACGACTTCGCGGAGGGGGTGACGAGCGATGACCATGCTGACCTTCCCGGATGAACAGACGGATGCCGACCCGGAACACCCCGGTCAGTGGCGCCTCGCACACGTCGAGCTCGTCAACTGGGGCACGTTCTCGGGACGCGTGACCGTCGAGATCGCCCGTGTCGGGCACCTCTTCACCGGCGCCTCGGGGTCTGGCAAGTCGTCGCTGCTCGATGCCATAGCGACCGTGCTGACTCCCGACAAGTGGCTGCGGCTGAATGCCGCAGCGCAGGACGGCTCCGCGCGCCAGAGCGACCGCACCACCATGAGTTACGTGCGTGGCGCGTGGACGAAAGAGGCCGATCAGTCCGCCGATCGGGCCGTGACGACCTACCTGCGACCGCGTGCGACGTGGAGCGGCATCCTGCTGCGCTATGAGAACCTGCGCGACGAGCCGGTGACGCTCGCGCGCGTCTTTCACGCCCCCGGCACGCGCACCGAGACCGCTGCGCTCAAAGACGCGCGCCTCTTCCTGCGCGGCGAGCTGAGCCTCATCGACCTCAAGCCGCATGTCGAGGGCGGCATCGACGCGCGGCGCATGACGGCTGCGCTGCCGGACGCGCTCATCACGACCAGCGGCAAGCACGGACGCTTCCACGAGCGCGTCGTGCGCCAGTTCGGCTTCCGCAGCGACGCGACCCTGCAGCTGCTGCACAAGACGCAGTCCGCCAAGAACCTCGGCACGCTCGACGCGCTGTTCCGCGGCTTCATGCTCGACTCCCCGGGCACGTTCGGGCGCGCCGACAACGCGGTCGAGCAGTTCACCGAGCTCGACCGTGCCCACGCGCACGTGGCCGACCTGCGGCGTCAGGTCGAGGCGTTGCGCGCCGTGGATGCCGCGACCATCGCGTTCGACGACGCGTCGGCGGCCGAGGCCGCAGCAGCGGGCCTGCACGACGCGGTCGAACCGTACACGGTGGCGCTCAAGCGGCGCCTCGCCGTCGAAGCGCTCGCCCCGGCACGTGCCGGGCTGGCGCGAACCCAGGCGCGTCTGCACGACGCCGAGACCGCCCGAGAACTGGCGGCCGAGTCCCTGGAGACAGCGCGTGCGCGCGTGCGCGACGAGGGCGGTGCCCGCGTCGAGCTGCTGCAGCAGCAGCTGAACGGCGCCGAGAAGGAGGAGCGCGCGGTCACTGCCCGGCGGGCCGACCTCGTGAGCGAGCTGGACAGTGTCGGCGCTCCCGCACCGACCAACGCCGCCGAGTTCGCAGAGCTGCTCGCCACCGCGATGGAGGAGTCCGAGCGTACGATCGGTGCGATCCCGTACGGGATCCAGGATGCTGCGGCCACCGCGCGCAAGGACCTCGCGGCGCTCGACGGCCGGCTCCGTGCGCTGCGCGAGCACCGCAGCAACCTTCCGCCGAGGCTGCTCGAGGTGCGGTGCCAGCTCGCCGAGTCGGTCGGCGTCTCACCGTCGGCGTTGCCCTTCGCGGGAGAGCTCATCTCGGTCGATGCTGCGCACTCCGCGTGGCGCGGTGCGATCGAGCGTGTGCTCGCGCCGCTCGCGATGACACTGCTGGTGCACGACGAGCAGCTCGCCGCCGTCCGACGCGCCGCTGAGAGCCGTCATCTCGGCGTGCGGCTCGTGATCGAGGCGATTCCGCACTCGGTCGAAGAGCCGCGCCGCCCGAGGGACGCACGCTCGCTCGTTCATCGACTGGTCGTCGCCGAGAAGGCCGAGCACGCCACGGCTGCCTGGCTGCGACGCAAGCTCGCCACCGAGTACGACTACGCGTGCGTCGACCACGTCGACGAGTTCGACGACGTCGAGCGCGGCCTCACGATCGGCGGCCTCGTCAAGCGCACCGCGCGCCGCTACGAGAAGGACGACCGCAGCGAGGTGACCGACGCGACCCGGTTCATGCTCGGCGGCGACACCTCGGAGCGTCTGGAGGCGCTGCTCGCCCAGCGACGGTCGGCCGAGGCGGCCTTGAAAGCGGCATCCGAAGACCTGATGCGGGCGAACACCGAGCGCGATGCCGCGCTCGCGCGCCGCACGGTCTTCGGCCGCGTCGCGCGATTCACCTGGAGCGAGCTCGACACCGACGCGGCCGCCGCGATCACCGCGGCCCGCCGCGCCGAATTGCACGCACTCACCTCGGCATCGTCCATCCTGCGCGACGCGCAGGCCGCGCTGGAGCGCGCGACCGCACACCTGAATGACACCGAGGCCGAGCGTTCCGCGGCCCAGCGCGCGGTGGGAGTCGCGGAAGAGGAGCTCGCTCGCGTCCAGCGCACTGTCGAGGAACTGGAGGCGGCGGCGGTCGACGAGCCCGCGGCATCCGTCATCGAGACACTGGACGCGCGCTTCCGCACCGAACGACGCTCGATCTCGCTCGACACGGTCGATGCTGTGGCGCGTGCCGTGCAGGCGAGGATCTCCCACGAGAAGGATGCCGCGGCCATCCGGGTGCGCGATGCCGAGGCCACGTTCGCGGGGCGCGCGGCGCAGTTCCGGTCGAACTGGCCCGCGGCCGCCGCGGACCTCACCGTCGACATCGGCGACCGCTACGGCTATCGGGCCCTGCTCGAGGGCATCGTCGCGCGGGGGCTGCCGGAGAAGGAGGGAGAGTTCCGTCGGCTGCTGCGCGAACGCTCGCGCGATGTCGTCGCCCATCTCCTGAGCGACCTGCGCGACGCGCCGGGGCTGATCCGCGAGCGGATCCTCCCCGTCAATGCGTCCCTCGGGCGCTCGCCGTTCGAGGGCACCGACCGCTTCCTGGAGATCGACGTCAAGACGACCCGCTCCGGCGAGGTCGAGGACTTTCTTGCCGACCTGCGCCGCATCGTGGAGGGCAATTGGGCCGACGAGTCGGCTGCCGGTGCCGAGCAGCGCTTCGCCGTGCTCAAGCGTGTCATCGGTCGCCTCGGCTCGAAGGACCGCGTCGATCTCGACTGGCGCACACGGGTGCTCGACACCCGCCTGCACGTGAGCTTCCTCGGTCGGGAGAAGAATCGCGCGGGCGCCGTGATGCGCGTGTACGACTCGGCGGAGGGGCTCTCGGGCGGTCAGCGACAGAAGCTCGTCATCTTCTGTCTCGCCGCCGCCCTGCGCTATCAGCTGACGGAGGAGGAGGACGATGTGCCGCGCTTCGGCTCGATCGTGCTCGACGAGGCCTTCGACAAGGCGGACAGCCGGTACACGCGCAACGCGATGGACGTCTTCCGCACCTTCGGCTTCCACATGATCCTCGCCACGCCTCAGAAGCTCCTGCAGACGCTGGAGCCCTACGTCGGGGCGATCACGTCGGTGTCGAACCCGGAGCACCGCGCGTCGCGGCTCGCGAACGTCGTGTTCACCGAGGTCGTGGACGACGGTCGGGCTCCGGACCAGGGTCGGCGCGTGGCGCATGCCGATCCGGCGGTCACCGAGGCGCGGGGATGACGACGCCGGTCACGGTCGATACGCTGCGCGCCCGCGCCAGACGCATGGTGGAGCGAGACGGACGCGCATGGGCTGCGGCCGGCGATGATTCGGCCGTGCTGGACGTGCCGCTGCATCCGCCGACCGAGCAGCAGGCTCTTGCCGATCTCGATGCGGCGCGTGCGTGGGTGGAGTCGTGGCGGCAGGCCGACCGTTCCCCCGGCCTCGCCGTCAACTGGGTTCGCCGCGACTGGTCCCGGGTGGGATCGCAGGAGGTGCCCGTGCGCGTCGTCGTGCGTGGACCCGAGCGGATCGCGCGGGTGGCCGGCCTACGGGAGGAGTGGACGGTGCTGAGCGAGCGGCTCGGCATCCTTCGCGCGCTCGGAGGGGAGGCGGATGCCGTGACGGTGGCTCTGCGGATGCACGCGCGAACGATTGTGCAGCTCGACGCGCCCGACTTCGAGCGGTTGGTAAGCGTGCTCGGGTGGCTGCGCGAGAACCCGTCGTCGGGCCGCCGCGTCCGGGAGCTGCCGATCCGAGGCATCCACACGAAGTGGATCGAGGCGCGACGGGGGCTCGTCGAGACGCTTCACCGCGCGTTCACGGGGGCGATAGGACTCGGACTCCACGAGAACGACCCGCTCGTCCGCGTTCGGTTCCTCGACGCGGCGCTCGCGCCCGGTGGTCTGACGGACATCTCGGCACCCGTCTCCGATCTCGCCCGGCTCACCGTACGGCCCACGCGGGTCTTCGTCTTCGAGAACCTCGCGACGGTCCTCGCGATGCCGCCGGTGCCGGGAGCCGTCGTGCTCGACGGTGGCGGTCAGCGAGTCGAGCTCGTGACGCGGCTGCCCTGGGTGAAGGAGGTGACCTACTGGGGCGATCTCGACTCGCACGGCTTCGCGATCCTCCACCGCCTGCGTAGCCATGACCTCGCCGTGACCTCTGTGCTCATGGACGCCGCGACGCTCATGGCGCACCGCGACCTGTGGGGCGCCGACGACGCACCCAATGTCGGGGTGCTGCCGTCGTTGACCGCGGACGAGCAGGCGACGCTGCGGCTGCTGGGCTCCGAGGGGAACGTACGTCTGGAGCAGGAGCGCATCCCCTGGGAGTACGCGTTGCCCAGGCTCGGGGTGCAGAAGTGATGAATCGCAGCGGAGCTGCGGTGTTGTCGAGCCCTGGGGATCGTCTCTTGTCAGCGGATCTGACGGATGCGCCCTGCATCGCCCCACGCGCTGTCGGCGGTGAGCACGTCGAGGTCGAGACGGTCGCCGAGGACGATGCACAGGCGGTCTCCGAGTGACAGGCCCGATCCCGCGCGCCACAGCGCGGCGGCGCGCTCGCCATCCTCACGCGTGACGCTTTCGACCGAGAGGGAGTAGCTGTCGAGCAGTGCACGCACGATCGGCCATGACGCCCCGCCGGAACTCACCTTCTGCGCGACCTCGGCGTAGTTCGCCGCGCCGATCGTGGCGCCGCCTTCGAGCGCATCCTCTACTTGGTCTGCCCCTGGCTCCGCCTGCAGGAACGCGAGGAGGGCGGAGGCGTCGAGCACAATCACGCGGCATCCTCACGGTCGGCCGTGGCCCTGCGCTCGGCGAGGAGTTCGCCGACGAGGTCCGCGTCGCCCAGCTGCGCTCGAATCAGCGCACGCGCCTGCTCTCGCGTTGTGATGACGACGCCGCCCGGGGCGTCGACGAGAAGAAGCGGCGTGCCCTGATCCCACCGTTGGTGCGCCCGCAGTGCCGCGGGCACGACGATGCGGCCCCGATCTCCCAACGTGACGTTGTAGGTGGTACTCATGAGTCAAGTGTGCCACTTAGACGTGCGGGATGGTACTAGTCGCGGAGGACCCACTCGAAGGCCTCGGCGTGGCTGCGGGCGCCGGCGCGTGCCCGCGATCGGTTCGGTTCGCCCAGGGCAGTGGTGATCTCCTCGCCGAGTCGCACGAGCGCGCCGAACCGTTCGGGGTCGAGCCAGGCCGGCCGGAGGCCGAAGACGAGGTCCTCCGTCGCGGTGTTGCCGGACGCGCCCGGTGCGAACGGGCATCCGCCGAGCCCGCCGAGCGCGCCGTCGAGGACTGTCGCTCCCGCGTCGACCGCGGCGGCGGCGTTCGCGACGCCGAGCCCCCACGTGTCGTGCCCATGGAAGACGATGCCGAGCCCAGGGCGTCGCTCGGCGGCGAGGCGGACACGCCGGCCCACCTCGGCGGGGTGCGCCTGACCGAGCGTGTCGGCGATGACGACGTCGACCGCGCCATCGGTGCGCGGATCGTCGAGGATGCCGGCGAGACGCTCGAACGGCACGGTGCCCTCGAACGGACACGTGAACGACGTCGCGATGCACAGCTGCACCCTCCCGCCGACAGCCGCCGCCGCGGCGATCGCGTCGGGCATGGCCGCGAGCGAGGACTCGGTGTCGCGGCCGATGTTGGCGCGGTTGTGACTGTCGGATGCCGAGAAGCAGTACTGGAAGTTGCGCGCACCGGCCCCGGCAGCACGCTCGATGTGCCTCGGCGTGGCCGTCCAGATCCACGCGCGCTCCCGCTCCTGCGGGGTGAGCGCTGCGATGACGTCCAGTGTGTCGGCCATCGTCGGGACGAGGTCGGGCCGCGCCATCGAGCCGACCTCGATGTGCTCCACGCCCAGCGCGAACAGCTCGCGGACGAGCTCGACCTTGCGCGGGGTGGGAAGGCTCTTGCCGGCCAGCTGGAGCCCGTCGCGGAGCGTGACGTCGCGGTACTGCACGCTCATCCGACCGTCTCCTCGTATGCCGCGATGCGCTCGTCGCTCCAGCCGAGCTCACGGAGGATCTCACGGGTGTGCGCGCCGAGGTCGGGGCCCAGTGCGCGGATGGGCAGCGAGCGTCCTCCGATGACGGGGACGATGCCGGGGAAGCCGACGTCCGTCCGCAGCCGCTCACCGTCGTGCACATCGAACCGCTGGATCATGCCCCGCGCGGCATATTGCTCGTCGGCGACGACGTCCTCGGCCGTGTAGATGGGACCGCACGGCACGCCCGCGGCATCCAGCTCGGCGAGAGCCTGCGCGCTCGCGCGGCTCGCGGCCCACTGCCCGATCGCCTCGTCGAGCAGGTCCCGCGCCGCCCACCTGCCCTCGTTGGACTGCAGCTCGGGGTCGGCGGCGAGATCCTCTCGGCCGATGAGCCGCATGTACCGCTGGAAGATCGCGTCGCCGTTGCCCGCGATGACGATGCTCTTGCCGTCGGCGCACAGGTACGCGTTCGACGGTGCGATGCCCTCCATCCGGCCGCCGGTGCGCTCCCGGCGCACCCCGTAGGCGTCCCACTCCGGCACGAGCGACTCGGTGACCGACAGCATGGCCTCGTTCAGGGCGACGTCGATCGCGCGTCGGTCCAACGGGGGTCGGTCTCCCGGGTGACGCTGCCGCTCCAGCAGCGACATCACGACGCCGAAGGCCGTGTAGATCCCCGCGATGGTGTCGCCGATCGACACCCCGGTGCGGCTCGGTGCACGGCCGGCCTCACCGACGAGCTCGCGGAATCCGCCGTACGCCTCCGCGACGGCGGCGAATCCCGGCCGGCCCGCGAGCGGTCCGGTCTGGCCGAACGCGGAGATGCGCGCGAGGACCAGTTCGGGGTTCAGCGCCTCGAGGGTCGCGGCATCCAGACCCCACTTCTCCAGGGTTCCGGGCCGGAAGTTCTCCAGCAGCACGTCGGAGCGGCGGACGAGGTCGCGGACGATCTCGCGCCCCTCGTCGCTGCGGAGGTCGAGGACGAGGGAGCGCTTGCCGCGGTTGAGAGTGCGGTAGAGCATCGACGTGTCGCCGGCGTGCAGGCGCCAGCGGCGCGTCTCGTCACCGGTGCGCGGTCGCTCGACCTTGATCACATCGGCGCCGAAGTCGGCGAGGAGTCTTCCCGCGGTGGGTCCGGCGATGTAGTTGCCGAGTTCGAGCACGCGGATGCCGCGGAGCGGGAGGCTGTCGGCGGGCACGGTGTCGATCTCGCTCACGCGTTTCAGTATGACCCCGATCGTGAGCCGGAGTCATACCGCGGCCGGCCACCGAAGCACCCGGTCTCTCCTCGACCGCGACTGACGATCCGAGAACAAGAGTCGGACGGGCCCTCCTCGGTCATCGACGCCGCCTGGCAGGCGGAGTTCCGTCGGCGCATCGACGACATCGAGAGTGGGCGGATACAGCTGGTCGACGGGCGTGAGACCTTGCGCATCGCTCGTGGACGTATCGCAGAGCGGCGCGCCTGACTGGGCGCATCGGATTGACGACTGGGCGGAGCGGCCGCACCGATCCACGTGGAAGGTCTACATGAGGACGGCTCGGCCCGGCCGCTAGGGTGTCGACATGCAGCGACCGACGTGGTTCTTGGACGAGACGCACTCGCTGGGACGGGAGAACACCGACCCGGAGCACGTGGCCCACTACGACGAGAAGGAGGATGCCGGAGCGGCGGACGAGATCGCGATGCTCCGGCGGATGCTGCCGTCGAAGGCCTCGGAGGTCGTCGATCTGGGCGCCGGCACGGGGCAGTTCGCGCTGCTCGCGGCGGAGCAGTGGGAGAGCGTGACGGCCGTGGACCCCTCGCCGGTCATGCTCGACCTGCTCCGTCGGAAGGCGAGAGCGGCGGGTTCGTCGCTACGCATCGTGGAGGCCGGGTACCTCACGTACGAGCGCCCGGCGGCGTCGGTCGACCTGGTCTACTCCCGCTATGCGCTGCACCACCTTCCCGACTTCTGGAAGGCGCTGGCCCTCGCGCGCATCCGCGAGATGCTGCGGCCCGGCGGCATCCTGCGCCTGTGGGACGTCGTCTACCACTTCCCGCTCGACGAGGCGATCGAGCGCATCGAGCACTGGTGCGCGACCGGCTACTCGGCCGAGGAGGGCGGCTGGACCCGAGCAGACCTCGAGGAGCATGTCAGGGACGAGCACTCCACCTTCACCTGGCTCCTCGAACCGATGCTGGTGGAGGCCCGCTTTGCCATCGACGATGCCGTCTATGACGACGACGGGATCTTCGCCAAGTACCTCCTCCGCGCCGTCTGAGCACGGATCCGACCATCGAATCGACATACGATCCGTACTACAATACGTAACATGGGCACGCTGACGATTCGCACGGATCCGGACGTCGACCGAGCGCTCGCCGCGCTCACGGCCGATGGGCAGTCGAAGTCCGAAGCGGTGCGTACCGCGATCTTGGAGACCGAGCGCAGCCGGCGGCGCGCCCTCATGCGGGCCGAGGCGGAGGCCCTGCGCAACGACCCCGACGACGTCGCGGAGTCCAAGCGGCTCGCGGCGCAGATGGAGCAGCTCGGTGCGTGGTGACGTCTACCGGTTGAAGGCTCCCCGGGATGCCCAGGGCCATGAGCAGTCCGGACCGCGGTACGCGGTGGTCGTGCAGTCCGACGACCTTCCGCTGTCCACCTGGATCGTCGCGCCGACATCCACCGGCCGCCGCCCGGCATCCTTCCGTCCGGAGATCGAGATCGACGGCGTGAGCACCCGCGTTCTCATCGAGCAGATGACCGCCGTCGATCCCGAACGACGTCTCGGCGAGTTCGCGGGCCGGCTCAGCAGCGCCGAGCTCGCGGCCGTCGATCATGCTCTGCGCGGGGTCCTGGCGCTCGACTAGGGGCAGCGACCGGAAGGGTCTCCCTCACCGTCGGCCGACTGCCCGTAGGCGTCCAGGTACAGTGCGGCGACCCGGAGCCGTGGCAATCGGTGGTCGTCTGTCAGACCAGCTTCTTCGACTCGGTGGTCGGCGCCCAGGCCCAGGTGACGAGCGCACCCAGGGCCAAGACCGCGGCGAGCCCGTACATCGAGACCGAGACCCCCCACGTTTCGAGGCTGACCGGCAGGACAAAGGTGCCGACCGCCGACGCGATGCGGCTGGTCGCGTTCAGCAGGCCCACTCCGCTACCTCGCAAGTGCGTCGGGAACAATTCCGGTGGGTAGACCTGGGTGATATTCGATGCCGCAGACATCACGAACGAATAGATCACGAACGGGATCAGCATCAGCCACGGCGACGCGTTCGCCAGGACTCCCAGGAGCACGAGCATGACGGTCATGATGATGAACGTCCAGAACGTGAATGCCTTCCGCGGGAACTTCGCGATCGCCCACAGGGTGGGCAGGAACCGCGCCAGGAACGCCAGCGCCTCCACCTCCAGGAGCGCCACCAGGATCCAGACGCTGCGCCTGAGGCCGGCTGACGCCACGACGTGCGAGAACAGGTCACGCCCAAGACCGCGGCGGTCAAGCCTAACGGGCGTCGGGTCAGTCCGCGGTGCCGCGCGGCACGATCCACCGGGACCGGAACGCGGGTTCGACCGCGGCGACGTGGTCGAAGTCGGCGTCGTAGTGCACGACGATCACCGGTCTTGCAGGATTCGAGTGGTGCAGGGCAGTTGCGGCGATCTGAAGATCACTGACGCCGACAGCCCGACTGGTTCCGGCTGCGAAGAGCGCGGCCTGGATGCGCAGAGCCAGTTCGACGATCTCGGGATGTGGAGCGAGGAGCACCTTCGCGCGCAGCTCTAGGTCGACCAGGCGCCCATGGTCTTCCGCTGAGCGCGCCGAGTAGCCTGCCTCGAGCAGCGTCGGAAGGCACGTCGCGATGTCGCCGGTCTCGCACAGGCGATGCCAGGCCTCGCGGACCGGCGGCTTGGCCAGCCGCTGGATCACCGAGTTGTCGACGAGGAACAGCGTCACCGCTGAGCCGACTCGATCACCTCGGGGTCGGCGAGGTCAGCGCCGGCGCCAGAGGTGACGAACTCGAGGTAGTTGTCGAGTTCGAGACGACGGACCATTCCTTCGAGTGCGGTTACTGTCCTGTCACGGCGCGGCGAGGAGGCTGACGCCGGGCAGGTCGCCGAAGCGCGCCTTGACGTCGAGGGACACGACCCGGCGGCCCGTCTGCCGCGCATGAGCGGCGATGATGAGGTCGTGGGCGCTGCGGGGCCTGCCGATTCGCCGCACGTGGTCCAGCAGTGCAGCGTGCTCCGCTGCCGTCGCTCTCGTGTAGGGCAGCACCTCGATGGTCGCCTCCACGTCCTCGACGAACTGCCTGCGCGCGTGCCGTCGGCCTGCTTCGGCAGCGAGGATGCCGTGGCGCAGTTCCGCGAGTGTGATCGCCGCAATCGCGAGATCATCGGACTCGGAGACTTCAGCGATGATCGCCCCGCCGCGGTCGAGCTGGATCAGCGCGTTGGTATCGAGGATCAGCTGCGCCACGGGTCCGCCACGTTCGTGGTGAGGAGATGACTGGCGCCGGTGGCGTCGGCGGCGAAGTCCTCGTCGAGCGGCGTGCGTCCGGCACGGCGAGCGAGGAACATACCCACGGTGCGGTCGGTCACCGGTACGATCCGGGCGATCGCCTTGCCGTCGCGCACGATGGTGTACTCCTCGCCGTCATGCTCAACGCTATCGAGCAGGGAGGAGAACCCACGCGATGCCTCTCGTGCGGAAACAGTGGTCACAACGCTCATGGTACTCGGTGTCAGACGCGTCAGACAGGGATGCGGAGTAGTCATCCGATCATGTAGACGGCGCCGCGGCCCTCTGCCGCAAGGCCAGACGCGAACGCCTGCGCGCGGCGCAGGTACGGCACCACATAGCTGTCGGTGTCGGAGCCGGCATCCGCGTCTTCGATGGCCCAGAGATCGCGTGCGATGGCCGGCATCTCGTCGGGATGGAGTGCGCGGACCCACGGAATCCATCCGTACCCCTGCATCGTCACTCGCCCCTCGAACATCCGGTAGCTGGGCCGCGCGCCGCCGGGGAGGTGGGGGCCGGTGAGGTACTGCAGCTCCTGCCAGGCCTTGTCGAGGTAGAGCATGTCGCGTGCGGGCACCGTCTGTTCGAACGTGGCCACGCTCACCGCGGCACCGGGTTCGAGGCCCCACGCATCGGCAAGCGGGTCGTCGGAGAGGATGCTGCGGGGGTCAACGAGTGCCTGCTCGGTCAGCTCGTGGTCGAAGGCGTATGCGTAATAACGGATTCCCATGCTCCGAGTGTCCTCGGACGCACCGGTCCGTGGGCCGCGAATGTGATATCCGTGGACAGTCGGCGCACATTCGCCTTCTGTGGAGGAGACGCCGTCATCACCCGCGCCCGCGACCCTTGTTCGGTTGCCCTGGACGTACGCCCGGAGCCGGATTCTGTGTACATCCAGGGCAAGTGAACCGGCGGGGCAAAGCGCCGCCTGCGGGCGTGCCGGCGGGGCGAAGCTCCACCTGCTGGTCAGGCCGCGGTCGGGTACCATCGGGGCATGCGAATGCGCCAGGTCACGACGACGCCGGATCTCTTCCGGCGTGCCCTGTAGCGCTTCGCGCGAACCACGAGCCCCGGGAGATTCCCCGGGGCTTCGTCGTGATGCGGGAATCTCTCGACGGCTTTCACCCCGAAGTCAGGAGAATCCCATGAACGCCATCGACCACGACCACCGCGTGCTCGGCCGCAGGCTCGAGCTGTTCGACACCGCACCGCTCATCGGCGCCGGCCTGCCGATGTGGCTGCCCGACGGCGCCGTCATCCGCGCCGAGATCGAACGGTTCGCGGCGGAGCAGGTCGCGGCATCCGGATGCCGCCGCGTCTACACCCCGGTGCTCGCCAAGCGCGAGCTGTTCGAGCGCAGCGGGCACTGGCACAAGTTCAGCGACGACATGTTCCCGCCGATGAGGGTCGGCGGCGAGGAGCTCGTGCTGCGCCCGGCGAACTGTCCGGCTCACACCCAGGTGTATGCGTCCCGCTCCCGCAGTTGGCGGGAGCTGCCGGTGCGCCTCGCCGAGGCGGGCACCATGTTCCGCAGCGAGCTGTCCGGAGTGCTCGGCGGGCTCAGCCGGGTCCGCCAGATCAGCCTCGACGACGCCCACGCCTTCTGCCGCGAGGACCAGGTCGTGGATGAGGTCGTACTCGCACTCGGCGCCATCGACCACGTATATGCCGTGCTGGGAATAGATGTCGACTACTTCCGGCTGTCGGTGCGCGGCGCGGGCGGCTCCTACGACGGAGACGACGAGGCGTGGGATGCCGCCGAGCACGAACTGCGCACCGCGCTGGAGCGCGCCGGCCTGCCGTTCCGGCGCGTCGAGGGAGAGGCCGCGTTCTACGGACCGAAGATCGACGTCCAGGTGATCGACGCCGGCGGCCGCGAAGAGACCCTCTCCACCGTGCAGGTCGACCGCGTGCAGCCGGAGCGGTTTGGGCTGTCGTACATCGGCGGGGACGGCGCCAAGCACCGGCCGGTCATGGTGCATCGCGGCCTCCTCAGCTCGGTCGAGCGGCTCGTCGCCCTCCTCATCGAGCGGTATGAGGGGCGCTTCCCGACCTGGCTCGCGCCCACTCAGGTGGACGTCCTGCCGGTTTCCGAGGCGCAGCTGGGCGCGGCGGCCGAGGTCTTGGCGGCGTGCGAAGAAGCCGGCATCCGTGCCCGCCTGCGGGACCGGGGGACTCTGGGCGCCCGCATCCGGCAGGCGCACGAGGACCGGTCGGCGTACGTCGCAGTGATCGGCCCGGCCGAGGCGGATGCCGGCACCGTCGCGATCGGGAACGTACAGCTCGCCGTCGCCGACGCCGTGGCCGCGATCAGTGCGGAGATCGCCGCCCGCTCGCTGGTGCGGGCGCTCTGATCCGCCGTACGAAGTTCGGAGAGTTGCGCGCGATACTCCGAAGTTGCGGGGCCGGCCCGGCGGGGCCCGGCGGGGCCCGGCGGGGCCGGGCCGGGCCGGGCCGGC
>NZ_JASGFE010000059.1:0-17030 GCF_047605725.1 Microbacterium sp.
TCCGCCTGCCCGCCGACCGGGGCCGCGTCACCGACCCCGCGCCGCCGCAGGCCGCGGCATCCCACGTCGGCGCCGACCCGCGCGCCGTGCTCAAGCAGGTCTTCGGCTACGACGACTTCCGCGGCGACCAGGCCGAGGTCGTCGCGCACGTCGTGGCGGGCGGGGATGCCGTCGTGCTCATGCCCACCGGCGGCGGCAAGAGCATCACGTACCAGGTGCCCGCCCTGGTCCGCCCCGGCACGGGGCTCGTGGTCTCCCCGCTCATCGCCCTGATGCACGACCAGGTCGACGCGCTCGTGGCCAACGGCGTGCGCGCCGCCTACCTCAACTCGATGCAGACGCCCGCCGAGCGCGCCGGCGTCGAGCGCGCGTTCCTCGCCGGCGAGCTCGACCTGCTCTACGTGGCGCCCGAGCGGCTCTCCACGCCGCAGACCACGCAGCTGCTGCAGCGCGGGAGCCTCAGCGTCATCGCGATCGACGAGGCCCACTGCGTGTCGCAGTGGGGCCACGACTTCCGCCCCGACTACCTCGCGCTCGGCGACCTCGGCGAACGGTTCCCGGGCGTGCCGCGCATGGCGCTGACCGCCACCGCGACGCCGGCGACTCACCGCGAGCTGACCGAGCGGCTGCGGCTGGGCACGGCCCGGCACGTCGTGGCGAGCTTCGACCGCCCGAACATCCAGTACCGCATCGAGGCCAAGGTCGACCCGCGCCGCCAGCTCGTGCGGTTCATCCGCGCGCAGCCCGACGGTGCCGCCGGCATCGTGTACGCCCTCAGTCGCAAATCGGTCGAGCAGACCGCCGAGCACCTCCGGGCGCAGGGGATCGACGCGCTGCCTTACCACGCGGGCCTTCCCGCCGATGTGCGCGCGCGCAACCAGGCGCGGTTCCTGCGCGAGAACGGCGTCGTCATGGTCGCCACGATCGCCTTCGGCATGGGCATCGACAAGCCCGACGTGCGCTTCGTCGCGCACGTCGACCTGCCGAAGTCGGTCGAGGGCTACTACCAGGAGACCGGGCGTGCCGGGCGCGACGGCGACCCCGCGGTGGCGTGGATGGTTTACGGGCTCGGCGATGTCGTGCAGCAGCGGCGGCTCATCGACCAGTCGCCCGGTGACCGCGCCTACCGCATGCGCCTCGGCCAGCACCTCGACGCGATGCTCGCCCTGTGCGAGACGGTCGGATGCCGTCGTCAGAACCTCCTCGCCTACTTCGGGCAGGACTCCGGCCCGTGCGGCAACTGCGACACGTGCATCGATCCGCCCGAGACGTGGGACGGGCTCGTGCCCGCCCAGAAGCTCCTGTCGACGATCGTGCGGCTCCAGCGCGAGCGCGGCCAGGCCTTCGGGGCCGGGCATCTCGTAGACATCCTGCGGGGTGCCGCGACCGAGCGCATCCGGCAGCAGGGGCACGATCGCCTGAGCACCTACGGACTCGGAGCCGACCTGAGCGAGCAGGATTGGCGCAGCGTCGTGCGGCAGCTGCTGGCCCGGGGCGTCCTGGTCGCGAAGGGCGACTACGGCGTGCTGGGCCTCGGCGAGCAGGCTCCCGCCGTGCTGCGCGGCGACGACCCGGTGCCGCTGCGGCGCGACGTGCTGGGGCGGACCGGAGCCGCCCGTGCACGCAAGCAGCCGGCCGCCGACACGCTGGAGGCCGGCGACCGCTCGCTGTTCGAGGCGCTGCGCGAGTGGCGTGCGGGCGCGGCGCGCGAGCTCGGCGTACCCGCCTACATCGTGTTCGGGGATGCCACGCTCCGGGCCCTCGCCGAGCACCGCCCGCGGCGCATCGAGGACCTGGAGGGCATCACCGGCATCGGCGCGAAGAAGCGCGAGGCCTACGGCGAGGCGGTGCTCGCCGTGATCGCCGCCGACGGCGCCTGAGGCGCGAACCCGCCCAGATCGTCGGCTCCGCATTCGAGTGCATCATCGCATCAAAGATGGTGATGCTATGATGCACCCGTGTCCCGCACCACGATCACGCTCACGCCCGAGGCCGATGCGCTCGTCCGCCGCGCCATGGAGGAGCGTCGGGTGTCGTTCCGTGACGTCGTCAACGGCGCCATCATCGAGGCCCTGCGCACCGAGCGTGCCGACGCCGAGCCGTATGTGCTGCCGGTCTTCGACCTCGGTCCGATGAAGATTCCGGGCGACAGCGCCATGCGACTGCTTGCGGAGCTGGACGACGAGGAGTTCCTGCGCAAGATGGCGCTCGGCGAGTGAGGCTCATCGACGCCGACGTGCTCGTCTACGCGGTCAACGCCGGGTCGGCGCTGCACGAGCCGTCCCGGACCTGGCTGGAAAGGGCTCTTCGCGAACCGGAGACGCTGCTCATGCCGTGGCTGAGCCTGATCGCGTTCACGCGCATCACGACCAACCCTCGGATCGCGTCACCGGCGCTCTCGCCGGAGGATGCGCTGGCCGTCGTGGAGGGCTGGCTCGCCCGTCCGCAGGTCGTCGTGCCCGAGCCCGATGCCCGGCACGCCCAGCACATGCGTGAGCTGCTCGCCGCGAACGGTGGACGCGGCGGCGACCTCGTCAATGACGCCCATCTCGCCGCGCTGGCACTGCAGTACCGCGCCACCGTCGTGACCTTCGACAACGACTTCGGGCGCTTCCCCGGCGTGCGGTGGGAGCGCCCGGGCGCCTGAGCACCGCCCGGCGGGCAGGACCGCCCGACGTGCGCGTTCGCCCGACGTGCGGGGCCGGGTCAGCCGACGGCGTCGAACGCGACGACGCCGTCGAGCACGGTCAGGAGCACACGGCCCCGGGCCAGGGCGTCGGGGTCCGCCGCGAGCGGATCGACGTCGAGGACGGTGAGGTCGGCGCGGGCCCCGGGTGCGAGCACGCCGCCTGCGGCGCCGATCGACCGGTGGGCGTGCACGGTGTAGCCCTCCAGGGCCTGCCGGGCGGTGAGGGCCTGCTCGGGTCGCACCGGCGGGGCGTCCTCGTGCAGCGCGGGCCGGCGCAGCTGCGCGTCGGCCATGATCGCCAGCGGCTCGAACGGCGCGATCGGCCAGTCCGACCCGAGCGCGAGGGTCACGCCCGCCTCCCGCACGTCACGGGTGCGCCACGCCCGCCCGGCGCGGGTCGGACCCAGCCGGCGCGACCAGTCGTCGCCGCCGTCGGCGCGCACGTAGTGCGTGCAGTGCGTCGGCTGCATCCCGGTGGCGATGCCGGCGCCTGCCAGGAGCGCGATCGTGTCGTCGGTGACGGACTCGAGGTGCTCGATCCGGTGCTGCACACCGTTCGGCTGCAGGGCGGCGAGAGTCTGGGCGACCGTGCGGATGCCGCGCTCGCCGATGGCGTGCGTCGTGGTCGGGATGCCGTGATCGTGGAAGAACCGGATGCGGTCGGCGTAGGCGTCGGCGTCGCGCCAGAACGACTGCAGGCCCTCGCCGTCGGCATCCGGGCTGTCGAGCCACGCCGTGCCGCCCTCGACCGTGCCGTCGATGAAGAACTTGACGCCCTCGATCCGCCACCGCCGTCCGTGCGTGCCCTGCAGGCCTCGGATGCGCTCGAGGTCCGCGTCGGTCGACGTGGGCTCGCACCACGGCGAGATCCGCAGTCGCACGGCCAGCTCGCCCGCCGCCTCGGCGGCGGTGAGCAGCTCGAGGGTGTCGGGGGCCTCCATGTCGAGCACGTGCGCCTCGGTGATGCCCGCCGCGGCCATGCGCGCCAGCAGCTCGCGCAGCTGGTCGGCGCGCTCGCCGAGGGTGACGGCCGGGTGCACGGCCTGCACGAGCTTCATCGCGGTGAACTCCAGCAGGTGCCCGGAGGGGCGCCCGGTGCTGTCGCCTGCGATCGAGGCGCCGTCGTCGAACTGCCGTGGCGCCGTGATGCCGGCGAGGGCCAGCGCGGCGTCGGAGGCGAGCGCGGAGTGCCCGTCGAACAGCATGATCCAGGCGAGCCGGTCGGGGCCGAACAGCTCGTGCAGCAGCGCGTTGCCGAGCGGGGCGCCCTCGAACGCGTTGGGGTCGAGGCCCCACGCGAAGAACCAGTCGTCCTCGCCCAGTCCCGCCCGCCCGGCCTCCAGCGCCGCCCGCAGCGCGACCATGTCGGTGACGCCCACGAGGGAGACGCCGCGGACGAGGTCGAGGCTCATGATCGGATGGGAGTGGGCGTCGACGAGCCCCGGCACGACGGTGGCGCCGGGGAGGACGCGTACGACGGTCGCGGGTCCGGCGAGCGCGCGGATCGTGTCGGCGTCGGCGAGAGCGCTCACCCGGCCGCCGGTGATCGCGAGCGCCTGGACGGTGGGGGTCCCCTCGTCGAGCGAGTGCACGCGGTCGGCGATGACGATGAGCTCGGGTGCGGTCTCGGCCACGTCGGCCCCCTTGTCGTGGTGGACCCGGGCACGCGCCCGGGCTCCTCGGCGAACGATCGTGACAGCATCCTACGGAGCGGACGCGACCCGCGTGCCGCCCCCGGGCGGCACAAACCCGCAGTCGACGCGGCTTTCACTTCCGGTGCTGCGTCGATCCGCGTAAGGTCGGTGACGGCACCACCGCCGTTGCCCACGAAAGGATCCCTGATGACCGCTCCCGAGGATCGCCCCTGGCTCGACGCGAGCCTTCCCGTCGCCGAACGCGTCGAACTGCTGCTGCGCGAGATGACCGTCGAGGAGAAGGCCGGGCTGTTCTTCCACACGATGATCACGATGGGCGAAGGGGGAGAGCTCGCCGAGGCCGAGCCGGCGTTCTCGCTCCCGTCCAACCGCGAGTACGTGCTCGACCGCCACATGAGTCACTTCAACCTGCTCAGCGTCGCCCCGAAGGCCAGCGACATGGCGCGGTGGCACAACCGGTTGCAGGAGCTGGCGGCATCCACCAGACTCGGCATCCCGATCACGATCTCCACCGACCCGCGGCACTCCTTCACCGAGAACCCCGGCACGGCGCTGCTGTCCGGTCCGTTCTCGCAGTGGCCGGACGGGCTGGGGCTGGCCGCGACGCGCAGCGCGGAGATCGTCGAGCAGTTCGCCGACATCATGCGTCAGGAATACACCGCCGTCGGCATCCGCGTGGCGCTGCACCCGCAGGTGGACCTCGCCACCGAGCCGCGCTGGGCGCGTGCGCTGCAGACGTTCGGCGAGGACGCCGACCTCACCGGCGAGCTGGGCGCCGCCTACCTGCGGGGCCTGCAGGGAGCCTCGTTCGGGCCGGGATCGGTCTCTGCGATGGTCAAGCACTTCCCCGGCGGCGGCGCGCAGAAGGACGGTGAGGACCCGCACTTCCCCTACGGGCGCGAACAGGTGTACCCGGGTGGCCAGTTCGAGCTGCACCTGAAGCCCTTCGAGGCGATCTTCGCCGCCGGCTGCCGCCAGATCATGCCGTACTACGGCATGCCGGTCGGCACCGAGTACGAGGAGGTCGGTTTCGGCTTGAACAAGTCGATCATCACCGGACTGCTGCGCGAGCGGTTCGGCTTCGACGGGATCGTGTGCACCGACTGGGCCCTCATCAGCGACCACGAGATCCTCGGTGACCTGCACGTCGCCCGGGCGTGGGGGGTCGAGCATCTCTCGCAGGCCGAGCGGATGGCCAAGATCCTCGACGCCGGCGCCGACCAGTTCGGCGGTGAGTCGTGCGTCGACCTGCTGCTGGAGCTGGTCGCGGCGGGCACCGTCACCGAGGAGCGGCTGGACGTGTCGGCGCGGCGGCTGCTGCGCGAGAAGTTCGAGCTCGGCCTGTTCGAGAACCCGTACGTCGACGTGGACGCTGCGGACGCGATCGTGGGCGCGACGCGGTTCCGGGACGCCGGCGTCGACGCGCAGCGGGCCTCGATCACGGTGCTGAGCAACCGAGCGACGGATGCCGGGGCGCCCGTGCTGCCGTTCGCCCCGGGCCTGCGCCTGTACGTCGAGGGGATCGCCGCCGAGACGGCCGCCGCCTACGGTCAGGTCGTGGACACCCCGGCCGAGGCGGACATTGCGATCCTGCGCCTGCGGGCTCCCTTCGAGGAGCGCGCCACGGCGTTCGAGAACTTCTTCCACGCCGGCTCGCTCGACTTCCCGCAGGACGAGCTCGACCACGTCGCCGAGGTGGCCGCGGCGGTCCCGACCGTCGTGGACGTGTTCCTCGACCGGCCGGCGATCCTCGCGCCGATCGTGGAGAGCGCGCACGCGGTGGTCGCGAACTGGGGCGCGAGCTCGGCGGCGCTGCTGGACGTGCTCAGCGGTGCGTCGCCGGCGCGCGGCAAGCTGCCGTTCGACGTGCCGCGCTCGATGGCCGCGGTCGAGGCATCCCGCCCCGACGTGCCCTTCGACACCGCCGATCCGCTGTTCCGGTTCGGTCACGGCCTGACGCTCTGACCTCGCGCAGCGAGAGGGTGTCGGGAGGGAACAACGGGGGCGGCGCGAGCGGCCGCACCGGTTTGTAGGAGCCGGCCAACGGGCTTGAGGATGGCTTGTGGCCGACCTACGGTCATGGTGACTCCGTCCACTCTCCCCGAGAGGTCCCGCATGACCGACGCCGCCGTTCGTCCCGCCACGAGCAGGCGCACGCCCGCGGGCGGCGCCCCGACCGCGCCGCACAGCGCCGACGAGGCCCGCGCGGCCGATGCATCCGAGCCCCGCATCGACGTGACCGCGGTGACCGACCTGCTGCTCGGGACCTGGGCCGGCACCCGGCGCGAGGCCCGCGAGATGATCAAGGACCCGGTGTTCTGGCGCGTCGAGGGGATGCCGATGGCCGAGCACCGCGAGCGCGTGCTGGCCCAGCTGCGGCTGCTCGTCGAGCGCGGCGGCTCCCGGCGGGCGTTCCCGGAGGAGTACGGCGGCGCGAACGACAACGGCGCCAATGTCACCGGGTTCATGGAGCTGGTGCTCGCCGATCCCAGCCTCCAGATCAAGTCGGGCGTGCAGTGGGGGCTGTTCGCGTCGGCGATCCACCAACTCGGCACGAAGAAGCACCACGACCGATGGCTGCGGCAGGCGATGGACCTGGAGCTGCCCGGCGCGTTCGCCATGACCGAGACCGGGCACGGGTCGGACGTCGCCTCGATCGCCACGACGGCCGCCTACGACCCCGCCACCGAGGAGTTCGTGATCCACACACCGTTCCGGGGCGCCTGGAAGGAGTACCTCGGCAACGCGGCGCTGCACGGCAGGGCGGCGACCGTGTTCGCGCACCTGATCACCGGGGGCGTCGACTACGGGGTGCACTGCTTCTTCGTGCCGCTGCGCGACGACGAGGGCCGGTTCCTGCCCGGCGTCGGCGGCGAGGACAACGGTGTCAAGGGCGGGCTCAACGGCATCGACAACGGTCGCCTGCACTTCGACCATGTGCGCATCCCCCGCGAGAACCTGCTCGACCGCTACGGCTCCGTCGCGCCGGACGGCACCTACTCCAGCGAGATCGCCAGCCCCGGGCGCCGCTTCTTCACGATGCTCGGCGCGCTCGTTCAGGGCCGCGTGTCGCTGGAGGGGGCGGCTACGACCGCGACCGCGCTGGCCCTGCACATCGCGATCACCTACGGCAACCAGCGCCGCCAGTTCGACTCCGGCATCGGCACCGACGAGGTCGTGCTGCTGGACTACGGCAAGCATCAGCGGCGCCTCCTGCCGCTGCTCGCGCAGAACTACGCGCAGTTCTTCGCCGGCGACGAGCTGGTCAAGGCCTTCGACGACGTCTTCAGCGGACGCGGCGACACCGCCGAGGCCCGTGAGGACCTGGAGACTCTCGCCGCCTCGCTCAAGCCCCTCTCCACCTGGAACGCCCTGAGCACGATCCAGGAGTGCCGCGAGGCGTGCGGCGGCGCGGGCTTCATGGCGGAGAACCGCCTCGTGGGCCTGCACCACGACCTCGACGTGTACGTCACCTTCGAGGGCGACAACAACGTGCTGCTGCAACTGGTCGGCAAGCGCCTGCTCAGCGATTACGCCAAGCGGTTCCGGCGCAAGGCGCCGGCGGCGCTCGCCCGCTATGCGGTCGGTCAGACCGCGGGGCGCATCTTCCACGGTGCAGGGCTGCGGCAGCTCGGTCAGACCGTCGCCGACCTCGGCTCGACAGCGCGCTCGGTCGAGCTGGGCCTGCGCATGGAGCAGCAGCACGAGCTCCTCGCCGACCGGGTCGAGCGCATGGTCGCCGACCTCGCCGCGCGGCTGCGCCCGGCAGCCAAGGCCAGCCCCGAAGAGGCGGCGATCCTGTTCAACGCGAACCAGGCCGAGCTGATCGAGGCGGCCCGCGCGCACGGCGAGCTGCTGCAGTGGGAGGCGTTCTCCGATGCCGTCGCGTCGGTCGACGACCCCGGCACGCGGCAGGTGCTCACGTGGCTGCGCGACCTGTTCGGGCTCACGCTGGTCGAGCGGCACCTCGCCTGGTACCTCGTGAACGGGCGGCTGTCGGCCCAGCGCGCCGCCACCGTCTCGCGCTACGTCGACCGGCTATGCCTGCGACTGCGTCCGCACGCGCAGGATCTCGTCGACGCGTTCGGCTTCGCCCCCGAGCACGTGCGCGCGCCGATCGCGTCCGGCGCCGAGCGCGAACGCCAGGACGAGGCCCGTGCGTACCACGCCGCGCTCGCCGCTTCCGGAGAGGCCCCCGTGCCGGAGAAGAGCCTCTCCCGGAGATGAACGGCGGGCCCGGCGTGACGGTACCCGTTCCCCTGCCTCCCTCCGCCGGGCCCGCCTCATCCTCAGCGCACGCCGCGCTCACGCGTCGGCGATCTCAGCGACTTCAGCGTGCAACTCGCGTCGCCAGATCGTGCCGCGGGATCGGATTCTGCTGCTTACGAGAGTTCGCTGACCGAGCTGAGTGCGATGAGGTCCCGGAATGGCAGGACGGTGACCGTCTCTGACAGGCGGTATCTGCGGCTTCCCGGGTAGATGACCCACAGGTGTTCGAGGGTGAGGTCCTTCGTTGCGGAACGCATCGAAGGAGTCAGTCTCGGCGCGTCCGATCGTTTCACTTCGAAGCCGAGGCGGCGATGTCCGTCCAGGAGCAGGTCCAGCTCCGCTCCGTCTTTGGTGCGCCAGAAGTAGGGGCGTTCCTCTGCGGCACGACGAAGGATCTCCTCGATGACATATCCCTCCCAGGAGTTGCCCACGGCCGGGTGGCGGAGAAGGGCGGTGCGGGAGGTGACGTTCCCCCAGAGGGCGTGCAACAGTCCGGAGTCTCGATAGTAGGTCTTCGGGGTCCTCACGAGTCGCTTTCCCTGGTTGCTGTGCCACGGCGGGAGTGCGCGTATCAGCATGGCATCCTGCAACCCACCGAGGTATTTGCGGACGGTCGACTCTCCGATGTCGAGATTGCTCGCGATCGCGGCAGCATTGACCGGTCCGCCGTGATGGTGTGCGACAAGCCCCAGGAAGCGTTCCAGGGTGGAAGACGGCAGCGTGAGCCCGAACTCGGCCAGGTCTCTGTTTGCCAGCGTTCGCAGATAGGAGCGCCGCCATGCGAGCGAGTCATCGTCGTTCTCCGCCAGCAACGAGCGAGGGTACCCGCCCCGAAGCCAGACCGTATCGACGTCGGCGACGTCCGCCGGCCCCAAGCCGGGAAGTTCAATGATCTCCACGCGACCGGCCAGCGACTCCGACGACTGACGGAGAGCCGTGGGAGACGCGCTGCCGAGCACCAGGAAGTTCGCAGGCGCCCCCTCGCGGTCAGCGAGTACGCGGAGCACAGGGAAGAGCTCGGGGTGTCGCTGAACCTCGTCGATGACCACGGTCCCCGTGAGGTCGCCGAGCGCGAGCATGGGCTGTTCGATCCGGGCGAGGTCGGCGGGATCCTCCAGGTCGAAGTGGTTCTCCGACTGCGGTGGCACGATCCTACGAGCGAGCGTGGTCTTCCCGACCTGCCTGGCACCCACGAGAAGCACCACGGGAGCCCGTCGAAGCGCCCGTCGGAGCACAGCCTCGGCCTCAGGTCGGTCGATCATAGCCCTACAATACCCGGCAAATCCGCATGATGCATGCTGATTCGCCGGGTATCAACCTGGGCAGCGTCAAGCAGCGCCGCGACCGGAGCCGCCGTCGTGGATCGCGATCGGCGTCTCGGTGATCCTGCCGGCCGCGTACCTGATCCTGCTGACGGCCGTGTACGCGATGGCCGACTTCGGCACCGCGTACCCCGCTGACGCGCGGCGTCGCCGTGCTCGGTGTGACCCTCCTGTCGCTCACGCTGCTCGGCGAGCGGCTCGCACCGCTGCAGTTGTCGGGCGTCGGGGTCGTGGTCGCGGCGTACTCGCTCGTCGACGGCGTCGGCGTGCGCGAGTCCGGCTCGCTGCTGGGCTACGCGTCGTGGCTGTTCTTCCTGCAGGGCGTCACGATCCCGCTCGCGTGCCTGCTGCTCACGCGCGATCGGCCGCGCTTCACAATGGGCCTGCGCCGTCACGCGCGGCTGGGCGCGCTCGGCGGTATCCTCCTCTCTCGTCGCGTACGCGATCGTCGTGTGGGCGCAGTCGATCGCACCGCTCGCGCTCGTCTCGGCCCTGCGCGAGACCGGCGTGATCGCCGCGGGCCTGATCGGATGGCTCGTGTTCAAGGAGCGGCTCAGCCCGATCGGCACGGCCGCCGCCGTGGGCATCGTCGCGATCAGGCTGGGCGGGTGAGGGTCGGTTCCGGTCGCGTAGCACCGTGACTTCGGTCGAGGTGACGGTCAACGTCGACAATCGCACGATGAGTCGCACGTCGCCCACGCGCGAGCTGAGCTCGGCACCTTGTGCTGCGCGGTTAGGCGGCGGTGCGCCATGGGGGTCGGTCGGGTGGGGGGTCCCAGAGCCAGCGGAGGGAGGATTTCGACCGGAGTGGGATGGGGTGGAGGTTCATGCCGGGTGGGGCATGCAACAGGAACCCGCCACCGGCGACCGGTTCGATGCGCCAGCCGGTGTTGTGCAAGTGGAGATGGTGGTAACGACACAGCAGGACCCCGGATGCGCAGTCGGTGGCGCCGCCGTCGGCCCAGTGCTCGGAATGGTGCGCTTCGCAGTAGGCGGGGGGTCGGTCGCAGCCGGGCCAGAGGCACCCGCCGTCCCGGATCGCCATGACCAGTTTCTGCTTCGGTGAGTAGAGGCGTGCTTCCCTGCCGAGGTCCAGGGGGGTGCCGTGCGTGTCCACGGTGACCTCGACCATCCCGGTGACGCACAACGCGCGTTCGAGCACGGACCCGGGGATCGTCAACGTGCTGTCGTCGGACTGTGCGGTGGTGAGGAGTCTGCCGAACGCGTCCCGATGCACCCGGTCCCCGGTGACCGTATCGGTGAGGGTGACCAGGCGAACTCCGGCTTCCTTGGTGCCGTAGACGTCTTTCACGTCCGCGAGGGCTCCGGCACGGAGCACATCGAAGAACAGGTCATACGCCAGCTGATCATTGCTGCGGGAGTCGTTGACGAGGTCCTCTGCTTGTTTCTTCTCGCCTGCGGCGACGAACCTTGGCCCACCACGCCTCGGTGAGAGGGCGGTGTCCATGAGGTTCCGGAACCAGGTGCCGCCTTCGTCGTCGAACACGATATGCGCGGCAGGCAAACCGTCGCTGGTGGTGGACCACCGGAGGGATCGCTTCTGAAACCTCGCCGCGTACCGTTGTTCCGCCCCAGCGGGGTCGAGCAGGTCCCGCAGCACCCTCGCCCGGGAGGCGAGGTCCTCCACCGTGCACAGGGGTGCTTCGGCGGCGAGCTCCCGGGCGGCGCCCCGCCACGCCTCGATCACGGTCTCGGGGGTGGGCTGGTCGGTGCTGGGCTCCTGCCCGTGGAGGGTGGAGGGGCCGTCCGCGTTCGCCATCGTGGAGTGCAGGTCGCGGATGGGCGGTTCCCCGAGCCCGGCCTTGATCGCGTGCGACTGCGCGGTCGTGATCTGCCCGGACAGCAGCGCGACCCGCAACGGCTCATGCCACGGCAACGCAGTCGTCGCAGCGGCACTGTCGGTACCGTCCGCCCCGGCATCCGTGCCGTCCGCAGCACCCGTCGCCGAGTCAACACCGACCACCGGTGCGACGGCGTGCCCGTCCTTGTCGCAGTGCCCGTCCAACAGGGCTTCTCCGACCTTCACGGCGCGGATGGCTTCCCCTCGGGTCACCCCGGTGACGTCTCGGACGAACTCCACCGCGTTGCGATGCCCCGTGCCCTGCACGAGACCACCATGCCCGCGGTCCCTCCCCGAGCGGGCCGCGACGACGCCGACCAGCACGGTGCGCAGCATCGCGACCTGTTTCTCCAACCCGGCGACGATCCCGAGCGCATCCCGCACCGACCCGTCACTGAGCCGCACCGCCGACTCCGGCAGTTCCGTAGCGGGCACGTCGAGTTCCGCGAACACACCCAGCGCCACGACCTGGCCGCTGATATCTTCGAGAACTCCCATACCCATAGCATCCCACCACCCTCCGACATTGCGACTTATGGGCGTCTGGCTTGTGGGAGCGGAGCCCATTCGCGGTGCCGGAGGACGGGCGCGTACCGGCTCCCTGCGTTCCGGCCCGCTCGCCCTAGGTGCAGCCCCCGGGCGGGGGCGTCCGGCGCGTCGAGGATCGGGCTCCGACACGGCCGGCGCAGACCTCCTAAGGTCGGGTGCATGAGCCTCGACGTGCGGATCGACACCGACGGCCTCGCGCGCTGCGCGTGGGTCGGCGACGACGCGGAGTACCGCCGGTACCACGACGAGGAGTGGGGGCGTCCCCTGCACGGCGACCGGGCGCTGTTCGAGAAGCTGAGCCTGGAGGGCTTTCAGGCCGGGCTCAGCTGGATCACGATCCTGCGCAAGCGCCCGCGCTTCCGCGAGGCGTTCGCGGGGTTCGACCCCGAGACCGTCGCGGCCTTCGGCGTCGACGACGTGGAACGGCTCATGGCGGATGCCGGCATCGTCCGCAACCGCGCCAAGATCGAGGCCACGATCTCCAACGCCCGCCTCGTGGCCGAGTTGGCCGACGGCGAGCTCGACGCGCTGCTGTGGTCGTTCGCCCCCGCGGGGCACCGGCGCCCGGCATCGTTGGCCGACGTGCCGGCGACCACGCCCGAGTCCGAGGCGATGAGCAAGACGCTGCGAGAACGCGGGTTCCGCTTCGTGGGGCCGACGACCATGTACGCGCTCATGCAGTCTGCCGGCATGGTCGACGACCACGTCGACGGCTGCTGGCGGGTGGCTCAGCGTCCGGGCTCGATCGGCCGCGCGCTGCCCTGATCCTGCAGGTAGGCGAGCACGGCGGCCACCCGCCGGTGCACGTGCCGCTCGTCGGACAGCCCGAGTTTCGCGAACAGCGACGAGGCGTACTTCTCGATCGACGACTCGGAGAGGTGCAGCTCCTGCGCGATCGCCGCGTTGGTACGGCCCTGCGCCATGAGCCCCAGTACATCCCGCTCACGATCGGTCAGCGCGGCGAGCGGCGACGATGCCCGTCCCGCGTGGACGAGGGATGCCACGACGTCCGGGTCGATCTGGGAGCCGCCGCCGGCGACAGTCGCGACCGCACGGATGAGGGTGCGCGGATCGCCGATCCGCTCCTTGAGGAGGTAGGCCATGCCCGCGGTGCCGCCGCGGAGCAGCTCCATGGCATAGGCCGCGTCGTTGTACTGCGAGAGGACGACGATGCCGATCGACGGATGCCGCTCGCGGATGCGATGGGCCGCCTCGATCCCCTCGGTGCGGTGGGTCGGCGGCATCCTGATGTCGGTCACGACCGCGTCGGGGATCTCGCGATCGACCGCCCGCTCGAGCTCCTCGGCATCGCCCACGACCGCGATCACGTCGATCGTCCCGTCGGCCGACAGGGCGCGCCGCACGCCCTCCCGCACCAGGTAGTGGTCGTCGGCGACGATCGCGCGCAGTCGTGCCGTCATCGCCGCCCCCGTTCGGCGGTGAGCGGGAATGCGGCCGTGATGGTCGTCCCGCCGCCGCGCCGCGAGGCGACGTCGAACCGGCCCCCGACGGCGGCGACCCGTTCGCGCAGGTTCGCGAGGCCGCTGCCGGGGGCGGCGTCCGGTTCGAAGCCGGCCCCGTCGTCGCGGGCGCAGACGGTGAGCACGTCGCCGTCCACCTGCAGGGCGACCTCGATGCGGCGGGCCGAGCCGTGCTTCAGGGTGTTCGCGAGGGCCTCGGCGATCGTGAAGTAGGCGGCTCCCTCGACATCGTCGGGGAGGGCGGTGCTCCGCAGCTCGGGGTCCGCGCGGACCGTCGTGGATACGGGATGCCTCCCGGCCAGCGCCTCGACGGCGGCGAGCAGCCCGCGGTCGGTCAGCAGCGCGGGATGGATCCCCTGGGCGAGATCGCGGAGGTCGGCGAGCACGCGCCGCAATCCCTCTTGCGTCTGCTCGAGCTCCTCGCCGACGGGACCGGGGTATTCCTGCCGCGCGTGGCCGACGAGCCCGATCAGCGCCGTGAGGTCCTGCTGCACGCCGTCGTGGATGTTGCGCTCGATGCGGCGGCGCTCCTGCTCCTGCGCGCGGACGAGCCGGGCGCGCGAGGCGCGCAGCAGCTCGGCCTGATCGGCCAGCTCGCGCGTCAGCCGCACGTTGCGCACGGCCATGCCGGCCTGCCGGGCGAAGGTCTCGATGATCGCGACATCTGCGCTGCTGAGGTGCCCCGACGTCTTCGGCCCGCACTCCAGCATGCCGACCCGCTCGCCCTCGACCTCGATCGGCACGACGAGCGCGGGCTGCCGGTCGTCGTCGGCGTCGAGGGAGTCCTGGTCCGCGGCATCCAGCCCGCCGTCGTTGCGCAGCAGGCGTACGCGCGCCCAACGCAGACCCATGCCGTCCTCGAGCGTCGCACGCATGCGGGGGAGGAGCGCGTCGAGGTCGTCGGTCGCCGCGAGCGAGTCGCCGAGCCCCACGACCAACTGCGTCGGATCGGTGCGCGCACCGAACACCCAGCGGTCCGCGAGCTTCTCCAGGCGGGCGCGCACCGGCTGGACGACGACGGCGATGACCAGCGCGATCGTCGCGGCCCAGCCGACCGGCAGCAGGGCGCCCGCCGCGGTTCCGGCGGTGGATGCCACGACCACGAACACCACGGCGATGAGCGTCCAGAGGAGGCCGTAGATCACCGAACCGCGGATGACGTGGTCGGCGTTGAGCCCGTCCGGCTGCAGCACGCCGAGGCCCATCGCCAGGGTGAAGCCGATGACGACGACGCTCCACGCCAGCGTGATGAGGACCTCGTCCGCCGGGATGGCCTGGAAGACGAGCGGAATGGGCATGAGCGTCACGGGGAGGAGGAGCCAGCGCATCGGACGGCGCATGCGCGCGTCGGCGCGCCGGTAGCGCAGGACGAGCAGCACCGCCCCGACGCACGCGACGAGTGGGCCCGAGGTCTCCAGCAGGGCGCCGCCCAGGCGCGGATCGATCGAGCCGAACGCGCCGCCCCACGGGTTCGCGACCGGCGCGTCGGCGCGCACGTAGAACGGCAGCACGACAGTGGAGCTGCCGAGGAGGAGCACGACCGGCAGCAGGAGCGCCAGCCAGGTCAGCCGCAGCGCGACGCGCTCGTAGCGGCGCCGGACGACCCCGTCCGCGAAGAGCCCGAGGACGTGCGCGCTGGCGATCGCCGGGATCAGGTAGCCGCACTGCTGAGCGAGGTTCCACAGCGCCACCGTGGCGCCGGGCGCGCCGGCGGCCAGCTCGGCGCGCAGGACATACGTCACGAGCTCGAACACCGCCACCACCGTGCCGAGTGCCAGCCAGGGGGCGAGCGGATGCCGAGGGCGCCGCGCCAGGACGACCGCGGCGACCGTGATCGTCACGACGTACATCGCCATCCACGGCCCGATGTGCCACGGGTCTGCGGGGACGGCGACCACGCAGACCACGATCCAGCACAGTGCGCTCACGCCGAGCAGGCCCCAGGTCGAGGCGAGGCGCACGGCGTCCCGCGGGCGGGCGGTTCCCCGCAGCCCCAGGCCGGGCGCCTCGCCCGGCAGCGCGCTGGTGGTCATGGCACTTCCCATGATGGCCCTCGCCCGCGCCGGTGTCGTGGGGGTGAGCTTCCGGCACCGTTGCGGATTTCCGCAGTCGGATCCTGCGGCCAGCGCCGTGTCGGGCGTCACGCGGCGGAGCGTAGCGTGCCGTCCAACGACGCGGCCGTACTCGACGGACGCTCCGCGAGAGGGGACTCTCATGCGCAAGGCATTCCTCGTGATCAACGCGCTGCTGACGCTGTCGCTCATCGCGCAGCTCTACCTCGCCGCCCTCGGATTCTTCTCTCCGCCCGAGGACGAGCTGTTCCGGTTCCACGGCATGAACGGCCGGTTCGTCCTGCCGGTCCTGCTGCTCCTGTGGATCGTCTTCGGCTTGTTCGCCCGGATCGGCCGCTCGAACATCGTGCTCACGTTCGCGTGCCTCGTGCTGCTCGCGCTCCAGACCGCGTACTTCATCATCGCGGGGGCGATGGGGGCGACACCGCCGCCGAACGAGTCGACGCCGGGGGCGACGCCGTACATCCTCGCGCTGCACGGGCTCGGCGGCACGATCCTGCTGCTGCTCACCGTCGTGGTGTTCGGCCGGGTGCGCCGGCTGGGCCCGCTCGTCCGGTCGCGGGCGGATGCCGCGTCGCAGCCGACCGCGACCGGCTGAGGCCGATCCCGACCGGAGGCATTCATGAGCGCACTGTTCCTCGGCCTCGGCTACCTGGCGCTGGCCGCCGTCGGGGCGGCCTGCTGGGGGCTCGCTCTCGCGAGCGGTCGGGGCACGTCGCGCGCGGGCGGCCTGCTCGTGGGAGCGGGGCTCGCGGCACTGGCCGCCCGGGCCGTCGTGGTCGTGCTGCTGGTGCAGCAGGATGCCGGATTCGTCCAGGAGAAGGTCGTCGTCGGGCTGCCGCTGAGCGCTGCCGCGTCGGTCGTGGCCGCGGTGGCGTGGTTCCTGCCTGGGCGGGTGCGGGGGCCGGTGTCGGGCCGGGTGTCGTTTTCGGGCCCGGTCCCGGTGCGCGGGTCCGTGCGGCGCGCGGCGTTCACGAGCGGCGCGATGGCGGCGGCCCTCGCCGCCGCCATCGCCGAGGTGCTGCTCACGGTCGCCATCGGAGCCCCGGTGGGGGCGGCGAGCGCCGTGGCGGCGCTCGCCGCGGTCGCGGGCACCGGCGTCGTGACGGGCCTCGCGCGCGCGGCATCCGGG
>NZ_JASGFE010000060.1:0-17007 GCF_047605725.1 Microbacterium sp.
GTGCGCGGCGGGCGCGGCGGGCGGGTGGGTGCGCGGGTGGGTGCGCGGCGGGCGCGGGCGGGCGGGTGGGGAGGACGCGTCGTGTCGGACGAACCCGGGGTGGCGCGCCGCGTAGCGTGGAGGGATGGCTCGGGTCGGGGGACGCAACACGGCGCTGGCATGGCTCGCCGGCATCGGGTGCGTCGCCGTCGTGGCGGGGCTCGCCTTTCTCGCGCTCCCCATGGTCCCCGTCGTGCGGGATTGGGCCGTGCAGACCGTCGCCGGCCCCACGCCCGCCCCCGCGCGCACCGCGCGCGCGGGCGGCCCGATCGAGTGCCGCGACCTGTACGTCGACCCGCTGTGGGCGGACCTGGTGTGGACGCCCCGGGCGACCCTGAGCCCGTCCGCGGACCTTCCCGCCGGCACGCCGGCGACCCCGCTGCTGGAGGCCGCGCAGCCCGCGGTGCGGTTCACCTGCGTCTGGTCGTCGAAGGCCGGCTCGATCTCGACGACCCTCGCCGAGGTGGGGACGGATGCCGCGACCGCCCTGGTGACGGCACTGCCCGGCGCCGGCTTCACGTGCACCGAGGTGTCCGCACGGTCGCGCTGCGCCCGCACCGACGCCGACGTCGTGGAGACCGTCGAGGTCGGCGAGGGTCTGCTGCTGGCGAGCGTGGAGACCGCGTGGCATCCGGAGCGGTACGCCGAGCGCGTGTCGCGGCGGGTGTGGGTCCGATAGCGGCCCATCCGGCCGCGCTCCCGCCGACACTCGGCACGCCTGCGGGCCAGCCCGCGGGCCGCGGGTTACGCTCGCACTGCGGTGGCGCGCGCCTCCGCGTAAGGAGCATCACCGTACATGAGCGAGCCACAGCACGACGAGCGGGTCGACCAGCCCCAGGACGTGGATGACGTCGTCGACCGCGTGAACGCGAGCCTCGCCGACGCCGAGGCCGCTTCCCGCGACGCCCTCGAGCCCGACACGGCGGCATCCGTCCCGTCCTCGGTCGACGACCCGGTCGAGCCGGTCTCGTTCCTCGCCGACGCGCCCGCGGACGAGCCCACGGCCGTCCACGCCGCCGCCGACGCGCCCACCTCGGTCTTCGACGAGCACAAGGAGCTGTCCTCGGCCTTCGACGAGCCCACCGCCGTCTACCCCGCGGCCGACGAGCCGACCGCCCTGTACCCGGCCGCGGAGGCGCCCGCCGCGCCGATCGTCCCGCCCGAGCCCGTCGCCGAGCCGGTCGTCCCCGCGGCGCAGCAGCCCATCTTCGTCCAGGCGCCCGAGGCGCCGCGCCCGCGCGGCAATCGCGGGGCCGTCGGGGCGATCGGGCTGCTCGCGGCGGTGTCCTTCGGCATCCTGTACCTGGCTGCCGCGCTGGGTCTGCGGGTGCTTTCGGGCGAGGCCGACGTCGCGACCGCCGGACAGGACGCCATGGCCGCGCTCACGAGCTGGTGGCTGTGGGTCCCGGTGCTCGTCTTCTTCGTCGCGTTCTGGCTGCTCGGTGCGATCATCAACCGCGGCCGCTGGGGCGTGTGGGTGGTCCTGGGCCTGCTCGTGGGGGTCGCCTCGTACGGCGGGCACCTCCTCGGCCAGCTGTTCCAGGCGCCGTTCTGGGCGCTGACGGCGCGTCAGGGCGCCGAGGTCGTGGAGGGGCAGCTGCTGGCACCGCTGGCGATCGCCGCGTTCGTGATCGGCCGTGAGCTGACCATCTGGTTCGGCGCGTGGGCCGCGGCGCGCGGCAAGCGCGTCACCGAGCTCAATCGTGAGGCGCAGCGCGAGTACGAGCGGACCCTCGAAGCGGGGCCACAGGTCCGCCAGGGGTGATGACCGAGCCGGGTCGCGGCGTGCCACCCCCGATGGGGATGGCCCTGTCGACCGTCGGCTTCGTGACCCTCGCGATCGCGGGACTGGGGCTTGCCAGCCTCGCCCTGTCCGCGGAGGTGCTGGCCACGCCCGGGCTCGGCCAGCTCGCCGGGGTCGGCGGCATGGTGCTGGCCACGGCGGTCTTCGCCCTCACGATGTGGGCGGCGCTGCGCCGGGTCCACCCGGTCTACCGGGCCTCGCTCACCGCGACGGCCGGCACGCTCCTGGCCTATCTCGCCGGCGTGTGGCTGGGAGCGGTGCTCGGCGGCGCCGACCCGGCGCGCGCCGCGGCGGGTGCCGGAGGGTTCGTGACATCGTGGTTCGCGCTCGTGCTGGCGGCCGCCGCGTTCGTCTCGTCCTGGTCGGGCATCGCTCTCGTGCGCACGCGTGCTCACCGCCCGCGCTGGCCGTGGGAGCGCGACGCCGACGAACCCTGACGAATCGGTCGCGCCACGAAGTCCCGGGGCGCAATCCGCCCTGACCGGGCCGCAGCGGGGAAGAATGGGGGCGTGGAGCGCTCCCTCGAGACGCAGGTCAGCCAGGCCGTCGACGCGTGGCTCAGATGGCTGCCGCGCTGGGAGCCGGCGACCCATCGCGGCCGGGTGGCGCCGTGCCGCCGGTGCTTCGGGTCTCCGGTGCTCTCTGCGGCCGGCCTCGGCGCGGACGTTCCCCACGGCGTGCAGCACGGCCTGTCGACGCGGATCAAAGCGATCGTCGACCACGCGGTCGCCGAGTACACCGCGCTGAACCTCCCGATGCTCCAGGCCGAGCTCGACCAGCAGGCCGCCCGCAACCGCGCGCGCACGTACCGGCCCGCCGAGGGCCTCGAGCCGGAGTTCGAGGGGCTTCCCCTCGATCCCGACCCGGTGCCCGGGGCGCCGTTCCTGTTCACGATCGCGGGCCTTGCCGACGAGGTGGATGCCGGCATCCCCGCCCTCCCGCCGCTCAGCGACGAGGCCAAGGCCGCCCTCCGCCAGGAGGTGCGGCTGGCCGACGACTACGCCAACATGATCGGGCGCGAGGTGTGCGCGGTGCTGCTGCACCATCGCCTGCGCATCCAGGCGGCGGTCGCCCAGCATGTCGAGCCGCAGATCGCCGCGATGCTGGAGGAGCTGACCCGCTCGCTGGATGCGCCGTTCGACACCGGGACCGAGGGCAACGTCTACTGACCTCGCGCGGGCGGGTTTGTTACGATGGCGCCTACCACACGCGGATGCCGTCCCAGTCGGCATCCGTGATCGACCGTCGCTCTCTGGGGGAGCGGTGAGGGGTGCCATGGGGAGCAGGCCGTCCGTCGTCGCCCCCGTCCTGGCGGGGCTCGACTATGTGCGCCCGCTCGGCTCGGGCGGATTCGCCGACGTCTTCCTGTACGAGCAGGACATGCCGCGGCGCTCGGTCGCCGTGAAGGTCATGCCCAGCGCGGCGCCCGATCCGGAACTGCTGCGGATGTTCAACGCCGAGGCCGACGTGCTCGCGCACCTGTCCGCCCACCCCGCCATCGTGACCGTCTACCAGGCCGGCATCTCCGCCGACGGCCGTCCCTACATCGTGATGGAGTACTGCCCGGGCTCGTTCGCGCAGCGCTATCGCATCGAGCGGATCCCGGTGGAGGAGGTTCTGGCGATCGCCGTGCGGCTGGCCGGCGCCCTCGAGTCCGCCCATCGGGCCGGCCTCGTGCACCGTGACATCAAGCCGAGCAACGTGCTGGTGACCTCCTTCGGCTCGGCCGTGCTGGCCGACTTCGGGATCGCGTCGTCGCTGTCGCGGCAGGCGGGCTCCGACCTGCTCGCGATGTCGGTGCCGTGGAGCGCGCCCGAGGTCGTGTCGGAGCACACCGCGGGCACCGTGGCCAGCGAGGTGTGGAGCCTCGGGGCGACGGTCTACTCGCTGCTGGCGGGACGGAGCCCGTTCGAGCGGCGCGAGCGCGGCCAGAACACCCGGGACCAGCTCGTGCGCCGCATCACCCGCGGTCGCTACGTCCCGATCCCGCGCGCCGACGTGCCGGAGAGCCTGCAGCAGGTGCTCGCGAGGGCGATGAGCCGCGACCCGGGGAGCCGCTACCGCACCTCGGCCGAGTTCGGCGAGGCGATCCGCGACGTGCAGCGCTCCGAGGGGCTTCCGGCGACGCCGCTGGAGGTGCCGGTGGCGGAGTGGTCGCCGGTGGCGGTCGACTTCGCCGACGCCGTCGCGCGGGGACCTGCGCGCAGCCACGTCGAGCACGGCACGCGTCGGGTGGTCTCCACGGCATCCCTCGACCGGCTCGCCCGCGACGAGGACTCCGTGGTCGCCGGGCGTCCGACACGCTCGCTGTGGCGGTGGGCGGGGGTGCTCGCGGCCGTGGCCGCCGTCGTGTCGGTGGTCGTCGCCGTCCTCTCGGGTGCGGACTGATGAGACGCCGCGTCGCCGTCGGGCTGTCGGCCGGCGTGGCCGCCGTCGCAGTGGTGACGGTCGTCGGGATCGTGTGGCCGGGGCTGGATGCCCAGCAGACCCCGCCGCGCGACACGTCGGTGTGGGTGCTGCAGACCGAAGGACTGCGCTACGGGCGTGTGAACACGGCCATCGGCGAGCTCGACACGGTGCGCAGCGTCAGCAACCCCAGCCGGCTGCTGGACGCCGCCGCGGGGGCGTACCTGTTCGCCGACAGCGACACGAAGGTCGCGCGCATCGACGAGGCCACCCCGGTCGACCTCGATGCGGCCGGGCTGGAGGGCGCGGCGTCCGCGCCGGCCGGCACCGTGGAGGTCGCCGCCGCCGACGACTTCGTGGCCTACCGCACCGACACCGGCGCGGTCTTCGCCGGCCGGCTCTCCGCCGGCACCGTCGCCCAGGTCGACCCGGGCGGACCGGAGGGCGACGAGCCCTACACGGCCGATGCGATCGCGGTGGACCGCCGAGGCATGCTGTTCAGCTTCTCCCGCGCCGCTGGCGGCGTGCTCCGCTTCGACGTCGCGGCATCCGCGGTGCGCGGCGAGGACCCGCTGTCCGCGCGCCCGCAGACCCCGGCGATCAGCGCGGCCGGCGACGACTGGGTGGTCCTCGACACCGCCGACGGCAGGATCTGGCGCCGCGACGGCGACGCGGCGACGCTTCGGACCACCGGAGCGCTCGCGGTGGGCCGGCCCGACCCGGATGCCGACGCCGTGCACGTCGCGGACGAGATCGGGGTCGTGCGCATCCCGGCCGGCTCCGCAGAGCCCGAGACGATCTACTCCGGCGGAACGTCGAGCCTCGGCACCCCGGCGCGGCCGATCGTCCACGACGACGCGGTGCTGGCGGCCTGGCTGCCGGAGGGGTCGGGGCCCGGCACGGCCTGGAGCTCGCGCGACGGGCCGGAGCGGCTCGACTACGGGGCCGGGACGCTGCCCGAGCAGCGCCGGCCCGTGCTGGTCGACACCGGCGACGCCGTGGTCCTCAACGACGCCCGGTCGGGCTGGGTGTGGACCATGCCGGACGGGCGCCTCCTCGAGTCCACGCAGGACTGGATCCTCGACGACCAGCCGCAGAGCGCTCCGCAGCTCAGTGAGGAGCAGCTCCCGGTCATGCTGGAGCCGAAGCCGCCGATCGCGGAGCCGGACGTGTTCGGCGTGCGCGCCGGTGAGCTCGTGACGCTGCCCGTGCTGCTGAACGACCACGACCCGAACGAGGACGTGCTCAGCGTCGTCGCCGCCTCGGTCGCCGGCCTCGACCCGGCCTTCGGCACGGTCATGGTGACCGACGACGACCAGCGCCTCGCCGTGCGGGTGGCCCCCGACGCGAGCGGAACCGCGACGTTCACCTACGCGGTGACCGACGGCACGACTCCGGACGGGCTGGTCTCGCCGGCCACGACCGTGACCCTGCAGGCGGTCGGACCCGACGTGGAGTCCGCGCCGGTGTGGTGCGGGGTGATCGGATGCCGGCAGTCGTGGCCGACGCCGCAGGTGCGCCGCGGGGGCACCGTGACGGTGCCGGTGCTGGCCGACTGGGTCGACCCGGAGGGCGACCCGACCCTGCTGCTGTCGGTGGTCAACGAGTCCGGGATCGGGTCGGTGGCCGCCGGCCCCGGCGGCGACGTCGTGTATCAGCACGACGACGACGGGTCGGGCGGCGACGAGCGCATCGAGCTCACGGTGACGGTCTCCGACACCCGCGGCGGCACGGCGACCCGTACCCTCGCGATCGACGTACGCGACGAGGCGGCACCGCTGGTGCAGTCCTTCGCGGTCCTCGACACCGTGGGCTCGCCGCTGACCGTCGACGTCGCAGGGCACGTGCTGGGCGCGGCCGGCGAGGTCTCGCTGACCTCGGCGCGCGTGCTCGAGGACACCACCGCGACCACGACGATCGTGCCCGGGACCACGCAGTTCGACTTCTCCGCACCCGATCCGGGGGTCTACCGGGTGGCGCTGACCGTGCAGGCCGGCGGTCAGGAGGCCAAGGGCACCGCGCGCATCACGCTGCTGCCGCCCGACGCGCCGCCGAACCTGTCCACCGCGCCGGTGGTCGCGTTCGTGCGCCCGCAGGCCGATGCGACAGTCGACGTGTTCGCGGCCGTGTCCAATCCCACCCGTCGCGTGCTCCTGCTCAGCGACGTGGTGCCGCGCCCGGAGCCCGGGGCCACCCTGTCGGTGGATGCCGTCGGGCAGAGCCACCTGCGCGTGTCCGGGTCGACGGCGACGGGTGAGGCGGGCCTGTTGGGCACGGTCGCCTACCGGGTGAGCGACGGGACCAGCGACACCGGGGCCTCGGTGGAGGGGGAGGCGAGCGTCTACCTCCTCCCGCCCGCGCCCGATGCGGCCCCGATCGCCGTGAACGACACGGTCGTGGTGCGCGTGGGCGCGCAGGTCGACATCCCGGTGCTCGCCAACGACATCGCCGCGTCCGGCACGCCGCCGCGCATCGACCCCGCCTCGGTGCGCTCCTCCACGCCGGACGCGCTCGCCTTCGCGTCCGGCGAGCTGCTGCGCTACCTCGCGCCGTCGTCGCCGGGCGAGTTCGCGATCGAGTACGCGGTGTTCTCCACCGGGGCGCCCGCACTTCAGGACACGGCATCCGTGCGCGTGCGCGTGCTCGCCGACGACGCCAATCGCGCCCCGCTGCCGGAGAACCTCTCCGGCCGCGTGATCAACGGGATGTCGACGTCGATCCCGTTCGACGGCTACGGCAGCGACCCCGACGGCGACGTCGTGCGCCTGGACCGCATCCTCGACCAGCCCGACGCGGGCTCGGCGGCGATCTCGGCGGACGGCACCGCCATCGTCTACACGAGCATGCCGGGCGACAGCGGCCAGCACTCGTTCCGGTACCGGGTCGTCGACGCCTTCGGGGCGACCGGGGAGGCGACCGTGCGGGTCGGCGTCCTCGGCGGCGACGCCAATCCCAGCCCGGTCACCTACACCGACTACGTGCAGGTGCAGGCCGGAACCGGCAACGTGGTGCGGGTGCGGCCGCTGGTCAACGACCTCGACCCGCGCGGCGGCGCGCTCACCGTCACCGGAGTGCAACCGGACGTGCCCCGGTTCGCGCACGACGGCACGCCGACCGCCGAGTATCGGCGGCTGGAGGCCCAGGTGGTCGGGGTCACCGGGCGCACGGTCACCATCGCCGCGGGCACCGAGCCCTCGACGATGGCGTTCCTCTACGACGTCGAGTCGGCGTCCGGGAACACCGCGCGGGGTCTGATCGTGGTCAAGGTCGTCTCCGGGCCCGTGCCGGACTATCCCGTCGTCTCCGACACCGTGCTCACGGCGGCCGACCGCGACGAGTTCGCCGTCGCCGGGGTCGACGTGCTGCGCGGGAAGGTCTCCTGGACCGGCGGGGAGGACGACCGGCTCCAGGTGGGCCTGTGGGGGAGCCCCGACGGGGTGCGGGTCGACGGCACACGGCTGATCGGCAGTCTCGACGCGCAGACGCGCATCATCCCCTTCTCGGTCACCGGGCGCGGCACCAGCGGCGAGGTGACGACGTACGCGTTTCTGCGCGTGCCGGCCGCGGCAGAGCTGGCGCTGACGCTGCGGCGCGGACTGAGCCCGATCGAGGTCGAGGAGGCGGGCGAGACGACCTTCGACCTGGCCGATCTCGTCGTGCGCGAACGCGGCGCCGTCCTGGAGGTCGGTGCCGACGTGCGCGCGTCGGGCGCCCGGCCCGCGGCATCCTGCGAGCGCGTCTCGGGTACCGTCGTGCGCTATCGCGCGGGCGCCGGCGCGCCCTGGACGGACTCCTGCCGGGTGGCGGTGCGCCTTGCCGGCACGAGCGAGTGGACGTTCCTGTCGGTGCCGATCGCCGTCTCCGCGCTCGACCCGCAGCCGAGTCTGACCGCCGCCTCGCTCACCGTCGGGCCGGGAGAGACGACGACGTACGACCTCGCCCGGCTGACGGTGTGGCAGTCGCGTGCCGACTGGCCGTCGATCCGCTACGCGGTGGACGCCTTCGCGCCGTCGTTCGACGTGACGCTCACCGGATCGGATCTCACGATCGTCGGGCACGACGACGCGGTGCCCGGAGCCGAGGAGTACGTGACGGTACGGGTCACCAGCCACGCCGCGGTCGACCCGGTGCGCGTGACGCTGCGCGTCGGGGCGGCGCCGGCGAGCCTTCCGCAGGGCGGCTCGGTCGTGCAGCGGTGCACGCAGGCGATCGGATCGTCGTGCACGATCCCGGTCGTGGGCGCGATCGGCGAGATCAATCCGCTCTCCGGGACGCCGCTGGAGCTCGTGGAGGTGCGCCCGACCGGGGTGTGCACGGGCATCTCGTTCGCCGTGACGTCGGCCACCGAGGTCACGGCCACGTGGACCTCGGACGCCCCGGGGGCCACGTGCACGGCATCCTTCACGCTGCGCGATGCGCAGGGGCGGCCCACCAGCGGCGAGCGCGACGGCCGACTCACCCTGGAGCTGCAGGGCTTCCCGCAGGCGCCCGCGGCCCTCGTGCAGTCGGCGTACGCCGACGGCTCCCTGACGCTGCGCGTCGACCCGGGCGCGGCGAGCGTCGCCTTCCCGGCGATCACCGGCTTCGAGGTGCGCAGCGCCGGACAGACCGTGGCGGTGTGCACTCCCGCGGGGGAGTGCCCCGCCATCCCGGCCGCCAACGGCGAGCAGCGCACCTACGAGGCCGTCTCCGTCAACGCCATCGGCAGCTCGCGCCAGAGCGCGACCGCGGTCGCGTGGGCGTACGCGCCGCCCGCCGCGCCGGAGGCGGTGTCGGCGACGCCGGTGGTGACCTCCGGTGCCGGCGGGGTCGTCTCCCTCCTCGTCGACGGGGTGGATGCCGCGAACACCGGCAGCCTGGAGATCGCGAGCCCGGTCGGCGAGACCGCGGTGGTCTCCGTCGAGCCCGGTCAGTCCCAGGTCGCGCTGCCCTCGTTCGTGGTGGGGGCGAACACGGCCTCTCCCGTCACCGTGACCCCGCGCTCGCGATTCGCCGTACCGACCGGGAGCGGACCGGGGCCGGATGCCGGCCCGGTCGTGGTGCTCGCGGCGGGCATCGGCGCGCCCACCCAGCCGGCGCTGTCGCTGACGGCGACCTCCGCGGGCGGGGGCCTGGCCGACATCGTGGCCACCGCCACCGCCGTGCCCGGCGGCGACGCGGCGCAGGTGCGGTTCGGGATCGTGCCGGACGGCCAGGAGTGCACGACCTCGTCGGACGGGCAGACCCGTCAGTTCCGGGGGCTCCCGGACGGGCGGCTGTACACGTTCGTGCTGTGCGCGGAGTCGTGGTTCGACGGCCAGTCGTTCGGCCGGGTGACCGTCAGCGCCGACGTGCGCGCCGTGCAGAGCGGTGCCGCGCCGGCCGGTTACACGTTCGTGGTCGGCCCGGTGCCGCACTACGACGGCGACCGGGCGAACTGGACGATCGACGCCGAGCCGACCTCGGCAGAGCCGCTGCCGAACGAGAACGTCGCGCGCTTCTCGGGCTATCCGTCCGGCGTGTTCGACGCCGACCCCGGCATCACGGTGCGGTACGAGCACGTCGCCGGCTGGTGGCAGTCCGCGTGGGGTGCGGTGGGGCCGGCGCCGGGAAGCGCTCCGTACCAGGTGCACGCGAACTGGTGGGTCGAGCCGTGCGTGGGCGGCAGCGAGCTGGTCCGGCAGGCGTCGTCGTCCGGGGGACTGGCGAACGTCTCCTTCTTCGCCGATGCCGTGCAGTACCGCGATGCCGCCGGCGCGCTCCTGCCCGCCGGCGAGGACCCGTGGGTGGTCCCGGTGGGAGCGGCGAGCGTGAGCGGCATCGGCGTGCGCGTCGACTGGTCCGGCCAGGGCTGGGCGCTCGATCCGGCCGTGGCATCCTTCTCCGCCGTCTGCACCCCCAACCTCCCGTCCGCCCCGTGAACCGAGGACCCGACATGACCATCACTTCAGAGCAGGCCACCTGGTTCGCGCAGACCTTCGCGCGGCTCGCCGACAACGTGGAGCGCGCCGTGCTCGGCAAGCGCCATATCGTCGAGCTGGTGCTGACGGCGCTCCTGAGCGAGGGGCACGTGCTGCTGGAGGACGTGCCGGGCACCGGCAAGACCTCGCTCGCGCGAGCGATCGCGCAATCCGTGCAGGGCACGACCACCCGCATCCAGTTCACGCCCGACCTGCTTCCGGGCGACATCACAGGCATCACGGTCTACGACCAGAAGACCGGCGAGTTCGACTTCCATCCCGGCCCCGTCTTCGCCACGATCGTGCTCGCCGACGAGATCAACCGCGCAAGTCCCAAGACGCAGTCGGCCCTCTTGGAGGTCATGGAGGAGCGGCGCGTCACCATCGACGGGATCACGCGCCCGGTGGGCGTGCCGTTCCTCGTGCTGGCCACGCAGAACCCGGTGGAGCAGGCCGGCACCTACCGGCTCCCCGAGGCGCAGCTCGACCGGTTCCTCCTGCGCACCTCGCTCGGCTACCCCGACCACGCCGCCACCATGCGCATCCTCGGCGGCGCCGCGGTGGCCACCGACGAGCTGACCCCGATCATCACGCCCGAGGCGCTGGTCGGCATGGCGGAGCTCGCCGCCGACGTCTACGTCGACGCGCTCGTGCTCGACTACATCTCGCGCATCGTGGATGCCACGCGCTCGGCCGATCAGGTACGTCTGGGCGCCAGCATCAGGGCGGCCCTCGCGCTCATGCGCGCCACCCGCACGAGCGCGGCGGCGCAGGGCCGCACCTACGCGACGCCCGACGACGTCAAGCGCCTCGCGATCCCGGTGCTGGCCCACCGGCTGATCCTGCACCCGGAGGCGGAGTTCGACGGGGTCACCGCTGAGGCGGTCGTCGGCGAGGTGCTGCTGGATGTCCCGCCGCCCACCCGCCAGGAGCCGTCGTGACCTCCCCAGGGACAGAGGCGGGTCGGCGGTGACCTCCGACCAGACGACGCGGACGGCGCGCTCGGGCGACACGGCCGAGCGCACCGAGGCGACCTCGATCGGCTCCCGGCGCGTGGTGGGCGCGGTCGTGCGGGCCGCGGCGTTCTGGCGCGCCGTGCGCGGGGTCGCCCGCGCGGGGGCGGCCTGGGCGGGGCGCACCATCCGGCCCGCGGGCCTGCTCGCCCTGGCGGCGGCGACGGCGGGCATGGCGGGAGGTCTTGCCCTGGGCTGGGTGGAGTGGGTCGTGGCGGGCGCGGCCGCGGCCGCGATGCTGCTGCTGAGCGTCCCGTTCCTGTTCGGTGCGCGTGCGTACGAGGTCGCGCTCGCGCTCGCCCACGCGCGCATCGTGGCGGGCCAGAGCGCCCGCGTGCACGTGCGGGTGCGCAACCGTGGCCACCGCGTGGTGCTCCCGGGCCGCATCGACGTTCCGGTCGGGGAGGGGCTCGTCGAGTTCGACGTGCCGCTGCTGCGCGCCGGGCGCGATACGGTCCGCACGGTCGAACTTCCCCCGCAGGCCCGCGGTGTCGTGGTGGTCGGGCCGGCCGTGACGGTGCGCTCCGACCCGATCGGGCTGGTGCGCCGCGAGCGGTCGTTCGAGCAGCTCCACGAGCTGTACGTGCATCCGCGCACCGTGGTGCTGCCGGGGATCGGGACGGGCCTGATCCGCGATCTCGACGGCGCCCCCACACGACGCCTGGTCGACGCGGACATCTCCTTCCACGCGATCCGCGAGTACGCGCCGGGCGATGCGCGACGGCAGATCCACTGGAAGTCGACCGCGAAGACCGGGCGGCTCATGGTGCGCCAGTTCGAGGAGTCCCTGCGATCGCGCACGGTGGTGGTGCTCGGCTGCGCCGAGGGCGAGCACGCCTCCGACGACGAGTTCGAGCTCGCGGTGGGCGCCGCCGCCTCGCTGGCGGTGCACGCGGTGCGCGACGCCCGCGACCTCGACGTGGTGGTCGGCGCCGATATCCCGCGCGTCGTGCGCAACCGCCTCCGTGCGATCCGGCACCTGCCCACCAACGCTCCGCGCCCGCTGCTGGACGCCTTCTGCGAGGTGCAGCGACTCGCGAACACCATGCCGGTCGAGGAGGTCTGCCGGCTGACCGCGGAGGCCGACGCGCACGTCTCGGTCGCCGTGATCGTGGTCGGGTCCCAGGTCGGGCTCACGCGGCTGCGCCAGGCGGCGCTGGCGTTCCCCGTCGACGCCGTCGTGCTGGCCGTCGTGTGCGACCAGCGCGCCCACCCCCGCACGCAGGTGTTCGGCGACCTGACCGTGCACACCATCGGCGTCCTGGAGGACCTCTCCGGGCTCCTGCTGCGAGGGGCGTCGTCATGATCCCTCGCCGCCGGCTGCTGGCCGGATCCGCCTACGCCGCGACCATGGCCGGTCTCGGGGCGATCGCGGCGTGGCCGGTGTACCGCTCGGGCGCCTTCCTGCTGCTGGTGGGCGCGTCGGTGGTCATGGCCGCCGCGATCGCCGCGACCGTCGTCCGCAAGGGGTGGGGAGCGGGAGCGGCGGCCGGGCTCGTGGCCGCCGCGATCGCGATCACCGGGGTGCCGCTGGCGGTGCCGTCCCGCCTCGGCGGCCCGCTGGAGCTGCTCGGCGGCCTCGGCGAGCTCGGGGCGGGGCTCGTCGTGGGCTGGAAGGACCTGCTGACCGTGGCGCTGCCGGTCGGGTCGTACCGCAACCTGCTCGTCCCGGCGCTCGTGGTCTTCCTCGTCGGGGTCTGCGCGGCGCTCCTGCTCTCGTTCAAGGAGGGCCGGGTCTCCTACCTCGCGGTGCTGCCGGGCCTCGCGATCCCGCTGTTCGGTCTGCTGTTCGGGCGCACGACGGTCAGCGCGCCGCTGTCGGTCGGCCCGGTCGCGCTGTTCGCGCCGGTCGAGTCGGGCGTCGGCGTCGGCGCCCTCGTGGCCGGCGTCGGATGGCTGGCCTGGCGGCACCGCGAGGAGCGCGGCATCGCCCTGCGGCGCGCTTCGGCAGCCGGGGGACTGCGCGTGCGGCGCCGGCCCGCGCACGGCGAGGGGCGCCGGGTCGCGCTCGGGGCCGGGATGGTCGTCGTGTCCGTCGCGGCCGCGCTCGTGGTGGCCCCGGCCGCGGCGCACACGCGGGAGCGGAGCGTCCTGCGTGCCGCGGCGGGGCCGGAGGTCGAGCTGTCGCGCGCGGTGAGCCCGCTCGCGGCCTTCCGCGCCCAGTTCGAGGAGGGGACCGAGGGCACCGAGCTGTTCCGGGTGACCGGCACGCTGCCCGACCGCATCCGCCTGGCGACCCTGGACTCCTACGACGGGTCGGTGTACCGCACCGGTCTTGCTGCCTCCGGGGCGCGCTTCGCCCGCGTGCCCGCCGCGGTCGAAGCCGGGCCGGGCGCGCCGCTGGACGTGCAGGTGCAGGTGGCCGGGCTGGAGGGGCTCTGGATGCCGACGGCCGGCGCCCTGGAGTCGGTGGAGTTCGTCGGCGCGCACGCGAGCGCGCTCGCCGACGGGTTCTACTACAGCGACTCGGCGCGCGCCGCGGTGCAGACCTTCGCCTGGCACAGCGGCGACCGCTACCGGCTGCGGGCGGTCGAGCCCGCCACCGCCGACCTGGCCTCCGCCCAGGCCCCGGGCGGCGCGGTCGCGGAGGTCGAGCCGCCGGTGACGCTGCGGGCCTGGATGGACGAGCACGTGCAGGGCAGCGGCGGTGCCGCACTGGCCGGGCTCGTCGCGCTGCTGCGCGAGCGCGGTTATCTCAGCCATGCCCTGTCGATCGGCGAGGAGCCGCCTGCCTGGGCGGCCGGGCTCGACGGGTACCGTTTCCAGCCGAGCGCCGCGGGGCACTCGCTGGGGCGGATCGAGGAGCTGTTCCGCGCGCTGCTGGAACGTGAGGCGGATCCTCGCGTCGCGGCATCCGGCGACGCGGTGGCGGCGATCGGCGACGACGAGCAGTTCGCGGTCGCGGTGGCCCTGATGGCGCAGGAGCTCGGCTTCCCGGCGCGGATCGTGGTGGGGGCCCGCCTGCAGTCCGCCGACGCGGACCTCCCCTCGTGCGAGGGCAACGTGTGCCGGGCCGGCGACCTCGCCGCCTGGGTCGAGGTGCGGACCGCCTCGGACCAGTGGATCCCGATCGATGTGACCCCGCAGCACGAGCGCTTCCCGAGCCTGGAGGTCACCCAGCAGCGCGACCCCGAGGTCGCCACCCAGGTCCGTCCCGACGCCGTCGCCGAGGTGGCCCCGCCGCGGCCGGCCCAGGACGACGACGTGAATCCCGACGAGCGGCCGGACGACGCCGTCGACCTCTCCTGGCTCTGGCCGGTGCTGCGCGTGGCGGGCGCGGTGGCGGGCGTCGTGGTCGTGCTGCTCGGTCCGTTCCTCCTGGTGGTCGGCGCCAAGGCGCTGCGTCGGCGCGCACGCCGTCGACGCCCCGACCCGGCCGCGCGCATCGCGGGCGGCTGGGACGAGTACCTCGACGCCACGGCGGATGCCGGCCGCCACACCCCGCGCCGGCTCACCCGGCTGGAGGCGGCGGCGAGCATCGAGGGCGAGTCGGCGACGCTGCTGGCGACCGCCGCCGACCGTGCGGTGTTCTCGGCGGGCGGGGCGACCGCCGACGAGGCCGACGAGTACTGGCGGCTCGTCGACGCCGAGCGCCGTGCGATCCCGGTCGGACGGTGGCAGCGCCTGCGCTCGGCCGTATCGTTGAGATCGTTCCTCCGGCTCGTCGAGCCCCGACGGGTCGGGACGCCTGCCGCGGAGAGGAGGAGCCGGTCGTCCGCGCGACGCCGGCGCACCCTGTCATGACGACGACCTCGGTGGACTCGCTGGCGGCTCTGACGTGGCTGCTCGCCGTGGCCGCCGTGATCGTCCTGTACGTGTGGACGGCCCTGGCCCTGGCCGCCGTGTTCCGAAAGCTCGGCGAGGAGCCGTGGCGGGCCTGGGTCCCGGTCCTGGCCCCGGCGACGGTGCTCGCGTGGGGCGGGTTCTCGCCGTGGCTGATCCTGCTCGGCCTCGTGCCCGGGGTCGGGAGCCTCGTCGTGCTCGTGCTGCAGACGATCGCGGTGCACCGGCTGAACCCCGGATTCGGGCACGGCGCCGCGATGACCGCGCTCTCGGTGGTGGCCTTCCCGGTCTGGGCGAGCGTGCTCGGGTTCGGATCGTCCCGCTGGCTGGGGCGGCGTCCGCCGACGGTGCCCGTTCCGCGCGCGGGGGTGCCTGTTTCGGGCGCGGGGGTGCCTGTTTCGGGCGCGGGGGTGCCTGTTTCGGGCGCGGCGGTGCCTGTTTCGGGGTCCGGGGCACCTGCCGCCTCGTCGGTCTCGCCGTCGGGGAGTGCGGCCACGAGCGCGGGGCCCGGCCGCTCCGGCGGGCCTGCGCTGTGGGCCGGCGACGTCGCCCGCCCGCCGACCGCGCCGTCGATCCGCATCATCCCGCTGCCGCCGCCGGACGAGCCGATCTCGGTCGTGCCCGGCCGCGGCGCCGCGGCGGAGGAGATCCGCGCGGACGAGGACCCGGCATCCGTCGGCGACGCCGCACCTCTCGACGCCGAGGACATGCCGCCGACACCGTCCGGCGAGGTGCCGTCCGCGGCGATTCGTCCGCGACCCGAGCCTTGGGCCCCGCCCGGTCCGGCCGACACGGGCCTCGACCCGGCCGCGGAGGTCTCGGCGGTCGTCGGCTCGCCTTCGGCGGGTGCACCGCGCACCGCGGTCGAGGTGTCGCTCGACGACGTGGAGCACACGGTCATCGCGCGGCGGCGGCTGCCGCGGTGGCAGCTGGTCGCGGCATCCGCCCCGCCGGTCGAACTCGTCGCCGACGTGGTGATCGTCGGACGCCACCCCGAGCCGCCGGCCGACTGCCCGGACGCGCAGCTGATCGCGGTGCACGACCCCACCCGCACGCTCTCCAAGACCCACGCGCGACTGGAGCGGAACGGCGACCAGTGGCTCGTCGTCGACCTCCACTCCACGAACGGCGTCGTGGTGGGCGAGCAGGGCGTCGCCGCGGAGGTGCCGCCCGGGGTAGCGGTGCCCGTTCCGGAGCGGCTCCTGCTCGGCGACGTCGAGCTGCGCCTGGTCCGCATCGCCCGCTGACCCCGCCTTCCCGCCTTCCCGCCTTCCCGCCCCGCAGCTCTCCCGCTCTCCCGCTCTCCCGCCCTCCCTCTGCCTCGCGCCCGGGCTCCCACCCCTCACCCCCGCGAGTCACTGCCAAAGTGCCGAGTCACTGCGCTCCAGCACAGTGACTCGACGCGGGAGCAGTGACTCGCGTGGGAGAGCAGTGACTCGGCGGGGCTTGGCAGGAACGCGAGGCACGGGGCACGCGGGCCGCGACGGGCACGACGGGGCGCACGACGCACGACGGGGCTTGGCGGGGCACGCGGGGCGTGACGGGCGCCACGCGGCACGACGGGGCACGCGGATGCCGCGCGTTTGACCGCTCCGGCTCACACGCGTACGATTGAGCGGGTGTGCGCTCACGCGCGCCGTCCTGCGCGCCTCGGCGCGACAGCCGGTGCCGCGCGTCGCACTCAGGGACCGGCCTGCGAACAGGCCGCCCCCACGGCATATCCACCACCGAAGGCCCGCCTTTCACGGCGTGCCGGTGGATCTGTGGTGAAACCACGATCGCTGTCACCGTGCAGCACACTGCGCCGGCCCGAGGCCGGTGCGGAACGAACAAGGAGAGAACGTGCCAACCATTCAGCAGTTGGTTCGCAAGGGTCGTTCGCCGAAGGTCTCCAAGACCAAGGCGCCGGCACTGCGATCGAACCCGCAGCAGGCGGGCGTGTGCACCCGCGTGTACACCACGACGCCCAAGAAGCCGAACTCGGCGATGCGCAAGGTCGCCCGCGTGAAGCTGCGCAACGGCA
>NZ_JASGFE010000061.1:0-16112 GCF_047605725.1 Microbacterium sp.
CCGCCCGCCGCCGCGCCCCCGCCCGGCGCTCCGCCGGTCGGCGCGGACCAGGTGCCCCCGGCATCCGCTCCGCCCGCGCCCCCGCACCAGAACCCCCAGCCGCCGCAGCGCCTGGCCGCGGCGGGCGACCCGCAGGCGCAGGAGACCCGGGTGTGGGACGTCGAGCGCCCCACCGTGACCCTCGCCGACGTCGCAGGCATGACCGAGGTCAAGCGGCACCTCGAGGCGTCCTTCCTCGCGCCGATGCGCAACCCCGACCTCGCCCGCATGTTCGGCAAGCAGCCGCGCGGGAGCCTGCTGATGTACGGCCCGCCCGGCTGCGGAAAGACGTTCATCGCGCGGGCGATCGCCGGCGAGCTCGGCGCGAGCTTCGTGCACGCGACCCTCGCCGACATCATGGGCGAGTACCGCGGCCAGACCGAGAAGGCGATCCACGAGCTGTTCGAGACCGCGCGCCGCACCCGGCCGTGCGTGATCTTCTTCGACGAGTTCGACGCGGTCGGCGGGCGCCGCACCTCGGGCAACGCGTTCGCGCAGGGACTGCGCATGGTCACGAGCCAGCTGCTGGAGGAGTTCGACGGCGTCGGCGCCTCCAACGACGGCGTGTACGTCCTGGCGGCGACCAACCGCCCGTGGGACATCGACCCGGCGCTGCGCCGCCCCGGCAGGCTCGATCGGACCGTGCTGATCCTCCCGCCCGACGAGCCGGCGCGCGAGGCGATCGTGCGGATCGGCCTGCGCGACAAGCCGGCTGCCGCGATCGACGTGTCGACCGTCGCGGCGCGCACCGCGGAGTTCTCCGGCGCCGACCTCTCCTACGTCGTCGACACCGCGATCGAGCAGGCGTTCATGGACTCGCTGCGCGAGGGCGTGCCGCGCATGATCACGACCTACGACGTCGAGCAGGCGGCATCCCGGGTCGTCCCGTCGACCCGTTCGTGGTTCGAGCAGATCAAGCCCGTGCTGGAGTACGGCGTCGACGACGGCACGTTCGCGCAGCTGCGGTCGTATCTGAAGAAGCATCGGATCTGACGGATGGATGCCGATCCCCGCGTCGACGCCCTGATGCACCTCCAGACGCGCCAGTACGCCAAGGCGCGGGAGCTCCTGCAGGGCGCGCTGGCGCAGAACCCCACCGACGGCGATGCGCTGATCCTGCTGGCTCAGACGGAGGCATCCGTCGGCAACCTCGCCGAGGCGGAGCGGTACGCGCGCATGGCCACCGGCGACGCCGGCACGGCCACCCGTGCGGCCGCCTTCGCGGCGCTGTCGCGCGTGATCGGTCTCGACGGCACGCGCGCGGCCGAGGCGAGGGACGCCGCGACCGCCGCCGTGCAGCTCGAGCCCGAGGAGTGGAGCCATCGCGCCAAGCTCGCCGCCGCGCTGACCGACCTTCGCGACTTCCCGGCCGCCGAAGCGCAGGCCATGGCCGCGATCCAGCTCGCCCCCGCCGACCCGGGGGAGCGCGCGCAGGCGCTGGTCGCCCTCTCGCGGGTGTATCTGGCCGACCCCGCTCAGCGGCAGCGCGGCTATCGGGTGATGCGGGATGCCGCTGCCCTCGACCCGACGGACCCGTCGCTGCAGCAGCAGGTGCTGACCGCGCAGTTCACGGCCGGGCATCGCGCCGAGGCGATCGCGACGGCGCTGTCGAGTCTGCGCGTCATGCCGACCGCGGTGGTGCCTCCGCTGCTGGCCCGGTTATCGGTGTACCTGCTGCTGCGTCGCGTGCTCGGCTGGCTGCTGCTGGTCGCGTTCGTCGTGCCGCTGCTGTTCTTCGGCATCATCGGGAACCTCGGCGGCGACTCCGCCGCGCTGGAGCAGAATCCCGCGGTGATCGTCCGTGCGGGGGCGTTCGTGGGGCTCATCGGCTTCGCGCTGGTGCTCACGGGCGTGCTGCGCCCGCTCGCCGACCGCTCTGTGTCGCGGGCGGTGTGGCGCTTCGCGCGGCGCAGCGCGCTGGCGTGGTTCGACGGCATCCTGATCGCGCTCGCGGTGCTTTCCTACCTCACGGGCCTCGCCGTGCCGCTGCTGTTCGTGCCCGCGGTCCCGCTGCCGTTCCTGCTGATGCTCGTGGCGTGGATCGTGCACGGCTGGGGCGGCCTCGCGTTCCGGGTGCCGAGCGCCGCCACCCTCCTCGCGCAGCAGAACCGCTGAGCGTGTGTGCCCGCGCGCCGGGTCGCCCACGGGCCTCGCGGCGGGTCGGGACGCGCGTTGTGTGACTCGTGCGCGTCGCCTTTGGCGCCGAGTCACTGTCTTGACTGCGAGTCACTGTGCTGCAGTGCAGTGACTCGCAGCGGAAGCAGTGACTCGCTGCGGGGAGCAGTGACCGGGCGGGGGGTGAGGAGGGCGGGTGAGGGGGGCGGGGGGGTGAGGGGGCGGGATGCCGGGGCTCAGACGCCCGCGCCGCCCTGACGGGCGCGCTTGCCGTACGTTCCCGCGGTCAGGGTCTGGAACGCGGTCGCCACGATGCCGCGCAGCACGTCGAGGTCGACCTTGCCGAGGTCTTTGAGGTAGAGGCATCCGACCCCCGTCGAGTGGTCGCCGAGCGTGGCGAGCGCATCGGCGTGCGCGCCGACCCCGTCGGCGAGATAGACGGTCGTCGCGTTCTTGCGGGCGGCGAACCCCACCGCGGGGGAGTCGCCCTCGGTGCCGGATTCGTAGCGGTAGTGGTAGGTGCCGAAGCCGATGATGCCGCCGCTCCACACGCGCGGTGAGGCCCCGGTGGCCTCGCCCATGAGGGCCAGCAGGGTTTCGGCATCCCGCCTGCGGGCCGCCGGGGCGACCTTCTGCAGCCGGGTCGACACGTCCTCGTCGGTGATCTCCATGGTGGTCAGCCCTTCGCTCCGGCCTTCATCGCCCGCTTGTGCTCGCGCACCTTCGCGAGCGAGTCGGGCGAGACGATGTCGGCGACGGAGCGGAACGAGCCCTCCTCGCCGTACGGGGCGGATGCCTCGCGCCAGCCCGCGCCGCGATACCCGTACTGCTTGCCGAGCAGGGCGAGGAAGATCTTCGCCTTCTGCTCGCCGAACCCCGGCAGCGCCTTCAGGCGTCGCAGCACCTCGGGGCCGTCCGGGTCGCCGTCGGTCCACAGCGCGGCGGCATGGCCGTGCCAGTCCGCGACGATCGCGTGGCACAGCGACTGCACGCGACCGGCCATCGATCCCGGGAACCGATGCACCGCGGGCGTGGTCTTGAACACGGTCGCGAATGCCTCGGGGTCGTAGCCCGACAGCGCGGCGGCGTCGAGCGAGCCGGTGCGCTCCTTGATCTTCAGGGGGCCGGTGAAGGCGGTCTCCATGGGCACCTGCTGGTCGAGCAGCATGCCGATGAGCAGGGCCAGCGGGTCGTCGGTCAGCAGTTCGTCGGCGGCGGGATCGTCGGTGATGTGCAGAGCCATGAGGACAGTCTGACATCCGTGGAGCCGGCCTTGTTGCATGCACTTAACATGTCTCGTATGCTGAAAGCATGACCACGATTCAGGTTCGGAACGTCTCCGATGAGACGAGCCGCGCGCTCAAGGCGAAGGCCGCGCTCGAGGGCCGCTCGCTGAGCGACTACCTGCTGCGCGAGCTCGACCGCCTCGCGACGCGTCCGAGTCGTGCCGAACTGCTTGAGCGCATCGCGGGCCGGCCGGTCGCGACACTCGACCCGGCGACTGGGGTGCTTGCGGAGCAACGGCCCGTTCGATGACCCTCGTCGTCGATGCGTCCGCGGTCGCCGAGATCCTGTTCGGCACCGAGGCTGGTCGCCGAGCCGCTCTTCTGCTCGACGGGCACGAACTCCTCGCACCGCAGCATCTCACCGCCGAAGTCGCCTCGGTGATCCGCGGATGGTCGCTCAGTCGACAGATCACCGACGAGCAGGCGCTGCGGGCCTTTCGGGAGTTCGAGGAACTCGGGGTGGAGCAGGTTCCTATGATGTCTCTGCTTCCCTCCGTCTACTCGCTGCGGCACAACATCAGCGCCTACGACGCGATGTATGTCGTGCTTGCCCGAGCCGTGCAGTGCCGGCTGCTGACGCTCGACGCTCACCTGGCAGACGCTGCAGCAGACTGCGCGTTGCTGCCGTAGGGTGCTTTGGATGGAGTACGACCTCGACGATGACCCGTCCCGCATTCAGCCCGACGTGGTGTGGGGCTGGCTGTCGACCGAGGCCTATTGGGGTCGGCAGCGCAGTCGCGCCGATGTCGAGGCGCAGATCGCGGGTGCGTGGCGCGTCGTCGGTGCCTACCGGCGCGACACCGGAGAGCAGGTCGGCTTCGCGCGGGCAGTGTCCGACGGCGTCAACTTCGCATACCTTGCAGACGTCTTCGTGGTCGGGGGTCACCGCGGCAGCGGGCTCGGCAAGCGCCTCGTGCAGCTCATGATCGATGATGGGCCCGGAGCCGGCTTCAGATGGACGCTGTTCACCGGTGACGCACACGCGTTGTATCGACGATTCGGCTTTGAGCCACCGGATGACACCGCCATGGTTCGACCTGCGCGGTGACCGGGTCGTCGGTGACATGCAGGGCCAGCGGTCCTATCGTCACTCGTCGTGCCGCTCGGGTGCGCTCCGGTGCGAGGATGGAGGCCATGTCCGAAGAGCCCGAGCTCGTCGCCCTCGCCCGGAGCACGCGCGTGACCGTCGTCGGCGGCGGCATCGCCGGGCTCGTCGCGGCGTGGGAGTGCGCGAAGGTCGGGATGCCGGTGACCGTGCTCGAAGCCTCCGACCGGCTCGGCGGCTGCATCGCTGCGGCGGAGCTCGACGCAGTCACGGTCGATCTCGCCGCCGACGGCTTCGCGACCGCGGGCGGTGCCGTGCAGGCGCTCGCCGACGAGCTGGGCCTGGGGGAGGCCGTCGTCCGCCCGGCGCCGGGCGGGCGCTGGATCGCGGGCCTGCCCGGCGGGGCCGCGCCGCTGCCGCCCGAGACGGTGCTCGGCATCCCTGCGAACCCCTGGGCCGACGACGTCCGGCGCCTGATCGGATGGCGCGGCGCCTGGCGCGCCTATCTCGATCGCCTCCGCCCGCCGCTGACGATCGGGCACGAGCGGCGCCTGGGCGTGCTGGTGCGCAGCCGCATGGGCGCTCCGGTGCTGGAGACCATGGTCCGCCCGGTCACCCGCGGAGTGTTCGGCGTCGACCCCGACCGCATCGACGTCGACCTCGCCGCCCCGGGGCTGAACGCCGCGCTGACCCGCACCGGATCGCTCGGCGGCGCGGTCGCGCAGCTGCTCGCGGACGGCGGCGAGCCCGGTCGCGCTTCGATCGAGGGCGGCATGCACCGCCTCGTCTCCGCACTCGCACGGCGCCTCGTCGAACTCGGCGCCGAGGTGCGCACCGGGTTCCGGGTCGAGGCGATCCGACCCGACGAGACGGGCTGGACCGTGACCGGACGCGCCGCGGAGACCGATGCCGGTGCCGACACCGCCCTCGACGACGCAGGCGACGCGTCCGTCGACACGGGCGCGGTCGCACATGCGGCCCCTGACGACACGACCGACGCGGCCGTCCCCGACGATGCGGACGCCCCCGAGGCGGATGCGGGTGTCGAGACGCTCACGAGCGCGCTGCTGATCGTGGCCACCGACGAGGAGGCCGCACGGCGGCTCCTCTCGCCCGCGCTCGCGCTTCCACCCGCCTCGCCCGCCGCCGACGTCGACGTGGTGACACTGGTGGTCGCCGAGCCGGCGCTCGACGCCGCGCCCCGCGGCCACGCGGTGTATCCGGCCCGCGCGACCGCCGCGCGCGGGCTCGTGCACGCCACCGCCGCCTGGCCATGGCTCGCCGGGGCGCTGCCCGGCCGGCACGTGCTGCGCGTCACGCTCCCCGCCGGCGCCGGCCCGGACACCGGCACCGCCGCGACCACCGGCCCGAACGCCGACGCCGACGCGATCGCCGTTGCGGTGGACGAGGCATCCGCTCTGCTCGGAATCCCGCTCGGCTCCGCACAGGTCGTCGCCGCCCATCGCGCCCGTTTCCCGCTCGCACCGCCCGAGTCCGTCGTCGGCCGTGCGGAGCTGGCCGCCGAGGTCGGCGGTGCCGTGCAGGCCGAGCCGGGTCTGGCGGTCGCCGGGGCGTGGGTGACCGGCAGCGGCCTGGCCCGGGTCGTCACGGGAGCGCGCGCCGAGGCCCTCCGGGTGCGCGACGGTGCACTGTGGGGTGCGCGCGTGCGGTGACGCCCCGTGACGCAACGGATGCCGGAATCGGAATACAGCGTTAATCTGGTGGGAGACCAGCACACTCGAGCGTGAGGAGACCCCATGAGGGGCAAGGTTGGCATCGTCGTGGGACTGGCCGCGGGCTACGTCCTCGGCTCGCGCGCGGGGCGCGAGCGATACGAGCAGATCAAGGACGGCTTCCTCAAGCTGTGGAACCTCGCCCCGGTGCAGAAGCAGGTCGGCAAGGCCAAGGAGTTCGGCACGTCGGCCGCGCTCGCCCTGCCGGGTGCCCTGTGGGACGGCGCGGTCAAGGTGACCAGGGCCGCCACGAAGAAGGGCACGCCCGGGCAGAAGCTCGACGCGGCGATCAAAGCCGGCAAGGACTCGAAGGGCGACGTGAAGCGGGCGGCGCAGACCTCGGCGGACGAGGTCGCGCGCGCCGCCGACGCGCTCCGCGACGCAGTGGACGACTGACATGACCACGCCCCGTGGTTATCGCGATCGCTCCGACGACAGCCTGTTCGCGCTGATCGGAGAGATCCCCGAGCTTGTCCGCAACCTCGTGGTGGCCGAGATCGACTCGGCGAAGAGCTGGGCCAAGAAGGCCGGCAAAGACGCCGGAATGGGCGGCGCCTGGTTCCTCGTGGCCCTGTTCTTCGCGTTCTGGGCCATTCCGGTGCTGGGCGCGATGCTCATCATGATCCTCGCGATCTGGATGCCGGGGTGGCTGGCCGCGCTGATCGTGCTGGTGCTGCTGCTCGTGATCGCGGTCGTGTTCGCGCTCATGGGCGTCGCGCGCATGAAGCGCCTCACCCGTTCGCAGAACCCCGTGCAGGCGATCACCGTCGACGCACGCATCGTGAAGGACGCCGTCGATGAGCATTGAGCTTCCCCGTACCGCCGTGGCACTCGGCATCGCCGACCCGGTCGAGAAGGCGCGCGCCGAGCTCAAGGCCGCCCTGGCGGCCATCGAGGAGAAGGCCAACGTCCCGCGGCGCGTCGACCGTGCGGTGGACCGCGCGTCGAAGCGGGCGCGAGCGTTCGCCCAGCAGAAGCCGGTGGCGGCCGCCGCCGCGGCGGCGGGCGTCGCGCTCGCGGTCGGGACGGTCGTGTGGGGGTTCGTCCGCCTGTACACGCGCTGACCCCTGCGGTGCGCACGGGCGCGCGTGGGGGGAGGAGTATGCTCGGTCCAGGCAGCGGCGACGGCGCACATGCTGCCGGCAAGCGCGTCCCCGCGCTCGCCGGGCCGCTCGCACTCGGGGCGGCCGACCGCGATACGAGAGTCCACCCCATGAACGCACAGTCCACCCCGCCGGACAAGCCGCTGGCCGGCTGGCGGGTGCTCGTGCCCCGGGGCGGACCGTGGGGCGACGGAGTCGCGGCCACGCTGCGCGCCCAGGGTGCGGTCGCGGTGATCGCCCCGCTCATCAACTTCGCGCCCTCCGCCGATCAGGCCACGCTGGAGACGTCGCTGGCAGACCTCGCCGCGGGCGCCTTCGACTGGCTGACCGTGACGAGCGCCACGACCGTCGACGTGCTCTACGCCTACCGGGCCGTGATCCCGGCATCCACTCGCGTCGCCGCCGTCGGCGAGACCACCGCGGCGGCCCTCGCCGCCGTCGGCTATCGCGTCGACCTCGTCCCCGACGAGGACAACTCCGCCGCGGGCATGGCCCGTCGGCTCATCGAGCTCGAGCAGGGCAGCGCGCCGCGGCGCATCCTGACCCTCCGCGGCGAGGGCGCGCGTCCGATCCTCACCACCATGCTCGCCGACGCGGGGCATGACGTGCGCAGCGTCGTGGCCTACCGCACCGTGGGCGTGCCGGTCACCGAGCGCATCGCGCGCGACGTGCGCACCGGCCGCATCAACGCGATCCTCGTCACGAGCGGATCGGTGGCGACCCAGCTCAGCGAGCAGTTCCCGGAGATCCCCGACGAGACCGTGATCGCGGCGATCGGGCCGTGGACGGCGAAGGACGCTCGACACGCGGGTCTGGGCGTGCGCGTCGTCGCGCGGGAACAGACCGTGCCGGGGCTCGTCGACGCGGTCTCGGCGCTGCCGCTGCCGCATGCCTCGGACGAGCTGAGCGCCTGAGGCGGCCGCGACCGGATCGTCGCGCTGGTGCGGACCGGGATCGTTGCCGGTCTGTGAGCAAACGCCGAGGCCGCTGCTGGCAGACTGGGAGCATGGTCACTCTGCTGCTGGACTCGACGCAGCTGGAGGTCGTGCTCTCAGCCACCGAGCGCGCCCTCGCGTTCCGCGGCGAGGCGGTCCGGATCGCGCGGTCGAGCATTCGCACCGTGCAGCTCACCGACGACGCCTGGACGTGGCTGCGCGGCGTTCGTGCGCGCGGCTCGCACGTGCCAGGGGTGCTGGCGATGGGCACGTGGAAGGCGTCGGGGGGACTGGACTTCGTGCTCGTGCGGCGGCGCCGACCGGCCGCCGTGATCGACCTCGACGGGGACGGCGAGTTCCAGCGAGTGGTGCTGACGACTCGGCACGGCACCGCGCTGCAGCAGGCCCTGCGCCTGAAGGCGGAGGACGAGCCGACCGACGTCGTGGAGCTGGCCACCGGGGCGATCGCGACCCATCCGACCGCCACACAGGCTCCCGACTGACCGTCGCATGCGCACGCCGGCGGTCGACGGGCCCGTCCGGGGTAACGTGGCGGGTGTGAGCGACAGCCCCCACGTCCGTGCCCTCGTCGACGGGCACGCCGGCCGGCTCACGCTCGACCGCCCGCGCGCCATCAACGCGCTCGACGCGGCCATGATCGTCGCGCTCCGCGCCGCCCTCGACGCGTGGGAGCACGATCCGGTCGTGGCGGTCGTGGTGCTCGACGGGGCGGGGGAGCGCGGGCTGTGCGCCGGCGGCGACGTGCGCGCCCTCTACGACCACCTGGTCGCGGGCCGCCACGAGCAGGCCGCGGAGTTCTTCCGCGCCGAGTACGCGCTCAACGCCCGCATCGCCGAGTATCCGAAGCCGGTGGTCGCGCTCGCCGACGGCATCACGATGGGCGGCGGCATCGGGCTGGCCGGGCACGCGCGGGTGCGCGTGGTGACCGAGCGATCGCGCCTGGCCATGCCGGAGACCCGCATCGGCTTCACCCCCGACGTCGGCGGGTCGCTCCTGCTCGCTCGCGCGCCGGGACGCCTCGGCGAGTATCTCGCCCTCACCGGCACGACGATGGATGCCGCGGACGCGCTGGCGGTCGGCCTCGCCGACCGGCTCGTGCCGTCCGACCGCCTCGGCACGCTCGTGGAGGCACTCGCGACCGAGCCGGACCCCGCCGACGTCGTGGCGCGTGCGGCCGTGGCAGCTCCTGCATCGGCCCTCGTCGCCGAGCGCACCTGGATCGACGACGCGTTCGCGGCGGACACCGTGCCGGAGATCGTCGACCGGCTGCACGCGCGGCCGGAGGAGGCGGCATCCCGCACCGCGCGGCTGCTCGGAGAGCTCTCGCCCACAGCCCTGGCCGTCACGCTCGTCGCGGTGCGGCGCGCGCGGACGCTGCCGGGCCTGCGCGCCGCGCTGGAGCAGGAGTACGGGCTCGTGAGGTGGTTCGCCCGCACGCAGCCCGACCTCGTCGAGGGCATCCGCGCGCAGCTGGTCGACAAGGACCGTGCGCCGCGCTGGAGCCCCGCCCGCCCGGCCGACGTGCGGGCCGAGACCGTGGCATCCGCCTTCGCCGACGCTCCGGCGCTGTGGGGGTGACCCGCCGTGTTCGACAGCCCGTTGTCCTCGTCGGCGTACGAGATCCTCGCCGTGGCGTGGGACGCCGACGACGAGACCCTGCGCCGCGCGTACCGGCTGCGGCTGCGGCAGACCCACCCCGACACCGGCGGCGACGCGGCCCAGTTCGTGCTTGTGCAGCGCGCCTGGGAGCTCGTCGGCGACCCCGCGGCGCGGGCCGCCTACGACCGCGGCCACGGGTTCGGCCAGACCCCGTCGTTCGCGCCGGAGGCTCCCGCGTGGCGCCCGCCGGCCCGCCCGGCCGATACGCGGCCCCGCGCGCGCTCGCTCGGACACCCGGGCGGCTGGCGGCGCGAGCGCTACCTCGCCCTCATGCGGGAGTGGGCGGGGCGCGGTGTGGAGCTGGCCGACCCGTACGACCCGGCCCTGGTGCGCTCGGCCCCGCGCGAGCTGCGGCGGCTGCTGGCCGACGCGCTCGCCGAGGAGGCCACGGCCCGCATCGTCGCCGACCTCGGCATGGGCTACACGGTGTGGCACGACCTGGCCGCCGACCCCCGCGACCCGGAGGCCAAGGTCGACCACGTCGTGCTCGGGCCGAGCGGCCTGTACGCCGTGCTGTCGGAGGACTTCGGCGCCCCGGTGCGCGTGCGCCGCGGCGAGCTCGTGGGCGACGCGGTCGCCGGGGCTCCGATCGCCGGGCTGGTCGCGTGCACCCGCGCGGTCGCGCGTACCGCGCGGGTGCGGTTCAGCGGGGCGCTGGTGGTGCTGCCCGACGACGACGTCGAGGCGCCGATCGCCGAGCTCGGCAAGGTCAGGGGCCTGCCGGTCGCGGTGGTGTCGCGCTCGGCGCTGTCGACCGTGCTGCGTCGCGGCATGACCGGCGCGCGCGAGATCGGCGGCAACGAGCTGTTCGACGTGCGCACGCGCCTGCAGCAGACCGTCCGCTTCGTCTGAGGTCGCAGCGGCGGAGTCCGCGGCGGCTCAGTCGGCGAGCCCGAACACCTGCAGCGGGTGGGTCAGTCGCCACCAGCCCGACGGCGGCGGGATGTCGACGGTGAGCCGCACCGGCACCGAGGCCTTCGTGAGCGGGCCCGCCACGACGAGCTCTCCCACCGTCGCCCCGGCGGTCCGGTCGACGACCTCGACCTGCGGCGTGACGGTCGCGGTGGCACCGTTCCACAGCGCGACGTCGGCCGCGGCATCCGTGATCGCCTGCGACGACCGGCCCCACGGACTCGTCACGGTCGCCACGACCGTGCCGGCCGGGATCGATGCGGGCTGGGCGAGCTCGGCGGCGGTCTGATCCAGCAACGCCGCGGCCGTCTCGTCGCGGGTCGAGTCGTCGGGCTGGGCGAGGACGACGGCGTACACGCGCACCGTGGCGCCGGCCACGGCGACGTCCTTGGCCGCGAGCAGGCTGAACTCGTCGTCGAGGCTCCCGGTCTTGATGCCCGCGATCGACGGGTCGGTCAGGAGGTCGTTCGTGTTCTCCACTGCGCCGACCCCGGGCAGCTCCACGAGCGGGGTGCGCACGATCTCGGCGATGACCGGGTTGCTCAGCGCCTCGTGCGCGAGCGCGATGAGCGCCGCCGGCGCTGCCGCGTTGGCCGGGTCGAGACCGGTCGGGTCGACGATCGTGATCCCCGCGATGCCGTGGCCGGTCAGCCACGCCTGCGCGTCGAGCACGAAGCTCTCGGTCGAGCCCCACAGCTCGGTCACGAGCCGGTCGGCGTAGTTGCCGGCCGAGCCGATGAGCATGCCCTGCAGCAGCTGGTACTGCGTCAGGGTCCCGTCGACGGGCACGTCCAGCGCCGACTCGTCGCGGTACAGGTAGGTCAGGTAGTCCTCCTGGTCGGCCTCGGTGAACGCGTACGACGGACCCTGCTCGCCCACGGCCAGCGGCATCCGATCGAGCACGAGCAGGGCGGTGACGACCTTCGTGATGCTCGCCATGGATGCCGCATCCGTCGTCGTGGCCAGGGACCCCTCGAAGCCCGCCACGCCGACCGCGGCGGAGCCCTCCGCCGGCCACGCCGGCGCGGCGGCAGGAGCCGCCAGCGGCGCCTGCTCGGCCGGGGACACGGTCAGCGCGATCGACTCGGCAGGCCACAGCAGCGTCGCGCCGACGTACGCGACGCACAGCGCCAGCACCGAGACGATCCATGCGAGCGCACGCAGCGGCGAGCGGTGCGGGCGGTGCGCGAGCAGATCGGGGCCGGCCGGCACGGGCATCGAGTGCGTGCCGACGGTACGCACATCGACCCACCCCAGCGCGGGCCTGGGGCCGGACGGGTCGGCGTCGTCGCCCGCCAGGCTCCGCAGCAGCTCGTCCGCGTCGGTGCTCACCCGCCTACGGTACCCCGCCGGCCGCTATACTCGACGGCACGACCACGGGAGTCCGGTGAGCCGGGCTGAGAGGAAGCGATCCACGCTTCGACCGTCGAACCTGATCTGGATCATGCCAGCGCAGGGAGGAGAACCCATGAGCGCTTCCACGTCCATACCCGCTCGCACCCGGAGCGCGCGGAGCCGCTTCCGGTGGCGCGTCGTCGACATCGTCGTGGCCAGCGTCATCGCGGTGGCGTGCGCCGTCGTGTTCCTGGTCTGGAACGTCGGCTACGAGGTGCCGAGCGCCGTCCTGACACCGCTGCTCCCGGGACTGCAGGGGCTGCTGGCCGGACCCTGGCTGCTGGCCGGTGTGCTGGGCGGCCTCGTGATCCGAAAGCCCGGCGCGGCCCTGTACACCGAGCTGGTCGCCGCGATCATCTCGGCGCTGGTCGGAAACCAGTGGGGACCGCTGACGATCGTCTCCGGGCTCGCGCAGGGGCTCGGCGCCGAGCTGATCCTCCTCGTGTTCGTGTACGGGGTGTGGCGCCTGCCGGTGGCCGTGCTGGCCGGTGCCGGCGCGGGCCTGGCGTGCGGCATCAACGACCGCATCCTCTGGTACCCGGGCGTGGACACCCTGTTCACGACCGTGTACGTCGTCTCGACCACCGTGTCGGGCGCGATCGTCGCAGGCGTGGGCGGCTGGTGCCTCATGCGGGGCCTGGCCTCGACCGGCGCGCTCAGTCGATTCGCCGCGGGGCGCGACGTCTCGCGCCGCGTGTGAGCGGCCCCGCCGCGCTGGAGGCCCGCGGCTGGGGGTGGCGTTACGCGACCCGGCGCGCGTGGGCGGTGCGCGACGTGACGCTGCGCATCGAGCCCGGCGAGCGGGTGCTGCTGCTCGGGGTGTCGGGATCGGGCAAGTCGACGCTGCTTCAGGGCCTGGCAGGTGTCCTCGGCGGCGCGGACGAGGGCGAGCACGCCGGCGAGCTGCTGATCGACGGGATGCCGGCCGCCTCGGTGCGCGGACGGGCCGGGCTCGTGCTGCAGAACCCCGACGCGCAGACGGTGCTCGCGCGGGTGGGCGACGACGTGGCGTTCGGCTGCGAGAACCTCGGCGTGCCGCGGGCGGAGATCTGGCCGCGGGTGCGGGATGCCCTGGATGCGGTCGGCCTCGACGTGCCGCTGGACCGTTCCACCGCGGCGCTGTCGGGCGGGCAGAAGCAGCGCCTGGCGCTGGCCGCGGTGCTCGCGATGCGCCCGGGCGCCGTGCTGCTGGACGAGCCGACCGCGAACCTCGATCCCGCCGGAGTGATAGAGGTGCGCGATGCCGTGGCCCGGGCGCTCGGCGCCCCCCGCCCTCCCCGCGCCCCCCGCCTTCCCCGCCCTCCCCGCGCCGGTGCCACTTCCTCTCGCGAGGGTGCCCCTTCCTCCCGCGAGGGTGCCCCTTCCTCTCGCGAGGGTGCCACTTCCTCTCGCGAGGGTGCCTCGAACTTCCCGGACGGCACGCCCGGCATCCACGATCGCCCCCCCGAGACGGCAGCCACGCTCGTGGTGATCGAGCACCGCGTCGACGTGTGGCTACCGCTCGTGGACCGCATCGTCGTGCTCGGCGAACACGGCGTGGTCGCCGACGGGTCGCCGGATACCGTGCTGCGCGACCACGGCGCCGCCCTCGCCGCCGGCGGGGTGTGGGTGCCGGGGCACCCTCCGGCGACGCCCCCGCCGCCGACCGGGCCGCCGGGCGCCACGCTGCTCTCCGCCGACCGGCTCGCCGTGGCCCGGGTGCGCGGAACCCCGGTCGCGGGACCGCTCGACCTCGACGTGCGCGCCGATGAAGTGCTCGGCATCGTCGGTCCGAACGGGGCGGGAAAGTCCACGCTGGGATTGACCCTCGCGGGGCTGCTGCGGCCCGAGGCGGGGAGGGTCGTGGCATCCGCCTCGCTCGCTGCCGGCGCCGACGTCTCGCGCGGTCGCCGCGGCGTGGACCCGTTCCGCTGGTCGTCGCGGGCGCTGCTCACCCGCATCGGCACGGTCTTCCAGGACCCGGAGCATCAGTTGCTCGCCACGACCGTGCGCGCGGAGCTGGAGGTCGGCCCGCGCGCGCTCGGCCTGCCCGAGCCCGAGGTGGCCGCGCGAGTCGATGAGCTCCTGGAGCGGCTGCGGCTCGCGCGGCTCGCCGAGGCGAACCCCTTCACGCTCTCCGGCGGCGAGCAGCGGCGGCTCACGGTCGCCTCGGCGCTCGCGACCCGACCTCGCGTCATCGTGCTCGACGAGCCGACGTTCGGGCAGGATGCCTCGACCTGGGCCCAGCTCGTCGCCCTCATCGCGGGGCTGCGCGACGGCGTCGACGGCGAGGAGCCCCGCGCCGTGGTCGCGATCAGTCACGACGAGGACGTGCTGCGGGCACTGCACGCCCGGCGCTTCGTCGTGGGCGGGCAGGACCTGCCGCCGGGGTCCGAGGGGACGGCATCCGCCCCACGTTCTGAGGAAGGGTCGCGTCCGTGACCCCGGCCGCCCGGCGCGGCGTCGTCGCGGGACTGAATCCGGTCGCCAAGCTCGCCGCGGCGCTGTTGATCGCGGCGCCGCTCGTGCTCACGATCGACCCGGTGTCGGCGGCCGTCGCCCTCCTCCTCGAGCTGCCGCTGCTGGCCTCGGCGGGGCTGAGGCCGCGCGAGCTCCTCCTGCGGACGCTCCCGATCTGGATCGCCGCGCCGCTGGGCGCGGTAACCGTCGCGCTCTACGGGGCGCCGAGCGGCCAGGTGCTCTTCGAGTGGTTCGTGGTTCGGGTGAGCGAGGGCTCGCTGCTGCTGGCCTTCTCGACGCTGTTGCGCGTCCTCGCGATCGGGCTGCCCGCCGTGGTGCTGTTCGCGACGGTCGACCCCACCGATCTTGCCGACGGGCTGGCACAGCGCTGGCGCCTGCCGGCGCGGTTCGTGCTCGGTGCTCTCGCGGGCATGCGCCTGCTGGGCCTGCTGGTCGACGATTGGCGCGCCCTCGCCCTCGCGCGTCGTGCGCGCGGCGTCGCCGACGTCGGACGGGTGCGGCGCGTGCTCGGGATGGCGTTCGCGCTGTTCGTTCTGGCCGTGCGCCGCGGATCGGCCCTGGCCACGGCGATGGAGGCGCGCGGGTTCGGCGCCCCCGGCCCGCGCACGTGGGCGCGCGAGTCTCCTTTCGGTGCGGCGGAGTGGATGCTGCTGCTCGTAGCCCTGGGCATCTCGGGCACGGCGGGGGTCGTGGCCGCAGCGACCGGTTCCTGGAACTTCATCCTTGGCCCGGCGGCCTGACTGCCCTCGCGACTCGGCGCTTGTCGGCGGCGGCTTGGTTCATGACTCAGGCAGAACGGGGCCGAGCCGGCCTGTGCGCCACTCAGGAAGGAGTTCTGCCTGAGTTGTGCGCGGGCAGGGACGGTCACTTCCGCCGCGGCGGTCAGCCCAGCGGCGGCAGCATGCGGACCAGGCGGGCCGGGGCGGTCACACGGTACGAGGCATCGATCAGCTCGGCGATCTCGGTCCAGTCGGGGTCATCCCCGAGGTCGAGGCCGAGCCAGCCCGACGGCCCGAGATAGGCCGGCGCCCAGAAGCGCGGGTCGACACGCAGCGCGGGCGCATCGTCCGGGTCCGGGCGCACCAGGACGGCGCGGTCGTGGGCGATCCACTGCCCGTCGCGACGCACGGAGCCGCCGTAGTAGCAGAAAGTCCTGGTCGTGTAGAAGTTCGGCCGGCCATGGCTGATCCGCTCGGATGCCTCGGGGAACTCCATCGCGATCGCCCGCACGCGCGCGAGGAACGGGTCGTCATCCTCGAACATCTGCGGGTGCGCCACCGTTCCATCATGTCGCCGCCCCACCGGCGCGGCCAGGCCCGGCGCGATCCCCCTCGGACTGCGAGACTCCAGCCGTGCACCGAGACTGCATGCCCAGCGCGCAGTCTCGGTGCACCGGTGGAGTCTCGCGG
>NZ_JASGFE010000062.1:0-15739 GCF_047605725.1 Microbacterium sp.
GGCGGGGCGCCGCCCGGGAGCTCGCCACCGAGGCACCCCTGTGCACGGTCGAGGAGCTCGGGTCGAGGGCGAGGGTGCTGCGGGACATGCTGGACCCTGCCGGAGCCGAAGAGCGCTATGCGGCTAGGTTCCAGAAATGGGCGTTCCGGTGGTCCACCACGGCAGACGGGCTGCGTTCGGCGCATATCGTGTTCGACGACGAGGGCGGTGCCTGGCTCCGGTCGTTGATGGACACCGCATTGTCACCCCGCCGTGGTGGGCCGAGGTTCGTGGCCGCGGACGAGAAGAAGCAAGCGGAACACCTCGTGAATGACCCGAGATCCAATGATCAGCTTGCGTACGACCTGTTCTTCGACGTGCTCCGCGCTGGTGCCCTCGCAGATGTGAAAGACGTGTACGGCACCAAGGAAGCAGGAGTCCGCCTCGTCACCATGACGGACAGCGTGACCGGAGAGCGCGCGCATCGGGACGCGTTCGGGCGCCTCCTCGCGACGGCACAGTCCGACGACGGATCGTTGACGATCCCCGGGTCCGTCCTCGAACGCGCCCTCTGCACCACCGGGAGCATCGAAGTCACCGTGGACACCCACGGCACCCCGCTGGACCTGGGCAGGGAAGCACGCCTGTACTCGGCCCGACAGAAACTCGTGATGGCGATCCGGGACGGCGGATGCCTGTGGCCCGGCTGCGACAGGCCCCCCGCGTACTGCGAAGCCCATCATTGTGAGCACTGGGCAGACGGCGGTGCCACCGACTGCGCGACCGGGGTCCTGCTCTGCCGATACCACCACCTCCACCTGCACAACACCGGCTGGCGCATCCAACCCTGCGCCGGCGGCGGGTTCGTGCTGCATGCCCCACCCGGCATGAACCTCGAACCCATCCCCCTCCGATCGAAATCCTCCCTCCGCTGGCTGTGGGACCCACCACCCCACCGACCCCCATGGCGCACCGCCGCATAGCGCGCGTCTGACCGGAGGTCGCCGCTGATCTCACAAGGGCTCCTGGCTGATCTCGACCGTCCGCCTCTAGCGCGAGGTGCGCACGGTGTCACTGCCCGCGGCGGCACGTCGGGCCGCCCCCGCGCCCACCGCGGCATGACGGGCCGCCCCCGCGCCTGCCGCCGCATGACGGGCGGGCCCCGCGGGCGCCGGCCGCGCGGGCGGCGACGAGGCCACCGCGGCGACGAGCTCCTCGTGTCGCGGCGCGTCGGCGGGGTACCGAGGCGCACCGGCGCCCAGCGCGAGCACCCGATCCCGCACACCGGGTCGCGCGAACACCTCCGGCGGCGCGGCGAACAGGTGCGCGATCGACACGTATGCCCGCAGCATCTCCGGATCCTTCAGCGCCGCCGCGTACAGCGCGCACGAGAGCGACCAGGCCGGATCGTCGGTGCGGTAGGTGCGCCCGGCGAGGTCGGCCATCACCTCGGCCACCCGGTGTCCGTGTTGGGCACGGGTCGCCTCATGCCACGGCGTGAGCCGCGTCTCGGTCGCGGCGTCGGCAGCGAGGGCGAACTCCACAGGGTCCGAGGGTGTGACCTCCCGCAGCACGTCGCGCAGCACCACGGCGTGCATGAGCCCCATCGCAACGCCGCGCCCGAAGGCCGGGCTCGTCGTGGCCCAGGCATCGCCGACCGTCGTCAGCCCCGTGCACACCGGCTCGCCGTCCACGACGAGGCGACTGTAACGATCGCGCGGCAGGCGCATCAGCTGCACCCCCGTGAGGGGCTCGCCGTCGAGCCATCCGTCGAGCTCCGGCACGAGGCGCGCGGCCCGCATCCAGGCGTCGGGATCGCGAAGTCCTGTGAGCGTCGCGTCGGCCGCGGCGCTCACGAGCCCCACGCCCCACGTGCCGTTGTCGCACGGCAGCGTGAGTGCGCAGTAGCCGTGGAAAAGCCGCAGCAGAGGTCCGTCGACCTCCGGCGTCCGACCGTCCCGAGAACGGAAGTGGCGCGTGTAATACACGAAGCCCTGCTCCTCGAGCCGCTCCGACGGCGGGCGGATGCCGGCCTGCACCAGGAACGCCGGGATGGGGGTGTGCCGACCGCAGGCGTCGACAACCAGATCGGCTCTCACCTCCTCGCCCGCGTCGGTGCGCACGCCCGCGACGTGCGCGGCGCCGCGTACGACGAGCGCGCTCACGCGCACTCCGCGCCGCAGCGTGACTCCGGGCCAGTGTTCGGCTGCCGCGGCCAGACCCGCCTCCAGGACGGGTCGCCGCGCCGTCACGGCCCGCAGTCGCTCATCGCCGGGCAGCGGTCCTCCCGGCACGGCCCCCAGCAGATCGACCTGAGCGGCGCCGAGGGCGGTGACCGCGGCGAGAGCCTCGGGCAGCTCCGCCGACATGAGCTCGGCCCAGCGGCCGAGCGCGAAGTGGAGGTGGTGGAACTGGGCGACCCCGGGACGGCGCCACGCCGTGAACAGTCCCTCGGCGTCGCCGGTCGGAGCTGCTGCGTCGCGCTCCAGCACAGTGACGCGGTGACCGGCGCGGGCGAGCAGCATGGCCGTGCACAATCCGGTGGGCCCTGCCCCCAGCACGAGGATCTCGGACATCTGCAACCCCTTCCCTCATCCGGCGAGCGTCGCCGTCGTGCCCAGGGTGGGGTCAGCGGATGCTCAGAGACCAGACCGATCGGTGCTCACCTGGTGCTCGGTTCGCGCGGGCGGGCGCTCACCGATCTCGATGCTCCACAGCACCTCGGCGAGCCGCTCCTGTGCGCGTGCGAGGTGCCGACGGTAGGTCGAGAAGGGCAGGTCGAGAATCTCCGCGGCGGCTTCCTGATTCGGCGCCGCATGGACGAAGGTACGGTCGAGCACGCGGGCGAGGGGCCGGTCGCGCTCGTGCACGGCCAGCTCCTCGACAGCGCCGACGACGCCGGCGTGCAGCAGCTCGGGTGACGCCCCGTCGACATCCGAGCCGATCCTCGACCCGATGAGCGGGTTCGAGCGCAGCAGGTCCGGTCGATGCAGCTCGCGCAGCGCGTCCTTCACCGCGGCCGCGAAGGCGTCTCGCGACAATGGCGCCGGTAGCAGCAGCTCCTGCGGCGGCGGGCCGCTCGTCCCGCTCAGCGCGCGATCCGATTCGAGCTCCAGCCACCGTTCGGGAGGCAGGCGCCGCCAGTCGATGCCGTACATCGTGTGGCGTCGTCCTCCGAAGTCCACCTCGAGCGCCTTCTGCAGGGCGAGATAATCGAACGCCGGGCCCCAGAACTCTGCATCCGTCGTCGTGGCGAACGACCAGGCCAGCGGCAGGGAAGTCCACAGCAGGAGGGAGCTGACGCTCGCGACGACGACCGCGTGCGGATCGCGCTCGTCCCCCTCGCGCCCGCCGAGGAACCGTGCCACCGAGACGACCTCGCCGGGACGGGCCGGTGCCGTGCGCTGCGCATGGTCGAGCACGCGGCGCGTGACGGGGTCGTCGACGTCGGGCTCTGCGCCGCAGACGGCGGTGAAGAGAAACCCCTCGACGCCCCGCGCAGAGAGCGCCACAGCCAGGTGATCCGGCTGGGCGGCGAACCAGCGCGTGGCGATGTCGGCGCCCTCCCCGCCCTCCTTCTGCCTGATGTGCTCGAGGATCCATTCGTGCTCGGTCGCTCTCGCCTCCGACACCGTCGCCGTGCCGCTGCGGCGCATCGTCCAGAATGACGCCGCGAGAGGGCTGCGTTGATGGAGAAACAGCTTCTGGTGGGCCCACAGCCGTCGTTCCGCGCCGTCCGTCGAGCGAAGGCCCGCCGCCGAGCGGAGGGACACGAAGCGGTGGATGCGGCGGTAGGTGGCCGGCGACCGCTGCCGAAGCTCTGCGCCGAGCACGTCGCGAACCAGATCGTGCGGGTAGAGGCCGTGCGTGCCGCGCGTCGTCCACGGTCGCCTCTCCAGCCACCTCCACACCTCCGGCGCGCGCCGCTCCAGGAGCTCTTCGATGAGATCCTGCGTCGTCAGCCAGACGTGGGCGCACAGCGACATCGCCAACGCGTGGTCGTCGTCGGGCGCCTCGTCCACGAGCCGCGCCGCGAGCGCTGCCACGATGTCGGGGAGCTCGTCGAGTCCCTCGGGCAGAGCGCCGGCCTGAACGGATGCCGCGAGCATTGCGAGGGTCAGCGGATGACCGCGCCCGAGTGCGACGAGGCGGTCCTGTCCGTGAGTGGGGGCACCCGCGCGCACCAGGAGCAGGCGACTGTCGACGTCGTCGAGCGGGTGCAGCTGCCTCGAGGCGGTGACCGCGCGCCAACCCGCCTCGGTCCAGCCGGGCGAGGGCGGCTCCCGGCCCGCGAGCACGATGAGCGCGTCGGCGGGGAGGGCTGCCACGAGCTCTTCCCGGACCCAGTCGTCGATCGCGGTCAGCCGCTCGTACGCGTCGATCAACATCACGCAGCCGCGCTGTTCGGCGGCATCCGCCGTCGCCGCCCGCAGCGCCTCCTCCGAGCCGCCGACGTGCTCTCCGTCGACGTCGATCACCGCGCGGCCTGCCGCCTGCGCGAGCCCGCGGAACTGCTGCAGCAGCGCCGTCTTGCCGAGTCCGCCCACGCCGTGAACGAACAACGCGCGGCGCGCCGACCCGTCGAGCATGTCACGGAAGAGCGCGAGCTCCGCGGCGCGCCCGACGAACGCCTGTGCGCGTGCCGCGTCGACGATGGACCCGATGTCGTCCGGCATCCTCGCCGTGCGCCGGGGCGCGAACCCGTCGTCGTGCGTGCTCATGATTCCTCGTGCCTATCGTCGCGCCTGGCGAGCGCGGCGACAAGGATGAGCGTGGGCAGCAGGTGGACAGGAATCGGGCTGGTGGATGAGCACCGCTCGGGGCGATCGTGGGTGTCTCCCCCGATCCACGGGGGTACGACAGAAGGAGCCATCATGTCCACTCGCGTGTTCGAGCAGTCCGAGAGCGCCACGATCGCCGACCCGTTGCCGCCCATCAGTTCGTTCCAGCTGGCGGATCTGCCCCGGCTCACCTCCGACTACCTCCACTCGGTCGGGGTCGTCGTCGACCGTGTCACCGGCAATCTCGAACCCGTGCAGCAGGGGTCGTTCTCGGTGACCGTGACCAACGGTCCGCTCCGGCTGACCGACTGGGCCCTGCACCTGACCTCGACCGAGCCCGCCGTGGCGACGATCGTGGCGACCGGGTCGCCGCTGCTCGTCTTCCGCGAGGGCGGCGGCGCCTCCTCGCCCCTGGTCCCCCGCAGCACGGATGTGGCGGACGTGTACGTCTTCTTCCAGGGCGACGCGACCGGCGACGAGCCCGACTCGGTGCTGGAGGCGAACGAGGTGCAGAGCTTCCGCTTCACCTACAAGGCGATCGGGCGCGGCGAGGGGCTGTTCACCGCCCGGGTGCACGGCACGGTCGACGTCGAGTCGTTGTTCCCGCGCGGGCCCGGCACAGAGGCCTCGGCCGAGGTCACGGTGCTGCGCGATCGGAGCTGACCTCAGCCGTCCGCGTGGCCCGCGATCACGGCGGCCAGCCGGTCGACCGCGGTCGCGTAGCCGGGCACGCCCTCCCCCACGACGTGAACGACGGCGACGTCGGCCACGTACGAGTGGTGGCGGAACGGCTCGCGCGTGGTCACGTCGCTGATGTGCACCTCGGCCACCGGGAGGCCGACGGCCGCCAGTGCGTCGCGCAGCACCACCGAGGTGTGCGTGAGCCCGGCCGGGTTGATGACGATGCCGACGCAGTCGGCGCGGGCGGCGTGGATGGCGTCGATCAGCACGCCCTCGTGGTTGCTCTGCACCGCGCGCACCTGCAGACCCTGCGCGGCGGCGGTGCGCGTCACGAGCGCCTCCACGTCGGCGAGCGTCTCGTGCCCGTACACGTCGGGCTCGCGCACTCCGAGCAGGTTCAGGTTCGGGCCGTTGACCAGGAGCAGGGTGGGCGCTGTCACACCGATCAGCGTACCGAGGCGCCGCGTCGCGTCGAGCGCACCAGGTGACCATTCACGCCCACCCAGGCACACGGAAGCCTTCACTTGGCGCGTTTGGTCGCGTCAGCCGCCGCGCGTGACCATATGCGCCCACCCAAGCGACCGCGACCCTGGCTGACTTGGCGCGTTTGGTCGCGTCGCGCGCGGCGCGTGACCATATACGCCCACCCAAGCGCGCACCAGGCACGACCGGAAGGGGGTTCGCCTGGCGCGTCAGATCACCTCCGGTCAGCTGAGGGCGAGCTCGCGCAGCAGCAGCCGCGCCGTCACTTCACCGCGCGCCGCACGCGGATCGTGGCGACCTGGAACGGACGCAGCTCCAGCGTCACGCACGCCCCGCCGTCGAACGCGGCGAAGGGCAGGTCGTCACGATCGTCCTCGATGAGGCTCGTCGAGCGGATGCCGCCGACCTCGCCGGCGCGCACCGTGAGGTCGGTGCGCGCCCGTCCGCCGCGCGACTCGTAGACGCGCACGATCAGGTCACCGCTGCGATCGTCGGCGAGCTTGACGGCGCTGACGAGCACAGCCGGATGCGACGACTCCACGAGGGGCGCCACGGGGGCGCCGGCGGCGGCGCGCAGCGGCGCGTTCAGTCGCCACGCAGCCTCGGTGGCCTCCGCGGCATCCGCGCCGATCAGCAGGCCGAACCGCATCGTCTGCACACCGAGGTCGGCGCGCGGGTCGGGGAACCGCGGCGCCCGCAGCATCGAGAACCGCGCGTCCTGGGTGATGCGTCCGTCGCGCGGCACCCGTACGACGTCGAAGCCGTAGCTGGAGTCGTTGAGGAAGGCGACTCCGAAGCCCGGCTCCTCCACGAGGAACCAGCGCTGCGTGTGCGTCTCGAAGCGCGCCTCGTCCCACGTCGTGTTCTCGTGGGTGGGGCGGGAGTGGAAGCCGAACTGCGTCTCGGCCGCGGCGCGGTCGGTGAACACGTCCACCGGGAAGGCGAGCTTGAGGAACTTCTCGACCTCGTGCCAGTCGACCGTGTTGTCGATGAGCAGCGTGCGCCCGTCGTCGGCGAGGAAAAGCCGCTGCTCGATGCGGGACTGTCCGAACGTGCGCGTCACGACGACGGCATCCCCGTCGATGCGCACCTCGTCGGCCTCGACGAGGTCGGTGACCATGCCGCGGTAGTGACGGTCGACGTCCCACGCGTCCCACTGGTTCGGGAAGTCCTGGTGCAGTTGCAGCAGGTTCCCGCGCGTGCCCGCGGGCAGCACCTCCCGCCCGTCGCGGCGGTCCACGGCGCTCGTGACGTGACCGGCGTCATCGATCACGATCCGCACGGCGTCGCTGGCGAGGACGAACGCGTCGCCGTCGCGCACGACGCTCGCCCCCGGAGCGGATGCCGGCACCGCGACCGCCCCGGCCGGAACGCCGTCTGCGGCCACCGGCGCGGCGTTCGCGCGCAGCGGACCCCCGGCGTCGAGCGCGACCCCGAGTGCGGCGAGGGCGTCGGTCACGAGGCCGTCGAGCGTCGCCGCGATGCCGCGGTAGCGCTCGGCCGCCTCCCGGTGCACCCACGCGATCGACGAGCCGGGCAGGATGTCGTGGAACTGATGCAGCAGCACGTCGCGCCACACGGCGTCGAGAGCGTCGTACGGGTAGGGACGGCCGGTACGCACCGCGGCGACCGCCGACCACAGCTCCGCCTCGCGCAGCAGCTGCTCGCTGCGGCGATTGCCCTGCTTCATGCGGTGCTGCGTGGTGTAGGTGGCGCGGTGCTTCTCCAGATACAGCTCTCCGCGCCACACGGCGGGGTGCGCCAGCTCCTCCCGCGCGCGGGCGAAGAAGGCGTCGGGGTGCTCCCACGCCACCCGGGGACTCCCCTCCAGGTTCGCGAGCCGGCGGGCGCGGGCGATCATCTCGCGCGTCGTGCCGCCGCCGCCGTCGCCCCAGCCGGTGGGAGCAAGCGACGAGGACGCGACCGCCTTCTCCTGGAACCGACCCGCGGCGCGGGCCAGCTCCTCGGCGGACAGCTGCGCGTTGTACGTGTCGACGGGCGGGAAGTGCGTGAAGATCCGCGAGCCGTCCAGACCCTCCCAGAGGAAGGTGTGGTGCGGGAAGCGGTTGCGCTCGTTCCAGGAGAGCTTCTGGGTCAGGAACCACTCGAAGCCGGCCCCGACGATCAGCTGTGGGAGCGCACCCGAGTACCCGAAACTGTCCGGCAGCCACACCCCGCGGCACGTGATGCCGAACTCCTCGCGGAAGAACCGCTGCCCGTAGGCGAACTGCCGGATCATCGCCTCGCCGCCGGGCAGCACGGCATCCGCCTCGACCCACATGCCGCCCACGGGCACGAACCTGCCCGCGGCGACGGCATCCTTCACGCGCTCCCACACCTCGGGCCGGTGCTCCTTGAGCCACGCGTACTGCTGAGCGCTCGACATCGCGTAGACGAACTCGTCGTGCTCCTCCAGCAGCGTCGCCATCGAGCTCGTGGTGCGGGCGACCTTGCGGACGGTCTCGCGCAGCGGCCACAGCCACGCGGAGTCGATGTGCGCGTGACCGACGGCGCTGACGCGGTGGGCGGATGCCTCGGCGGGGGCGCTCAGCACCTCGACGAGCTCGGCGCGCCCCGCGGCGGCGGTCTCGGCCACGTGCTGCAGGTCGATGCGGTCGAGCGCGCGGTCGAGCGCGTGCAGGATGCGCGCGCGCCGGGCCGACGACCCGGGCAGCTGTTCGGCCAGCTGCAGCAGCACTTCGACATCGTGCACGAGCTCGAAGACCTCCTCCTCGAACACGGCGACGTTGGCGCGGCGGAGGCGGTACAGGCGCTTGTCGCCGGCGGTGTCCCACTCGCCCTGCTCGGTCGGGAGGAAGGGGTGGCTGCCGAGGATCACCGGGTTGGATGCCGCCTCGACGAACAGCTCGATCGCCTCGCCGCCGACGGCGGCGCGGCTGATCGGCACCCATTGCGCGCGCGGGTGGAGGGAGCGCACCGGCGTGCCGTCGGCGAGGTGGACCAGTCCCTCGGCCTGGAATCCGGTGCGCTTGACGTCGAACCCGAGGTCGATGACCGCCTCCACGCGGCGCCCGGCGAACCCGGCGGGGACCTCACCGGTGATGCGGAACCAGGTCGTGTCCCATGCGCGTCCCCACAGGGCTCCGACCGCGATCGGCTCGTACTCGGCGGAAAGGCCCTGCGCGACGGGGACGGGCTCGCCGCCCACGCGGTGCGCGGCGAGCGTCAACGGATGCGGGTGCGAGTGGATCGCCGGTCGCAACCGCTCCTCCAGCACTCGGGTCACCCGGCGGACGGTGAGCTCGGTATCGTCGTGCATGGGGCCCCCTCGCCTCGTCCGATGGTCCTACGCCCCGAGCAGGTCGGCGCGATGCACGAGTGCGGCCGCACCCACTAGAGGCGCGTCGCCGCCGAGCCGGGCGCGCACGACCCGCAGCCGCCGGGCGAACGCGTTGACCGAGTGCGCGTGCGCTGCGTCCTCGACGCGCTGGGCGTAGTCGTCGGCGACGAACGAGAACCCGCCGCCGACGACCGCCAGCTCCAGGTCGAGCAGCGTCGACGCGTTCGCGAGCCCCGCCCCCACGGCGCGCGCCGAACGGTCCACCGCGGCGATCGCGATCGGGTCCCCGGCTCGGAACGACGCCGCTAGCTCTTCCCCGTCGGACCCGACCCAGCCCTGCGCGCGCGCCCACGCGACGCTGTGCGGACCGGAGCCGATGCCCTCCACGGTCGCGGCGGCCACGTCTGCGCCGACCCGCTCGACGACGACCTGACCGAGGTGCCCGGCATTGCCGGAGGCACCGGCGACGAGCCGCCCGTCGGAGACGATCCCGCCGCCGATCCCGGTGGAGACGACGAAGACGACGGCGTCGCGGACGCCCCGGGCGGCCCCGAGCCAGAGCTCGGCCAGCGCGATGCACGTGCCGTCCAGGCGCAGCGTGACGTCTTCCAGACCGGATGCCGCCCGCACGAGCTCCACCACGGGGAAGTCGCGCACGGCGGGAAGGTTCACCGGCGATATCGTTCCGGCCCCGAGGTCGACCGGGCCGGCCGCCCCGACGCCCGCGGCGACGACCTCGACGTCGCCTGCCCTGCCCAGGCATTCGCGCACGACGTGGTCGACGGCATCCCGCAGCACCGACGGATCGGCCGCGGCGGCCGCCCCCGTCTCGGCGCGCACGCGGGTCGCCCCGTCGACGACGCCGGCGTCGTCGACGAGCGCGGCCTCCACCTTGGTGCCGCCGAGGTCGATCGCGAGAGCTGCAGTCACCCGGTCATGGTATCGATCGGGCGACCCGGCCGCCTCGCTCGGCGTGGCCGACGCACCGAGAGCCTGCGCGCAATTCAGGCAGAATGCCCGCGCCCCCCGGCCGCCTCCCGCGCGCAGGCGCGATTTGCCTGAGTTATGCACGCAGCACCCGCCGACCCCCCGCGCGGCGCACCAATCGGACCGGTGCTACGCGGCGATCTCCTGGTACGCGGCGAACAGCAGCGACTCGTCCGGCGCCTGCAGCACGGTCGGGCGGGCGATGTCGTCCAGCACGATGAAGCGCAGCATCGCGCCGCGGGCCTTCTTGTCGCGCTGCATCGTGGCCAGCAACTGCGGCCATGCGCCGGCACGGTACGTCGTGGGCAGGCCGAGAAGCTCGAGGACGCGGCGCTGACGCTGCACCGCGGCATCCGAGAGCCTGCCGGCCAGCCGCGACAGCTCGGCCGCGTACATCATCCCGACCGAGATCGCCGCTCCGTGCCGCCACCGGTAGCGCTCGGCGTGCTCGATGGCGTGGCCCAGGGTGTGGCCGTAGTTGAGGATCTCGCGCAGCCCGTGCTCGCGGAGGTCCTCGCCCACGACGCGCGCCTTCATGTCGATGGCGAGCTCGATGCAGCGCCGGAAGGCGGCGCTGCGCGGGTCGACGACGGCGGCCGGATCGGCCTCGATCAGGTCGAGGATCTCCGGGTACCAGATGAAGCCCGCCTTGATCACCTCCGCGAAGCCGGCGACCCGCTCGTTCGGCGACAGCGTGTCGAGCAGGTCGAGGTCGCACACGACTGCCCGGGGCGGCCAGAACGCGCCGACGAGGTTCTTGCCCTCCGCGGTGTTGATTCCGGTCTTTCCGCCCACGGCGGCGTCCACCATGCCGAGCACCGTCGTGGGCGCCTGCACCACCGCGACGCCCCGCAACCACGTCGCCGCCACGAAGCCGGCGAGGTCGGTGACCGCTCCCCCGCCGAAGCCGACCACCGCATCGGTGCGCGTGAAGTCGGCCTGCCCCATGATCTGCCAGCAGAAGGCCGCGACCTCCACGCGCTTGCCCTGCTCGGCATCGGGCACCTCGGCCAGCAGAACCTGCCGCTCGGTCCCGAACTCCGCACGCAGCGCCTCGGCCTGCTCGGCGAGGGTCGGCGGGTGCACGACGAGCACTTTGCGCGCTGCAGGCGGCAGGGCGCCGGCGAGCAGCGGCAGGATGCCGCGGCCGATCGTGACGGCGTAGCCCGGGTCGCCCGCGACCTGGATGATCGTGGTCTCACTCATGCGCGGCTCCTCCGGCCCACTCGGCGATGCGATCGACGACGTCCTGCAGCGGGCCGGACGACGTGTCGAACACGACGTCGGCGAGGCTGTCGTAGAGCGGACGCCGCTCCTCGTAGACGCGCTGCCAGCGGTCGAGCGGGCTCTCCTCGTCGCTGCGCAGCAGGGGGCGCCTGGTCCCCTGCACCCGGCCGGCCACGACGCGCCGCGACACGGTCAGCAGCACCACGCGGTGCGCGGCGAGGTCTGCCTGCGTGCGGGGGTCGAGCACCGCCCCGCCCCCGAGTGCCACGACGCCGCCGCTGGCCAGCGCCGTGCGGACCGCCTCGCGCTCCAGCGCGCGGAACGCCGCCTCGCCCTGGGCGGTGAACAGCTCGTCGATCGGTCCGTGCGCGGCCACCACCGCGGCGTCGGTGTCGGCGAACGGCACGCCGAGCGCCTTCGCGACGCGTCGGCCGATCGAGGTCTTTCCCGCGCCCATGGGGCCGATGAGCACGAGGGCAGGCGCGCTCATCCGAGGGAGTCGTCGCTGTCGGATGCCGTGTGCAGCGTGTCCGGGATGGCGGCGAGGTAGCCGTCGAGGTTGCGGCGGGTCTCGGCCACGCTGTCACCGCCGAACTTCTCCAGCACCACCTCGGCGAGGACGATCGCGACCATCGCCTCGGCGACGACCCCCGCGGCGGGCACCGCGCACACGTCGGAGCGCTGGTGGTGGGCCGAGGCCGTGCCCCCCGTGGCGACATCCACCGTGCGCAGCGCCTTCGGGACGGTGGCGATCGGCTTCATGCCTGCGCGCACGCGCAGCACGGTGCCGGTGGACATGCCTCCCTCGGTGCCGCCGGCCTTGTCGCTGGAGCGCACGATGCCCTCGTCGGTGGCGAACAGCTCGTCGTGCGCGGCCGAACCGCGGCGGCGCGTGGTCTCGAAGCCGTCGCCGACCTCGACGCCCTTGATCGCCTGGATGCTCATGAGCGCCTGCGCGAGCTTGGCGTCGAGCCGCCGGTCCCAGTGCACGTGCGAGCCGAGACCCGGCGGCAGGCCGTAGGCGAGCACCTCGACGATGCCGCCGAGCGTGTCGCCGTCCTTGCGGGCGGCATCGACCTCGGCGACCATCGCAGCGGAGGTCTCGGGGTCGAAGCAGCGCAGCAGGTCCTCGTCGAGCGTGCCGACGTCGTCGGGCGTGGGCAGGGGGGCGCCGTCGGGCACGCGCACCGGCCCGATCGACAGCGTGTGGCTGACGAGTCGGATGCCGAGTTCGCCGAGGAACGCGCGGGCGAGCGCACCGAGCGCGACGCGCGCCGCCGTCTCACGGGCGCTGGCGCGCTCGAGGATCGGCCGCGCCTCGTCGAAGCCGTACTTCTGCATGCCGACGAGGTCGGCGTGCCCGGGGCGCGGACGGGTGAGCGCGGCCCCGCGCCCGCGCGAGCGCTCGGTGAGCTCGACCGGCTCGGCGCTCATGACCTCGACCCACTTCGGCCACTCCGTGTTGCCGATGCGCAGCGCGATGGGACTGCCGAGCGTGAGCCCGTGGCGGACGCCCGCGGAGATCGTGAGCTCGTCCTCCTCGAACTTCATGCGCGAGCCGCGGCCGTAGCCGAGCTTGCGACGGGCGAGGTCGGCCTGGATCGCGGCACGGGACACCGGGACCCCGGCGGGGAGCCCCTCCATGAGGGCGACGAGTTCGGGGCCGTGGGATTCGCCGGCCGTGAGCACGCGGAGCATTCGACTATCCTCCCACGAGCGCGCCGCGCATCGCGGCGAGCACCGCCTCCTCGCCCGGCAGCGGCGCGTCGACGTCGCCGGTCCCGAAGAGGCGGATCTGCAGTACGGCCTGGTGCAGCAGCATCCCCTCCCCGCCGAGCACCCGCCCCCCGGCCCGCTGCCACGCCGTCGCGAGTGCGGTGGCCCCGTGACCGTAGACGACGTCGAAGAGGATGCCGCCGGCATCCGCGAGCCTGCTCACCACCGGCTCAGGCAGCTCGGCCCCGCCGGGGAGCGTGGAGATCGTCAGCGGAGCGTCACTGGCCGCGGGCTGCGCAAGCGACGCACCCCGCACGACCACGCCGCACCGCGCAGCGACGGGCCGCAGCGTCTCGATCGCCTCGGGGCGCCGGGCGACGACCTCCACCTCATCCGCGCCCAGCTCGGCGAGCGCCACGAGCGCCGAGGTCGCTGTCGCGCCCGCGCCCACGATTCGCCCGCGGGCCACGTGGTCCACGCCCGCCTCGTCGAGAGCGCGCACGATGCCTCCGACATCGGTGTTGAACCCGAGCGGGCCGGCCGCGGCCAGCACGAGCGTGTTGACCGCACCGGTCGCCTCCGCCCGCGTATCGCGGTGCACCGCGACACGGAAGGCCGCGCCCTTGAGCGGCATGGTCAGCGACAGCCCGCGGTACGCGGCATCCAGCCTCGCCAGCTCACGGTCGAACGACGCCTCGTCCACACGGCGTCTGCCGTACGACCAGTCCCACCCGAGCCGCGCATACGCGGCGGCATGGATCGCCGGCGACAGGCTGTGCGCGATGGGGTCGCCCCATACCTCCAGACGCGTGCCGGGCATGGGTCAGCAGTCCTCGCTGTCGTTGGCCTCGCACCACTGCTGCCACTGCTCGACGTACGTCAGATGCTCCGCGTAGGTCTCGGTGAAGACGGTCTCACCCGTCTCCAGGTTCACCGTGACGAAGTACAGCCACGGCCCGTCGGCGGGGTGGAGCGCGGCGTCGATCGCGAGCTCACCGGGGTTCGCGATGGGACCGATGGGAAGGCCCGTGTGGACGTACGTGTTCCACGGGTTGTCGTCCTTCTGCGCCTCATCGGACGTGCTCACGGTGCCGTCGTGCATTTCGCCGTAGCCGTACTGAGCGGTGGAGTCCATCTGGAGCATGCCGTGCACCTCGTTGTCGGTGGACGCCAGACGGTTCACGATCACGCGCGACACCTTGTAGAAGTCGGCCTCGAACCGCGCCTCGCGCTGGATGATCGAGGCGATCGTGAGGATCCGCTGCCGGTCGTCGACCGGCACTCCGGCCTCATCGAGCGCGGTGAAGGTGCGGTTGACGAGGGTCCGGATGACGGTCTCGGCGGTGACGCCCGGGTCGAAGTCGTAGGTGGCCGGGAACAGCCAGCCCTCCAGGCTCTGCGCGTCGACCCCGTATCGGGAGGGGTCCGCCGTGGCCGCCTCCAGATCGGCGAGCGGGATGCCGGTGGCCTCCTCGATGCGCGTGAGCGTCTGTGCGACGGTGAGCCCCTCCCGCAGCTGCACCTCGCTCTCGCGTCGGTTGTCGGGGTCGAGGATGGCGGCCAGCGCCGCCTCTGCGGTCATCTTCTCGTGCAGCGCGAAGACGCCGGGCTCGAACGCCGGGTTCTGCTTCGTCTCGAGCAGGAACTCGTAGAAGACGCCTTCCGTCTTGGTGACTCCGGCCTCGTACAGCGTCGCGGAGATCGACTCGCCGGTGTCTCCCGCCACGACGGTCACGAACACCTCGTCGCCCTCCATGCCCGCGGCGTAATCGCTGCTGCCGTTCCAGCCGAGCGCATCGCGGATCCGATCGCCGAACACCGCCCAGCCGGCGAGGGCCACCAGCACGAGCAGCACGACGAACGCGACCAGTCGGCGCCGCCGGGCGACCCGGCGGCGCCTCGCCGCGCGGACGGAGTCGTGCGCGGGCGTCGCCGAGGCCCCACCGCCGGTCGAGGTCGGAAGCCGCTGGAACAGGTCGGCGAACTCGTCGTCGGACGCCGGTTCCTGCGGTGACCTGTCGGGCATGCGGGCGCTCCTATGGGCTGGTCAGCGGCGCACCGGTCGGGATGCCGGTGCTCTTCTCGACGTCGATGGCCTGCTGCAGCAGGACGACGGCGGCGAGTTGGTCAACAATGCTACGAGACGATCGCTGAGAGCGGCCCGCATCGCGCAGCGCCGCGTGGGCGGAGACGGTGCTGAGCCGCTCGTCGACGAGCCGCACCGGCAGTCCGGATGCCGCTGCGAGCTCCGCCGCGAACGACCGCGCGTCGGCGGTCGAGGCCGTCTCGTCACCGCTCAGGCTGATCGGCAGCCCGACCAGCAGCTCCATCGCCTCGTACTCGGCGGCGAGCTCCGCGACGCGCGCGACGGCGTGCTCGTCGCGGCGGACCGTCTCCACCGGCACGGCGAGGAGTCCGTCCGGGTCGCAGCGCGCCACCCCGACCCGGGCCTTTCCCACGTCGACGCCCAGGCGCACCCCGCGCCGGAACCCGCTCACGCGCGGAGCCCGCTCGCCACCCGCGTCATGCGCCCGCCGTCGCCGCGACGACCGCGGCCAGCGCGGCCGGCAGCGCCGCGGCATCC
>NZ_JASGFE010000063.1:0-15528 GCF_047605725.1 Microbacterium sp.
GGAGCGCACGGCGGACCCGCCCCCGGAGCGCGCGGCGGACCCGCCCCCGGAGCGCGCGGCGGACCCGCCCCCGGAGCGCGCGGCAGGCCCGCCCCCGGAGCGCGCGGTGGCCCCGGAACCCACCGAGACAGCGCCGGAGCTTCCGGTCGGGGTCGGCCCCTGGCCCGGCGGCCAGGCCCTGTGGCCCGACGATCCGCGCTACGACCCGGCGCTGCTGGCGGCGGGCGACCGGCGCAACGTCGTCGACCGGTACCGCTACTGGCGCATGGAGGCGATCGTCGCCGACCTCGACGAGCACCGTCACGCCTTCCACGTCGCGATCGAGAACTGGCAGCACGACCTGAACATCGGCTCGATCGTCCGCAGCGCCAACGCGTTCGGCGCCGCCGAGGTGCACATCGTCGGGCGCCGCCGCTGGAACCGCCGCGGCGCGATGGTGACCGACCGCTACCAGCACGTGCGGCACCATGCCGACACGGCCGCGTTCGTCGCGTGGGCGACGGATGCCAAGATCCCGATCGTCGCGGTGGACAACGTGCCCGGCGCGGTGCCGGTCGACCACGCCGAGCTGCCGGAGCGCTGCGTGCTGCTGTTCGGTCAGGAGGGGCCCGGGTTGTCGGCGGAGGCGGTGGCCGCGGCATCTGCCGTCGTGGAGATCACCCAGTACGGCTCGACCCGCTCGATCAACGCATCGGCCGCAGCAGCGGTGGTCATGTACGAGTGGTGCCGCCGCTGGGCGTGACGGCGTCGCGTCTCAGTCGCGGTCGATGCCGCAGGTGCGGCGCATGAGCGCCTGCACGTCGCGGCCGAGGGGGTCGAGCTTCGTGTCGAACTTGTCCGACAACGCATCGATCTTCCCGTCGAGGCGTCCGATCTCGGCGCGAAGAATACGCACGAACAGCGTCGAGACGATCGTGAGCATGCCGAACAGTCCGGCGGCGAACACACCGATCAGCGTCCATGCCTGAGGTTCGGTCACGGTGAGCACCCTCCCATTGTGGTCCAGTGCCCGACAGGCTGCCAGGTCCCAGGCCCCCGTGGGGCGCCGGCACGCCGATCCGTGGAGAGCCGTGCGAGAACGTGCGATGGGGAGGAGGCTATGCCTCCGCGGTGAGCCACTCGCGCCGCCGCACGCGCCAGCCGAGCGTCGCCAGACGGGCGAGCATGAACACGCCGAAGAACGCCGCGGCGAGCCACGCCAGGCCGACGGCCCCCGTCGGGTGCAGCAGCCAGAGCGCGGCGAGCACGGGAAGGAAGGGCACGAGGTTCAGGGCGCCCGCGACAGCGAGGTACCGCGCGTCCCCGGCGCCGATGAGCACGCCGTCGAGCGCGAACACCGCCCCGCTCACCGGCTGGGTGACGGCGAGCACCAGCAGCGCGGGCTGGACGGTCGCCGCGAGCGCCGCGTCGCCGGTGAAGACGAGCCCGATCACACCCGACAGCGCCGCGATCGCCGCGCCCACGAAGACGCCGAACCACGTGCCCCAGACGAGCGTGCGGGCAAGCACGCGCCGGACGAACGGCTCGTCCCCGGCGCCGAGCCCCTTGCCGATGAGAGACTGCGCCGCGATGGCGAGCGCATCGAGCGCGAAGGCCGCGGTCGAGAAGATCGTGAAGGCCACCTGCCAGCCGGCGAGCTCTTCGGTGCCGAGGGTCGTGGCCACCGCCACGGTCGCCAGCAGCGCGATCCGCAGCGACACCGTGCGCAGGAACAGCCAGCCGCCGGTGCGCGCCGATCCGCGCACGCCGCCCGGTCGCGGAAGAACGGATGCCGCGTGCCGCCGCACCAGCCGGCCCACCACGACCGCGTATGCGCCCACCATGGCCCACTGCGCCACGACCGTTCCCGCGGCAGAGCCCGCGATGCCCCAGCCGAGGCCGTAGACGAACAGCCAGTTCAGCAACGCGTTCAGGCCGAAGCCGCCTCCGGCGATCCACAGCGGCGTCACGGTGTCCTGCATCCCGCGCAGCAGCCCGGTGGCTGCGAACACGATGAGCATCGCCGGCAGCCCCCACATCGACAGCCCGAGATAGGCCTGCGCCTGGGCGGCGACGGCGGGACCCGCGCCGAACAGGGCGACGAGACCGGGTGCGGCCGGAGCGCCCGCCGCCGCGAGCACCGTTCCGAGCCCGAGCGCGAGCCACAGTCCGTCGATCCCGGCGCTCACCGCGCCGCGGGCGTCTCCCGCGCCGAAGCGCCGCGCCACCGCGGGCGTTGTGGCGTAGGCGAGGAACACCATGAGCCCGACGATGGTCTGCAGCACCGCCGAGGCGATCCCGAGGCCCGCGAGCGGCACGATGCCGAGATGGCCGACGAGCGCGGCATCCACGATGAGGAACAGCGGCTCGGCGATCAGGGCGCCCAGCGCAGGAACGGCCAGGCGCAGGAGCTGCCGGTCGAGGGATGCCGGATGATCCGGCCGCACCGTCGGTCGGGACGTGTGGTGCCGGGCCATGGCCTCCAGCCTAGGAGCGTCGCTGCGCGGGGCGGCCCCTCGCCCGGGCGATAGTCTGAGCGCGTCGGCCGCCGAGGAGGGACGCGATGGTGTCGGAGTCGAACGCAACCGGGCGTCGCGGACGGACGGATCGGATGCCGCGCTGGCTGCGGGCCGTCGTCGCGGCGGCGGCGATCGCGCTCGGCGTGGTGCTGCTGATCCGACCCACGACGACGCTCGGCGTGCTGGCGTTCCTGATCGGGGCGGGCATGATCGCCGTCGGCATCCTCGAGATCGCCGCCCGCGAGGCGGAGACGGATCGTCCGCGCTGGAGACTGCTCACGGCGCCGGCCTGGATCGCCGGCGGACTGTTCGTCCTGGCATGGCCGGGGCTGACCGTGCGGCTGCTCGCCCTCGTGGTGGGCGTCCTGCTGATCGTCAACGGGGCGCTCACGCTCGTGGCGGCCCTCCGGCGGGCGCGCGCGAGGGACACCAGGGTCGCGGATGCCGGGTTCGGTGCGGCCGGGGTCGTCTTCGGCGTCCTGGCGCTCAGCTGGCCGGACATCACGCTCCTGATCGTCGCGATCGTCTTCGGGGCGAGGCTGGTCATGTCCGGCCTCGCAGATCTCTGGCAGGCGGTGCGTCCCGGTGCCGCGCCGGGCCGGCCCGGCACCGCACCGCGGCGGGCCCGCACGGTCGGTGCGGTCGTCACCGTCGTGCTGGCCGTGGTCGCCGCGGCGGTGAGTGTCGCACTGCACGCCGGATCGCCGGAGGTCGACGACTTCTACACCGCCCCCCGCGTGCTGCCCGACGAGCCGGGCCAGCTCATCCGCACCGAGGCGTTCACGCGTGACGTGCCCGACGACGCACGCGCGTGGCGCATCCTCTACACGACCACCGACCTGGAGGGGGAGGTGCGCGTGGCCAGCGGACTGGTCGTCGTCCCGGCCTCGGGCGACGGCGACTGGCCCGTCATCGACTGGTCCCACGGCACCACCGGGGTGGCGCGGCAGTGCGCACCCTCGCTCCTGGCGCATCCGTTCGCCTCGGGCGCCCTCAACGTGCTGCCTCAGATCGTCGACGAGGGGTGGGCGCTGGTCATGACCGACGACATCGGGCTCGGCACCGAGGGGCCGCATCCGTATCTCATCGGCGTGCCGACAGCTCACGCCGTGCTCGATGCCCGCCGGGCCGCCGGACAGCTCGCCGAGGCGCGCCTGGGCGCGCAGACCGTGGTGTGGGGCCACTCGCAGGGCGGCGGCGGCGCGCTGTGGACGGGCGCTCTCGCCGACGACTACGCCCCCGATGTGCCGCTGGCCGGCGTGGCCGCGCTCTCACCGGCATCCGATCTCCCCGGTCTCGTGAAGGGCCTCGGCGACATCACCGGCGGCAGCGTGTTCGCGTCGTTCGTGATCGACGCCTACGCGGCGCTCTACGACGACGTCACCTACCGCCAGTACGTGAGGCCGGGCGCCGAGGTCACCGTGCGGGAGCTGGCGACCCGGTGCCTCGCCGAGCCGGGCACCGCGGTCTCGCTCCTGGAGCTGCTCGGGCTTTCGGAGGATCCCGTCGTGATGGCCGCCGACCCGACGACCGGACCCCTCGGCGAGCGGCTGAAGGAGAACGTCCCCCCCGCGACGATCACGGCGCCGCTGCTGGTGGGACAGGGTGCGGCCGATGGACTGGTGCGTCCGGCCGTGCAGGACGCCTTCGTGGCGAGCCTGTGCGATGCGGGCGTCTCGGTGGACTACCGCCTCTACTCCGGCAGGGGCCACACCGAGGTCGTCGATGCGGACTCGCCGCTCGTACCGGAGCTGTTCGAGTGGACGCGCGCGCGGCTGGCCGGCGACGCTGCAGAGATCGGATGCACGCGCACCGAGGAGTGACCGCCCGATCCCCCGCACGGGCCCCGTGGCCGTGTCGGAGTCGGCGCCTATTGTGGAACGCATGACCGACGCCCTCCGCTCCGGGATCCAGCTCGACGAGCTCAGCCCCGGCATCCGCCCGCAGGACGACCTGTTCCGCCACGTCAACGGCGCGTGGATCGATCGCACCGAGATCCCCGACGACAAGGCGCGGTGGGGGTCGTTCCACCTCATCGCCGAGCAGGCCGAGAAGGACGTGCGCGCGATCATCGAGGAGTCGCAGGCCGCTGAGCCGGGCACCCCGGCGCGCAAGATCGGCGACCTGTACGCGAGCTTCATGGACACCGCGCGCATCGAGGAGCTGGGTGCTGCGCCCCTCGCGGGACAGCTCGCCCGCGCCGACGCGATCGACGGCATCCCGAGCCTGCTGCGCACGATCGGCGAGCTGGAGCGCGAGGGCGTGAGCGGGGTGATCGCGACCTACATCGAGCCCGACCCGGGCGATCCGCAGCGGTACGTCGTGTTCGCGCTGCAGGGCGGGCTCTCCCTTCCCGACGAGAGCTACTACCGTCTCGACAACTTCGACGCCACGCGCACGGCCTTCCGCGGGTACGCGGAGCGCATGCTGGCCCTTGCCGGCGTGGCGGATGCCGCGGGCGAGGCCGACCGCGTGATGGCGCTGGAGACCGAGCTGGCCGGTCACCACTGGGACAACGTGCGCAGCCGTGACGCGGTGGCCACCTACAACCTCCTGCCGTGGGACGAGGTCGTCGCCCTGGCCGGCGTCGACCTGGGCCCCCTGGTCGAGGGGATGGCGCCGGGTCATGCTTTCGCGGAGGTGAACGTCAACCAGCCGAGCTTCCTGACCGGGCTCGGCACGCTCCTGACCGCGGAGCGCCTCGACGACTGGAAGGCGTGGCTGCGGCTGCACATCGTGCGCAGTGCGGCGCCGTACCTGTCCGACGATTTCGTGGCCGAGAACTTCGCGTTCTACGGCACCGAGCTCACCGGGGTTCCGGTCAACCGCGAACGGTGGAAGCGCGGCGTGAGCCTGGTCGAGGGCGCCATGGGCGAGGCGGTCGGCGAGGTGTACGTCCAGCGCCACTTCCCGCCGCAGGCCAAGGCGGCGATGGACGACCTCGTCGCCGATCTCATCGAGGCCTACCGCTCCTCGATCTCGCAGCTGGAATGGATGACCGAGGCCACGCGCGCCCGCGCTCTGGAGAAGCTCGACGCGTTCACGCCGAAGATCGGCTACCCGAAGCGGTTCAAGGACTATTCGGCGCTGCAGGTCGACGCCGCCGATCTGATCGGCAACGTGCGCCGAGCGAACGCGTGGGAGCACGACCGGCAGCTCGCCAAGCTCGGCGGTCCGATCGACCGCGACGAGTGGTACATGACGCCGCAGACCGTCAACGCGTACTACAACCCGCTCATGAACGAGATCGTGTTCCCCGCGGCGATCCTGCAGTACCCGTTCTTCGATCCGGAGCGCGATGCCGCGGCCAACTACGGCGGCATCGGCGCGGTCATCGGACACGAGATCGGCCACGGCTTCGACGACCAGGGCAGCGCCTTCGACGGCACCGGTGCGCTCAACGACTGGTGGACCGACGACGACCGTGCGGCCTTCCAGCAGCGCACCGCGGCCCTCATCGACCAGTACAGCGCGCTCACGCCGCGCGGCCTCGGCGAGGAGCACAAGGTCAACGGCGCCCTCACGATCGGAGAGAACATCGGCGACCTGGGCGGCCTCGGCATCGCGCTGAAGGCCTACCGCCTGCACCTGGAGCGCACCGGCGAGCCGGCCGACGGTCCCGTGATCGACGGGTACACCGGCATCCAGCGGCTGCTGCTGAGCTGGGGTCAGATCTGGCAGCAGAAGGGGCGCGATGCCGAGACCATCCGGCTGCTCACGATCGACCCGCACTCGCCGAACGAGTTCCGCTGCAATCAGATCGTGCGCAACGTCGACGCGTTCTACGACGCGTTCGGGGTGACCGAGGGTGACGAGCTGTGGCTCGACGCCGACCAGCGCGTGAGCATCTGGTAGCCGGGGGCACTCCTGATGCTCGGGCCGGCAGCCGCCGGCCCGAGCCGGTCGGCCGCGAGTCGGTCGAAAGGGGCCTGCCGATCGGTGAGGGCTAGAAGATGATCGTGTGGTTGCCGTGGCGGATGACCCGGTCCTCGGCGTGCCACCGCACCGCGCGCGAGAGCACCTGACGCTCCACGTCGGCGCCGCGGCGGACGAGCTCGGCGAGCGAGTCGGCATGCGTCGCGCGGATGGTGTCCTGATCGATGATCGGCCCCTCGTCGAGGTCGCCGGTGACGTAGTGCGAGGTCGCGCCGATGAGCTTGACGCCGCGCTCCTTCGCCTTCTTGTACGGGTCGGCGCCGATGAAGGCGGGCAGGAACGAGTGGTGGATGTTGATCACGGGCACCCCGAGCTTGTCGAGGAAGTCCTCGGAGAGGATCTGCATGTAGCGCGCGAGCACCACGAAGTCGACGTTGCCGACCAGAAGCTCGAGGATCTTCGCCTCCGACGCGGACTTGTCGGGCCCGGGAACCGAGGGCACGTGGAAGAACGGGATGCCGAAGGAGCGCACGTCCTCGGCCGACGTGGTGTGGTTCGACACGACCATGGGGACGGTCACGGGAAGCTCTCCGCGGCGGTGGCGCCACAGCAGGTCGAGCAGGCAGTGGTCCTGCTTGGAGGAGAGGATCGCCATGCGCTTGGGCACGGACTGGTCGGTGATCGTCCACTCCAGCTCGAAGCCGTCGCGCAGGGTCGCGGCGACGTCGCGCTCGATGCCGGGGAGCGCCGCGGCCAGGTTCGCCCGCTGGAACACGACGCGCTGGAAGTACTCGCCGGTGTCGGGGTCGGCGTACTGGTCGAACGCGACGATGTTGCCCTCGTTGCGGGCGATCAGGGCCGAGACCGCGGCGATGATGCCGGGGCGGTCCTTGCCGTGCACGACGAGACAGGCGTGGTCGGGGAGGAGGTGGGGACTGTGCACGGCCATGCCTTCGATTCTGCCGTGTCGGGTCGCGTACCGCGGCATCGGCCGGACATTCTGTCCCGCTTACAGGGCGAGACGTCGCACAGGGGCCCGATCGGCCCGGGTTATCGTCAACAAGCCTGTAAGCGGGACGCGTGCGGGCGGAGAGCGGCTGGCCGGGACGGCTGCCCGGGGCTGGTCAGGCCGGGAGGGACGGATGCCGCTCGGCCGCGGGTCGCTGCGGGATCAGCAGCGCGGGCACGAGCGCGGCGACCGCTGCCGCGCCGCCCAGCACGTAGGCGAGCTGGAACGCCGCCGCGGTCGGCACCTGGAGCTCGCCCTGCGTCGTCGACATCGTCGCGAGCACCGCGCCGATCACGGCCGCGGCGGTGCTCGTGCCGAGCGAGCGGCACAGCGCGTTCAGGCCGTTCGAGGCGCCGGTCTCGCTCTGCGGCACGGAGCGCATGATGAGCATCGGCATGGCGGCGTAGCCGAAGCCGATGCCCACGCCGACGAGGATGTTCGCGATCAAGAGCTGCCACACCTCGTGGGAGAACACCAGCGAGTAGCCGTAGGCGAGGATCAGCGCGATCGCCCCGAACGCCAGCAGGCGGCGCGGGCCGACCGTGCGCGCGAGGCGCCCGGAGTAGGGCGAGATGAGCATCATCATGAGCCCGGCCGGCGCGACGATGAGACTCGCGATCAGCAGCGTCAGGCCGAATCCGGCCGGTGGCGGCAGCTCCAGGATCTGCGGGTAGGCCACGTTCGAGGTGAACAGGGCGAAGCCCATCGCGATCGAGGCGACGTTGGTCAGCAGCACGGGTCGTCGCACGGCCACGCGCAGATCCAGCAGCGGCTCGGCCGTGCGCAGCTCGTACCGTCCCCAGACCAGCAGCACGGCAAGGCCGCCGAGGCCGCACGCGAGCACGGCCGGCGAGGTCCAGCCCCACTCGTTTCCGCGCGAGAGAGCGAGCAGGATGCCGCTGAGCCCCACCGTCAGCCCCACCGCCCCCGCGATGTCGAACCTGCCGGCCGTGCGCAGCACGCTCACCGGCACGATCCACAGCACGAGCAGGAACACGACGACACCGAGTCCGGCCGCCAGCCAGAACAGGTCGTGCCAGTCGCTGTACTGCGTGACGAGGGCGCTCAACGGCATCCCGAGTGCACCGCCGACTCCCAGCGTCGCGCTGATGAGCGCGATCGCCCCGTCGACGCGGTCGTGGTGCAGGACATCCCGCAGGATCGAGATGCCCAACGGCACGACCCCGGTGACCGCCCCCTGCAGGGCGCGTCCGACGACCAGGCCGACGATGCCGTGCGACAGGGCCGCGATCACCGACCCGGCCACCAGCGCCGCCACGAGCACCAGCACGATGCGCCGCTTGCCGTACATGTCGCCGAGTCGTCCGGAGATCGGGGTGATCACCGCCGCGGCCAGCAGCGTGATCGTGACCACCCACGCGGTGTCCTCGCGGCTGGCGTGCAGCAGTTCGGGGAGCTTGGCCTGGATAGGCACGACGAGGGTGTACATGAACGACGAGGCGAGCCCCGCGATCGCGAGCACCGCGACGACGGCGCCCTGCGGCGGGATGCGCGTGAGCCGACGTCTCACGCGCTCGTTCCTGCCCATCCGCTCCAGCCTAGTCTCCGCGGAGCGGGCCGCGGCGGGTAGCGTGAACGGTATGAGCGACGCGCAGGAGGGCATCCGGATCCGCTCGCTGGACGCGATGGACGACATCCTCGAGGCCGCGCGCGTGCTCGGACAGGTGTGGGGCGGCGACGACGGCGGCATGCCGGCGAACCTGCTGCGCGCGCTGGCGCGCTCCGGCAACTACGTGGTGGGACTCTACGACGGCGACCTGATGATCGGGGTCTCGGCCGGGTTCTTCGGGCCGCCGGCATCCCGTTCGATGCACTCGCACGTCACCGGGGTGCTGCCCGGGTATCAGGCCAGGGGGCTCGGCCGTGTGCTCAAGCAGCATCAGCGCGAGTGGGCGTTCGCGCGCGACGTGGGTCACATCACGTGGACGTTCGATCCGCTCATCGCCCGCAACGCCCACTTCAACCTGCTCGTGCTCGGTGCGCGCGTGACCGACTACCTCGTGGACCACTACGGTCCGATGGACGACGACGTCAACCGCGGTGACGAGTCGGACCGCCTCATGGTGTCGTGGGCGCTCGCCGCTCCCCGCGCGCACAATCCGACGGACGTCGTCGCGTCGGTGGCGATCCCCCGCGACATCGAGAGCATGCGCGTGCAGTCCCCGGACGAGGCGGCCGCGTGGCGCGCCCGCGTGCGCGACCGGTTCCTCGAGCTCCTCGGCGAGGGGCTGGTCGTCGGCGGGTTCCGCGACGAGGCCGGGTACCTGTTCGTCCGGCCCTGAGCGTCGGCGTTACCACGCTGCTTCGGCGCCGTCTTCCTGTTCCGGTGCGCGCGCCAGAGGCGTTGGTGCCACTTTCCTGCTTCGGCCCGACGAAATATGTGGCGCCATCGCAGGGAACTGGCGCCATCTCCGAGTGCGGCCGGACGGCGTGTATCAGAGCCGGGTGACGTGGCTCCTCTCCCTCAAGACCACGGGGAAGGAGACACCCATGAACGCCCGCATCGACGCCCTCGCCCGGGTGGTCCACCTCGACCCCGAGCAGCGCGCCGCCCGCCTCGATCGCCGGGCGCGCCGTCATCGCCGGGCGACGTTCGTGCCGCCGCGCCCCGCCTTCGGCGACCTGCGCTGATCGTCGGCGGGCGCGCCCCGGGCGTAGCCTGAGCCCATGCCGGTCACCGAACCTGCGGCATCCGTCACGCTCGAGGCCGTCGAGCTGCGCGTGCTGCACCTTCCGCTCGTCTCGCCCTTCACGACCTCGTTCGGCACCGAGACGGTGCGCGAGGTCATCGTCGTGCGCGCGCGCACGACCGACGGCGAGGGCTGGGGCGAGATCGTCACGCAGCACGAGCCGTCCTACTCCAGCGAGTACACGCACGGGGCGTGGGACGTCGCGCAGCGCTTCCTCATCCCGGCGCTCCTGGAGGCGCGCACGTTCGCGCCCGAGGACGTCGCCGGCATCCTGGAGCCGGTCATCGGCCACCGCATGGTCAAGGGCGGGCTCGAGCTCGCCGTGCTCGACGCGGCCCTGCGCGCGCAGGGCCGGCCCCTCGGCCAGTACCTCGGCGCGGTCCGCGACCGGGTGCCCAGCGGTGTGTCGGTGGGCATCCAACACGACCCGGCGGCGCTCGTGGATGCCGTCGGCGCCTACCTCGCCGAGGGCTACGTGCGCATCAAGATCAAGATCAAGCCCGGCCGCGACGTCGCCGACACCGCCGCCGTGCGCGACGCGTTCGGCGGCATCCCGCTGCAGGTCGACGCGAACTCGGCGTACACGCTCGCCGACATCGACACGCTCGCCGAGCTCGACCGGTTCGACCTGCTCCTGATCGAGCAGCCGCTGCAGGAGGACGACCTCGTCGACCACGCAACCCTCGCCCGGCGCCTGAGGACCCCGGTGTGCCTGGACGAGTCGATCGTCTCGTTGAAGGCCGCGCGCGACGCGCTGGCGCTCGGCTCGGCATCCGTCGTCAACATCAAGGCGGGCCGCGTCGGCGGTTACCTCGAGGGCGTGCGCATCCACGATCTGTGCCGGGATGCCGGGGTGCCGGTCTGGTGCGGAGGCATGCTGGAGACCGGCATCGGCCGGGCCGCCAACGCCGCGCTCGCCGCCCTGCCGGGGTTCACGCTGCCGGGCGACATCTCCGCATCGAGCAGGTTCTATACGCGCGACATCGTCACCGAGCCCGCCGTGCTCGAGGACGGGCAGGTGCGCGTGCCCACCGGCCCGGGCCTCGGCGTGGAGATCGACCCGGTAGCCCTCGACGAGGCCACGGTGGAGCGCGTCGAGGTGCGGACCTGACGCCGGCGTGCGGGTACCGTACCCAGTAGTCCCGGCATCCGCGAAAGGAACACCATGCGATCCGTCCCTCTTGGCTCCGGCCGCCTCGCCCCCAACGTCGTCCTCGGTCTCATGCGCATCGCCGAGCTCGACGACGACGCCGTGCGCGGGCTCGTGCGCACGGCACGGGATGCCGGGATCGACATGTTCGACCACGCGGACATCTACGGTCCGCAGCTGCACGCGTGCGAGCGGCGGTTCGCCGAGGCGCTGCGGCTGAGCCCGGCCGAACGGGACGAGATCACGATCCAGACCAAGGCCGGCATCGTGCGGGAAGGGCCGTACTTCGACTTCTCGTACGAGCACCTCGTCGCTTCGGCCGAGGCCTCACTGCGGGCGCTGGACACCGACTACATCGACGTCCTGCTGCTGCATCGGCCGGACGCGCTCGTCGAGCCGGAGGAGGTCGCGCGCGCGTTCGACCACCTGGAGAGCAGCGGCAAGGTGCGCGCCTTCGGCGTCTCGAACCACACTCCGCGGCAGATCGAGCTGTTGAAGACCGCGGTGCGCCAGCCGCTCGTGGCCGACCAGGTGCAGCTGTCGATCGCGCACGCGCCGCTGGTCGCACAGGGCGTCGCGGCGAATATGCAGGGGTTCGAGCAGTCTGTGAGCCTCGACGGCGGGGGACTCGTCGACTACTGCCGCATCCACGGCATCACCCTGCAGGCGTGGTCGCCGATGCAGGCCCCGGGCGGGGGTGTGTTCCTCGGGTCGCCGGCCTATCCGGAGCTGAACGATGCCATCGCGCGGCTGGCCGAGCACTACGGCGTGGAGCCGATCGCGATCGCGACGGCCTGGATCACGCGGCATCCGGCCGGCATGCAGGTCGTGCTCGGCACGACGACGCCCGCGCGTGTGGCCGCCGCGGCGGCCGGGTCCGACCTCGCGCTCACGCGCGCGGAGTGGTATGGCCTGCTGCGGGCGGCCGGGTATCGCGTGCCCTGAGGCCGCCGTGAGGATCGCTTCCCGGCGGCGAGCCCCGGGGGGCGTGCAGGCGGTTCTGCGCGCGGGTGCGGCGGCTCGGGCGTCCCGCTTACAGGGCGAATCGCCGCCGCGGCGGCTCGTACGGCCCGATCACCGTGTTCGGCCCTGTAAGCGGGACGGCGAACGCGGGTCACCGCGAGCCGGGCGATGCCGGGAGGTCTTGCGAAGCCCGGTGCGGGCCACAACCGTGTAACAAACGGTCGCCGTACGCGGTCCGGTCGGCGCGCGAGGCGGAAGAATGGACCCAGCCCCCCGCACCGACCCCGGAGAAGCCCATGTCCCGCTCCGTCCTACGCCTCGCCGCTGCGGCGACGGCCGCCCTCGCCCTCGTCCTCACCGGCTGCGCCCAGGGCGAGCCCGAGGCGACCGACACCGCGACGGTCCCCGCCGACGACGCGTACGTCACCCCCGGCACGCTGACGATCGCGACGGGAGACATCGCGTACGAGCCGTACGTCATCGACGACGACCCGTCCTCCGGCGAGGGGTTCGAGGCGGCCGTCGCCTACGCGATCGCCGACGAGCTCGGCTTCGCCGAGGAGGACGTCGAGTGGGTGCGCACGAGCTTCGAGGCGGCGATCGCGCCGGGCCCGAAGAACTTCGACTTCAACATCCAGCAGTACACGATCACCGACGAGCGCAAGCAGGCCGTCGACTTCTCGTCGCCGTACTACTCCGCAAGTCAAGCCGTGGTGGCGCTCAAGGGCAGTGCCGCCGAGGGCGTCGAATCCATCGCGGGGCTCAAGAGCCTCAAGCTCGGCGCCATGGCCGGCTCCACCAGCGCGCAGACGATCGAGTCGGTCGTGCAGCCCGACGTCGAGCCCTCGCTGTACGGCTCGAACGAGGACGTCGTCGCCGCGCTCAACGGCAAGCAGATCGACGCGTTCGTGATCGATCTGCCGACGGCGTACGCCGCGACCAACTTCTACATCGAGAACTCGTTCATCGTCGGCGAGCTGCCGCTCGGCGACGTGCCCGACCAGTGGGGCGTCGTGCTCCCCAAGGACTCGCCGCTCACCGGTGCCGTGACCGCCGCCGTCGACGACCTCCGCGAGAACGGCACTCTCGATGAGCTGACCGACCAGTGGCTCGGCGTGCTCCAGGAAGGCGTCACCCTCCTCAAGTGAGCCCCGCGGCATCCGCTACGGTCGTGCCGTGAGCACCCGCACGCCGAGCGCGCTCGAACTGGAGCGCCGGCAGTACCGCGACCGGCAGTCCCGCCGCTCGATCCTGCTCGCGATCGCCTCGACGGTCGCCGTCGCGGCGATCGTGTGGGCGACGGTCATCAATACGCCCGGGTGGGGCGCCGTGCAGCAGGCGTTCTTCGATCCGGAGATCGCGCTGCGCTCTCTGCCGCGCATCTGGGACGGATTCCTGCTGAACCTCACGGTGCTGGGCATCTCGGTCGTCACGGTCGCCGCATGCGCCCTCGCGCTCGCCCTGATGCGGACGCTGCGCGGCCCGGTGTTCTTCCCGCTGCGCGCGATCGCCGCCGGGTACACCGATATCTTCCGCGGGCTGCCGTTCATCATCGTGATCTACCTCGTCGGCTTCGGCCTGCCGACGATCCTGGGCGCGCGCATCGAGCCGATCGTGCTCGGCGTCATCGCCGTCACGCTCACCTACTCGGCCTATGTCGCCGAGGTGATCCGCGCCGGGATCGAGGCGGTGCATCCGTCGCAGCGGCTCGCGGCGCGCGCGCTCGGCCTCGACCACGGGCAGACGCTGCGCCGCGTCGTGCTGCCGCAGGCGCTGCGCAAGATGACCCCGCCGCTCATGAACGACTTCGTCGCGATGCAGAAGGATGTCGGGCTCATCTCGATCCTCGGGGCGGTCGATGCCGTGCTCGGCGCCAAGATCGAGGCGTCGCAGGCCTACAACTTCACGCCGTACATCGTCGCCGGCATCCTGTTCATCCTGCTGGCGATCCCGACGGTGCGGCTCACCGACTGGTACGCGGCCACGCTGCAGCGGCGCGAACAGACGGGATCGCTGATATGACCGCCGTGCTGAGGGCCACCGACCTGTGGAAGTCGTTCGACGGGCGCGCGGTGCTGCGCGGGGTGTCGGTGGAGCTCGACGTGCACGACGTCGTCGCCGTCATCGGGGCGAGCGGCTCGGGCAAGTCGACGCTGCTGCGCTGCCTGAACCTCCTGGAGCCGATCGACGACGGGCAGATCTTTCTCGCCGGCGACGACATCTCCGACCCGAGAGCGGATGCCAACCGGGTGCGCTCGCGGTTCGGCATCGTCTTCCAGGGGTACAACCTGTTCCCGCACCTCACGGTGCTCGATAACATCACGCTCGCGGCGCGGTTCGTGCATCGGATGCCGCGGCGCGAGGCCGAGGAGCGCGGGCGCGAGCTGCTCGCGCGCGTCGGCCTCGCCGACAAGGCCGACGCGCATCCCGATCGCCTGTCCGGGGGTCAGCAGCAGCGCGTCGCGATCGCGCGGGCGATCGCGACCGACCCTGAGGTGCTGCTGCTCGACGAGATCACCTCGGCGCTCGACCCGATGCTCGTCGGGGAGGTGCTCGAGCTCGTCCGCACGCTCGCCGAGGACGGCGCGACGATCCTGATGGCGACGCACGAGATGGCGTTCGCGCGCGACGTCGCCAACCGCGTGCTGTTCCTCGACCAGGGCGCGATCGTCGAGGAGGGCCCGCCCGCGCAGTTGTTCGGCGCGGCCCGCGAGCCGCGCACGCGCGAGTTCCTCGCCCGCTTCACCGCCGGCTGACGCCGGTCGCGCGTCATTGCCCTGCCCGCCCGAGTCACTGCCCTCCCGCCCGAGGCACTGCTCTCGTGCCCACTCACTGCCCTCCGGCACAGTGACTGGGCGTCAAGGCAGTGAGTCGGGATGCGGGAAGGCCGCCGTGAAGGATGGTTCGCTGCGTGCGCCTCGGTGCCTCCTGACGTCGGCGTCGGAGGTGGTTGTTACCCTCGATCCATGACCGACACCCCCGACTTCGTCGCGATCATCCGCGACGCGGTCGCCGCCGATCCGCAGAACCTCGGCCTGCGCGTCGATCTGATCGAGCTGCTGCTGGAGCACCAGCCCGAGGTCGCGGCGGTCGAGATCGAGACCCTCGCGCACTACGGCGCCAATCCGCAGACGGTCGCCGTGCTGCGGGCTCGGGCCGCCGCGGCGCTGCTGCGCAAGCGCAACGCGTCGCCCGGGCTCGTTCCGGGGACGGATGCCGCTGCCCCCGCCCCCGGGGCGGCGCCACCGGCCGATGCGGCTCCCGCGCCGGGCGCTGCTCCGGGGGCACCCGCCGCCCCGCCGTCGTACGGGGCCGGCCTCG
>NZ_JASGFE010000064.1:0-14713 GCF_047605725.1 Microbacterium sp.
CTGACCCACCACAACCTCCACACACCCGGTGTTGCAATAGCCCCCTGAAGCCGCCAAGGCGGCGGCGACCAGACGCGCCAGGTGAAGGACGCTGCGCCCGCGCTGGTAGGTTCGCCGACATGTCAGGTACCGAGTTCGCACGCGCCGCTCCGAGCTCCGAGGGGGTCGACGCGGCCGGCGTCGAGGCCTTCCTCGACGCGATGTCGGACGCCCGCGACGTCGAGCTGCACAGCCTCATGGTGCTGCGGCACGGTCGCGTCGTCGCCGAGGGGTGGTGGGCGCCGTACCGCGCCGAACGCGTCCACCTGCTGTACTCGCTGAGCAAGAGCTTCACCGCCACGGCGGCGGCCCTCGCGATCGGGGAGGGGCTGCTCGAGCTCGACCGCACGGTGCTGTCGTACTTCCCCGAGTGGGATGCCGAGATCACCGACCCTCGCAGCCGGTCGATGCTCGTCCGGCACATCGCCGCGATGGCCAGCGGCCACCACGACGACACCGTCGATGCGGTGATGGCCGCCGATTCCGCCGAGCCGGTCCGCGCGTTCCTGCGGCTGCCGCCCGAGTCCGACGCCGGTACCGTGTTCGCCTACAACCAGCTGTGCACGTACGCGCTCGGCGCGATCGTCCAGCGCGAGAGCGGTCAGACCCTCGTCGAGTACCTGCGGCCGCGCCTGTTCGAGCCGCTCGGCATCGACGAGGCCGGGTGGCAGCAGCATCCGCCCGGCCGGAACCTCGGCTTCACGGGGCTGTACGCGACGACGGATGCCGTGGCGAAGCTCGGCCAGCTCTACCTCCAGAACGGGTGGTGGGAGGGTCGGCAGCTCTTGCCCGCCGAATGGGTCGAGGCGGCCACCAGCCGTCGGATCGGCACCCCGCGGCAGGACAGCCCGGACTGGCGGCAGGGCTACGGCTTCCAGTTCTGGATGGCCCGGCACGGCTACCGCGGCGACGGCGCGTACGGCCAGTTCTGCGTCGTGCTGCCCGAGCACGAGCTCGTGGTCGCGATCACGGGCGCGTCGATCGACATGCAGGCGGTGCTCGACGGGCTCTGGACGCACGTGCTCCCCGCCCTCGACGACGTCCGGCCGGCCGAGGCCCGGGCGGGGGAGACCGAGCGGGCAGCGGGCGCCGAGGCTGCGGGCGCCGACGAGCGGATGGCGCGCCGGCTGGCCGCGGCGGCGCTCCCGCCGGCGGAGGGGCGGGCGGAGCCGCGCGTCGCGAGGGACTGGGACGGCATCCGGTTCACGCCCGCCGCCGTGCCGCGCGAGCAGCCGTCGCCGGAGGCGGTCGAGGTGACGCGGACGACCGAGGGCTGGCGGATAGCTCTGATCGAGGCATCCGGCCCTCTGGAGGCGACCCTCTCTGTGGACGCATGGAGTGAGAGTCGTGCCGGCGGCGCCGTGCCGATCGCAGTGAGCGGCGGCTGGCGGGACGGCGAGGACGAGCGTCTCGTGGTCGACGTGCTCTTCCTGGAGACGCCGCACCGGCTCACCGTGACCTGCGCACTCGGGGACCGTGCGTTCACGGCCGCTTGGGCGACGGCTCCGCTCTGGCCGACCGCCCTGCACGACCTGCGCATGCCGTAGCGGCGGCGCCAGCGCCCGCACGAAGTTCGGAGAATCGCGCGAAGTTCGGAGGATCGGGCCGAAATCCTCCGAAGTACGTCACTCTCTCCGAGGTTCGTGGGGCCTCCGAGGTCGGTGGGGCCCCGCGGGTCGGGGCAGGATCCCCAGCAAGCCGGTGTCCGGGGGCCGCCGTAGACTCTTCCGGTGACAGTTCCCGGGATCGTGCGCGCCCTCGCGCAGGCCGAGTCCGTGCAGGATGCCTGGACCGCGGCATCCGTCGACGCCGACTTCTCGCTCGTTCAGGGCCTCGCCGCACCCGTGCTGGCCGGCCTGCTCAAGCGGCGCCGCGAGCAGGGCCACGGTGCGCTGCTGGTCGTCGCGCCCACCGGGCGCCGCGCGGAGTCGCTCGGCGCGGCGCTGTCGGTGCTGCTGCCCGATGCCGAGGTGCTGCACATGCCGGCGTGGGAGACGCTGCCGCACGAGCGGCTGAGCCCGAGCGCCGAGACCGTCGGCCAGAGGATCGACACGCTCCGTCGCATCGCGCGGTGGCAGGGCGAGCGTCCGCTGGTCGTCCTCGCGTCCGTCCGCGCGGCGCTGCAGCCGCTTGCTCCCGGCCTGGCCGATGCCGACGCCGTGGAGCTCTCGGTCGGCTCGCGCGGCCACGAGCTGGGCGAGCTCGCCGAGCGCCTCGTCGAGCTCGCCTATCACCGCGTCGACCTGGTCTCGCGACGCGGCGAGTTCGCCGTGCGCGGCGGCATCGTCGACGTCTTCCCGCCGGTGGCGGCACACCCCTACCGGGTCGAGTTCTTCGGTGACGAAGTCGACGGCATCCGCGCGTTCTCGGTCGCCGATCAGCGGTCCCTGCCCGGCGACGTCGAGCGCGTCGAGCTGGTCGCCAGTCGCGAGCTGCTGCTGACACCGGCCGTGCGTGCCCGCGCCCGGGAGCTCACCGATGCCCTTCCGGGCCTGCGGGCCATGCTGGAAAAGCTCGGCGAGGGCATCCCGGTCGAGGGGATGGAGTCGCTGACCCCCGCCCTCGTCGAGGGTCTCGTGACCCTCGCCGACTACCTCCCCGAGGGTGCGGCGACCGCGCTGGTCGAGCCGGAACGAGCCGTCACGCGCGCCATGACCCTCGGCGAGACCAACCGCGAGTTCCTCGAGGCCGCCTGGAGTGCCGCCACGGCGGGCGCGGCCACCCCGGTCGATCTCGGCGCCGGCGACTTCGTGAGCCTGCCCGCGCTGCGTGAGGCGGCGCGCGCGCGCGGCGGGGTGTGGTGGACAGTATCCAGTTTCGACTCGGGTGAGGCGGATGCCGCGGCCGAACGTCTCGTCAGCGCCGACCTCGACGTGGCGCTGGAGGAGGCCGCCGCGATCCGGGTGCCCGCGGCATCCGTCCCGTCGTTCCACGGCAACGTCGACGGGGCGACCGGGCACGTCGGCGCGCTGCTCGCGGACGGCTGGCGCGTCGTGGTCGCCGCATCCGGCGCGGGCCTGGTCGAACGCACCCGCGACGTGCTGGCCGAGCGAGGGATCGCCGCCCGGCGGTCGGACGACCTGGCCGAGGCTCCCGAGCCGGGTGTCGCGCACATCGTCGCCGCGGTGCTGGAGAGCGGCTTCGAGCAGCCCGAGGCGAAGCTCGCGGTGCTCACCGAGAGCGAGTTCTACGGACGCACGATCGGCGGGGACTCCCGCGTGGTCAAGCGCCTGGCATCCCGTCGGCGCAACGTCGTCGACCCGCTGCAGCTCAAGGCCGGCGATTTCGTGGTGCATTCCACTCACGGCATAGGCAGGTTCGTCGAGCTCGTCCAGCGGGAGGTGTCCAGCGGCGGGCGCAATCCGGTCAAGACGCAGCGCGAGTACCTGGTGCTGGAGTACGCGCCTTCCAAGCGCGGCTACCCGGGCGACAAGCTGTACGTGCCGACCGACCAGCTCGACCTGCTGTCGCGCTACGTCGGCGGCGAGGCACCGGCGCTGTCGAAGATGGGCGGCAGCGACTGGGCCGCGGCGAAGGGCCGTGCCCGCAAGGCCGTGCGCGACATCGCCGTCGAGCTCGTCAAGCTCTATTCGGCGCGTATGGCCGCGAAGGGATATGCGTTCGGGCCTGATACACCCTGGCAGCGCGAGCTGGAAGAGGCGTTCCCGTTCGCCGAGACGCCCGACCAGCTGCAGACGATCGACGAGATCAAGGCCGACATGGAAAAGCCCATCCCGATGGACCGGCTGCTCTCCGGCGACGTCGGCTTCGGCAAGACCGAGGTCGCCGTCCGTGCCGCGTTCAAGGCGATCCAGGACGGCACCCAGGTCGCGATGCTCGTGCCCACGACGCTGCTCGTGAAGCAGCACCTGGAGACCTTCACCGAGCGGTTCGCGGGCTTCCCGGTGAAGGTGCGCGCGCTCTCGCGCTTCCAGAGCGATCGGGAGGCACGCGAGACGGTCATGGGCCTGGCCGACGGCACGGTCGACCTCGTGATCGGCACGCACCGCATCCTCACCGAGAAGGTCCGGTTCCGAAACCTGGGACTTCTCATCATCGACGAGGAGCAGCGCTTCGGCGTCGAGCACAAGGACCAGCTGAAGAAGCTCAAGACGAACGTCGACATCCTCGCCATGAGCGCGACGCCCATCCCGCGGACGCTGGAGATGGCGGTCACCGGCATCCGCGAGATGTCGACGCTGCAGACGCCGCCCGAGGATCGGCATCCGATCCTCACCTATGTCGGACCGCGCAGCGACCGGCAGGTCTCGGCGGCGATCCGTCGCGAGCTGCTGCGCGAGGGGCAGGTGTTCTACGTCCACAACCGCGTGCAGTCGATCCAGCGGGTCGCCTCGCAGCTGGCCGAGCTCGTGCCCGAGGCGCGCATCGCGGTCGCGCACGGGCAGCTGGGCGAGCACGCGCTCGAGCAGGTCGTGGATGACTTCTGGGAGCGCCGCTCCGACGTGCTGGTGTGCACGACGATCATCGAGACGGGCCTGGACATCTCCAACGCCAACACGATCATCATCGACCGGGCCGACAAGTACGGGCTGTCGCAGCTGCACCAGCTGCGCGGGCGCGTCGGGCGCGGGCGCGAGCGGGCGTACGCCTACTTCCTCTACGACGAGAACAAGCCGCTGTCCGAGACCGCCGCCGACCGGCTGGAGACGATCGCCGTCAACAACGACCTCGGATCGGGGATGCAGGTGGCCCTGAAAGACCTCGAACTGCGCGGCGCGGGGAACCTCCTCGGCGCCGAGCAGGCCGGGCACATCGCGGGGGTCGGCTTCGACCTGTACCTGCGGATGATCGGCGAGGCGGTCGCCTCCTTCCGCGGCGAGGACGTCGAGGGCCCGGCGGAGCTGCGGCTCGAACTGCCCGTGGACGCGCGCATCCCCGAGGACTACGTCGACAGCGAGCGGCTCCGGCTCGAGGCCTACCAGAAGCTTTCGGCGGCGGCTGGGGCCCCGCGCCCGGAGGCTCGCGGCGGCGCGTCAGCGCCGGCGGGAGGGGGCGTGGGGAGGGCATCGGCGGCTGAGGATGCCATCGACTCTGTGCGCGAGGAGCTGACCGACCGCTACGGCGAGCCGCCCGCCGAGGTCGAGGGCCTGTTCGCGGTCGCGCGACTGCGCCGTCGCGCCGCGCAGTCGGGACTCACCGACGTCGTCGCGATGGGCCCCAATCTGCGCATCGCGCCCGCGCGCCTGCCCGACTCGCTGCGCGTGCGGATGCAGCGGCTGTACCCGAAGGCGAAGCTCCTGGCCGGGGGAGAGGCGGTCGTCGTGCCGCTGCCGACCGCCGCGGGGGAGCGGGTCGGCGACGCAGAGCTCATCGCCTGGGTCGGGCAGCTGCTCGATCAGCTCTTCCCGCTGCCGGTCGCGGAGGCGCCGGCATGACCGTCGTGATGTCGTCCTCCAGCGCCACGCCGCGTCACGATGCGGACTTCGCACGCCGGCTGCGTGCGCTCGCCGACATCGCCGGCGCGGCGGTGGAGGCGGCGGGGCTCCGCCCGCGCTGGGTCAACGCGGCCGATCCGGATGCCGCGGCCGACGACCTGGTCGCGCAGGCGCGCGGCGTCATCGTGCTCGGCGGCGCGGACATCGATCCGGGTGTGTACGTCGCCGCGCCGGCCGGTGCTCTGATGGACGCGGCGGATGCCGCAGCCGACGCCTTCGAGATCGCTCTGCTGCGCGACGCGCTCGGTCGCGGCATCCCGGTGCTCACGATCTGCCGTGGCACGCAACTGCTGAACGTCGCGCTCGGCGGCACCCTCGTACAGGATCTCGGCGAAGGCATTCATCGCGCAACGGCGTCGCCGATGGTCACGCACGATGTTCTCGTGCGCGAGGACACGCGGCTGGCGGGCATCGTCGGGGCGGGCGTGCACGCGATCCGCTCCGGCCACCACCAGGCCGTCGACCGGCTCGGCGACGGGCTCGTGGTCTCGGCGGTCGCGCCGGACGGGATCGTGGAGGCTGTCGAGCTGCCCGGCGACGCGTGGGTCGTGGGCGTGCAGTGGCATCCCGAAGACGCCGCCGCCGACCCGGCGGTGCTCCGGTCCCTGGTGGAGGACTTCGCCCGCGCGGCGCGCTGACCGCGTTTGTTCACGCGCGTCGCCCTGGGCGGGTCCGTGCATGTCGAGCGTCAGCACGGCACCGCGAAGTTCTTCGGTTCGTGATGCCACCGCGGTTGCCGTGACCGTGTCGTCGTCTGCGGTCACGGTCGTGCTCGGCGATGGGCGCACGATCAGCGCGCCGCTCACCTGGTTCCCATGGCTGGCTGCAGCGCCAGAGCCCGCTGGTCATCACGAAGGCATCAGCCTTTGCCGTCTACGAACAAAGCAGCGAATGTCATCGATCTCAGGTCGCGCTGCCGGCGAGGGCGGTTGTCGCACCTTGGGGTGATCTCGCGCTCGTGTCGATCAATAGGCGCGTGAGTGTGCTGTTGTTCGAGTGAGCAGAGCGAGTTGAACCGCTGCGAGTTCAGTCGCAGAGATGTTCGACACTGTCGGTTTGGTGTGCTAGTATCGACCGTATGGACGATCTTCTTGAACTCGTGGGCGCGGCGTTGGTGGCGTTGCGTGCTCGTGCGGGTGGTCGTGCGGTGGCGGGGTTGCCGGTGGGGGAGTTGATGGGGGTGAATGAGGCGTTCGGGGCGTTGCGGCGGGCGGTGGATGCGGCGTATGCGCCGGTGGCGGCGGAGATCGCCCGGCAGTCCCGGCCGGAGTTGGGGAGGGAGTCTCTTGCGAAGCGGCAGGGGTACCGCACTCCGGCGAAGCTGATCTCCGCGACCACGGGCACGTCGGTGCCCGATGCGGCCCGGCTGGTCGCGGTCGGGGAGGCCACCGCGGCGCGGGTGTCGCTGACCGGGGAGACGCTCCCCGCGAGGCGCCGGCATGTCGCGGAGGCGTTGACGGCGGGCGGGTTGAGCGTGGCGGCGGGGGCGGAGATCACCCGGATGCTGGATCGCCTCCCTCCCCGTGTGGACACCGCGGCCGTGGACGCGATGGAGGAGACGCTCGTGGCCGCAGCTCCCGGGCTGGCCTCTGACGAGTTGCAGAAGCTGCTGACCCGGGCGGAGGCGTATCTGGATCCGGACGGGATCGAGCCGCGGGAGCGGGAGCTGCGCGATGCCCGGTACCTGATCGTGCGGGAGGACCGTGCCGGGGCGATCGTGGTGGACGGGCGGTTCGACCCCGAGACCGGGGCGCCGATCAAAGCCGCGCTGGAAGACCTCGTGGGTGGCATGCTCGCCCGCCGCGACACTATGCGGCAGGCGCCTACGACCGGTGGCTGCGCGGGCGACGACACCGATGCCTGCGACGATGCTGATGCCTGCGACGATGCTGATGCCCGCGACGATGCTGATGCCCGCGACGGTGCTGATGCCCGCGACGGTGCTGATGCCTGCGAGGGTGCTGCGGCATCCGAGCGCTGTGACAGCGACAGTGGGGTGCCGGTGGATGTCCGGAGTGTGAAGCAGTTGTACGCGGACGCGCTCTCGGACCTGTGCCGGCATGCCCTGGGTTGCGATCAGGCGCCCACCACACCGTCTGCCACGATCATCGTGCGGGTGAACCTGAACGACCTCGAATCCGGGATCGGGGCGGGGACGATCGACGGGATCACGGTGCCGGTGTCGGCGGGGACGGTACGGCGGATGGCCGTCGACGGACAGGTCATCCCGTGCGTGCTGGGTGGGGACAGTGAGATCCTCGACTGGGGCCGAGCGAAGCGACTGTTCACCCCGGCACAGAAGCTCGCGATCCTGGAGCGTGATGGTGGGTGCGCGTGCTGCGGGCTTCCCCCGTCGATGACCGTCGTCCACCACCTGAACTGGTGGGCCCGTGATAGCGGCAGAACCGACCTCGACAACGCGATCGCCCTGTGCGTCGCCTGCCACCACCGGGTCCACGACGACGGATGGGACATCCGTGTCGACGGTACGGGCACCCGGGCGCGGGTGTGGTTCATCCCGCCGCCCTGGCTCGACACAGCCCGCACCCCCAGACCCGGCCGCAACACCCACTACCACCTCGCCGCCTGAACCGGCGGGCGGGCACGTGACGGCGTCACAGGTCCTGGTGGAACTCCTCGACGAGGTGGTCCACGACGGCCGCCATCGCGCCGTCGAGGTCGGCTCCGGATGCCACGGCCCGCGCCGCGGCGGCCCGCTGGCGTTCGGCGGAACTGCCCGACGCGGCGATGCTCAGCACGCGTTCGATCTCGGCGCGGCACTGGAGGGCCTCGGTGTCCTCCTCGATCAGCTCGACGAGCTCGGCCATGAGCTCGGGGAAGGGCACGATGGCGTTCCGCCCGAAGTCGATGAGGCCCTCGGTGGTCCCGTAGCGCTGGGCGCGCCAGCGGTTCTCGCCCACGAGGAAGCGCCCGTAGCTGCGCCAGCGCTGGTTGCGCACCCGCAGCCGCCACAGCATCCGCATGATCGACTGGGTCAGCGATGCCAGCGTGATGGCATCCTCCAGTCGGGGAGAGACGTCCATGATGCGGGTCTCCAGCGTCGGATACGAGTGCGACGGGCGCAGATCCCACCAGATCTTCGACGAGTCCTCGATGATGCCGAGGTCGATCAGCACGCCGATCGACCGCTGGTACTCGCCCCAGCTCTGGTACTCGGGCGGGAGCCCCGTGCGCGGCAGGTTGTCGAACACCGAGATGCGGTAGGAGGCCAGGCCGGTGTCCTCGCCCTGCCAGAACGGCGACGAGGTCGACAGCGCCAGCAGGTGCGGGAGGAAATACGGCATCTGCTGCAGCAGGTCGGCCCGCAGCGCGTCGTCGCCGATGCCGACGTGCACGTGGCATCCGCAGATCAGGAGCCGCCGCGCCACCCCGGCGAGGGCCCGCTCCAGTCCGTCGTAGCGCTCCTTGGGCGTGTGGTGGTGCTCCTTCCAGTCCGCGAACGGGTGGCACGACGCGGCGATGGGCACGAGCCCGTGGCGCGCGGCCTGTGCGGAGACGGCGGAGCGGAGCCGGCGCAGCTCGTCGCGGGCGTCGGCGGCGGTGCGGCACACGCGAGAGCCGACCTCGACCTGGCACTGCTTGAACTCGGGACTGACCTGGTCCTGCAGGATCGCCGCGCACTCCTCGATGAACCCCGGCGGGGCCACCGCGAGCGCTCGGGAATCGCGGTCGACCAGGAGGTACTCCTCCTCGATACCGATGGTGAACTCGGGTCGCTCCATCGCGGCATCCTTCCGTTCCCCCCATCTCAGCGCCTCGGGGCCCCGGCGGCAAGCACCGGCTACGCGGCAGTTCGTCGGAGATCTGCACAGTGTCGGAGCGCGCCGCGCGGCGGCGTCCGACGAAGCGCAGATCTCCGACTTTGTGCAGCGAACGGATGCCGCCGCTACGCGATCGCGGCGAGCCCCTCCTCGATGAGGTCGACGCCGACATTCGCCTCGTCGGCGGTGATGACCGCCGGCGGCACCACGTGCAGCCGGTTCTCCGCGAAGAAGGGCAGCAGGCCCCGGCCGAGAAGATCCGCCTTGAGCGCGCCGATGCGGGCCGCGGGCAGGGGAGCGCGGGTGTCGCGGTCCTCGACCAGCTCGACGGCCCAGAACACGCCGCGACCGCGCACCTCGCCCACGAGCGGGGAGCTGTCCAGCAGCGCCTCCAGGCGGGGCTTCAGCACGTCCTGCCCGATCGCCCGCGCGTTCTCGACGACCTTCTCCTCGCGCATCGCCTCGATCGAGGCGACGATGCTCGCCGCGGCGAGCGGATGCCCCGAATAGGTCAGCCCGCCGGGGAACACGCGCTCGTCGAACGCCGCCGCGATCGGGTCGGAGATGATCACGCCGCCCACCGGCACGTAGCCGGAGTTGACGCCCTTCGCGAACGTGATGAGGTCGGGACGCACGTCGAAGCCCTCGAAGGCGAACCACTCGCCGGTGCGGGCGAAGCCGGCCATGACCTCGTCGAGGATCAGGACGATGCCGTACTCGTCGGCGATGCGCCGGACGCCGGCGAGATAACCCGGCGGGGGGACGAGGATGCCGGCGGTGCCGGGGATCGTCTCGAACAGGATCGCGGCGACCGAGTCGGGGCCCTCGGCCTGGATCGTGCGCTCCAGGTGACGCAGCGCCCGCTCCGACTCCTGCTCGGGGGTCTCGGCCCAGAACTCCGTGCGGTACAGGTACGGGCCGAACACGTGCACGTGGCCGCGCGCGTACTCGTTGGGAACGCGGCGCCAGTCGCCGGTGGCGGCGATCGCCGCCCCCGTGTTGCCGTGGTACGAGCGGTAGTGCGAGATCACCTTGTCGCGGCCGGTGGTCAATCGGGCCAGACGCACCGCGTTCTCGTTCGCGTCGGCGCCGCCGTTGGTGAAGAACACCTTCGAGAAGCCGTCCGGCGCCTGCTCCAGCACGAGCTCCGCGGCCCGCGCGCGCGTCGCGTTCGCGTGGGCGGGGGCGACGGTCGCCAGTTCCGCAGCCTGACGCTGGATCGCCTCGACGATCCGCGGATGCTGGTGCCCGATGTTCACGTTGACGAGCTGGCTGGAGAAGTCGAGGTAGCGTTTGCCGTCGGCATCCCACACCTCGCAGCCGAGGCCGCCGGCCAGGGGAAGCGGGTCGAGGCTTGCCTGGGCGGACCACGAGTGGAAGACGTGCCGACGGTCGGCGGCGGCGATCTGTGCGTTGCGGGAGGTCACCGTTCCACGTTAGAGGATGCGGCCGCCGCGTCGCGTGCGCGACAGGGCCTTCGACGCGGGCGTATTCCCAGCGTCCCGCCCGACGCCGCGTCTCGACGCGCGCGCCGGGTCGACGTACGCTGACGATGAGCGAGGAGGTTCGCGTGCAGTTCGAGCATCTCGGGGCGCGTCCCCGCATCCACCCCGACGCGGTGGTCGCTCCGACCGCCGTCGTCTCGGGGGACGTCACGATCGGCGCGGGATGCCAGGTGCTCCACGGCGCGGTCCTCACGGCCGAGGGAGGCCCGGTCACCCTCGGCGAGCACGTCATCGTGATGGAGAACGCGCTCGTGCGCGCCACCTCCGCACACGCCGTGCGCATCGGCGATCACACGCTGATCGGCACGCTCGCGAGCGTGGCAGGAGCCACGCTCGCCGAGGAGGTGTTCCTCGCCTCGGGGGCACGGGTCTTCAACGGTGCGCGGCTCGGGCGCGGCTGCGAGGTGCGGATCAACGCGATCGTGCTCCGGCAGACTGTGCTCGCGGAGGGCACGGTCGTGCCCATCGGCTGGGTGGCCGTCGGCGACCCGGCGCGCCTGTTCTCACCGGACCGGTACGAGCAGATCGGTGCCGCCCAGCCCGAGCTCGACTTCCCCGGCTACGTCTTCGGGGTCGACCGCGAGACGCCCGACCTCATGGTGCAGCTCACCGAGCGGTACGCGATCTCGCTGGCCCGGCACGCCGACGACCGGCGGGTCGACTGACTCACCCGGTGTTCTGCAGGCCCGCCGCCACGCCGCTGACCGACAGCAGCAGCAGCCGCTGCCACTCGTGCGCGTCGGCGCGTTCGTCCGCCGAGCGCAGCGCGCGCAGGGCCCGCAGCTGCAGCAGCGAGAGGGCGTCGACGTAGGGGCTGCGCATCTTCACGGCGCGCTGGAGGATGGGCTTGTTGGCCAGCAGTCCGTTGCCGCCGACGATGCGGGTGACCCAGTCTCCGGTCAGCTCCAGCTCGTCCATCACGAGCTCGGCGAGGTCGTCGCGGTCGCCGAGGGCGAGGTAGCGGCGGGCGATGCGGGGGTCGGCCTTCGCGAGGCTCATCGCGACGTTGTCGACCACGGTGTGAAGCAGTGGCCACTCGCGATAGGCCTCCCGCAGCAGGTCCTCGTCGCCGACGGCCTCCAGCGCCGTGCCGAGACCGAACCACCCCGCCAGGTTGATGCGAGCCTGCGTCCACGCGAACACCCAGGGGATCGCCCTGAGGTCTTCGAGCGATCCCACCGACAGTCCTCGGCGCGCGGGGCGCGAGCCGAGGGCGAGCAGGCCGATCTCCTCCATGGGGGTCACGGTGGCGAACCAGGGGGCGAACCCCGGCGCCTTCACGAGCGAGAAGAACCGTTCACGGGACGCGGCATCCATCGTCTCGGCGACCCGCGCGTAGCGCTCCGCGGCGGCCCGGTTGCGCTGTTCGATCGAAGGCGCCGAGGCGAGGAGGATCGCCGCGGCGACCTGGTCGATGTGCCGCATCGCGATGGCCGGGTCGCCGTAGCGGGCGAAGATCACCTCGCCCTGCTCGGTGAGCTTGAAGCGTCCGTCGACCGAGTGCGGGGGCTGGGCCAGGATCGCGGAGTTCGCCGGCCCGCCGCCGCGCCCGAGGGCGCCGCCGCGACCGTGGAAGAGGGTGAGGCGGATGCCGTTCGCCCGCGCCCACGCCGCGATCCGGGCCTGCGCCTCGTAGAGGGCGATGTTCGCGGCGACCGGCCCGACGTCCTTGGAGGAGTCGGAGTAGCCGAGCATGACCTCCAGGCGGCGGTCGGTGGCCGCCAGCCGCGCCGCCACGACCGGGTGCTCGACGATCTCGGCGAGGATTCCGGGTGCGGCCTGCAGATCGGCGAACGTCTCGAACAGCGGGATGACATCGAGGGTGGGCAGGGCGGCATCCGGTCCCACGGCGTGGCGAGCCAGGGCGTGCACGTTCGCGAGGTCGGTCGCCGACCGGGTGAACGAGACGATGTAGCGACCGGCGGCGCGCGGGCCGAGCCGCTGCTGGATGCCGGCGATCGTGCGGAAGACCTCGAGCACCTCCTGGGCGAGGTCGCTCAGCGGCTCGCCCGACTCGCACTCGGCGAGCACCCGCGCGTGCACGACGGAGTGCTGGCGCACCTCCAGCTCGGCGAGATGGAACCCGAACGTCTCGACCTGCCAGATCAGCTGCTGCAGGTGCCCGTAGGCCTGCCGCAGCGCACCGGCGGACAGCAGCGAGGACCGAACGGCGCGCAGCCCCGCCAGCAGTTCCTCCGGATCGGCGTAGGCGCCGGCGGCGCGCACGCGCGTCGCCGTGATGCGGCGCGCCAGCAGCAGCAGCGCCTGCTTGTGCGGCTCGCCCACCGAGCGCTTGCGGGCATCGGCGGCGCCCTCCTCGTCGGTGGCGGAGAGCGCGTCGATCAGCGCCACCAGCTCCGCGCTCGGCGGCGTGGAGTCGGCGTCGAGGGTGAGCCCGCGGGCCACGCGCACGGTCGTGCGCTCCAGGCCCATCAGCACGTGCTCGGCAGCGATGTCTGCCGCCTTCCTCGTGACCGATGCCGTCACGAAGGGGTTGCCGTCGCGGTCGCCGCCCACCCAGGTGCCCAGCCGCACGAAGGCCGGCACGACCGGCTCGCTCAGGCCGCCGCGGTCGCCCTGGATCGCGTCGTCGGCGCGCCGGTACACCCGCGGCACGGACGAGTAGAGGGTGTCGTCGAAGACGGCCATGACGGCGCGGACCTCGTCGGTCGGGGTCGGCTTCTGCGCCCGCAGCGGCGCGGTGCGCCACAGGGTGTCGATCTCCTCCAGCATCCGCCGTTCGGCGCGCCGCCGGTCGGCACCGGCCACGCGTGAGGAGTCGTGGTCGTCGAGGAGGCCCGCCAGACGTCGGATGCTCATCGACACGGCCCGGCGCCGCGCCTCGGTGGGGTGCGCCGTGAACACCGGGTGGAACCGCAGTCCGTCGAGGCGCTCGCGGGCGGCGTCCTCGCCGATCTCATCGGCGAGCCGGGCGTAGGCCGAGGCGAGCGAGTCCGCATCCGCGCGGTCGGGACGGCCGTCGCGCTCGCGCAGCGCCCGCACGCGCTGGTGCTCCTCGGCGAGGTTGACGAGGTGGAAGTACGCCGTGAACGCGCGGGCCACCTCGTCGGCACGGGACACGGTGAACGAGTCGGCGATCGCGGCGGCCCGCTCGAACGCCTCGGGCGACTCGTCGGTGTAGGCGGCGATCGTCGCGGTGCGCAGGCGCTCGACGTCCTCGTACAGTCCGGGCGAGCCGCTCTCGCGCAGCACTCGGCCGAGCATCGCGCCGAGGAAGCGCACGTCGGCGCGCATGGCCTCGGGGAGCTCTTGACCGGCTTCGTATCGGCCGACGAGGTCGATGGCCTCGGTCCGGGTCGGTTCACGCATGACGTCAACGCTAATGGCACCGTGTTACCTTCACGTCACGCCCGCGGTCGCGAGGATCGCGCGGGCAGCGCGACAGGAGGCACCGGCATGACCGATCCGCTGCGGGTCGCCGCCGAGACGATGCGGGCCGTCCGGGACCGCTGCGTGTGGACGCAGCGCATCGGGCATCGCGACCTTGTGCCCTATCTCGTGGAGGAGTCGTCCGAGCTCGTCGACGCGATCGAGGAGGGCACGCGCGCAGACCTCCGCGAAGAGCTCGGCGACCTGCTGTGGCAGGTGCTGTTCCACGCCGAGATCGCCTCGCGCGACCCCGAGGATCCGTTCGACATCGATGACGTCGCGCGGGGGCTGACCGAGAAGATGGTGCGTCGGCATCCGCACGTCTTTGCGGGGGAGACCGCCGAGACTCCCGAGCGGGTGCTCGAGCTGTGGAACGCCGCGAAGGCCGCGGAGAAGCGCGAGCGCACGAGTGTGCTCGACGGGGTGAGCGAGCGGATGCCGTCGCTCGCGCTCGCGCAGAAGCTGCTCGGCAGAGCGGCCGCCGTGGGCCTGCCTGCCGGCCCCGCGCCCGCCCCCGCCCCCGACCCCGCGCCCGCCCCCG
>NZ_JASGFE010000065.1:0-13504 GCF_047605725.1 Microbacterium sp.
CGCTCGAAGGCGGCCGCGGCACGACGCGCGCAGCGGCCGGCGTCACCCGCGCGGCCGGCCAGCAGCGCCGCCTCGGCCTGGGCGAGCAGCCCCTCGGCGTGGTCCTGCCCGGAGCGCTGTCGCCGCAGCGCCGGCACGGCCCGGGCCAGCTCCGCCTCCGCCTCGGCGTAGAGGCCCGCCACCAGCAGCACCCGTGCGCGGTCGAGCGACAGCATCGCGAGGTTGCCCGGCAACACCTCCCGGTACTGCGCCTCGGTGCGCTCGTAGCGGCGCAGTGCGGCGGGCAGGTCGCCGGCCGCCCACTCCACGAAGCCGAGGTCGTGCTCGGCCTTGGCCACGAGCGCGACCGCCCCGTCGGCGGTCGCCAGCTCCAGACAGCGCTGCAGATCCGACCGGGCCTGCGCCAGCCGTCCCGCCGCGGTGTGCAGCACGCCGCGGTTGAGCAGCACCTTCGCCACCAGCAGCGCGGACTCCCGCTCGTCGAGGAGTCGAAGCGCCGCGTCGTACTCGGGGAGCGCATCGGCATCGCGGCCGATCCGCCGCAGCAGCACCGCGCGCTGCGCGTGCACCACGGCGCGCTGCGGTCCCGTGACGAGCGGGCGGGCCTGGTCGAGCAGAGCGAGACCGTGTGCGGCGTCGCCGAGCTCGGCCTCGGTGATGGCGAGCGTGACGAGGATGCCGCCGCGCACGGTGTCGGCGGTCTCGCTCCCCGGCACGGCGTCGAGCTCGCTCAGCGCCCGCCGGAGCAGGCGCGCGGCCACGGCGGGGCGCATGTCCTCATTGGCCGCGAGGGCACGGCGGTGCAGCGCCGCAGCGCGTTCGGGCGCGTCCGGCGCGACGCGCGGGCGGTTCACAGTCGCAGCGCGGGCGTCGCGATCCGCCGACCGTCGCCGAGGACCACGAGCACGCGCGCGCTCCCGGTCGGGATCCCGTCCAGCGCGAACCGGCCGGCCGGGCCCGAGTCCGTCTCGAACGCGGTCCCACGACTGTGCCGCACGGTGACCGTGGCATCCTGCGCCGGCGTGATCCAGCCGTCGAGCCGCACCGTGCCCGCCGCGCGGGGCACGACGCTCAGGACCAGCGTCACCCCCTCTGCCGCGAACCGCAGCACGCGTCCGTCGCCGCGCACCCCCTCCCTGGCGTCCACGACGAGGGCGGCCAGCTCGGCGTCGAGGTCGACCGTCGACAGGGCGAGCATCACGGCGTCGTCCATGACCGGCGGCATCGGATCGATCCGCCCGAAGATGCGCCGGAGCCCGTCGACGATCGCGTCGTCGAGGGCCTCGTCGCCGGGAAGCCCGTCGTCCGGGGGCTCGTGGTCGGTCATGGCGTCCCCCAGAGCGGGTCGTCGAGCAGCAGCTCGCGCAGCTTCGCCAGGCATCGGCCGCGCGTGGGGCCGATGCTCCCGCGCGGCATGCCCATCGCGCGGGACACCTCGTCGTAGTCGGGGCGGTCGACCGCGGTCAGCACGCGCAGGAGCCGCTGGCAGCGCTCCGACAGCTGCTGGAAGTACCGCCACAGGGTGTGATCGCGCTCGGAGTCCAGCAGCACGTCGAGGGCGCCGGCGGCGGGATCGGGACTGTCGGCGACCGCCTCGGTCGGCACGACGCGACGGCCCTTGCCCGCGACCCGCCACGCCTCCCGGCGCGTCACCGAGACGAGCCAGCCCACGACGGCACTCGGGGTGCGGATCTCGTCGAGGCGCTGGACCAGCTCCAGCCACGCGGTCTGCACGACGTCGAGCACCTCGTCGGTGTGCAGCCCCTGGGTGCGCGCGACGTGCCATAGCAGCGGGTTGAGCTCGCGCACGACCTCGTTCAGCGCCGACATCTCGCCCGCGCGTGCCCGCTCCAGGAGCCCGGCGAGCCGGACGCTCCGTTCCGAGGCCGCGGACGTCATCTCGAGCCCTTCAGCCTCTGCAGCGCCTCGCTCACGCGCGCGGGGCGGTCCTCGAGGTGCGGCCCGCGCGCGATCGCGTCGGCGATCAGTCCGGTGAGGTACGCGGCGGCGAACGACGTGCCGCTCCAGCGCGCGAACCCGCCGACGAGGTTGTCGGGGTCGAGCGGCGCCGCGACGTCCGCGAAGCCGGGTCTGCCGAAGCTCTCCGGGACCGAGCTCAGCAGCGCCACCCCCGGCGCCCAGTCCGTGACCCACGTGCCGTGGTTGCTGAAGTCGGCACGCGACCCGTCCGGGTTGAGCGCGCCCGCCGCCAGCAGCGGGGTACGCGGCAGTCCATCGACGGCCAGCCCGCGGAGCGCGGCCGGAAAGGCGGGCGCCGCCGTGGCGTCGTTCCCCGCCGCCGCGACCACCTGCACGCCGAGCTCGCCGAGCTCCCCCAGCACCTGACGCAGCGCGGTCAGATGATCGTCCTCGGAGGGCGCCGCCTCGTAGTAGCCGCAGGCGAGGCAGACGACGTCGACGGAGAGCTTCTGCGCGGTCAGCTGGGCACAGATCCATCGGAGCCCACTGAGCACGCTCTCACCGGGCTGCGCGCCGTCGCCGCCCATCGTGTGGAAGGACAGGATGCCGGCCGACGGCGCCAGCTGACGGATCAGCCCCGCGACGAACGTGCCGTGCCCGGCGAACGCGTCGATGTGACCGTCGTGGGGGCTCGCGTTCTCGTCGGCGGGGGCCGGGACATCGCCGTCGGGAACCCAGCCCCGGCTGCGGGCGTCGACCCATGCGTCCTCCGGCAACCAGGGGTGGCGGCCGATGCCGGTGTCGAGCACCGCGACCCACACCTCGGCGGGGTCGTCCGGCGGCGCGGGAAGCGGCGGCGCACCGAGCGGGAGCTGCACGGTGCTGCGCCCGGTCTCGGAGAACGTGCTCTTCACCGAGAACAGCCGCCGCGCGCCGAAGGTGCTCTTGACCGAGGAGAGGACCTCGGTGGTGGAGTGCCCGGGGGCGCGGTCGGGGTTCTGACCGAGGAGGTCGTGACTCTGACCGAGGAAGGTCGAGACCGCGGCCGCCGTCGTCGCGCCGACCTCGTCGGCGACGGCATCCGCGAGCAGGTCCAGCACGGCGCTCGCCGTGACGGGCGCTTCGTGGCCCGGGTCCGGCGCGCCGTCGACGGCGCGCTCCACGTCGAGAAACGCGGTACCGCCGACCACGCCCCGCGGGGTCAGCGACAGACGGGCGCCGCGGAGGAACGCGTTCACGCGCCTGAGCGTGTTCGGCGCGGCCTGGGCGACCGGCAGCGACAGCGTGCTCGTCTCCTCGCCGCCGACGGTGCCCACCGTCGTCGCGGGCGGGGACTCGTCCAACACCGGCCAGCCGTAGTCGTCGGCCCGCTCGTCCAGCACGTACCACTGGCTCATCCGCCGCACCTCCATGGATCGTCTCAGCTGATCAGTGCGACGCCGAGGCTGCGGGATACACTGCCGCCCGGGTCCGGGAACTGTATCCCGTCCAGTGTGCTCGGGGGCGTGCGCCGCATGCAAGGGCCGGATGCCGCCGCCGTACGGCTCAGCTGAGCCGACCGCCGGACTCGCGCAGGTAGCACTGGGCGCACATCGACTCGTACGTGACGCGGTCGGCGCTCAGCTCGTCGATCGCGACCTGGTCGCCGTCGAAGACGAAGCGGCCTCCCACCAGCCGCGCGTTGAACAGCGCCTTACGCCCGCACCGGCAGATGGTCTTGAGCTCCTCCAGGCTGTGGGCGACCTCCAGCAGCCGCGCCGAGCCCGGGAACGCGCGCGTGCGGAAGTCGGTGCGGATGCCGTAGGCGAGCACCGGGATGCCGTCGCCCACGACGATCCGGAGCAGATCGTCCACCTGCGCGGCGCTCAGGAACTGCGCCTCGTCGACCAGCAGGCAGGCCACGTCCGGGCGGGTGCCGGTCGCCGCCGACTCGGGGATCAGGGCGTTCTCCGCGCGCCGCCGCACCCGCGCGCGGTGCTCGTCGAACAGCATCCGCACGTCGTCGTCCGGCCCGATCAGGAAGTCCACGTCGCGGGCGACGCCGAGCCGGCTGGAGATGCGCTCGGCGCCCTTCGTGTCGATCGCGGGCTTGACCAGGAGCACGTGCTGGCCGCGCTCCTCGTAGTTGTACGCGGCCTGCAGCAGCGACGTCGACTTGCCGGAGTTCATCGCTCCGTAGCGGAAGTACAGCTTGGCCACGCGCCGATTCTACGGAACCGGCATCCGCCGCGCTCAGTCGTCGATGTCGAGAGCGCGCGCCGTCTCGGCGACGAGGGCGCGCGCCAGCTGCGGCCGTGGGTTGAGCGTGTCTCCGTAGCTCGGGATGAGCTCGGTGAGTCTCGGCTCCCACGCGGCCATCCGGTCGGGGAAGCACCTCTTCAGCAGACCCAGCATGATCGAGGCCGCCGTCGATGCTCCGGGCGATGCCCCGAGGAGCCCGGCGATCGTGCCGTCGGCCGAGGTCACGACCTCGGTGCCGAACTGCAGCACGCCGCCCTTGTCCGGGTCCTTCTTCATCACCTGCGCGCGCTGGCCGGCGTTCAGCAGCACCCAGTCCTCGTCGCGCGCCGACGGCATGAACTCGCGGAGGCTCTCGACCTTCTGCGCGTGGTTCTTCATCAGCTCGCCGAGGAGATAGCGGATGAGGTCCGGGTTGTCGATCGCGACCTTGAGCATGGGCCAGAGGTTCCCCGGACGCACCTGCGCGACGATGTCGAACATCGACCCGTTCTTGAGGAACTTGGGGCTGAACGTCGCGAACGGGCCGAACAGCAGCGACGCCTGACCGTCCACGACGCGCGTGTCGAGGTGCGGCACCGACATGGGCGGCGCGCCGACGGAGGCCTGCGAGTAGACCTTCGCCTTGTGCCGCGCGACGATCGCGGGGTTCGAGGTCTTCAGCCACTGCCCGCCGATCGGGAAGACGCCGTAGCCCGAGACCTCCGGGATGCCGGAGCGCTGCAGCAGCTTGATCGCCCAGCCGCCCGCGCCGACGAACACGAACCGCGCGTCGACCGTGCTCGGCGTGCGGCCGATCGTGCGCCGGATGCCGATGCGCCAGGTGCCGTCGTCGCGTCGCCTGAGCGTGCGCACCTCCTGGTTCGTGTACACCTCGACGCCCCGCTCCTGCAGGTGCGTGAACAGCTGCCGCGTGAGGGCGCCGAAGTCGACGTCGGTGCCGGCGGGCACGCGGGTGGCTGCGAACGGCTCGCCCTTGCGGCGCTTTTCCATGAGCAGCGGCGCCCACTGGTGGATGATGCGGGAGTCCTCGCTGTACTGGATGCCGGCGAACAGCGGCTGATCCTTCAGCGCCTCGTAGCGCTTCTTGAGGTAGGCGACGTTCTTCTCGCCGCGCACGAAGGTCATGTGCGGAGTGGCGTTGATGAACGTGGACGGTTCGTCGAGGATGCCGCGCTCCACCAGCGACGCCCACAGCTGGCGGCTCTGCTGGAACTGCTCGTTGATCGAGATCGCCTTCGCGGGGTCGACCGTGCCGTCCGGGGCCTCGGGCATGTAGTTCAGCTCGCACAGGGCGGCGTGACCGGTGCCGGCGTTGTTCCAGGCGTTGGAACTCTCCAGGGCGACGTCGGAGAGGCGCTCGTAGACCGCGATCCGCCAGTCGGGCTGCAGCTCCTTGAGGAGGACGCCCAGCGTGGCGCTCATGATTCCGCCGCCGATGAGCACGGCATCGTACGTCTCGGTCACGGTCATCCAGTCTACGGCGCGTTCATCGCCCGCCCAGACGCACTACCGAGCGCCCCTCCTTTCCGCGAGACTTCACTGGCGCACCGAGACCGCATGCTGGGCGTGCAGTCTCGGTGCGCCCATGGAGTCTCGCGGTCAAGCGCGGGACGGGCGGCCGGGCGGCCGGGCGGCCGGGCGGCCGGGCGGGACGGGACGGACGGGACGGGCGGGACGGGCGGGACGGGCGGGACGGGCGGGACGGGCGGGACGGGCGGGGCGGGACCACCGGTCAGACGCGGGCGGTCAGGCGCGCGGCGACGAGCTCGGCGATCTGGACGGCGTTGAGGGCCGCACCCTTGCGCAGGTTGTCGTTGCTGATGAACAGCACGAGGCCCTTGCCCTCCGGCGCGGACTGGTCGGCGCGGATGCGGCCGACGAACGACGGGTCCTTGCCTGCGGCCTGCAGCGGCGTCGGGATCTCCTCCAGCACGACGCCGGGGGCGCCGGCGAGCACCTCGCGCGCGCGCTCGGGCGTGATGTCACGGGCGAACTCGGCGTGGATCGACAGCGAGTGGCCGGTGAAGACCGGCACGCGCACGCAGGTGCCGGCGACGCGGAGGTCCGGCAGCTCGAGGATCTTGCGGCTTTCGCCCCGGAGCTTCTTCTCCTCGTCGGTCTCGTTCTCGCCGTCGTCGACGAGACTGCCGGCCAGCGGCAGCACGTCGAAGGCGATCGGGGCGACGTACTTCTCCGGCTGCGGGAAGTCCACCGCCGACCCGTCGTGCACGAGACGGAGCGTGTCGCCCTGCGCGAGCACGCCCTCGACCTGGCCGAGCAGCTCCTGCGCACCGGCGATGCCCGAGCCCGAGACCGCCTGGTAGGTGCTCACGATCAGGCGTTCCAGGCCCGCCTCGGCGTCGAGGGGCTTCAGCACCGGCATCGCGGCCATCGTGGTGCAGTTCGGGTTCGCGATGATGCCCTTGGGCAGGTCCTCGATCGCGTGCGGGTTGACCTCGCTCACGACGAGCGGCACCTCGGGGTCCATGCGCCACGCGCTGGAGTTGTCGATCACGACCGCGCCTGCCGCCGCGAAACGCGGAGCGTGCGCACGCGAACCGGTGGCCCCGGCGCTGAACAGCGCGATGTCGATGCCCTCGGGGTCGGCGGTGGCGACATCCTCCACGATCACGGTCTTCCCGCCGAACTCCACAGCCGTGCCGGCCGAGCGGCTGGTGGCGAACAGCCGCAGCTCACGGATCGGGAACGAGCGCTCGGCGAGGATCTCGCGCATGACCGTGCCGACCTGGCCGGTGGCGCCGACGACGGCGACGGAGAGTCCGGATTCGGAGATCGTGGTCATGCGGGTTCCTCGGATGCTCTGAGTGCAGGGGTTCGCACGATTCTACCGGGGCCGCGCGGACCGGACGCCCGCGACCGGTACCCGCGCCTATTCCTTCAGGTCCAGGCTCGGCGTGGGCCGGCGGAAGCCCCGCGTGATCCACGCGAGGTAGATGACGCCGACGGCCAGCCACGACAGCCCGACGATGAGCGTGCGCGGCGACAGGCTGGTCCAGAGCCACAGCGTGAGGGCGAGGCCGATGCCGGGGAGCACGACGTAGCTGAACACGGCCGCCGCGCCGCGCTTCTTGCCGTCGACGAAGTAGTGCTTGAACACCGCGAGGTTGACCGCGGAGAACGCCATGAGCGCCCCGAAGCTGATCATCTCGGCGAGCACGCCCAGGTCGATGACGACGGCCAGGAGCGAGACGACCGACACGACCCCGATCGCGTACACCGGGGTGTCGAAGCGCTCGGAGAGGTGGCCGAAGAAGCGACGCGGCAGAACGCCGTCGCGGCCCATCGCGAACAGGATGCGGGCCACCGACGCCTGCGACGTGAGAGCGGATCCTGCGGCCCCTGCCACGTACGCGGCGGTGAAGAAGATCGTGAGGAACTGCCCGCCCGCGGCGCCCATGACATCGAGGGCGCCCGAGTCGACGTCGCTGAACTGGTTCGAGGGGAACACGAGCTGCGCGACGCACGAGAGCCCCATGTAGATGAGCCCGCCGGTGAGGGTGGCGATGATGATCGCGCGCGGCACCGTCCGACGCGGATCCTTCGCCTCCTCGGACAGCGTCGAGACCGCGTCGAAGCCGAGGAACGACAGGCACAGCACAGCCGCGCCCGCCATCAGGGGTGCGAAGCCGGGCGCCGTGCCGTCACCGGTGAAGGGAGCGGCGATGTCGACCGTGCCGGTCTTCGAGATCGCGGCCACGCTGAGGACGGCGAAGACCACGATGAAGATCGACTGCGCCGCGATGATCACCACGTTGGCGCGTGCGACCGAGACGATGCCGATGATGTTGAGCACCGTGACGAGCCCGATCATCACGACGACGAACACCCAGGGCGGCACCGCGGGCAGCGCGGCGTTGAGGTAGATGCCGATCACCAGATAGTTGATCATCGGCAGGAACAGGTAGTCCAGCAGCAGCGACCAGCCGGCGAGGAACCCCACCGGGGCGCCGAAGCTCTTCTGCGTGTAGGTGTAGGCCGAGCCCGCGGACGGATAGGCCTCCGCCATCTTGGCGTACGAACGGGCGGTGAACACCATCGCGATCAGCGTGATGACGTAGGCGGCTGCGACCCTTCCACCGGTGAGCTGGGTCACGATGCCGTAGGTCGTGAACACCGTCAGCGGCACCATGTAGACGAGCCCGAAGAACACGAGCGAGGGGACGCCCAGCACCCGGCGGAAGTGTCCCTCGTGCTCGGCCGTGCCGTGCGCTGGGGCTTCTGTCTGTGGGGTCGGCGGTACCTGGGACATGTGCGGCTCCCTCGCTATCGGGTGGGCGCCGACGCTGCCGCCACGTTCTTGTACGCCACGGTACCGGCCAGGAAGGTCGCGCGTACAGGATTGGCCGCGAACACGCCGGGGCCGAGGTCGCGCGGATCGTGCGCGAGCCACACGAGGTCGGCGGTCGCACCGGCGGCGATGCGCCCGCGCGGCGCGGACCCGCCGTCGGCGAACGCCTGGTGGGCGACCGCGGCGGAGTACGCGTCGATCGCACGCGGCACGTCCACGATCTCGGCGGGGATCCAGCCGCCGTCGGGGACTCCGTCGCTCGTCTGGCGGCTCGTCGCCACCGCGAGCCCGTCCAGCGGCGCACCGGAGGACACCGGCCAGTCGGAGCCGAAGGACAGGAGCGCCCCGTCGTCGAGGAGACTCCGGATCCGGTACTGGCGATCGCTGCGCTCCTGCCCCAGCCGGGGCGTGGTGAGCACCGTCATGAGGGAGTCCTGCTGCGCCCACAGCGGCTGCATGCACGCGATCACGCCGAGCGCCGCGAACCGGCTCAGGTCGGCGTCGTCGACGAGCTGCACGTGGGCGACCACGGGGCGCCGGTCGCGCGGGCCGTTGCAGCGGGCGGCGTGCTCGATCGCATCGAGGCCCTGTCGTACCGCGGCGTCGCCGATGGCGTGGATATGGATCTGAAAGCCTGCGGCATCCACCGCCCGCACCGCCTCGGCGAGGCTGTCGCCCTCCCACACGCGCATCCCGTGGTCGTGCAACCCGGAGCAGTACGGCTCGAGCAGCGCTCCGGTCTCGTTCTCGATGACGCCGTCGGCGAAGAACTTCACCGTGCGCGCCGACAGCAGCGGGTCGCCGAGCGCCTCGACCCGACCACGCGCCTCGATCATGCCCGGCAGCTGCGCGTCGAAACGCCGAGGATCGGCGTACAGGGCGAGATTCACGCGCAGATTCAGGATGCCGCGGCGCGAGGCCTCGACGTACGTGTCGACGTCGTCGGGCTCCACCCAGGCATCCTGCACCCACGTCACGCCCCGCGCGAGGTAGTACTCGGCGGCGCGCTGGAGCGCGCGCAGCCGCACCTCCTCGCCGCGCGGCGGACAGGCACCGAGCGCAAGGTCGACCGCACCCCACTCGCGCAGCGTGCCGAGCGGCTCGCCGTCGGGCCGGCGCGGGATCTCGCCCAGCACCGGGTCGGGCGTGGCCGACGTGATGCCGGCCCGCTGCAGCGCCTCCGAGTTGCACCACGCGGTGTGGTAGTCCCACGCGCGCAGCACCACCGGACGGTCCGGGACCGCGGCATCCAGCCATTGCGCGTCGAACAGCCCGCCCGGCGAGAGGCTGCCGTCGTAGGACGCGCCCTGGATCCACTCGAGGTCGGGATGGGTCTCGGCATGGCGGCGCACCTCGGCGACGATCTCGTCCACGCTCGCGCAGGAGCGCACGTCGGGCCCCTCGGCCTCCAGCCCGCCCAGGAGCGGGTGGGCGTGTCCGTCGCCGAACGACGGCATGAGGAAGCCCCCGTCGAGGTCGACGGTGTCGAGCGCATACTCGGCGGCGAGGCGCGCGGCATCCGCTCCGACGGCGACGATCACGCCGTCGGCGACGATCAGCGCGTCGGCCGGCTCGACACCCGCGCCGAGCCACACCGTGCCGCCATGGAAGTACGTCGCCGCCATCGCCATCCCCTGTCGTCGCGGGAGTGAGCCCCGATGGATTGGCACGTTACACCGCCCCGCGGGCGCGCCGGTACCGTTGGCGTCCGGCATCGCCTCCGGATGCCGGTGCGACGACTACCGGCCGGTGCCGGCGTAGACGACGGCCTCGGTGTCGCCGTCGAGCCCGTAGGCGGCGTGCACGACGCGCGCGGCCTCGGCCAGCTCGTCGCCGCGGACCACGACCGAGATGCGGATCTCCGAGGTGGAGATCATCTCCAGGTTCACCCCGGCCGTCGACAGCGCCTCGAACAGCGTCGCCGACACCCCCGAATGGGTGCGCATGCCGGCCCCGACGACCGAGAGCTTGCCGATCTGGTCGTCGTGCACGAGGCTCTCGAAGCCTACCTGCGCCTGCTCGGCGGAAAGTGCGCGCAGCGCGGCGGCGGCATCCGCCTTCGGCAGCGTGAACGAGATGTCGGTGCGCCCGGTCGCGGCGGCCGAGACGTTCTGCACGATCATGTCGACGTTCGCACCCGACTTCGCGACGATCTTGAAGATCTCGGCGGCCTTGCCGGGCACGTCGGGCACCCCGATGATCGTGACCTTGGCCTGACTGAGGTCGGTGGCCACTCCCGTGACGATCGGCTCTTCCATCTGGTCTCTCTCTCCCTGGTCCGGCACGCTCATGCCGGCGCCGAGCACGAAGGTCCCCGGTCCCGAGCTGAACACCGAACGCGCATTGATCATGACGCCGTGGCGGCGAGCGTATTCCACCGCGCGGATATACAGCACCTTCGCCCCGTTGGCGGCGAGCTCCAGCATCTCCTCGGCGGAGACCCGGTCGAGCCGCCGGGCGCGTGGGACGACGCGCGGGTCGGCCGTGTAGATGCCGTCGACGTCGCTGTAGATCTCGCACACGTCCGCCTCCAGCGCCGCGGCGAGCGCGACCGCGGTGGTGTCCGAGCCGCCGCGTCCGAGCGTGGTGATGTCGCGCGTGTCGCGGTTGAACCCCTGGAAGCCGGCGACGATCACGATCGCGCCCTCGTCGAGGGCCTCTCGCAGGCGGACGGGCGTGACGTCGACGATCCGCGCCGCGCCGTGCGTGGCATCCGTGATCATCCCGGCCTGGCTGCCGGTGAACGAGCGCGCCTCGAAGCCCATCGAGTGGATCGCCATGGCCAGGAGGGCCATCGAGATGCGCTCCCCGCTGGACAGGAGCATGTCCAGCTCGCGCGGCGCCGGTATCGGCGAGACCTGCTCGGCCAGATCGAGCAGCTCGTCGGTCGTGTCGCCCATCGCACTGACGGCGACGACCACGTCGTGCCCGGCGCGGCGGGTGTCGACGATGCGCTTGGCGACCCGCTTGATGCTGTCGGCATCGGCGACGGACGACCCGCCGTACTTCTGAACGATCAACGCCACTGTGAAGACTCCCTGCAGGGCGCCCGGATGCCGCGCCCAACGCACCATCTTACGGACGAGTGGATGCCGTTCCGGTCATGTGACCGCCCGCACGCACCGCCCGCCGGATGCCGCCGGTCGCGGCCAGCCAGCAACCCAGCAGCACGAGCGGGAAGCCCGCGACCAGGCCGAGGCTCAGCTCCTCGCCGAGGATCAGCATGCCGAGGAGGATCGCGACCACGGGATTGACGTAGGTGAACAGCGGTGCGCGCGTCGGGCCGACCTCGCCGATGAGGGCGAAGAACGCGAGGAACGCCACGGCCGTGCACAGGACGGCCAGCAGCCCGAGCGAGACGACGCTGCGCACGGTCGGCACCGCGTGGGAGGTCAGCAGCGCCACCGGCAGGTAGCCCAGCCCGACCGCGCCGAGCGAGAGCGTGATCGTGCCGAGCGAGGGCACGTCACGCAGCTTCGTGGCCACGATGAACGGGGCGACCGCGTAGCAGACGGCGGTCAGGAGCACCTCGCCGACCGCGACCAGCGCCCCATCGCCGACGGCCAGGCCCGGCCCGGCGACGATCACGGCGACCCCGGCGAAGCCGACCAGCAGCCCCGCGGCGCGGGCGGGCCGCAGTGCGGAGCGGTCGCCCCGGCTGAACGCGAACAGCGCCGCGAACAGCGGCACGGTGGCCACCAGCAGCCCGGTCAGGCCCGAGGGCAGCGTCTGCTCCGCATGGCTGAGGAGCAGGAACGGGCCCGCCATCTCGATCACGCCGAAGGCGAGCACCCACGGCCACATCCTCAGGGCGGGCCGGAGCACGCCGCGGCGGATCGCGATCGGAAGCAGCACCAGCGCCCCCAGGAGCGTGCGCCCGGCGACCACCGCGGCGGGAGAGAACGAGTCCACCGCCTCTTTGATGAACAGGTAGGGGATGCCCCACAGCACGGCCATGGCGGCGTACAACCACCACCCCCGTGCCGTGACCGGGTTCGACGCGGCGTTCAGAGTGCTCGCCTGCCCTCGAAGGCACGCCCCAGGGTCACCTCGTCGGCGTACTCCAGGTCGCCGCCCACCGGGAGTCCCGAGGCCAGCCGGGTCACGCGGATCTCGAGCGTGTGCAGGAGCCGGCTGAGGTAGGTCGCCGTCGCCTCCCCCTCCAGGTTCGGGTTGGTGGCGAGGATGACCTCCTGCACGGTGCCGCCGGCGAGCCGCTGCAGCAGCGAGGTGATGCGCAGCTCGTCGGGGCCGATGCCGGCGATGGGACTGATCGCGCCGCCGAGCACGTGATAGAGCCCGCGGAACTCGCGCGTGCGCTCGATCGCGGCGACGTCCTTGGCGTCTTCGACGACGCAGATGAGGCTCTCGTCGCGGCGCGGGTCGCGGCAGATCGCGCACAGCTCCTGCTCCGACACGTTGCCGCACCGCTCGCAGAACCGCACGCGCTCGCGCAGCTCGCCGAGCAGCTGCGACAGGCGCGACACATCGAAGCTCGGGGTCTGCAGCAGGTGGAACGTGATGCGCTGCGCCGACTTCGGCCCGATGCCGGGGAGGCGCCCGAACTCGTCGATGAGGTCCTGGACGATGCCGTCGTACATCAGCCGAACCTCGTCGGCGACGTGTAGGGCTCCTCACGCACGAAGGTCGCGCCCAGCACCTGGCGCACGACGGCCTCGCCGTAGCGCTGCGCGCCCGACGCGTTGCGGACGACGCGCTCGGTGACCACGGGGTTGCGCGGCGGGACGGGAGCGGCGGCATCGACCGGCGGCACGAACTCCTCGGCCTCGTCGTCGTCGGACGTGGCGAGCGACTCGGACCCGGTGAGGACCTCGCCCTCGCGCTCGAGCACGAGGGTGTGCGCGGGGGCGGATGCCGCCTCCTCCGGCTCGTCGTCGACGGCGAGCTGCGCGACGGCCGGGCCGTCGCCGGTCGGGATCGGGGTCACCGCCCACTCGGTCACCGAGCCCTGCCCGGGCGCGGCATCCGGTCGTTGCCGGGGGCCGGCCGGCGGCGCGGGCGGGCGCGGCGCCG
>NZ_JASGFE010000066.1:0-13186 GCF_047605725.1 Microbacterium sp.
CGAACGGTCGATTGCGCAGGTCGAGTCGCACGAGCCCGAGCCAGGGCTTGACGCGTTCGCGCAGGTCGAGGTCGTCGCCGACGGCCTGGGTGAGGGCGCTGACGATGCCCGGGTCGACCGCAGCGTCGATAGCCTTGGCGATGGCGGCCTCGGAGGAGGGTTTCGCGGAGGGTTGATCAGTCTCGATCCAAGCGCGGATAGCCTTGGCGAGCTTCCTGCGGTCGCTGTTCGTGCTGCCCAGTTCCTCCAGCTTCACCAGCGGGATCTCGGGCTCTTCTCCGCGGGTGCCGAGGATACCGAGCACCACTTCCGGGGTGACGGTCGCGGTGTAGCCGAGCAGACCCTCGTACATGTAGCCGATCTGCTCGACGTCGATGTCGCGGAACGAGATGCGCCTGGCCTCACCTTTGATCTCGGCGATCTGCACGGCTCGGAGGACGTGCAGCATCACCCGGTCGGAAACCGTCACGCCCAGCGTGCCGAGGTCGCTCGTCGCGGTCAGGAACGGGAAACGGGCCGGGTCGAACAGCGAGCCTCCGTACGCGGGCATGCGCAGGTTCTCGAAGGTCGCACCGCGGTAGAGGGCGTTGCTGGTGGCCAGCAGCCGGTGCCAGGTGAGGGAGGTGGCGTCGAGGGCTTCCTCGCTCTCTGCCGACTCGCGGGCGATGAGCTGGTCGAGTTCGCCGGCGATGCCGTAGCCCTGATCGAACAGCTCACCCTGGGGCAACAGCCCGCGCTCTTCGGCGAAGAGCAGGAAGACCACGCGCATCATCACGGTGACGGCGGCCTCGTAGCTGTTGTGAGGGCGAGCCGGGAGCGGGTCCGGTAGATTGCGCCGCTTCGCGTCGGCCGCGGACTCGGAGAAGGACTGGATGAGCAGCTCGACCGCGCGGCGCACCTGCGCACCCAGCGCCTCGGTGATCTCCTCAGCGGCGGCGACGGACTCCTCGAAGAGCACCGGAAGCCGCTCAGCGGGGTCACCGCCGATGAGGTGCTGGCGTCCGATCAGGGCCAGGAACGCATCGCGGGTGCGGGGTTCCTCGATCCACGTGAGTGCGTCGACAACGCCGGAGGCTGCCATCGTGTTCTCGCGTGCGCAGACGAGCCCCCACCAGCGGCCGTCGGTGACGATGCCGATCGGCACACTACTCTCGCGCAGCATCGCCTCGACGCGGTCGACGGGGTTGGCCGCCCACAGGTCGCCCGGCACTTCGCGGAGGGAGTCGACCGGGTCGATGACGTGCACGATCGCGCCGCCCCCATCCTCTCCGTCGAGCGAAGCCTGCGCGCGGACGGTTACCGCATGGTTTGGCGACTGCGCAGCGATACCGGGAACCTCGCCCCAGGTGAGCGACTCGGCCCAGCCTGCGACGTCGCGCAGCACGGTTTCGACCCACTTGTCGCGGGCCGAGCGGTAGGCGTCCAGCGCGGTGTCGGACCCGGCGCTGCGGTCGTAGCGCTCCCAAGCGGACTCGAAGTCTTTGCGGGCGTCCGAAAGAGCGGCCTTGCGAGCCTCGGCGAGCTGCGGCATCCCTTCAGGCCAGACGCGCTTCAGCGCTGGGATGGCCAGGAACGGGCCTTCGGTGTCGACAAGTTCGAGCCAGGCGCGGTGCAGGTCCGCGGCGCTCTTGGCGGGACGGTTGCGTACGGGTCGGCGTGCCATCAGTCGCGCCACCCGTCTGCGTCGTTGCCGGTGAGCGCAAAGACCACGGCGGCGGCGGTCGTGTGGGGTTTCACGTCGGCGTACCTGTCCTTGATCGCGGTGATCTCGCGTGCCTCTTCGTCGTCGAGCTCATCGAGGCGGCGTTGCATCGCCTCACGGTCGCGTCGCCACTGGCGCGCCTGGTCGACGTCGGTGAACAACTGCCCCTGTGATTCGGCCTCCTCAGCGCGCAACCGCGCGAGGGAGTCGCCGAGGTTCGCCCGGAACGCAGCGAAGATGTCCCGTGCGCGTTGCACGTCGGCGGCCTCGCGGCGCTGGAGCTGCTCGGTCACCTGAGCCTGCTTACGTTCCGCACGCGCCCGCATTGACTCCTCCAGGCGCAGGCGGAGCGGCGCATCGGGTACATTCCACACGTCGCAGAGCTGATCGCGCACGCGATCGTCAGCGAGCGCCAGGTCTTCCTGGTCGAGGGCGGTATCAAGTGCGGCCTCCGCTCGTTCCTCGGCCATCGCGCGCCGGCCGTGGAGACGGACACCGGCGAGGAACACTTCTTCGTGGAGTCGGACGCCGCCGCGTCCGACGAGCACCATGCGCGTGACTGCCGCGACGAAGGACTCCTCGAGGTCGTCGACGACGACCGCGGTGACACGGCGCAGCGTGGAGTCGATGCTCCACAGCGAGCGCCGTAACAGGCGCTGCGCTTTCTGTACGATCGGGTGCCCGAGGTGCACGTACACCAGGTCCGCTCGACCCTCGGCGACGTCCGGGTCGAAGGTGATCGGTCGAAGCACACCCGGGTCGAGCCGGGTGTCGAGGCCGCGCAGCGTGTCACGCCACCCGGCGGTGAGGCTCGGCACAGTGAAGATCTCAGCGTCGGTGTCTTGCGCAAAGTCGTAGTTCGGGACGAGCGGCGACTGGTGGTTGATCCGCAGCGCGGTATCGACGACGCGGCGCAGGTTCGCCGGGTCGAGGTGCATCTCCGCCCGGGACGCGTCGTAGCCCTGCTCGAGCTGCGTCAGGCGGGCGTTGAGTTCCATGCCGCCGGCCAGTGCCTGGTTGATTACCTCGTTGGTGTCCACGCCATTCGACTTCGCTTTCGTCGAGGCGCGCTTGCCGAAGTGACCTTGGATCTCCGCGCCGACGACCTGGTTGGCCGAGCCGAGATCGTACTCCACCTGGGCGATCTTGCGGGCGATGATCTCCATGAACCGGAGGTCCGAGCCGTAGGTCGAAGATTCCCGCTCGGGGACGAAGTGGTAGACCTCAGGCTGCTGGGTCTGGCCGTAGCGATCGATACGTCCGATGCGCTGCTCCAGGCGCGACGGGTTGAACGGGATGTCGAAGTTCACCAGCCGGTGGCAGTAGGTCTGGAGGTCGATGCCCTCGCCCGCGGCGTCCGTGGCGAGTAGCACCCGGACCGGTTCCTTGGACGGGTCGGCGGTGAACTGGGAGCGGATGTACTCGCGCTCGTCAGGCGGCGTCGAGCCCTGGATGACCGCCAGGCGGTCGTCGTTGTACCCCTTTTGGCGCAGCACGCGGGTCAGCCACTCGACGGTGTGGGCGTATTCGGTGAACACCACGACGCGCTCGTTTGACCAGAGCTTGCCGTCAGGGCGGCAGACGGCATCGAGGAACCGGATCAGCTGATCGAGGCGAGAGTCGGCGCGGCTCTCATAGCCCAAGCCCCAGTTCGCCAGGGTCTCTAGCTGGCCTGGTTCAGCCGCGCTGAGCGGATCGGACTCCTTGGACTCTCGAAGTTTCTCCGACTCGTCCTGCTCCCAGAGGCCTTCTTCCTCGTCGGACTGCCCCTCGCCGAAGATGTCGTCGTACTCGTCCTCGGACAGCCCGCGACCCGCCTTCGAGGCGAGGTAGTTGCTGAGCGTCATTCCGAACGCGAATGGACTGGAAAGGAAGCGCTTCTTCAGCAGCATCGTCACGACGTCGCCGGTCGGCTTCGTGCCGTTGAGCTTCGCGCTCTTCGTGACGATCTCATCGAGCAGGGTGAACATCTTCTGCTCATCGTCGAAGGGATCGAACGGGATCGTGCTGACCTTGCGTTTCTTGAAGGCCTTGCCGGTCAGGTCGGTCTTCAGTCGGCGGACCGTTACGTCCTTGAGCGCGGTCGAGTCGAGATTCGCACCACGGGCGAAGCGGCGTGGGTCGATCATCTCCATCAGCGCGGTGAACGACTCCGGATGTCCGTTGTGCGGCGTCGCGCTCAGGAACAGCCGGTGCTCGCACTTCTCAGCGAGCTGGCGCACGGCGACCGTGCGCTGGGTGTCGACGGCATACCCTCGCCCACCGGCGATCGCCGACGGGCTCGACGGTGCGACGTGGTGTGCTTCATCGACCACCAGGACGTCGAAGGCGTACCGGCTGCCGGTCTTGGGATTGCTCGCTTGCGCGTACACGTCGCGCAGCAATCGCTGCGCACGCACCTGGGGCAGCCACGCCATGCTCACGATCACCCTCGGGAAGATCTGGAACGGGTTGGCCTGAAGCCCATGCGTGCGGCGGACCTCGGCCATCAGCTCGGAGTTCACGATGGTGAACTCCAGGCCGAATTTCTCCCGCATCTCGTCCTGCCACTTCAGTGACAGACTCGGCGGGCACACAATCACCGCCGTGCGGGCGCGGTGACGCAGGAACAACTCCTGGATGACCAAGCCCGCTTCGATCGTCTTGCCGAGGCCCACGTCGTCGGCGAGCAGCAGGTTCGCGCGCGGCGCCCCGAGCGCGCGGCGGAGCGGTTCGAGCTGATACGCCTCGACATTCACGCCCGACCAGAACGGGGCCTGGTAGCGGTTCGGATCGGCGCTTGTCACGGCTCCCCACCGCATCGCGTCGATGAAGCCCGCAAGGGTCTCGGGCTGGTCGAAGCCGTCCGCGTGGATCACGTCGGGGAGACCCTGAGCGGGCGTCACCGTGTGCCCGACTTCGAGTTCCCACACAACGCTGAGTTGCGCGCCGAGGCTGCCCTCATCGAGCGACTGAAGATCGACGACATGGCTGAGCTGCGCGACCGCCTCGTCAGCGGGGCTGCGCGGCAACCCCTGCGCCTGCACGTTCGACACCGCCCAAGTGGAGCCACGAACTTCCACGACCTGACCCGGTTCGGGCAGCACCGATACCCCTCGATTCCCACTCGTCGTCATTCCAGCCACACGTCACATTCTGGCGTAGACATATGACATTCCGACGAGGAAGCGCCGCCTGCGCCCCCTGACCATACCGTTTCCGGTTGCTCTACAGACGTCGCCCAACGTCGCGGCTCGGCCCTCGCTGCCGCCGCTGGTCGTCGTCACGGAGTCGAGCTGCACGGGCTTCTGCTGCCTTCCGCGTCTCTTCCCTGGCCGAGCGCGGTGCCTCGGCCTGGACAGCACGCTCGTGGACGAGCTTTACCGCTTCATCTGGTAGAAGCGCATCGAGCTGGGCGAGGTAGCGGCGATCATGCGCCGCCCGCTCGCGCAGGGCCTTCACCCGCGCGGAAACCGCGCTCGGACGTCGGCTCCCGAGAACGCGCTCGTACAGCGCCATGCGCTCCCGCGACTGCCTCGCGACGATCTCGCTGATGATCTGGCGCGCCTGCGTGGCTTCCGCGCGTGCTTCGACGGCGGCGGGCACATGGCCGGCTTCGTGCTGGGCGACTGACTCGGACCACGCGGGCAGATTGCTCTCGCTGCCGGGCACACTCTGCCACCGGCCGCGCGCGGCCCGTTCGATCTCCTCGCGGCGGGCGTCTGCGTCGTTCGCTGTGCGGGTGGTGGAGCGCTTGCGGAACCGAGACGCGCCCTCCTTGACCCGGCGTGCCGCGATGGCGTTCTGCTGCGCAGCCAGGAACGTGGCGCCATCCGCGACTGCCTCCTGTGTCAGCGATTCCACAACGTCCGCGAGCACGGCAGCAGCCTTCGCGTCGGCGGCTTCCGCCAGCTCACGCTGCGGCTCATACTCGGCTTTGTGTCGCTGGGACTGGTCGTGCAATCTGGCAGCTGCCAACACCCACTGCTCTCGCTCTGCGTCCGCCTTCGCGATCCGCTCGACAATACGGTCGCGCTCCGCACTCACGATGGACATGGGCCCGTCCGCAACGAGGTCCGCGACGGCCTCACGCGCGCGTTCGGTGGCGTCTTCCAGTCCGCGGTCTGCGCGGTCCCGGGCGAGCGCATCGACGAACTGCTGCTTCGCGTCTGCGAGATCGCTGGCGACGACGTGCAGCCTGTTCATATCGCGCCCGCGGGTCATGCCGACATAGACGCCTGCTGCATCAAGCGCTTCGGAGAGCAACGTGTGTGCGACGTTCACGGTCGAGCCCTGGACGCCGTACGCGGTAACCGCGTAGCCGAGGTTTTGCAAACGCACTCACCTGTGAACGTGCGCGTGCGCGCAGTTTCAGTTTACTCCCAACTGTGAACGGTGACCTTGCCGACTGTGCGGCCGTTCTCGACCAACTCGTGGGCCTCGCGGAGTGTGGTCGGTGAGATCGGCGCGAGTGTCGTGGTGGCCGTGGTGTGGATGCGGCCCTGATCTACAAGGTCAGCGACGGCTTTCAAGAGCCGGTGCTGCCCGATCATGTCCGGGGTCTGCTGGAGCGGGCGGGTGAACATCAGTTCCCAGTGCCAGGCGATGCTCTTGCCCTTGAGTGGGAACACGTCGCGCGGGCCGTCGTCAATGGCGACGATATGCCCGAACGGTCGAACGATCCGCGCATAGGTTTCGATCTGCCCCTCCGAGTGGGCGGTGAACAGCCAGTCCACACCATCCGGCGCGACGGCGAGTACCTGCCCGGCCAGGTCGTTGCGGTGGTTCACGACATGCTCCGCACCCAGGTCGCGCACCCAGGCGGAGCGTTCATCGTCGGAAGCGGTGGCGATCACGGTGACGTTCGGCAGCAGCGCGTCGGCCAATTCCAGCATGATCGAGCCGACTCCGCCGGTCGCGCCGATCACCAACAGTGTGCCGGTCGAGCTCTCGGTGAGCGCGAGCCGGTCGAACAGCGTTTCCCAGGCGGTGATCGCGGTCAGCGGGAGCGCAGCGGCGTCAGCAAATGAGAGAGCCGTCGGCTTGCGCCCGGTGATCCGCTCGTCCACAGCGTGGAGGCGCTGGTTGGTGCCGGGCCGGTCGATGCTCCCGGCGTAGTACACGTCATCACCCGGGGCGAACAGCGTCACCTCGGAGCCGACTTCTCGCACCGTACCGGCGGCATCGAAGCCGAGTACCTTGAACCCGCCTGCGGGAGCGCCTGCCCGTAGTTTCACATCGACTGGGTTCACCGATACCGCCTCGACCTCGACCAACAGGTCATGCGGCCCAAGTTCAGGCACGTCGACTTCGCGGGCGGTCAGGGCCTCGGGGTCGGTGGTGGGCAGGTTCTTCTCGTATCCGATAGCAGTCGTAGTTGTCATGGCCTCTATGGTTCCGCAACCGCCCTGGTTACCGTCAAGGTCATCTAGTATCTATCGGATACCATGAGCGTATGAGTCAGACCGTAGACGAGTGCGACCGGAACGACGTGTACGCGGCGATGTGCCCGTGCCGCGACATGCTCGACCTACTCGCGAACAAGTGGAGCGCCCTGGCTATCGGTGCGCTCGAAGACGGGCCGCAGCGCAACGGGCAACTCAAACGGCGCTTGGAGGGCATCAGCCCCAAGGTGCTCTCGCAGACCCTCAAACGTCTCGAAGACCACGGGCTGCTCACCCGTACCGTGTACCCGGAGGTTCCTGCCCGCGTCGAGTACGAACTCACCGACCTCGGGCACAGCGCCGCCGCACCGTTGAAGCAACTGCGCGACTGGGTTGAACACAGTTTCGGAGCCACCGCATAACGTCGTCAAGCTTTCCACGCACCAAGAATCGCAGTCGTAAGGTACAAACCACGCGGGTCGTGACTCAGAGCGCACTCTAACCTGTGCTCTGTCGGCATACCACGCGACGATCACCGGCTTACGGTGGCGCAGATGAGTGCGGCAAGCCGAGGTGCCGCAAGCGCACTCACCTGAGCTGAGAGTACGGGCGTGTGTGCGCTTCGAGTTTATCGCACGCCGCTCAGCGTTCAGCAGTGGCCTGATCCCATGTGTGACGGGCGGTTTCGATGTCTGCGCGGTTGGTCGCTGCCCAGTCGACGAGTTGCTTGAGAATGTCGGTCAGCGAGTGCCCCACTGCCGTGAGCGAGTACTCGACCTGCGGCGGCGAGGTGTCCAGCACGGTGCGGTCGATCAAACCGTCGCGTTGCAGACGGCGCAGGGTCACGGTGAGCATGCGCTGCGAAATGCCATCGACCGAACGCAGCAACTGACCGAAACGACGTGGGCCATGGAGTCGGAGCTGGATGGTGACGAGTACTGACCAGGTGTCACCGATGCGGTCGAGGACGTCGCGGATACCGCAGACAGGCCGGTTCGGTTCGCAGTCGTGGTCGATGGTCGGGGAGCTGGTGGTTATTCCGGTGTGCGTATCGGTCATGGAAGTGCCTTCTTGCCGGGTCGGGGCATGGAAATTACTGTGAATGCTGATAGTTACGAATAATAACCACAAGGAGTTGGGTGCAGATGGTAGTTGGTAGATCGGTGGGCATTGTCGGCACCGGGCCGATCGGTCAAGGACTCGCGACGTTGTGGGCGGATGCCGGGTACGACGTCACGCTCGGCGCTCGCTCCGCAGCATCCGCGGCACACGTGACTGTCCCGGGGTCTGTCACGGTTGGGACGTTCGAGGACGCGGCGCGACACGACACTGTCGTGCTCGCAGTGCGCCACGACGCCGCTGCCGACGTTGCGACACACCTGGCACCACTCCTGGAGGGCACCCTCGTGCTGGACACCATGAACGCCGTGACGATCCGAGAGGGCCGTGCCGCGTCAGCGTTGCACGGCGGGGTGACGGAAGGGCAATGGCTCGAGGGTCTGCTGCCTGGGTCCGTGGTCGTGCGCGCGTTCTCGCACATTCAAGACGAACTGCTGGTTTCTCGTGCACACAAGAACCCCGGCGTGTGGGCAGTCGGGTACGCCACAGACGCACGTGATGAGTGCCCGCGTATCGAACAGTTGATAGCAGACACCGGCTATTCGCCGGTGTCTGCTGGCACACTCGCCCAATCCTCGGTCCTCGATCCCGGTGGTGCGGCGTTCCCACGCCTGTTGACGGACACCGAGCTGCGTGGTCTGGTCACGGCGCATCGTCTGCCCGAAATGCTCGCCCGGTTCAATACCAGAACCATCGGTGAGGTGCTCCATGAACAGGTTCAGTGGGTGTTTCCCTACGGGCCGACGATCGGAGTCGCCGAGACATTTCGAGGACGACAGGCCGTCAGCGAGCACCTTGCTCGGGTTCAGGTGTCTGGGGTGCGGATCGCGAACATCCGAACCGAATTGGAGACGACCCGCGGTGCGGTGGTTCACGCCACAGGATTGTTTCCCACTCCGAGCGGCGTGGTATCCAGCCCCATCGTCAGCACTGTCACCGTCCAAGACGGCCTCATCAGTGACGTGCAGGAGTACTGGGACACCGCCACAATCCGTTGACTGACGCCGGGAATGCTGCAATCAAGACAGCACTCAGGCGAGCAAAGTCGACCTCCAAGTGCCCAGAAGCGACTCGAACACGGCGCGCGCGATGAGCGTGGCAGGGGTCGTGTTACATGCCTAGCCCTGGCCCGTCGCGGCGGGGGCCGTCGCGGTGTGGGTCGCGTTCGGTCGGCTCGCTGAGTTGCCGTTCGCGTTCGGCGAGTGCCTGCTGTCGTTGTTCTTGCTCGGTGCGGGTAGTTTCGATCCGTGCGGCGGCGTCGTGGATCGGTAGAGCACGGAGGTAGTCGGCCTCCGCTCGTAGCGCGGTGGCGTGCTGGCGCGCCTGTCCTGCTTGCTGTGCTGGGTTCGGCAGTCGCATCCCGACCCGGTGACGCATCAAGGCCTGCGGCCCGTACTCGCTGACCAGCAGCGCCTGGCGTTCCTGCTCGTGCCGCTGCCGCATCTCGCTACGGTCGCTTCTCGCGGCCTCGACGTGCTGGGCGGCGTCGATCACGCGCGGGTCGGCCTCGGCATGCCGCTCGGCTTGCCGTGCCGCCCACTCGGGCAGGGTGTCGGCGGTGCGGGGTGGTTCGCCCCACGTGTCGCGCACCCGTGCCTGAACCGTCCGGGTGTGCTCGCTCGCGTCGCGGTGCTCGGCGCGGGCTTTACGCCTGCTGAACCTGCCAACAGTGGCGAGTCGGCTGCTGGCAGCGGCTTCTTGCTCGATAGCGGCGAGGTAGGTGGTGCCGTCTGCCTCGGCCTGCACCGTCAGCGGCTCGGTGACCTCGGCGCGGATACGCGTTGCCTCGTCTTCGGCGCGGTGGAGTGCGTCGGCGTGCTCGTCGTCTTCGGTCTTGTGTTCGGCGCGTTGGGCGTCGAACCTCGCGGCGGTCTGCTCCCACCGCTCCGCGAGTTGTTCTGCTCGTTCGGCCTCAGCCGTGAGGCGGGCGAGTTCGTCGGTGACGAGCTGTACCGGGCCATCGCTGACGAGACCTTGCACGGCGTCGATGGCTTGGGCGGTGGCCTGGTCGAGGCCACGGTCTGCCGGGTCGCGTTCCATCGCCTCAACGAACTGCGCCTTGGCGTCGGCCAGGTTCTCCGCGACGACGTGCAGACGGTTGGTGTCGCGGCCTCGGGTCATGCCGACGTAGACGCATGCCGCACTCGTCGCCTCGGACAGCATCGTGTGCGAGGCATCGACGGTCGCACCCTGCACCCCGTATGCAGTCGCGGCATACGACAGGTGCGCCCACTCGCTCACGTACTCGGCAGGCAAGGCGACGGTGCGCAGGTGCTTGCCTCCGATGCCGACCTCGCGGGCATACACCGTGCCGTCGTCGGTGACATGCTGCACGATCCATTGCTGTCGGTTCGCCACGCCGAGGTCGCTGCTGTTCTTCCTCGTCTGGATCAGGTCGCCAGCGCCGATGCTCAGCCCGTCACTGCCGACCGCCGTCGTGGTGTCGTCGACCTCGCCGCGCTCGACTCGCCCGGCGCGGATGCGCTCGTTCAGCTCGGCGGCCTCGTCGTTCGTTGCGACCGTGATCGCCTCGCCGTCGTGGGTGTGTTCGGTGATGTGCTCGCGGGCCACATCTTCGTCAGCGTGCAGAGTGACAAGCCCCATCGCGGCGAGCCGGTCAAACACCTCGCCAGGGTGCTCCCGGTCACGCATGACCAACGTCAATGCCGCATACTCGGCATCGGTGAACCTGTGGAGTTCGGTCATGTCGTAGGTACGGCCCCTGATCTGCGCGGCCATATCAAGCACCCCGCCACGACCCACGGCGGGCAACTGTGCCCGGTCGCCTACCAGCGCCACCGACGCGCCCGCCTCGGCGGTGACGGTCAGGAGAGCGTGGGCGGTGTCTTGGTCGAGCATCCCGGCCTCGTCAACGATCACCCGCTCACCCCGCGACAGCACGGCATCGCGCGGCGGGCCGGTGTAGACGTTCCCGGTCGCAGGGTCGAGGTCGCCGGGGTTCAGGCGTGTCCATACGCCGTCGTCGTTCCACCGCCACCCATGCGCATACACGAGTGCAGCGACCGAGGTTGCAGGCACGCCGAGTTCTTCGTGCGCGACCTGCGCCGCCCGCAACGTCGGTGCAACCACCCGTGCGCTCCTGCCGTGCTCGGCCGCGACCTCGATAGCGACGCCGAGCATGGTGGTCTTGCCCGCACCCGCCGCACCCTCCACGATCACCAGCGGATCGGCCGAGGCCACGGCAGCGGCGGCCACGGTCTGCCCGGTATCGAGTCCGGCTGCTCGCGCCGCCTCGGTCACGTCGGGGTGCTGCGGCTCCCGCTCCGGTACAGCGGCGGTGAGCTGGTCGCGCAGCGCGGTCTCGGCGGCAAGGACTTCCAGGCTGGTGAGATGCGCGATGTGCTCGGGTTGCACCATGCCCGGCGGCAGCACCGAGAAACAATCGCCGGTTGCCAGTCCGGTGGCGAGGTCGATGAACTCCCGCAACCCTGCCGGGGTCGCTTGCACACCCGCCTCGGTGGTGATCCTTGTGACGTGCTCTCGCACGGTGTGCGGTGTCCACGTCGATGCAGCCGCCGCGCAGCGATCCAGCGCACGACTCGCGACCTGCTGCACGCTCAACTCATCCAGCGACGCCGGCGCAACGGTGTCGCGGTGCTGCAACTGGTCGGGGTCGTAGCCGGCGTCGCGGAGTTCCTGCTGCCACCACTGCTCGTCTTTGAGGTCGGCGGGCTTCTTGCCGGGCCGCTGGAACGCCCACGCCGCGTCCTGCATCCGAGCGGTCAACGCCGGGCCGGGTGTCTCGTCGGGATGCGCTTGCTGCCATTCGGCCTCCATGCGTTCCAGGTTGCGTCTGATCTGCGCTGACCGCTTCGACATCACGGCATTGAACGGCTCCGACTCCACCACCTCACCGCTCACGGGATCGAGTGTCAGGCCGTGCCGGTGCAGCGTCTCGGCCAACTCGGGGTGTGCGGCGATCACGGCGGTTCCCATCGCTCGGATCGCGCCCTGCTGCTGGAACAGTGCTGCGGTAGTCAGCGCCCGCCACTTTCCGCCCGCCCACACTCTCGTGCCGATCTGGAAGTGGATATGCCGGTGCGGATCACCCGCACGGCTCGTCTTGTGCGTGATCGCGACGGTCTGCATGTGCTCGACCGGGAGAACTTCCTGCGCTCCGCGCGGCCCGGCGAGGGTGACCGAGTGCAGGCCGAGGAACCGTTGAATCTCCCGTGCCGCGTCCTGCTGCGCCGCGTCCAACGCCTCGGAGACTTCGGGGTGGAGTGCGGCGGCGACCGACAGGCTCTTGGGGGCGTTGATGACCATCTCCGCGAACAACGGCGACCCCCGACGCACCGCGCCCGCCTTGCGCGGGATGCCCATCGACTCCCCAGTCTCCGGGTTCACCCAATCGACCCACGCCTCGTACTCGTCAGCGGTCAGGGAGCGGGCGGCGGTGACCTCCCCGGTCGCGTCGATCACGGCGTACTCGGCCACGGCCTGGTCTGCGCCGAGGTAATACTCGTCAGCGCGGGAGCGGTCGGCCTCGACATAGGCGCGCGCGGCAGCACCGCTGCCGTGGAACAGCTTCACTCCGCCCTTCACGCTGGCCTCCCTCACGAGTCGTCTCGTGAGAGAGGTGCGCACTACGGCCCGCCGTAAAATACGTGCCTCACTGTCATCCGTAGTCGTACGACGGGCGTAGTGGGGAGTATCGAGCCTTCAGACGACGCAAGGCTGTGAGCAGCGAGTTAGCCTTCACGGCGGCTCTGTTCGTTGGCCTCAGGTCGTGATGTCTTGCTGGTCGGCGAAATCGGGTGTACTCGTCCGCGAGGATGACTTATCGTCCGTGCGCGATTCGGCGAGGCGTCGCACGTGAGTGCGGCATGGCGAGCCGCCCTGGGCTGTCAGCGGGTGTCTCGCCAGCGTTCGACGATGCCCGGGAGTTCGGCGCGGAGGAAGGCGAAGAAGTCGGCAGTTTCGATCAGCCGGGCGGCGGCGTGCGGGTCTGCGGCGGCGTGGGCTCCATCGGTGAGGATGC
>NZ_JASGFE010000067.1:0-12156 GCF_047605725.1 Microbacterium sp.
ACCCACCACAACCTCCACACACCCGGTGTTGCAATAGCCCCCTGAAGCCGCCGCCATCCCGCGGCAGAACGCGCCAAGCGAGCGCGATGGCGTGCCGCTGAGTTGGCGCATCCTGTCGCCGTCCCCGACTCCGGCGACGAGGTGCGCCAGGTGAAGGCTCGTGCCGTCGGCGGCTGGGCGGGTACATCGACTCCTACGTGGCCGTGATCCAGTGATACACTGGATCACATGGCTACCCGGAACCTGACGCTCTCCCTTCCGGAGGAGCTCGTGCGAAAGGCGAAGCTCCTCGCGGCCGAACGAGACACGTCGGTCTCGGCATTGGTTGCGGAGCTCGTGCAGAACCTCGCGGGAGGGACGTCCGACTACGAACGCGCGTGGGCCGACGAGGTCGCTCTGATGAAGCGCGGCAGCGGTCTGCGCGTGGGTGAGATCACCTGGTCGCGCGACGAGCTGCATCACCGATGAGCCTCCAGTTCGTCGACACGAACGTTCTCGTCTACGCCTACGACGAAGGTGCGGGGGAGCGGCACGTGCAGGCGATCGAGCTCGTCGATCAGCTCGGTCGTGGACGGAGCGGGGCGATCAGCGTGCAGGTGCTGCAGGAGTTCGTGGTGAATGTGACGAGGAAGAGCGCGGTTCCGCTGTCGATGGCCGACGCCCGCGCACGGGTTCGGATGCTGAGTCGCTGGCCGACGCATTCGCCCCTCGCCTCCGATGTCGTCGCCGCCACCGAGATCGCCGAGTCGAGCCGGCTGTCGTTCTGGGACGCGATGATCGTCAGGAGTGCCGTGCGCATGGAGTGCGATGTCCTGTGGAGCGAGGACCTCAATCCGGGCCAGCGCATAGCCGGCGTGGAGATCAGGAACCCCTTCGCGCGCTGAGACGGGAACGCGGGGCACCCGGCCCCGGGAACGGAAGCGACAATGCGCTCGGCCATCTCGATGGAGGGGATGCCGTGCGCCGCCACGCAGGTGTCGGCATCGATCCCGCCCGCTTCGATGAGCTGGCAGCGACCCCGCCGGGGTCACCGGCGCGCGCCGCGCTGATCGCCGAGCTGCGCGGTCCGAGCTGGCGCGACCGATTCGGCGACGCCGCATTCGACGAACGCTAGGCCGGTCGTCACCATCCCCTGTCGCGGCGAGCACACCCGCGTGATCGGCGACTCCGCGCTGCTCGTGACAGACGCCACGCGTGCCGATCCGGAGCTGGACCGTGCGGCACTGGCATCCTTCACCCGGCACGTCGACTCCGGCGCGTGAACGATGTTGCACCGTCGGCTATCCCCCGGGTCTTAATGCGTGTCGAGCCCGAGCTGGCTCGCGCTTCGACGGATCGCCTCCTCCTCCCGACGTCGATCCTGCCCTCTCGAGAGGAGGAAGTAGACGAGTCCTGATACCAGCAACCCCACGGCGAATGCCAGGTCCGCACCGCCGAGGGCTGCGGCAGCCGGGCCGGTGAAGAAGGCCAGCGAGAAGAACGGGATCATCGCGGCGAAACCGACCGCGTAGGCGACGAGTCCGCGCCATGCCCACCGGCCATAGACGCCGTCCGCCGCCACGATGTCGGCGAGCGCGTACCGCCCCCTGCGCACCAGATAGAAATCCACCAGGTTCACCGCCGACCACGGAATCAGGAAGTAGAGCATGAGGCCCACGAAGCTGCTGAAGCTGCCGACGTAGTCGTCCGGGAGCACGAGCGCGATCAGCAGCGACGCGAGACCGACGATCACCAACGCGATCACGCGCATCTTCACGGTGGGTTTGATGGGTCGGAAGCCGTCGATCGCGCTCGCGCCGGTGAGCATCGCACCGTAGGCGTTGACACCCATGATCGAGACGAGCGCGAGCACCGAGACGATCACAGTGAGCTCGCCGAAGCCGGGGAAGAGCAGGTCTCCCACAGAGCGTAGGGTTCCGATCGGATCGGCGTTCGGAACGTAACTGGCCAGCACTGCCCCGAGCGACATCAGCCACATCGCGGAGAGGCCTGCACCGGCATAGACGGCGCCGATGAGCTTCGGGGCTGACGCATCGGCCGGCAGGTACCTGGTGTAATCGGAGACGTAGACGGAGTAACTGATGTTGTAGCCGGCAGCGAGCGAGAACTGGATCAGGAAGGCGGAGGCGTTCCACCCCGCGGTCGCCGCCGCAGCGGCCGGCGCGACGGGAGTCTGCGCGAAGTGGATGATGGCGAAGACCGTGATCACGAGAAACACTGCAAGCAGGGCGTAGGTGAGCCACCGCTGGATACGGTGGAGCAGGTCGTGCCCCACCACGGCGATGGTGATCGAGACGGCGAGCACGAGGGGATACCAGAACCAGGTGGCGTCGGGAAAGATCCCGATTCCCTGAGTGACCAGCACGGTGTCGAAGACGAGGAAGCCGACGTAGACGAAGACGACCGCGGTGAACGGGATCACTGCGCCGCGACTGCCGAACTGGGCGCGGGACTGGATCATCTGCGCGAGTCCCATTCGGGGTCCCTGGTTCGCGTGGAAGGCCATGAAGAACGTGCCGAACCCGGCTCCGAGCACGGCGGCGAGCACGGTGTATCCGAGGCCGAGACCCAACGCAGGTCCGGTGAAGCCGACGACCAAGGTCGTCAGCACGAAATTTCCGGTGAACCAGAACGGGCCCTGATGCCAGACCTTGCCGTGGCGCTCGGCGAGGGGAATGATGTCGATGGAGCGCGTCTCGACGCGACTCGCGTGCGGTTCGGCGGATTCTGCCGTGGACATGTGCGTCCTTCCTGTGGTGTGGTTCGTGAACGCGGCCGTGCGTTCGGGTGTGCCGCGTGCGTTCGCTCAGTAGAGTTCCGGCCTGCGGTCGCCGAACACGTCGCTGTACTCCGCGACACGCTTGTTCCGGCTGGCGGCGAGGTCGATCTCGGCCAGCAGGATCGTCTCGCCCGCCTCGGCCGGGTTCGCGAGTGCTCGCGGCCAGCCGTCGGCGTCGACGATGACCGACGAAGATGTCCACTGCACGCCTCGCTCCACGCCGGTGCGATCGCACACCGCGATCGCGACCCGGTTCATGGATGCCTCGGCCTGAACCCGGATGACTTCGGCCGGACGTTCGCCATCGGGCCGCACGCCCGCCGGCCAGTTCACAGGAGCACAGATCAATTCAGCGCCGCCGAGAGCGGGAAGGCGCACCCACTCAGGAAACTCCAGGTCGTAGCAGATTATCGTCGAGATCCGCCCGACGGGTGTGTCGACGATCGGGGGGCGTGCGTCTCCGGCGAAGAAGATCAGTCTTTCCCGGTCCCAGAGGTGTGCCTTGCGGTAGACGACCGGCGCCGCGCGTGGCACGAGGACGACCGAGCTGTTGTACGGGCGATCGCCTCCGTTCGCCTCACAGAATCCTGCGACGACCACGACCCCCATTCGATCGGCGGCCTGCCGCCACGGCTCGAGCTCAGGTCCGTCAGCCACCACGCTCGCGGCGCACGCTTCGGCCGCGTCTTCGAAGACGTAGCCGGATGTCGCCAGCTCCGGCAGCACGACGACTCGTGCCCCTCTGTTCGAGGCCGTCTCGATCAGCGTCAGCCCACGGGCGATGTTGGCCTTCACCTCGCCGAGGTCCGGAGCGAACTGGCAACTGGCCACAACGGTCATCGGGGCTCCCTGGTGTTCGGCGCTGCTGCTTGGCGATACAGTAGGCTGCCTCGATCCCCAAGGCCAACCGCTTTCTCAATCAACAGGGGCGCAGATTGCGGTTTCGCTACATTCAAGCGACAATTTGTCACTAAGGCATCTTCAGATGGTGATTGTCATGCAGTATTGAACGAGTCTGCGGTGCGAAGATCGTAGTGAGGGCGTATGGATTCACGTGTCCCGCGTTGGACCGAGCAGCAACTTCGGGATGTGCGCAGGCGAGTGTTCAAGAAGCTTCGCTCAGACGGGCGTGCCAGCTTCACGCGCATCGGCGAAGAGCTGGGTGTGCCTCGGCATCTCGTCGCCTCGATCGTCGAGCGTGCTGTCGCCGCGGACGAGCTCCGGTTGACGGTCTCGATCAGTCCTGATCTGCTCGGCCTCGAACGCTTCGCGTATACACAGGTCCTGGTCGACGGCCCGGTGGCGCCGGTGCGCGATGCGCTCGTTGCGCTGTCGGCGACGACCTTCGTCGCGGATGTCGCCAGTCACTTCCCGATCGAGGCCGAGATCCGAGTCGGCGCGGACCCTCGTCTACGAGAGACGCTCGATGTCATCGCCCAACTGCCCGGGGTGCGCGAGGTGCAGACGAGTATCTATGAGAGCATCGAGGCGAATCAGTACTCCCCGCTCAGGACGGGCGGCACGAGGATCCGTGTCGATACTGCGGATCGGGCCATGATCGGGGTGCTGCAGCAGAATTGTCGCGCATCGTTGCGGGAGCTGGGCGATGCCGCGGGCCTCTCGCCCAGCGGTGCACGCGTACGCTTCGAGCGACTCCTGCGCCACGAGGCGATCAGGCCGGTCGGCATCCCGGTCAGGGCGCATCATTCCGACACGACTTCTCTTCGGGCCGGCATCCGAGCCGCCGGGCCTGCCTCCGAACTGCTGCCGCACCTCCTCTCCGTCGAGCCCGAATTCCTTGCTGTCGCGGTCGGCAGGTACGACTTCATCGCGACGTTGACCGCCGACACGGTTGAGGAGGTCTTGGAGATCACGGAGCGGCTGCGGAGCTTCGCGCTCGTGGCCGCCGTGGACGTCTCGGCGAATCTTCGGATCGTGAAGGAACGCTACGGCGATGGCGACCGGATCGCGGTCGCGCACGAGACCGGTTCTCGGCTAGATGCTCTAAAGTAGAAATAGCCTCGTGGAAGGAGGCTTTGATGGGTCGATACGTCGAGCGTCTGTGGCATCCCGAAAGTGCGAGCGGCTTGAGTCGCAGGGATCGCGCGCCGGGTCGCTACCGTGCGTATGTGCCGGACGAGTTGGGGGATCGGCTCCCGACCCTGGGCGCTGATGCGCGGGATGCCGCCGAGGACGCGCTCGCGGTGCTGGCGCGCGCCGATGAGCGGATCGGCTCGCGTGGCCGGTATCTGAACCATCTGCTGATCCGGTCCGAGTCCATCTCCTCTTCTTGGATCGAGGGCAACCGTGTCACGCCGAAGCGCCTGGCGATCGCGGAGCTGTTGCACCACGGACCGCGTCAGGCGCTCGGGGTCGTGGCGAACGTGCGGGCGACGGAGGCGGCGATCGCGGAACTGGCCGACCGGACGCGCGTGATCACGACGGATGACATCGTGGACCTCCAGCACGTCATCGAACCCGGGCTGGCGCGCGGCCTGCGGCAGGAACAGAACTGGGTCGGTGGACCGGGTTGGTCTCCGCTGCGTGCCGCGTTCGTGCCGCCGCCGGAAGCCGACGTGCCTCGCCTCGTCGCCGACCTCGCGAGCTTCGTCACGAAGGCCTCCGGGAACGCCGTGGTGCGCGCGGCGATCGCGCATGCGCAATTCGAGACGATCCACCCGTTCATCGATGGCAATGGCCGCACCGGGCGCGCCCTGATCCATACGATCCTGCGTCGGACGGATGCTCTGCGCAATATCCTCATCCCGATCAGTACGGTCTTCGCCGGCGACACGGACTCCTATGTCGGCGGCCTCGTCGGATACCGGGCGGACCCGCCGGCCCTGGACGACTGGGTGATCGGTTTCGCGCACGCCGCAGAGCGCGCCGCGGGCAACGCGGTGAAGCTCGCTGAGGACATCGCGGCCCTCGATCACGAGGTCTACGGTCGCCTGGTCGCTTTGCGTCGCGAGCGCGGTGCGAATCCCGCGACGCCTCGACGGGATGCCGTCGTGCTGCGCATCCTCGATACGCTCGCCTCAGACCCTGTGCTGACCGCCGAATCGGTCAGCACGCGTCTGGGCGCCTCGCCGCAGGCCGCGCATCGTGCGCTCACCGAGCTGGCCGAAGCCGGGGTGCTCGGGCGGACCAAGGACCAGCGCGGTCGGCTGATCTGCTGGACCGCTGACAGGCATCTCGCGCTCGTCGCACTCACAGAGCGCAGCAACCGTGTGGGCGGGGATGACACGCAGAACCGCAAGCCACGGCTCGGGCCACCGCCTCCGACGTGAGCTCAATATCGGGCCCACCGAAGGCCGAGGGGATGTGGTCGGCTCAGCGGCCGACCAGGGCCGCGCGCCAGCCCAGCCACACCAGCTCGCTGTGCGCCAGGTCGCTGTGGGCGCCCGAGGCTCCCTGGAGCGTCTTGATGACAGCGCTCGCGTCGATGTTGTAGCGGATGCCGGCAGAAAGCTCCGCGCCGGGCGAGGTCTCCCCCGCCTCCAGCGGCGGCAGCTCCACGGCTCCCGCCCCCTGCATCCCGAACGCCCCGATGCCGCCGTACTTGGGCAGCTCGTCGCCGAGCAGGTACTGACCGGCCAGGCGCACCGCGAGGGGGTAGAACCGGCCCACCGCGTAGTCCCAGCTCGAGCGGGTGACCACGATGGGGCCGGCGACGAACTCGGGACGGACCACGTCGGCGAAGTATCCGCGCCCGCCGCCGACCCGCGCAGGAACCTGCTCGGCGAACGCCCACAGCGACACGGCGCCCTGCACGAGGTAGAGCGATGCGACCGGCCGCACGGGAGGCTGCGGGACCTTCCCGGGCCCGCGCACGGCCGCCGACATCGCGATGGTGCCGAAGCTGTGCCCCATCAGGTGCACGCGCACGTGCTCGGGCGTCGCGGCCATGATCTCGCGCACGAGCTGTGCGGCCCCGCGCTCGCCGAACTCGCGCGCCTGGTTCTTGCAGTGCCAGAAGGTCAGCTGCCGGAGCGGACCGAGCACCGCCTCGCGGAGCTTGTGGAACAGGCCGCCGCCGAGGAGCCCATCGTCCGACGGCGCCTCGCATGTCGCCTGGAACACCTCGTCCGGATCCCAGCCGCTGCCGAGCAGGGGGTCGTCGCCGTCGGCCACGGCATTCGCCTCGGCGAGCGTCCGGTAGGCGCGCGTCACCTCAGCCGGGAGCGTGGAGCGATCCGTGGCATCCTCGTCCGGATCGATCTCGGACGCATAGGCGAGTACGGTCTGCAGCGCCGCTCGTACCCCCTCGCCCTCGGGCAGCACGGCCGCGTACTCGTCGACGGCCTCCTCGATGCTCATCGCGTCGTCGTCTGGAGCCTCCTCACCCAGCAGCCCGGTCGGGGCGCTCTTGAGTTCCCGATCGCTCCACGCGCGGCTCGGCCAGTGCACGCCGATCACGAAGGGACGGATGCCGTCATCCGCGGCATCCGGATTCGCCGCCCCCAGCCACCTGTCGTACTGCGCGATCGCGCCGTCGTAGTCGCCCTGCCAGCCGTGGCACAGGATGAAGACGTCGGTCACGTCGGCTCCTGGCCGCTGGAGCGCCTCGAGCGCCTCTGCGCTCGCGTGGGTGCCGTCGGCGTCGGGGCGCTCGTCGCCGTGCTTGTCGTAGCTGATCAGGTAGTACTCCTGATCCTTGCCGGGGATGCGTCGTAGGGACATGGTGTGCTCCTCACTGAGCCGGGGTCGGGGATGCCGCGAGCGCGGGTGCGACGACCGTGTCGGTGTCGCAGTGGATGCCGTACAGCAGGCCCAGCGGGTTGTTGTGCTCGGCGAGGAATCGGCGCCGCAGCGCGAGCACGACCTCGCCGAGCGGCATGCCGGAGAACAGCGCGTCGAAGAAGGCCTTGGCCCACTCGCTCGCGAACAGGCCCGGGGTCTTGCACTCGGTGCCGATAACGCCGCGCGCGCCTTTGGCGAGGAAGTAGGGCACAAACCCGTCGTAGAAGTTCGGCGTGAGCTGACCCGACTCGCACGCGTTGATGAACACGAGCGGGCGGCTGGGCATCATGTCCTCGGTCGGGGCGAAGGCCGACAGCTGACCGAGCGAGACGCTCTGCGATCCGGTCAGGATGAGCGCGGAGTCGTCCGGGTCGTGGTCCGACGCCTCGGCGTGGCAGTACAGGTACAGCACCTTGTCGGTCGCGGACGGCGCGAGGGCGCGCGCGATGAGGTCGTCGGCGCTGGTCCCCTCGGTGAGCGCGACGCCGCGCGCGGCCCAGTAGGCGCGCTGGGCGGCGACCGGATGCGACGGCATCTGTGCGTCGATGCCGTCGTTGTAGAGCACGCGGACGCTGAGGTCGGGGGTCGAGGCGATCGTCGGGGCGGGCGGCATGCGGTCGAGCTGGGCCATCGGGATCTGCTCGACGACGTGGCGCATGCCGATGAAGCCGTCCCACGACAGCGGCGCGGCGTCGAAGCGCTTCACCGGGTACATGAGCGCCCAGGGCACCGGGAAGCCGGTGGAGACCACCTGCAGGGTCGTCACGTCGTCGGCGAGCGTCTCGCACAACCAGGTGCCGACCCGCTTCAGGTCGTCGGATGCCTCGGGCCCGGCGAAGATCGCCTGGAAGAGCCGGAAGCCCGCAAAGGCCAGATCGCGCAGGAACGCCTCGCCGTCGGCCGGGGAGATCGTGAGGTCCAGCGCGATCGGCGGTTGCTTGACGGCGTTCAGGAGCACGGTGCGCACCTTCTCGATGCGCGCGCCGAGCTCGTCCTCGGTGAGGCGGATCCGGATCGGATCGGCGCACACCTGCGGAGCCATCAGCTCGTAGCCGCCGCCGACCGGCATGAGCTGCAGCGTCGCGGAGCGCTCGTCGAGCATCGCCGCCGCGCCGGCGGGGCGGCCGTAGTTGGCCACGTCGGTGGCGGCATCCGCGTCGAAGGTCACGTCCAGGCGCTGCAGGAAGTTCCCCTTCACGTCGACGAGGATGCTGAGGGTGCGGTCACGCGGCGTGCCGTCGTCGTCGCGCACGTCGAGCGGGGTGATCTCGAACAGCGCGCGCGCCGTGGATCTGCCGTCGCGGCCGACGCGCAGCTGCTGCGGGAAGGGCGGCACGGTGAAGTCGCTGCTCATCAGCCGCACGCCGAGGTCGATCGTCTCCTCGCCCGCGGGGATGGGGATCTCGCTCGGCGCCGAGGCGACAGCGCCGGCGTCGCGCTCGCCGAAGAAGACGGCCAGCGCGTAGGGGCGCGTGGTCTCCAGCGGTGCGCCGTCGTTGTCGAGCTCCGCGTTCAGCCACGTCTGCACCGTCTCGGCGTCCGTTCCGACGGGCTCGGCGGCGGACGGGGGCGCGGGTGCGGCGGGTTTCGGCGCGACGGGGAGGACCGGATGCCACGACCTGTCGCCCGCGCCGCCGGAGAGCAGTCCGTCTCCGGGGTCGACGGTGATCGAGCGCGCCCGCGGCTCGAGCGAGCGGACCGCCGCGTCGAGCTCGTCGTCCTCGCCGGCTCCGAAGCCGAGTCGGCCGGCGTCGGCATCCGCACGATAGCGCGCATTCAGGTCGGCGTCGTCGTCCAAGACCTGCAGGACGACGCGCGCCCGCTCGGCGAGGGTCGTCGCCTTCGCCCACTCGGTGCGCCCGACGACCGCGTCGTAGAGGTCGACGACCGACGGCGGGAAGTCCGCCGCGACCGCGTCCCGGCCGGACGCTCCGGCGAAGGTGCGCGCGAGGATCACCGCCTCGACGATCCGGCTCGAGAGGTCGTCGGGGGTGTTCGCCGCGCTGTTCATGGTTCCTCGCTCTCGCCTATGATCCCGCGCTCACGCCGCCGATGCCAGGGCGGGCGCGATCACGGTGTCGGTGTCGCAGTGCACGCCGTACAGGAGCCCGAGCGGGTTGTTGTGCTCGGCGAGGAATCGCCGCCGCAGCGTCAGCACCGACCGGCCGACCGACCTGCCCGCGAACAGCTCGTCGAAGAAGGCCTTGGCCCACTCGCTCGCGAAAAGGCCGGGGGTCTTGCACTCGGTGCCGATCACCCCGCGCGCGCCTTTGGCGAGGAAGTAGGGCACGAACCCGTCGTAGAACTCCGGGGTCAACTGCGCGGACTCGCACGCGTTGATGAACACCAGCGGATGGCTCTGCAGCACGTCGTCGGTCGGCGCGTACACCGACAGCTGACCGAGCGACACGCTGGTGGATCCGCTGAAGATCAGCTTCGAGTCGTCGGGGTCGACGGCGGATGCCTCGGCGTGGCAGTACAGGTAGAGCACCTTGTCGGTCGCCGACGACGACAGACCCTGCGTGACGAGCTCGTCGACCGTACGGCCCTCGACGAGGGCCACCTTGCGACTGCCCCAGTAGGCGCGCTGCGCGGCGACCGGCCGCGACGGCATCGCGTGGTCGATGCCGTCGTCGTAGAGCGTGCGGACGCCGAGTTCGGGAGTGGAGTCGATGGTCGGGGCGGCGGGCAGGTCGGCCAGCTGCGCCAGCGGGATCTGCTCCACGATGTGGCGCATGCCGATGAAGTTGTCCCACGACAGCGGCTCCGCGTCGAAGCGCCGCACCGCGTACATCAGGGGCCACGGCACCGGAAAGGCGGTCGAGACGACCTGCAGGGTCGTGGCATCCTGCTCCAGCCGCGTGCACAGCCAGTCCCTGACCCGCTTGAGGTCGCTCGAGGCCTCGGGGCCGGAGAAGACGGCCTGGAAGAGGCGGAACCCGGCGAAGGCGAGGTCGCGCAGCAGCGCGTCTCCGTCGGCGGGCGGGATGTCCAGCTGGAACGCGATCGGGGGTCGCTTCACCGCCTGCAGGAGAACCTTCCGCACCTTGCGGATCCGCGCGCACAGCTCCTCCTCGGTCAGCCGGAGCTCGATCGGGTCGGAGCACACCTGCGGGGCGAGCAGCTCGTAGCCGCCCTCCGACGGCTTGAGCTGGATCGCGACGCTGCGTTCGTCGAGCATCGCTGCGGCGGCGGGCCGGCGCCCGTAGCTCTCCAGGTCGGGCACCTCGGCGCGGTCGAAGGTCAGGTCCAGCCGCTGCAGGAAGTTCCCGCGCACGTCCACGAGCACGCTGAGGCCGTGCGGGGCCTGCGTGCCGTCGTCGCGCCGGCGCTCCCGCGGCCGGATGTCGAACAGGGCACGAGCGGTCGAGCACCCGTCCCGCCCGATCTGCAGCCGCTGCGGGTCGGCGGGCACGTCGAAGTCCGCGCTCATGACGCGCACCCGCACGTCGAGGGTGTCCTGCCCCTCGGGAAAGGGGAGCCACGTCTCGTCGGCGGCAGCACTGCCGCTCTCGGACGCGAAGAAGACGGCGAGCGTGTAGGCGGTGCCGACCACCAGGGGCGGCGCATCGTCGACGAGCTCCGCGTGCAGCCAGGACGGGACGGCGTCCACGCACTGCGGCGTGATGGTGCGGTGGGTGCCGGCGGCGTGGGCTGCGGCGTCGGGATGCCACGCCGCGGCCGTGGAGGCGCCGAGCAGTCCGTCCGCGCCGGCATCCGGGTGACCTGCGGCGGCGTCGACGATCTGCAGGACGTCCTCGTCCAGGTCGACGTGCAGCCGGGCGTCGAGGTCGGCGTCGCCGTCGATCGCCGTCGCGAGAGCGAGGGCCCGCTGGGCGGGCGTGGTCGCCGAGATCCAGCGGGGGAGCATCGTCGCCTGGTCGTAGAGGTCGACGATCTGCCGCGGATACGTCTGGACGACGAAGGAGCGGCCGCGGGGATGATCGAAGGCCGCCACGAGAGATGTGAGCCGATACGTCTGCGCTGTGCCGGTGACCATCGTCCCTCCCGTGCGCTCGGGCGTCCCTGCGGAACGCGTGGCGTCGTTCTGCTGTCAGGAGCGGGTATCGTCGCGGTCTGATACGTCGCCGGCCGCAGGCGCCGGCATCCGTTGTTCGCCACGAAGGCGCCCGCGGGTGTACCCTTGTCCCCATGCGCGCAGGCACGCTCCTTCTTAGCCGCCGCGACGAGTCCTCGTTCTAGGGCCCTCCTCGTCGCGGAGCTTGTCGTCGGCCCGCCTCACCTGACGAAGAGAAGCGAACCTCCCATGAAGAACACCCAGCAGCCGTCCGCCATGCCGATCCACAAGTATCGGCCGTTCCACGAGCAGATCCGCGTGCATCTGCCCGACCGCACGTGGCCCGACCAGCGCATCACCACCGCGCCGCGCTGGTGCGCCGTCGACCTGCGCGACGGCAACCAGGCGCTCATCGACCCGATGAGCCCCGAGCGCAAGCGCATCATGTTCGACCTGCTCGTGAGCATGGGCTACAAGGAGATCGAGGTCGGCTTCCCGTCGGCGAGCCAGACCGACTTCGACTTCGTGCGCCAGCTGATCGAAGAGGACCTCATCCCCGATGACGTCACGATCCAGGTGCTGACGCAGGCCCGTGCGCACCTGATCGAGCGGACCT
>NZ_JASGFE010000068.1:0-11348 GCF_047605725.1 Microbacterium sp.
ATCCGTGCACCGAGACTGCACGCTGGGCATGCAGTCTCGGTGCACCAGTGGAGTCTCGCGGATCCGGAGGGCGCGGGGGCGGACGGCGCGGGGCCGCGGGGGCGGGCGATCAGGCGCGGGATGCCACGAGATCACCGTGCCAGATCGCGGCCACGTCGGGGTGCGCGCGCAGGCGCGACTTCAGCGCGTTCTCGCCGTGCAGGCCGTAGATCGGGTTCGCCGGGTCCTGCGCGACGCCGCGCGCCTGGGCCGCGAGCTCGGCCGGCAGATCGATCACCGGGAGCTGCGCCTCCAGCGCCGGGTTGAAGAAGAACGGCACCGAGATGCGGTCGTCCGGCAGTCGCGGCGACACCACGCGGTGGTTGGTCGCGGTCAGGTAGCCGCCGGTCGCGTGCTCCAGCAGCTCCCCGATGTTCACGACGAACGCGCCCGGGACGGAGGGTGCGTCGACCCACTCGCCGTCGCGCTCGACCTGCAGGCCGCCCTTGCCGGGCTCGACCCACAGCAGCGTCAGCACGCCGGAGTCCTTGTGCGCGCCGACCCCCTGGGCCGGCGTCGGGTCGTCCTTGCCGGGGTAGCGCACGATCTTCAGAAGCGTCTGCGGGTCGCCGAAGTGCTCGTCGAAGTACGACTCCGGGGCTCCGAGCGCCAGCGCCCACGCCCGCAGCAGCTTGCGGGACACACCGGCGAGGTGGTCCTGCCACTCCTCGGCGACCTCGCGCAGCTCCGGCAGGGCATCCGGCCACAGGTTCGGGCCGATCAGCACGGCGTAGTCGGGCGCGGCGGGGTCGATGACGGCATCCCGCTCCGGACCGATGTCGATCTGCTCGCGCCAGTCGACCCTGCCCTGGGTGCGTTCGCCGCCGACGCGCGTGTAGCCGCGGAAGTGCGGGCTCTTGACGTTCTCGATCGCGAGCTTGTCCGCCTCGGGCAGCTCGAAGAACGCCCGTGCGGTGCGGTGCAGTCGCGCCTCCAGCTCGGGCGGCACCCCCGTGCCGGTGAGGTAGAAGAACCCGACGTCGTGGGTCGCGTGGCGGAGCTGCTCGCGGAAGCGGGCTGCGGCCTCGGGGCCCTGGTCCAGCAGCGAGAGGTCGAGGACGGGGAGATTCGGCTCTGACATGGACCCGACAGTAACCACGGCGCACCGCCCGAGCCGCGACTGTTGCCGTTCGTTACCGTGGAGGCAAGCGCACCGTCCTCGGACCGCGGCCCGCGGCATCCGACCCGCCGACCCGCCGACCCGCCGACCCGCCGACCCGCCGACCCGCGCGGGGCGCGCGGCTTTGACCGCGCGCGCGGCGCGGGAGTAAGGTATCGCTAAGTGAGGTCCGCCTAACCTGAGTTCTCCTCGGGCCTGCGACGCGGCAGGGACGTCTCCTCCGCCGCACCCGCCCGCAGACATCAGCAAGAACAGACACCGTGTTCCTCTCCTCCTTCCTCATCGGCCTGCGCGAGGGCCTCGAAGCCGCACTCGTGGTCGGCATCCTCGTCGCCTACCTCTCTCGGCTGGGCCGGCGCGATGTGCTGCCGCGCCTGTGGGCGGGGGTGTCGCTCGCCGTGGTGCTCGCCCTCACGATCGGGGCGGTGCTGACCTTCGGGTCCTACATGCTGACCTTCCAGGCCACCGAGATCATCGGCGGCACGATGTCGTTGTTGGCGGTGGCGCTCGTGACCTGGATGATCTTCTGGATGCAGCGCGCCGCGCGCACGCTCAAGCGCACCCTGGAGGGCGAGGTCGACCGCGCGCTCGCGGCCGGGTCGCTGGGCCCACGCGTCCGAGGCTCCGCGCAGCGCGCAGCGATGCGTGGAGTGACGTGGGGAGGGGGCATCGTGGTGATCGGCTTCGTCTCGGTGGCCCGCGAGGGCATCGAGACGACCCTGATCCTGTGGGCGATGGTGCAGGACTTCGCCGGCGCGCCGATCGCGCTGCTAGGCACGGTCGCGGGCCTGGCCGTCGCGGTCGTGCTCGGCTGGGCGATCGCGCGCGGCATGGTGCGGGTGGATCTCCGCCGGTTCTTCACCTGGACCGGGGGCCTGCTCATCATCGTCGCCGCCGGCGTGCTCGCCTACGGCATCCACGACCTGCAGGAGGCCGCCGTGCTGCCCGGCCCGTTCTCGTCGGCGGCGCCGGTTGACCCGGTCACCGGCGCGGTCGCGGTGGGCGCCGCCGGCTTCCCGTTCGGCTGGGCCTTCGACGTCAGCACGACCGTGCCGCCCGGCGGCGTCGTCGCGACGCTCCTGCAGGCGACCGTCGGCTTCATGCCGCAGATGTCCTGGCTGCAGGTGATCGTGTGGGTCGCCTACCTCGCGCTCATCGGCACGATCTTCTTCCGCCGTGCCGGAGCCGCCCGGCGACCGGCCCCAGCCCCCTCGCCGTCCGCGCTCGCGGCGGCCGAACCACAAGGAGAACGATGACCCCCTCACGACGTGCCCTCGGCGCGGTGACCGCGACCGCCGTCACCGCCCTCGCCCTGGCCGGCTGTGTCGCGAAGACCGATGTCGCTGCCGCCGACGCCCTCACCGTCGACTCCGGCGACGACACCTGCGAGGTGTCGGCCGCGACGGCCACCAGCGGCACGCTGGCCTTCGACGTGACCAACAGCAGCAGTCAGATCACCGAGTTCTACCTGCTCGCCTCCGACGGCCTGCGGATCGTCGGCGAGGTCGAGAACATCGCCCCGGGCGCTTCGCGCACCCTGACGGTGGTGGCCCAGCCCGGCGACTACTTCACGCTGTGCAAGCCCGGCATGATCGGCGAGGGCGTGGGCCGTGCCGCGTTCAGCGTGACCGGTGACGCCGTCGCCGTCGACGGACCGGATGCCGAGCAGAAGCAGCAGGCCGTGGACCTCTACGCGGCCTTCGTGAAGGACCAGGTCGGCCAGCTCCTCCCGGCCGTGCAGACCTTCGCCGCCGCCTACGAGGCCGGCCAGGACGACGAGGCGCGCACGCAGTTCCCGCAGGTGCGCGCGTTCTACGAGCGCATCGAGCCGGTGGCCGAGTCGCTCGGCGATCTCGATCCGCGCATCGACTACCGCGAGGTCGACGCCGTCGCCGAGGGGTTGGACTGGACCGGCTTCCACCGTATCGAGAAGGACCTGTGGGTGCCCGCGCAGGACGCCCTGAACGCCGACGACGTCACCCCCGCGTGGCAGGACTGGGCGCCCTCGACGACCGAGCAGCGCGCGGCCTTCGGCGCACAGCTGGTCGCCGACGTGCAGGAGCTGTACGACTACGTGCACTCCGAGGACTTCCAGACCGCGCTGGACGAGCAGGGCATCGGCGGCATCTCCAACGGTGCCATCGGCCTCCTCGACGAGGTCGCCACCGGCAAGATCACCGGTGAGGAGGACTGGTGGTCGGGCACCGACCTGTGGGACTTCGCCGCGAACGTCGAGGGCTCGAAGATGGCCTTCTCGCTCGTGCAGGACTTCGCCTCGTCGAAGGGCGACGACCAGAAGGAGCTCGTCGCCGAGATCGAGGCCGGCTACGCCGACCTCGAGCAGGCGCTGGCCGAGTTCGGCTCGCTCGACGACGGGTTCGTCAACTACCGTGAGCTGACGGATGCCGACAAGCGCGAGCTCACGGATCTGATCAACGCCCTGGCCGAGCCGCTGTCGCAGCTGACGTCCACGATCCTGGAGCAATGACCGAACCCGACGCCCACGACGCCCGCGCGGCGGTCGACGGGGATGCCCTCCCCTCGGCCGCCGACGCGGGCGTCGCCGCGTCGGCGCACGCGGGGCTGAGCCGACGTGCGCTCCTGGGCCTTGCCGCGGGCGTCGGCGCGGCCGGGGTCGCCCTGGGCGCCGGGGCGGGGGCCGCGGCGGGCGTGGCGGTCGGACGGACCCGCGAGCGGGAGTCGGCGGCATCCGTCCACGACTTCTTCGGGGCGCATCAGGCCGGGATCACCACGCCTGTACAGGACCATCTGCACTTCGCGTCGTTCGACATGATGGAGCGCACCGAGCGGGACGACCTGGTGGAGCTGCTGCAGGACTGGTCGTACGCCGCCGCGCGCATGACCCAGGGGCTCGAGGTGAGCGCGTCCGGCGCCGTGGGCGGGTCGCTCCAGGCGCCGCCGGACGACACCGGTGAGGCGCTGGGGCTCGCCGCAAGCGGACTGACCGTGACGTTCGGGTTCGGCCCGACGCTGTTCCAGACCGCCGACGGCGTCGACCGGTACGGGCTCGCGGCGCAGCGCCCGCCGCTGCTGGAGGCGCTGCCGGCGTTCCTGGGCGACGATCTCGACCCCGAGCACACCGGCGGCGACCTGTGCATCCAGGCGTGCGCCGACGATCCGCAGGTCGCCGTCCACGCCATCCGCAACCTCAGCCGCATCGCCTTCGGCCGCGCCCGGCTGCGCTGGTCGCAGCTGGGCTTCGGCCGCACCTCGCGCACGACGGCGGGGCAGGCGACGCCGCGGAACCTCTTCGGGTTCAAGGACGGCACCGCGAACATCCTCGCCGACGACGCCGAGGCGCTCCAGGCGCACGTATGGGTCGCGCAGGGCGACGAGCCGCACTGGCTGGCGGGCGGCTCGTACCTCGTGGCGCGCAAGATCGCGATGCTGATCGAGACGTGGGATCGCGTGCGCCTGACCGAGCAGCAGACCATCATCGGTCGCGACAAGGGCGCGGGGGCGCCGCTGTCGGGCGGCGACGAGTTCACGACGCCCGACTTCACCGGCGCGGATGCCGCGGGCGCGCCGCTCATCGATGCCCGCAGCCACGTACGTCTGGCCCATCCCGACTTCCACGACGGCAACCGGATCCTCCGCCGCGGGTACAACTACGTCGACGGGAACAATGCGCTCGGGCGCCTCGACGCCGGCCTGTTCTTCCTGTCCTATCAGCGCTCGCCGGAGCAGTTCACGTCCCTGCAGCGGGCGCTGGCGACCGACCTCATGAACGAGTACATCCGCCACGTCGGCTCGGGCATCTGGGCCGTCCCGCCCGGCGCGGAATCCGGCTCCTTCGTCGGCGCGACTCTGTTCGCCTGACCCACCCCCACCCGGCGAGGGTGCCCCTTCCTCCCGCGAGGGTGCCCGTTCCCCCCGGCGAGGGTGCTCCTTCCCCCCGCGAGGGTGCCCGTTATCCCGGCGACACGTGACGCGGCGCCCCCGCACCGATAGCGTGGGCGAGGAACTTTTCTTCGCAGGCGACAGGAGTGGCGATGCAGCGATATGACCTCGTGGTCGTGGGAAGCGGTCCGGCGGGACGGCGCGCGGCGATCCAGGCGGCCAAGCTCGGCAAGTCGGCGCTGGTGATCGATCGGGGCAGGCAGCTGGGCGGAGTGTCGGTGCACACCGGCACGATCCCGTCCAAGACCCTCCGTGAGACGGTGCTGAACCTGTCCGGTTGGCGCGAGCGCGGCTTCTACGGGCGCGGCTACCGCGTGAAGGAGGAGATCGGCATCGACGACCTCGTGAGCCGGCTGCACAAGACGCTCGACCACGAGGTCGAGGTGCTGTCCCACCAGTTCATGCGCAACAACGTGCGGCACACCCGCGCGACGGCGAAGTTCGTCGCGCCCGACGTCGTCTCGCTCACGACCGACCGCGGCGAGCGCAGCGAGGTCGGCTTCGACAACGCCCTGATCGCGGTCGGCACCCGCCCGCACCGCCCGAACAACGTGCCCTTCGACGGCGAGCACGTGTTCGACAGCGACGAGATCCTCGAGCTCGGCCGGCTGCCTCGCACCCTCACCGTGATCGGCGGCGGCGTGATCGGTGTCGAGTACGCGACGATCTTCTCCGCCCTCGACGTGCCGGTGACTCTCATCGAGCCGCGACGGACTATCCTCGACTTCGTCGACCGGGAGGTCGTGGACGACTTCCTGCACCAGATGCGCGACCGCGGCATGCAGGTGCGGCTCGGCTCGGCGGTCTCCGATATCTCGATCGTCGACGGGCGCACCGAGGTCACCACCGACGACGGCCGCACGGTGCGCAGCGAGATGGTGCTGTACGCGGCGGGCCGCGCCGGCAACGTGGGCGGACTCGGGCTGGAGGCCATCGGCATCGAGGCCGACTCCAGGGGTCGCGTGAAGGTCGACCCCGACACGTTCGAGACCTCGGTGCCGCACATCTACGCGGCCGGCGACGTGATCGGCTTTCCGAGCCTGGCGTCGACGTCGATGGAGCAGGGGAGGGTCGCCGCGTGCCACGCATTCGGCGTGCCGCTGCCGCCGGCGCCGGCCAGCTTCCCGTACGGCATCTACGCGGTGCCGGAGATCTCGACGGTGGGCCTGTCCGAGGAGCAGGCGCGCACGGCCGGCGCGCCCTACGAGGTGGGCATCGCGCGATTCCGAGAGACCTCGCGCGGACACATCATGGGTGTGGATGCCGGGTTCCTCAAGCTCGTCTTCGACCGGCAGACCCGCCGGCTCCTGGGCGCCCACATCATCGGCGAGGGTGCGACCGAGCTGATCCACATCGGTCAGGCCGTGATCAACCTGGGCGGCACCGTGGACTTCTTCGTCAACAACACCTTCAACTACCCGACCCTGGCCGAGGCCTACAAGATCGCCGGTCTCGACGCCTGGAACCGGATGGGAGTGCCCGAGGACTCGTGACCGGTGCGGCGGCGGGGAGGTCGGCCGCCGCTCACGCCCCGGCGCCGGCGGGGCGCTGCGACCCGGTCGGGTCCTGCCGGCGTCCTTCCTTGCCGGCGAGGGTCGGGTCGGCGAACAGCCACCCCGGCCGCGGCTCGACCAGTGGCCGGAAGACCTTGCGGACCGGGTCGGAGCCCAGTGCCAGGGCGACCGGGAGCGAGCCGACCACGATGATCGGCAGCCACAGCCAGTCGGGGGTGAGCCCGGCGATCACGCCGTACTCGCGCAGCGGGTACAGCACGAAGGTGTGCAGCAGGTAGATGTACATCGTGTAGGTGCCGAAGCGGGTCCACCAGTAGGTGCCGAGCGGGATGAGCGCGAGGAAGGCGGCGGTCAGCACGAGCGCGATCGCCATGAGCAGCAGCCGCACGCCGCCGGCCCACCACTCCGTGCCGCCGAGGGCGGTGTACGGGTCGCGGTAGAACATCCAGCTGCCGACGTGGAGCGAGCGCCACGTGTCCGTCATCGTCCACGCGAGCACTCCGGCGACCACGAACACCGCGACGGCGCCGGCGATCACCGGCCACGAGCGGGGGCGCAGCAGCTGGAAGCGGTCGACGATGTCGTGCTCGCGCAGCCACCAGCCGAGCGTGAAGAAGGGCAGGAGCCCGAGCGCTCGGGCCAGCGAGAAGGTCGAGTCGAGGTTCGGCAGATACCCCACCGCGATCGAGATCGCCACCGTCCACAGCAGCGGCCACCGCAGCAGCGCCAGGTAGGGCAGCACGAGGCGGAAGATCGCGAGGGCCAGCAGGAACCACAGGGTCCAGGAGGGCGTGGTCAGGTTCGGGTCGCCGCGGCCGGTGAGGGCCCACTCGATCAGCCACCACAGCGTGTCGAAGATGATGTACGGCACGACGATGTCGGTGATCACGCGCGCCATCTGTTTCGCGTTCGGGGCGCCGGACTTGGAGAAGTAGCCGGAGATGATCGCGAAGGCGGGCATGTGGAACGCGTAGACCAGCAGATAGACGCCGTAGGCGGCGTCGGAGTCCGCGGTCATGCGTTGGACGGCGTGCCCGATGACGACCAGCACGATGCAGGCGAAGCGTGCGTTGTCCCAGAAGGGCGTGCGCGCGCGCGCCGGCGGGGCGGCGGGGACGGTCGGACCGGCTGAGGTGCTTCGTTGCATGTCGCTCATAGCCCGGCCAGACTATCGGTCGGGCCGCCGCGACGGCAGCCCGCGCGCGGAGGCGCGGAATATCCGCGCGGTGCGCGCGTTGCAGGTACTGTATTCAATCGCATATAGATGGATGCCGCGGCATCCGGATTCGGAAAGCGCGACGTGACAGAGACCACCTGGCCGGGCATGCAGTTCGGCATCTTCTCGGTCAGCGACATCACGCAGGACCCGGTGACCGGCCGCACGCCCTCGGAGGCGGAGCGGATCGCCGCCACCCTCACGATCGCCCGGCACGCCGAGGAGGTCGGGCTCGACGTGTTCGCCCTCGGCGAGCATCACAACCCGCCGTTCTGGTCGTCCTCGCCCACGACCACTCTCGCCTACCTCGCGGGGCGGACCGAGCGGCTGATCCTGTCGACCGCGACGACCCTCATCACCACGAACGACCCGGTGAAGCTCGCCGAGGACTACGCGATGCTCCAGCATGTCTCCGGCGGCCGGGTCGACCTCATGCTCGGCCGCGGCAACACCGGCCCGGTGTACCCCTGGTTCGGCAAGGACATCCGCCAGGGGCTGCCGCTCGCGGTGGAGAACTACGCGCTGCTGCGCCGGCTGTGGCGCGAGGACGTCGTGGACTGGGAGGGGAGCTTCCGCACCCCGCTGCAGGGCTTCACCTCGACGCCGCGGCCGCTCGACGGGGTGCCGCCGTTCGTGTGGCACGGCTCGATCCGCACGCCGGAGATCGCCGAGCAGGCCGCCTTCTACGGGGACGGGTTCTTCGCGAACAACATCTTCTGGCCGGCCGACCACTTCCAGCGGCTCATCGCGCTGTACCGAGAGCGCTTCGCGCACTACGGGCACGGCGCGCCCGAGCAGGCGATCGTGGGTCTGGGCGGCCAGGTGTTCATGCGAGCGCGCTCGCAGGACGCCGTGCGCGCGTTCCGTCCGTACTTCGACAACGCGCCCGTCTACGGGCACGGACCGTCGCTGGAGGACTTCAGCGCGCTGACGCCGCTGACCGTGGGCTCGCCGCAGCAGGTCATCGATCGCTACGCCTCGATGCGCGACACCTTCGGCGACTACCAGCGCCAGTTGTTCCTGATCGACCACGCGGGCCTGCCGCTGAAAACCGTGCTCGAGCAGCTCGACCTCCTCGGCGGCGAGGTCGTGCCGGCGCTGCGCCGTGAGCTCGCCGCGGACCGGCCGGCCGGCGTGCCCGACGCCCCGACCCACGCGGGCCTGGTCGCCGCGACGTACGGCGACCGCCCGGGCCGTCAGGCGGTGCCCGGCGCGAACCGCGGTGACAACCTGACGGCCGGCTCGCCCTACCAGGACGCCCCGGAGGTCGACGGCGCCGGTCGATGACCGGCCCGCACGAACTTCGGAGAGTCGCGCGAACTTCGGAGGATCTACCCGAAATCCTCCGAACTTCACGCGAAAGTCCGCAGTTCGTGAGCGGGATGCCGCGGGCCGGCGCCCGGTGCGGCGACGCTGCCCGCGGGCGCGGCGATGCGCGCGCGACTGGTAGACTCGCGAGGGTTGCCGTCCGGCATCCACCCGTGAGCATGCGCTCACACGGAGCAGGTCCGGCAGGAAGCTGGTCCCCTGTGGTGGGTTCCCCGTCGTCTTTCGCCGGGTGATCCTCTACTGGTGGCCAGCGCAGGCGGAACCGCGGCCCCTTTGCCGCGCGCCCATAACTGACCGATGCTGCTCCTTCGTACGAGCTCGTGCGCGAGACGCGCGTGCGAGCCTAAACAAAGAAGGAGAGACCTCTTGGAAGGTCCTGAAATCACCGCCGCCGAAGCCGTCCTCGACAACGGCCGCTTCGGCACCCGCACCATCCGGTTCGAGACCGGCCGGCTCGCCCAGCAGGCGCAGGGCGCCGTGGCCGCGTACCTCGACGAGGAGACCATGCTCCTGTCGGCCACCAGTGCCGGCAAGCACCCCCGCGAAGGGTTCGACTTCTTCCCGCTGACCGTCGACGTCGAGGAGCGCTCGTACGCCGCGGGCAAGATCCCCGGCTCGTTCTTCCGCCGCGAGGGCCGTCCCTCGACCGAGGCGATCCTGGTGTGCCGCCTCATCGACCGGCCGCTGCGCCCGTCGTTCGTGGCCGGTCTGCGCAACGAGGTCCAGATCGTCGTCACGGTGCTCTCGATCGCGCCGGGCGAGTTCTACGACGCGCTCGCGATCAACGCCGCGTCGCTGTCGACCCAGATCTCCGGCCTGCCGTTCTCCGGCCCGATCGCCGGTGTCCGCCTCGCGCTCATGCCCGGCCACGGCGAGCACGCCGACCAGTGGATCGCCTTCCCGACCGCGGCCCAGCTCGAGGAGGCCGTCTTCGACCTGATCGTCGCCGGCCGGGTCGTGGCGGATGCCGCGACCTCCGACGACGTCGCGATCATGATGGTCGAGGCCGAGGCCACCGAGGGCAGCTGGAACCTCATCAAGGGCGGGGCCGTCAAGCCCAGCGAGCAGGTCGTCGCCGAGGGCCTGGAGGCGGCCAAGCCCTTCATCCGCCGGCTCGTCGCGGCGCAGAACGTCGTCGCGGGCACCGCCGCGAAAGAGATCCAGGAGTACCCGGTCTTCCCGCCGTACGGCGACCAGACCTACGACTTCGTGGCCTCGCGCGCCTACGACCGCCTCGTGCCGATCTACCAGATCGCCGACAAGCAGGAGCGCCAGAACGCCGACGACGCGCTGAAGGACGAGGTCAAGGCCGAGCTGGTCGCCGCCGTCGAGGCGGGGGAGCTCCCCGCCGTCGCGACCCTCGAGTTCTCCGCCGCCTACAAGTCGGTGACGAAGAAGATCGTGCGCGGCCGCATCCTCACCGACGGCGTGCGCATCGACGGACGCGGACTTGCCGACATCCGTCCGCTGGATGCCGAGGTCCAGGTCATCCCGCGCGTGCACGGCTCCGCGATCTTCCAGCGCGGCGAGACCCAGATCCTCGGTGTCACGACGCTGAACATGCTCAAGATGGAGCAGCAGATCGACTCCCTGTCGCCGGTGACGACCAAGCGCTACCTGCACCACTACAATTTCCCGCCCTACTCGACCGGTGAGACCGGCCGCGTCGGGTCGCCGAAGCGTCGCGAGATCGGGCACGGCTTCCTCGCCGAGCGCGCGCTCGTGCCGGTGCTGCCCAGCCGCGAGGAGTTCCCCTACGCGATCCGTCAGGTCTCCGAGGCGCTCAGCTCCAACGGCTCGACCTCGATGGGCTCGGTGTGCGCGTCGACCCTGTCACTGCTGAACGCCGGTGTGCCGCTGCGCGCGCCGGTGGCCGGCATCGCGATGGGGCTCGTGTCCGACGAGGTCGACGGTGAGACCCGCTACGCGGCCCTCACCGACATCCTCGGCGCCGAGGACGCTCTGGGCGACATGGACTTCAAGGTCGCCGGCACCAGCGAGTTCGTCACCGCGATCCAGCTGGACACGAAGCTCGACGGCATCCCCTCCTCGGTGCTCAGCGCCGCACTGCAGCAGGCCCGTGAGGCGCGCCTGACGATCCTCGGGGTGCTCAACGCCGCGATCGACGGTCCGGACGAGATGGCGGCCACCGCTCCGCGCGTGATCAGCGTGCAGATCCCGGTCGACAAGATCGGCGAGCTGATCGGCC
>NZ_JASGFE010000069.1:0-11300 GCF_047605725.1 Microbacterium sp.
TGCCGGTCGTGCCGGTGACCTACATGAACTCCTCCGCCGCGATCAAGGGCTTCGTGGGCCGTCACGGCGGCATTGTGTGCACGTCGTCGAACGCCCGCACGGTGCTGGAGTGGGCTTTCGCGCGCGGGCGCCGCGTGCTGTTCTTCCCCGACCAGCACCTCGGCCGCAACACCGCGAAGGCGATGGGCGTGGAGCTGGACCGGATGCCGATGTGGAACCCCCGGCATCCGCTCGGCGGCTCATCGACCGACCAGCTGCACGACGCGCGCGTGATCCTCTGGCACGGGTTCTGCTCGGTGCACCGCCGGTTCACGGTCGACCAGATCGACCGGGCCCGCGCCGCCCACCCCGGCGTGCGCGTCATCGTGCACCCGGAATGCCCGATGACGGTCGTCGACGCCGCCGACGAGTCGGGCTCGACCGACTACATCCGCAAGGCCATCGAGGCGGCGACAGAGCCCACCGTGTTCGCGATCGGCACCGAGATCAACCTCGTGCGGCGCCTGGCCGCCGAGCATCCGCAGCACGAGATCTTCTGCCTCGACCCGGTGGTGTGCCCCTGCTCGACCATGTACCGCATCCACCCCGGCTACCTCGCGTGGGTCCTGGAGGGGCTCGTGGCGGGCGAGGTGCGCAACCGCATCACGGTGCCCGTGTCGGTGGCCGAGCCCGCGCGCGTCGCCCTCGAGCGGATGCTGGCGGCCCGGCCATGACCGCCCCGCACGTGGTCGTGGTGGGCTCGGGCATCGCCGGGCTCACGGCGGCGCTGCACGCCGCGGCCTCCGGCTGCCGGGTGACCGTCGTGACGAAGGACGTGCTCGACCACGCCAACACGCGCTTCGCCCAGGGCGGCATCGCCGGGGTCATGTTCGACGACGACCGACTCGTCGACCACCTGCACGACACGATGACCGCGGGGGCGGGGCTCAGCGACCCGCTCGCCGTGCGCACGCTCGTGGCGGAGGGCCCGGCGCGCATCCGCGAGCTCGTCGAGCTCGGCGTGGGCTTCGACCGCGACGCCGGCGGCGCGTTCGTCAAGGGACTCGAGGCCGCGCACTCCTACCCGCGCATCCTGCACGCCGGCGGCGACGCGACCGGCACGGCCATCGAACGCGCCCTCGTGGAGCGCGTGCGGGCGAGCGCCGTGCGGGTCGTGGAGCATGCGTTCCTGGTCGACCTCGTCGTCGCGGGCCCGGTGCGGGTATCCGCTCCCGGTCTCGCCTCGGCATCCGCTCACGAACCTCGGAGAATCGCGCGAAGTTCGGAGGATTGCGCCGAAATCCTCCGAACTTCGTCTAACTCTCCGAAGTTGGTGAGCACCGAACCTCGGCCGGCGGGCGTCGAACGGTCCGACGCGGGCCCGGTGCGGGTCGTCGGGGTCGAGCTGCTCGTGGACGGCGAGCGGACGACGCTCGACGCGGATGCCGTCGTCCTCGCCACCGGCGGGGCCGGCCAGCTGTACGCCCACACGACGAACCCGCCGGTGGCCACCGGCGACGGCATCGCCGCGGCCCTGCGGGCCGGCGCCGCGGTCGCCGACCTGGAGTTCGTGCAGTTCCATCCCACCGTCCTCCCCGGCACCGACGCGTTCCTCGTGTCGGAGGCCGTGCGCGGCGAGGGCGCCGTGCTGATCGACGACGACGGGGCGCGGTTCGCGTTCGACGACCACCCCGACGGCGAGCTCGCCCCGCGCGACGTGCTCGCCCGCGCGATCGCGCGGCGCATGGCCGCGCAGGGGGGTCGGCCGGTACGGCTGGATGCCACGGGCCTTCGTGCCACGCCGGCCGAGACCTCGGCGTTCCTGGCCCGGCGCTTTCCGACGATCGACGCCGCGGTGCGCGCGCGGGGCCTGGACTGGGCCCGCGCGCCGGTGCCGGTCACCCCCGCCGCGCACTACCTGATGGGCGGCATCGCGACCGACCTCCACGGCCGGACGAGCGTTCCGGGGCTCTACGCGGTGGGCGAGGTCGCCCGCACGGGCGTGCACGGTGCGAACAGGCTCGCCTCCAACTCGCTGCTGGAGGGCGCCGTCTTCGGTGCGCGCGCCGGCGACGTGGTCGCCGGCGACGTCGCCTCCGCCCGTGCCGGCGCGCCGTGGCCGGTGGCGCCGTCGAACTCCGGCGCCGCCACCGGCGCGGGCGGCCGGCCGGAGCGGGCACCCGGGGACGAGCAAGGACCCGCCCGGGCCCCGCACCCGGAGCGCGGACAGGCACCAGAGCCGGCGCACGCGCCGCCCCTCGAACCGTTCTCCCGCGCGGCGCTGCAGCGCCTGATGTGGGACCGCGCCGGCCTGATCCGCGACGGGGCCGGACTGCGGCACGCGGCGGCGACGATCGCCGCCTGGCGCGCCGCCGAGCGGAACCCGGTCACGGTGGCCGAGCTCGAGGACGAGAACCTGCTGGAGGTGGCCGCCGCACTCGTGGCCGCGGCATCCGCCCGCACCGCCTCGATCGGCGCGCACTTCCGCAGCGACGACACCGCACAGGCGCACGCCGAGCGCGCGGACGAGCGAGAGGGAGCGCCATGCTGAGCACCGTCGTGATCGACCGTGTGGTCGCCGCCGCCCTGACCGAGGACGCGCCGTGGGGCGACCTCACGAGCGAGTACCTGATCCCGGAGAACGCCGTGGCGCACGCCGAGCTCGTCGCCCGCGAGAGCGGGGTGTTCAGCGGCGGCGACGTCTTCGCCGCCGCCTTCCGGCTCACCGATCCGCGCGTGGAGGTGCACCTGATCGCCCAGGACGGCGAGCTCTTCTCCCCCGGCACAGTGCTGGCCGCCGTGGCCGGCCCCGCCCGCTCGGTGCTGACGGCGGAGCGGATCGGGCTGAACTTCGCGCAGCGGATGTCGGGCATCGCGACCCTGACCAGTCTCTACGTCGCCGAGGTCGCACACACCGGCGCCCGCATCGCCGACACGCGCAAGACCACGCCGGGACTGCGCGCTTTCGAGCGGCACGCCGTGCGCTGCGGCGGCGGTCACAACCACCGCTGGTCGCTGTCGGATGCCGTCATGGTCAAGGACAACCACCTCGCCGTGCTCGCGCAGAAGGGCGTGTCGGTCACGGCGGCGCTGCAGGCCGCGATCGCACGTCTCCCCCACACGACCCACGTCGAGGTGGAGGTCGACCGCCTCGATCAGATCGAGGCGGTGCTGGCCGCCGGCATCGGCACCATCATGCTCGACAACTTCTCGCTCGAAGACCTGCGCGCAGGCGTCGCCCAGGTCGGCGGGAGGGCGATCGTCGAGGCCTCCGGCGGCGTCTCGCTGCAGACCGCGCGCGACATCGCCGAAACCGGCGTGGACGTGATCTCGGTGGGCGCGCTGACCCACTCCGCCCCGGCCGTCGACCTGGGCCTGGATCTGCGCCTGGAGGCCTGACGTGCGCTACCTCGACCACGCCGCGACGACCCCGGTGCGGCCCGAGGCCGTGCAGGCCATGCTGCCGTTCCTCGCCGAGCGGTTCGGCAACCCGTCGAGCCACCACACCGTCGGCGAGGCGGCCGCGGCCGCGCTCGAGGACGCGCGGCGGCGGGTCGCCCACGTGATCGGCATGCGCGCCGGCGACGTCGTGTTCACCTCCGGCGGGACGGAGTCGAACAATCTCGCCATCAAAGGCGTCGTGATCGCCGCGGCGCTGCGCCGGGGCGGACCAGGTCACCTCGTCACGACGCCGATCGAGCACGAGTCGGTGCTCGCGTCATGCGCGTACCTCGAACGCGTGCACGGTGTCGCGGTGACGCGGGTGGGCGTGGACGAGACCGGATCGGTCGACCCGGATGCCGTTTCCGCCGCCCTGCGCGAGGACACGGCTCTGGTCACCGTCGGCTACGCGAACAACGAGATCGGCACCGTGCAGGACGTCGCCGCGCTCGCCGCGGTGACCGGGTCGGTACCGCTGCACCTCGACGCCGTGCAGGCGGCCGGCTGGCTGCCGCTTTCGGGCACCGGCGCGGACGCCCTCTCGGTCGCCGGCCACAAGGTCGGCGCCCCGCCCGGAACCGGCGTGCTCGCCGTGCGCGGGCGGATCCCGCTGGAGCCGGTGCTGCACGGCGGCGGGCAGGAGCGCGGGCGCCGCAGCGGCACGCAGAACGTCGCCGGCGCGGTGGCCTTCGCCACCGCGCTGGAGCTGGCCGAGCGGGAACGGATCGAGGCGGCAGAGCGCGTCGCGCGGCTGCGCGACGCGTTCGTCGCGGGCGTGCTCGAACGGGTGCCGCAGGCCCGGCTCACCGGGCATCCGTCGCGGCGGCTCCCCGGCACCGCGAGCTTCACGTTCGCCGGCACCAGCGGTGAGGCCGTGCTCCTGGAGCTCGAGCGGCGGGGGCTCGTCTCCTCCAGCGGCTCGGCGTGCGCGGCCGGCAGCGACGAGCCGTCGCACGTGCTCGTCGCGATCGGCGTGGAGCCGGAGGTCGCCCGCACCGCCGTGCGCTTCACGTTCGGGCACGGCGCGCGCGAACCGGTCGACCCGGCGGCCGTCGCGGCGGCTGTCGCGGCGGTGCGCTCGGGCGCATGAGCACCCGAGCGCTCGCACGGCTCGCCGCCGCCCCGTGACGAGCCCGGCGCTCCCTCACCGCCGGGGGGAGCCCGGGGCGCGCTCCGGTTCGCCCGCAGCCAGTTGACGGCGCGCCAGAGCGGCGTACACCCCGTCGCGCGCGAGCAGCTCGGCGTGCGTGCCGGACTCCACGATGCGGCCGGCGTCGAGCACGTGAATGACATCGGCGCTCACGACCGTCGAGAGCCGGTGCGCGACCGACAGCGTCGTGCGGCCCTTCGCCACGGCATCCAGCGCTTCCTGCACGGCACGCTCCGAGACCGTGTCCAGCGCGGAGGTCGCCTCGTCCAGCAGCAGCACCGGCGGATCCTTCAGCAGCACGCGGGCGATGGCGATGCGCTGCTTCTCGCCCCCGGAGAGGCGGTGGCCGCGCTCGCCGACGACGGTGTCGTAGCCGTGCTCGAACCCCGTGATCACGTCGTGGATGCCGGCGGCCGTGCACGCCGCCGCCAGCTCGGCGTCGGTGGCGTCGGGCTTCGCGTAGCGCAGGTTCTCGCGGATCGTGTCGTGGAACAGATAGGTCTCCTGCGACACGATGCCGACCTCGTCGACGATCGACTCCTGGGTGAGCGTGCGCACGTCCGCGCCCGCGAACAGCACCGCCCCGCCGGCCGCCTCGTACAGCCGCGGCACGAGCGAGAGCACGGTGGTCTTGCCCGCGCCGGACGGGCCGACGAAGGCGACTCGGCTGCCGGGCTCGGCCACGAACGAGACGCCGTCGAGCGTCGCCGGGGTCTGAACCCCGGCATCCGGGTAACGGAACACGACATCGCGGAACTCGACGCGGCCGAGCGGACCGGGCGCCTGCGCGACCGGGATCGCACCGGGGGCGTCGGTGACCGCGGGCACGAGATCGAGGTACTCGAAGATGCGGGCGAACAGCGCGCGGGAGGTCTGCAGGTCGAGCGCGACCCGCATGAGCCCGGTGAGCGGCTGCAGCAGCCGTGCCTGCACGGTCGTGAACGCGACGATCGCGCCGGCGGTGATCGCGCCCGGCGTGCCGGTCATCAGCAGTCCCGCCACGAGGTAGACCACGACGGGGACGCTGGCCATGATCACGTGGACGACGGCGAGGAAGCCCTGGCCGCTCATCGCACGGCGCACCTGCAGCCGCACCTGGTTGCGGTTCTCGTCGCGGTAGCGGGCCGACTCGTGGCGCTGCCGGTTGAACGACTTCGAGAGCAGGATGCCGGACATGCTCAGCGTCTCCTGCGTGATCGTGGTCAGCTCGGACAGCGACTCCTGGGTCTGCGCGGCGATGCGCGCGCGCACCTGGCCGACCCGGCGCTGGACGACCACGAGGACCGGCAGCAGGACGACGGCCACGAGGGTGAGCCGCACGTCGATGAGCACCATCGCCACGAGCGAGGCGACCACCGTCACGACGTTGCCGAGGATGCTCGTGACGGTGTTGGTGAGCACCCCCGCCACCCCGCCGACGTCGTTCTGCAGGCGTGACTGGATGACGCCGGTCCTCGTGCGGGTGAAGAAGGCGAGCTCCATCGACTGAAGGTGCTCGAACAGCCGCACGCGCAGGTCTCCGGTCACGCTGTTTCCGACGGTGGAGGTCAGCCACGTCTGCACGAACCCGAGACCGGCCGACAGCAGGAACAGCGCGAGCATCACCAGCACGAGCTGCACGAGCAGCGGCACGTCGGGTGGCCCGCCGGGCCGGAAGAGCGCGTCGTCGAAGATGCGCTGCACGATCAGCGGCGGCACGACGGCGATCGCGGCGGAGACCACCACGATGAGCGCGGTCAGGGCGATCCGTCCCCGGTAGGGCCGGAAGAGCGCCACGACGCGCCGGCCCAGGTGGGCGATCTCGGGCGCCTGGGCGTTGGCCCGGCGCTGCGCCGCCTCGTCGACCCCACGGGTGCCCCGGCCGGCGGCGAAGCCGCCCATCATGCTCACGAGCGCCAGCCTAATCCGACGCCGGTCGGCGCGAGGTCGTCACCGGTTCGGGGAATGCCGGATCCGACGCGGCGGTTGACGTGGAGGTGCCGCGATCCGAGACGAGCCCCAGCGTGACCTCCACCGACCGCACGAGCGGGCGGCCGGGCGCGATCCTTCCTCCCGAGGAGACCCGGATCGTCTGGCTGCTGCTGGCGGCGGCGTTCGTGGCGATCCTCAACGAGACCACGATGGGCGTGGCCATCCCGCACCTGATGGGCGACCTCGGCATCACGGCGGTCGCCGCGCAGTGGCTGACCACGGCGTTCATGCTCACGATGGCCGTCGTCATCCCGGTGACCGGGTTTCTGCTGCGGCGCTTCACGACCCGCACGATGTTCGTCGCGGCGATGACCCTGTTCTCGCTCGGCACGCTCATCGCGCTGGTGGCCCCCGGCTTCGTCGTGCTGGTCGTCGCACGCGTCGTGCAGGCCTCGGGCACCGCGATCATGATGCCGCTGCTGATGACCACGCTGATGACGATCGTGCCGCCGCACTCGCGCGGGCGCATGATGGGCCGGGTCAGCATCGTGATGTCGCTGGCCCCCGCGATCGGACCGACGCTGGCCGGGTTCCTCCTCGACACGCTGAGCTGGCGCTGGATCTTCGGCGTCGTGCTGCCGATCGCCCTGGTGGCGCTCGCGGTCGGTGCCACGTGGATCCGCAACCTCGGCGAGACCACCCGCGCGCCCATCGATGCGCCGTCGGTCGTGCTGTCGGCGTTCGGGTTCGGCGGCCTGGTCTACGGGCTCAGTCAGATCGGCGGCGCGCAGCACCAGGGCGAGGCCGGCACGGCATCCGCGTCGCTCGCGACCACCTCGCTCGTCGTGCCGCTCGTGGTCGGCGTCGTCGCCCTGACGATCTTCGTGCTCCGCCAGCTGAAGCTGCAGAGGGTCGACGACGCGCTGCTGGATCTGCGCGTCTTCCGGTCGCGCAACTTCACGCTCGCGATCAGCCAGCTCTCGCTGCTGTCTGCGGCCTTCTTCGGCGTCATCACGGTGCTGCCGCTGTACCTGCAGAGCGTGCTCGGCGTCTCCTCGCTCGACACCGGTCTTGCCGTGCTTCCCGGCTCGCTCATCATGGGCCTGGCAGGTCCCCTCATCGGTCGTGTGTACGACGCGCGGGGCACCCGCACCCTGCTGGTGCCCGGCGCGGTCCTCGCGATCGGCGTGCTGTGGTGTTTCGCGCTGTTCTTCACCGCGACGACGCCGCTGTGGATCGTCGTGATCGCCCAGACCGTGCTCTCGCTGGGCCTCGCACTCTCGTTCACGCCGTTGTTCACGGCATCCCTCGCCTCGCTCGAGCCGCGGTTCTACTCGTACGGCTCGGCGATCGTCGGCACCGCTCAGCAGGTCGCGGGAGCGGCCGGCATCGCGGTGCTGTTCACCGTCATGTCCGCGGTGTCGACGACCGCCGCGGCGTCGGGAGCCTCGGACTCCGTCGCCGGTGCGGCCGGCGCGCACGCGGCGTTTCTGGTGGCGGCGATCATCGCACTGCCGATGCTGGTCGGCGCCGTGGTCATCCGCAAACCGGCGGACGCCGAGTTCGACGGACCGCCGGTGCACTGAGCGCCACAGGTCTCGGCGCGGAGCGGGTCGTCAGCTCGTGGAGCAGCAACCGCCGCCGCAGCACGAGGCACCGTCCTCGATGACCGCCAGGAGCGGCTTGTCGTCGGCGAGGGGCTGCGGGGCGGGGAGGTTCGAGGTGGCCATCCGTCCATCGTAGACCGGTCAGGGCAGGCCGTGCGGCGCCACCGGCACCGGCCGCGCGGGCTCAGTCCCAGTCGAGGTAGTCCTCGATGATCGCGGCGGTGTCGCCGGCGTGCGTCGCCGGGAACAGGTGCCCGCCGCCCTCGACGGCCACGACTGTCACGCGATCCGGTGCCGAAGCCCGGAGCCCCTCGCCGCGGTCGGACGGCGCGATCGGGTCCTGGTCGCCCTGGACGATCAGCACCGGAACCGTGGGGGCGAGCTGCGCCCACTCGGCTGCGGGCGTCGCCTCCAGCGCGGCGCTCTGCGCCGGCTCGAGCTCGGCCGTGCGCGCCCGGGCGATGAAGCGCCAGGCCAGCGCGGTGTCCTCGAAATCGCCGATGAGCCCGGTGACGGCATCCGGGATCTGGTCCTCGGGGACCGTGAGGAAGGCCGTGCCGCCCGCTGACGAACCGGCGGTCTCGACGGCGAGCAGCAGAACGCCGTTCACGCGGTCGAGGTGATCGAGCGCGACGGTCCGCGCGACGGCGCCCCCGAACGAGTGACCGCCGATCCAGGCGCTGCGCAGGCCCACGTGGTCCATGACGTCGACGACGTCCTGGGCGAGGTCGTGCATCGTCAGCTCTCCGCCGTCGGTGGCGGAGCGGCGGGAGCCGATCCGCACGACGTGGAATCCCTCGTCCGCGAGCATGTTGGCGAGGATCCCGAGATAGCTGATCTCCAGCCCGCGCCCGGGCAGCAGGACCAGTGCGGGGCCCTCGCCCTGGTCGACGTAGGGGACGGCGCGGCCGTCCGGTTCGAAGATCTGGCGCTCTGACACGGTGTCGGGGTTCCTCTCTGGGCACAGCGGTCGTCCCAGGGTAATCAGCGGATCTTGGCGATGCGAATCCTGCCGTCACACGTCGCTGTCGGGACCCGGTGGCCGGCTCCAGGCGTCCCGCGTACAGGGCGAACCGGCCCCGCCGACGCGATTCAGGCGCGAAACGGCCACTTCACCCTGTAAGCGGGACGCGATCGGCGCATGACCGGCGCACCGTCGCACGGACTCAGTCGCTGAGGACGTTCCTCGCCATCGCCATCGTCCGAGGCAGAGCCTCGACATCGATTGCCCTGTCGTCCCCTGCCGCTACACGTTGAAGCGGAACTCCACGACATCGCCGTCGCGCATGACGTAGTCCTTGCCCTCCAGGCGCGCCTTGCCGCGCGCCCGTGCCTCGACCACCGACCCCGCCGCGACGAGGTCCTCGAACGAGATGACCTCGGCCTTGATGAAGCCCTTCTCGAAGTCGGTGTGGATGACCCCCGCCGCCTGCGGCGCCTTCCAGCCCTTGCCGATCGTCCAGGCGCGCGCCTCCTTCGGACCCGCCGTGAGGTAGGTCTGCAGGCCCAGCGTGTCGAACCCGATGCGGGCGAGCTGGTCGAGCCCGGACTCGTCCTGGCCGGTCGAGGCGAGGAGCTCCGCGGCGTCCTCGGGGTCGAGGTCGATGAGCTCGGACTCGATCTTCGCGTCGAGGAACACGGCCTGTGCCGGCGCGACGAGGGCTGCGAGCTCGGCCTTGCGCGCGGCATCCGTCAGCACCGCCTCGTCGACGTTGAAGACGAAGATGAACGGCTTCGCGGTCAGAAGCCCCAGCTCCCGGATCGGCGCGAGGTCGATGCCGGATGCCGACAGCAGCACCCCCCGCTGCAGGGCGTCCTCGGCCTCCTTCGCCGTCTCCAGCACGGCCGGGTCGAGCTTGCGGCCGCGCACCTCCTTCTCGTACCGCACGATCGCCTTCTCGAGGGTCTGGAGGTCGGCCAGCTGCAGTTCGGCGTTGATGGTCTCCATGTCGTTCTGCGGATCGACCGCGCCGTCGACGTGCACGACATCGTCGTCGCTGAACCCGCGGACGACCTGCGCGATCGCGTCGGCCTCGCGGATGTTCGCGAGGAACTGGTTGCCCAGGCCCTCCCCCTCGCTCGCGCCGCGCACGATGCCGGCGATGTCGACGAACGAGACCGCAGCCGGCAGGATGCGCTCCGAGCCGAAGATCTCGGCGAGCTTCTGCAGGCGCGGATCGGGCAGGTTCACGACGCCGATATTGGGCTCGATCGTCGCGAACGGGTAGTTCGCCGCGAGCACCTGGTTCTTGGTCAGGGCGTTGAAGAGGGTCGACTTGCCGACGTTCGGGAGTCCGACGATTCCGATGGTGAGAGCCACGGGCATCCAGTCTAGATGCGCGCTCAGCGGCCCTTCCGCACGGCCCGGTAGGCATGCGTGACGTACGGCAGGTCGACGACGGCCTCGCCGACCGCGCCGATCTCGTCGAGCAGCGCCGCGAGGCCCGTCTCGATAGCAGCGCGCTCGTCGGGAGTCGCCGTGATGACATAGCTGCGCGACCGCGCCATGTCGAGCAGCATCGCCCTCGTCACCGGCCGCGTCCACTCCCAGGTGGCGTGCTCGAGCTCCCCGAAGGGCTCCTCGACCCGGGGACCCTCCTCCGCCATCAGCTGCTCGGCGCGACTGGTGTGCATGATCTCGGTGAGCCGATGCACCCACGGCACGCGCTCGTCGCGGAGGTTCCAGGCAAGCCCCAGCACCCCGCCGGGCCGCAGCACGCGCCCGACCTCGGCCGAGGCCGCGTCGGGATCGACCCAGTGCCAGGCCTGACCGAGCACGACGGCGTCGAGCGAGCCGTCCGCAAGCGGCAGCTGCTCGGCCGTGCCGATGAAGGTCGGGATGCCAGGCACGGCCTCTCGCAGCGCTGCGAGCATCGCGGCATCCGGGTCGATCGCCACCGTCTCCGCGCCGAGTGAGACGAGGGTGCGGGTCAGCTTGCCGGTCCCCGCTCCCACATCCGCGACGCGCGGCGGCTCGTCGCACCGCACGACCGGCTCGAGCATCCACGCCGTCGCCTCGGTCGGATAACCGGGGCGCCCCGACTCGTACGCGCCCGCCATGCGCCCGAACGACCTCGACATCTCGGAGCGGTCCGCCATGCGGCCAGCCTACGACCGCGCGTGCCGGTTCGCCTGGCGCATGCGGTCGCGAGACCGAGGGCGGCTTCAGGGGGCTATTGCAACACCGGGTGTGTGGAGGTTGTGGTGGGTCA
>NZ_JASGFE010000070.1:0-10999 GCF_047605725.1 Microbacterium sp.
GTCGACCTGCTCCATGAGCGCCGCGTTGACCATGCCTCTATGATACGGGGTAGGCCCGACAACAGGCAGGGCGTGTCGTCGTGAGCATCGTGTATCTCGGACTGACGCCTCAGCGCAGCGGCGACGTGGCACATTTTGGCAACGAACACTGACGACGAGAACTTTCGGATCACACTTGACGCACTCGTGAGGCCCGAGAACACAGGCCTGTTTGCCAATGCCTACGCCGTTCTGCGGGCGCCTAACCCCCTCTCACGGCGGTAACGCGGGTTCGAATCCCGCTGGGGTCACAAGCGAGAAAATCCCCGGTGCTCCGGGGGTTTTCGCATTCCTCGCGCTCGGCCTCTCGTCCTCTCGGTCCCGACCGCTCCGATTCGCAGACCTGGCGCATCTTGTCGCCGGCGCCGCCCGCGGCGACAAGATGCGCCAAGCGAGCACGAGCGCTGCACCCTCACCTGGCGCGTTCTGCCGCCGGCCCCCACATCCGACGACAGAATGCGCCGAGCGAACCCCGCGGCGCGTCCGTCCCGCTCTGACGCGGTGACGGATGCCGGAAGGCCCATAGGGTACTCGGTAGGCCTGGCGGAGGACCGGCCGCTTCTGCATCGGTGCGCCCGGCGAGTTCTGGGCCCGCGCGCATGGCCGGACGAGCCGCTCGACGACTGGCTCGTCGATGCCGCAGCGGCCACCAGGGCGCCCGTTGTCGACTCGCACGCGCTCCTGTGCCCCGGCGGCACGTGCCACGCGGTGGTCAGGGGCCTGATCGCCTACATCGACGACAACCACCTGAGCGCCACGTTCACCCTGTCGCTCGCCGACTGGTTCGTGCGCGAGCTGCGCCCCCTGGTCGGCTGACACTCGATCCCGCGGGTCACTCCCGCTCTGAGCCCGACAGGTCGTCGCGCGGGGAGCTGCCGCGTCGCGCCCGGCGCAGCCGCACAGTCCGCCGGACCGCCCACAGCACGAGGCCGACGACGGCCAGCACGCCGATCCACGGCAGCAGGAAGCCGAGCGCGACGACGATGCCGTTGAGGGTCGCGATGAGCCCGTTCCAGCCGGCGACGAGGCCGTCGCCGAAGCCGGCCGGGTCGGCCTGCACATGCTCGGTCTCAGGCACGAGCGACACGGTGAGCGAGGACTCCGCGACCTGATCCTCCAGATAGGCCAGCTGCTGCCGGTAGGACTCCAGCTCCGCCTGGCGCTCGGCGAGCGCGCTTTCGGCGGCGATGAGGTCGGCGGTGCTCTGGGCGCCCGCCATCAGCTCGTTCAGGCGTGCCACGGAGGTCTCCAGCGAGCCCACGCGCGCCCGCAGATCCACCGTCGCCGTGGTGACGTCGGTGCGATCGATGCGCGACGCCGACACGTCGCCGATCCCGGCCAGCTCGTCCATCACGGCCGAGAGCTGATCGGCTGGCACCCGCACCGTGACCCAGGCCTCCGCGGACGCTGGCAGCGTCATCGTGTCGGACAGCGGCTGGAGCTCGCCCGTGCCGGCGGTCGAGCCGACGCTCATCGACTCGACGTGCCCGCCGACCGACTCGGCGAGCGTGCCGACGCGCTCGGCTGCCTGTCGCACGTCGTCGACCTCGACGGTGGCGGATGCCGTCGTGATCACCTCGCGCTCGGTGACTGCGGAAGGACTCGAGGCCTCGGTGCCCAGCGACTCCGCCTTCGCGTCGGACGCGTCTGGCAGCGCCGCGTCGCCGGCGGCATCCTGCCTCCCGAGATCCGGCTCCACCGCGGACTGCACGCTGCTCGCATCCGAGGCGGGCGAGACGAGGCCCGTGACCGCGGGGGAGATCACCGCCGCCACGACGACCACCGCCGCTGCTGCCCCCGCGACGGTCCACCAGCGACGGCGTCGCGCGCCTCGACCGCGCTGCGCGGTCTGGATCTCGGCGCGCTCCCGCGCGATCCGGTCGAACACGGCGTCTTCGAGCTCTCCGATGCGCGCATCGGAGAGCTCTGGCAGGGTCACATCCTCGGCGTTCATGCTCGTTCCTCCTCGACGGCGGTCCGCACGCGGGTGCGGATGCGGGAGAGACGGTTGCGGACCACGCCATGGCTGACCCCGAGCGCCTCGGCGGCAGCGGCGTACGCGTAGCCGTCGGCGGCGCAGAGGCGGAAGATGCTCTGGTCGAGCGGGCTCATCACGGCCACCTCGGCGAGGATCCGCTCCACGAGCTGCGCATCGACCACCTGCTTCTCCACATCGACCGTACCCGGCAGCGCGTCGTCCGCGGGTCCGGCGGAGTGCTCCCGTTCCCGCCGCTGACGACGGATGCGGTTGGCGCACTGGTACCGGCACACGGTGACCAGCCACGGCAGCAGCGAATCGCCGGCCAGCTCCAGCTCCGGCAGCTTCCGCCACGCCACGACGAACGTGTCCTGCGTGGCGTCCTCGGCGTCCGTCCGGACGCCGAGGAGGCCATGGGCGAGCCAGAACACCGGGCGCACGTGGCGCCGGTAGAGCGCACGGAAGGCGTGCTCGCTGCCGCCGGCGGCGGCAGCGAGCAGCTCGACGTCGGCACGCGCATCCGTTGCACTCATGACGCTCCCATCGTCTCTCATCTGTGTGGTGTCGCGCGCGGGAGGATCGTCTCGCCGCATGCGGCATCCGCCCTGTACGCTGCTGTACAGCGAGGGGGAGTATCCCGTCCTTGCACGCTCGTCATCACGGATCCCATCCGAGGGGTTCCGGGCGTGCTCCGCGCAAGCGGGGGAGAGACTCTCGACGTTTGCAGACCCGTTGAAAGGCCCACATGGACCTCCCCGTCTGGTTCGAGATCGGCTCCCTGGTCGTTCTCCTTCTCGTGCTCGTCGCCGACCTGCTCCTAATCGTCAAGCGACCCCACATCCCGTCGACGAAGGAGTCCACGCTGTGGGTGGTCTTCTACGTCGTGCTCGCGCTCGTGTTCGCCGGGTTCATGTGGCTGTTCGCGGGCGGCGAGTACGCCGGCCAGTTCATCGCCGGCTGGCTCACCGAGTACAGCCTCTCGATCGACAACCTGTTCGTGTTCGTGCTGATCATGGCGCAGTTCTCGGTGCCGCGGCGCTACCAGCAGAAGGTGCTGATGGTGGGGATCATCATCGCCCTGATCCTGCGGGGGCTGTTCATCCTCGCCGGCGCCGCCCTCATCGAGCAGTTCAGCTGGGTGTTCTACATCTTCGGCGCGTTCCTCGTGTACACGGCGTGGAAGCAGGCGTTCCCCGGCGGCGACCACGACTCCGACGTCGCCCAGGAGTCCTTCATCGTGCGCGTGCTGCGCCGCACGATCGACATCAGCGACGGCTACGACGGCGACAAGGTGCGCACGGTCGTGGACGGCAAGCGCATGTTCACGCCGATGATCATCGTGTTCGCCGCGATCGGCATGACCGATCTGCTGTTCGCGCTGGACTCGATCCCGGCGATCTTCGGCATCACCCAGAGCGCGTTCATCGTGTTCACCGCGAACATCTTCGCGCTCATGGGGCTGCGCCAGCTCTACTTCCTGCTCGGCGACCTCCTCGACCAGCTGAAGTACCTGCACTACGGCATCGCGTTCATCCTCGCCTTCATCGGGGTGAAGCTGGTCCTCCACGCGATGCACGAGAACGAGCTGCCGTTCATCAACGGCGGTCACCACATCGGGTGGGCGCCGGAGATCTCGACGGTCTTCTCGCTGGGGGTGATCGTCGTCTCGATGGTCGTCGCCACGGGCGCGAGCCTGGTCGCGTCCTCGCGCGACCGCGCCGCCGGCCGCACCGAGAGCTGATCCCCGCCGAGCCCGTCGCCGTGGGTGCGGCTGGGCGGACGCCCAGGGAGGCGGTGGTATTCTTGACCGGTGCGGATCGCTCGTCTTCTCCTTAGCGGCCGCGACGGGATCTCGTTCTGAGCCCTCTCCCGTCGCGGAGTCCGTCGCGGGCGTCATCCCCACTCCAGGAGAACGAGACACATGACCACCCAGATCCCCGATCGTCCGCGCACCCTTGCTGAGAAGGTGTGGGACGACCACGTCGTCGTCAAGGGCGAGGACGGTCAGCCCGACCTGATCTACATCGACCTGCACCTCGTGCACGAGGTCACAAGCCCGCAGGCCTTCGACGGCCTCCGTGCCGAAGGGCGCCCCGTGCGCCGGCCGGATCTCACGATCGCGACCGAGGACCACAACACCCCGACGCTCGACATCGACAAGCCGATCGCCGACCTGACCAGCCGCACCCAGATCGAGACGTTGCGCCGCAACGCCGCCGAGTTCGGTGTGCGCCTGCATTCGCTGGGCGACAAGGAGCAGGGGATCGTCCACGTCGTCGGTCCCCAGCTGGGCCTGACCATGCCCGGCATCACGGTGGTGTGCGGCGACAGCCACACCTCCACCCACGGCGCGTTCGGCGCGATGGCGCTCGGCATCGGCACCAGCGAGGTCGAGCACGTGCTGGCCACTCAGACGCTGCCGCTGAAGCCCTTCAAGACCATGGCCATCACGGTCGAGGGCGAGCTGAAGCCGGGCGTGACCGCGAAGGACATCATCCTCGCCGTCATCGCGAAGATCGGCACCAACGGCGGTCAGGGCTACGTCCTGGAGTACCGCGGCAGCGCCATCCGGTCGCTGTCGATGGAGGGCCGGATGACGATGTGCAACATGTCGATCGAGGCCGGCGCACGAGCGGGCATGGTCGCCCCCGACGAGACCACCTTCGCCTACCTGAAGGGCCGGCCGCACGCGCCCAAGGGCAAGGACTGGGACGACGCGGTCGCCTACTGGCGCACGCTCCCCTCCGACGAGGGCGCGGTCTACGACGCCGAGATCTATCTCGATGCGGCCGAGCTGGAGCCGTTCGTCACGTGGGGCACGAACCCCGGACAGGGGGTGTCGCTGTCCGACGCCGTGCCCGATCCTGCCTCGTTCGACGACTCCAACGAGCGGGCTGCGGCCGAGCGCGCCCTGGAATACATGGACCTGCGCGCCGGCACGCCGATGAAGCAGATCGCGGTGGATGCCGTGTTCATGGGCTCGTGCACCAACAGCCGCATCGAGGACCTGCGCGCGTTCGCCTCGATCATCCGCGGACGCACGAAGGCCGAGGGCGTGCGCGTCATGGTCGTGCCCGGTTCGGCTCGCGTGCGCCTGGAGGCCGAGGCCGAGGGTCTGGACAAGGTCTTCATCGACTTCGGCGCCGAGTGGCGCTTCGCGGGCTGCTCGATGTGCCTGGGCATGAACCCCGATCAGCTGGCACCGGGGGAGCGCTGCGCCTCCACCAGCAACCGCAACTTCGAGGGACGGCAGGGCAAAGGCGGGCGCACGCACCTGGTCTCGCCGCTCGTGGCGGCGGCCACCGCCGTGCGCGGCACGCTCTCCAGCCCGAGCGACCTCGATCCGGTACCCGCGCTGGCCGAGCCGGTCGGCGGCAGGACGGAGGCCTGACATGGACAAGTTCACGACTCACACCGGTGTCGCAGCTCCCCTGAAGCGCGCGGCGGTGGACACCGACCAGATCATCCCCGCCGTCTACCTCAAGCGGGTCACCAAGACCGGCTTCGATGACGCCCTGTTCGCCAGCTGGCGGCAGGACCCCGACTTCGTGCTGAACCAGCCGGCCTATGCGGGAGCGAGCATCCTGGTCGCCGGTCCCGACTTCGGCACCGGATCCAGTCGCGAGCACGCGGTGTGGGCGCTGCGCGACTACGGCTTCAAGGTCGTGCTCAGCTCGAAGTTCGCCGACATCTTCCGCGGCAACTCGGGCAAGCAGGGCCTGGTGACCGGCGTCGTGGCGGAGGACGCCGTGGAGCGGATCTGGGCGCTGCTCGAGGCCGATCCCGGTGCACAGATGACCGTTGACCTGGAGCGGCGCACGGTGAGCCTGGGCGCGTTCGAGGTGCCGTTCGACATCGATGACTACACGCGCTGGCGGCTGCTGGAGGGACTGGACGACATCGGGCTCACGCTCAGCAACGAGGCCGCGATCGCACAGTTCGAGGCGCGCCGAGAGGCCTGGCGGCCGCGGACGATCCCGGTCGCGTAGCGTGGAGCAGACCCCGCAGCCGCAACGCGGCATCCGCACGGCGACTCGTCGAGACACAAGTGAGGTTCAACGGATGAACACCCTGCTGAGTGCTTCGGTGTCCGCTGCTGCGCTCGATCGGACGACCGACGTGGGCCCCGAGGTCCTCGCGATCCGCGGGGGGCGGCCGCTCACCGGGCGCGTGGACGTCAAAGGCGCGAAGAACCTCGCGACCAAGGCGATGGTCGCTGCCCTCCTCGGCGAGACCGAGAGCGTGCTGCGGGACGTCCCCGACATCAGCGACGTGCACGTGGTCCGTTCGCTCCTGGAGGTCCACGGCGTCGGAGTCGACGACGACGGCGACGGGGTGCTGCGGCTCGACCCGCGCGGCGCGGTCTCGGCCCACATGGAGGAGATCGACACGCACGCGGGCGCCTCGCGCATCCCGATCCTGTTCTGCGGGCCGCTCCTGCACCTGCTCGGTCAGGCGTTCATCCCCGACCTCGGCGGATGCCGCATCGGCGACCGTCCGATCAACTTCCACCTCGACGCCCTCCGCAAGTTCGGCGCGGTCGTCGAGAAGCTGCCCAGCGGCATCCGCCTCTCCGCCCCCGGCGGACTGCGCGGCGCCGACATCGAGCTGCCCTACCCGAGCGTCGGGGCGACCGAGCAGGTGCTGCTGACCGCAGTCCGGGCCCGCGGCACCACGGAGCTGCGCAACGCGGCGATCGAGCCGGAGATCATGGACTTGATCGCGGTGCTGCAGAAGATGGGCGCGATCATCTCCTACGAGCCCAACCGGGTGATCTTCATCGAGGGAGTCGACTCGCTCTCCGGCTACGACCACCGCTGCATCTTCGACCGCAACGAGGCCGCATCGTGGGCGAGCGCCGCCCTGGCCACAGACGGCGACATCTTCGTCGCCGGTGCGAAGCAGCAGGAGATGCTCACGTTCCTGAACGTGTTCCGCAAGGTCGGGGGATCCTTCGACATCGCCGAGGACGGCATCCGCTTCCGCCGCGGCGGCGCCCTCAAGCCCGTCACGGTCGAGACCGACGTGCACCCGGGCTTCATGACCGACTGGCAGCAGCCACTCATCGTCGCGCTCACCCAGGCCCAGGGGACGTCGGTCGTGCACGAGACCGTGTATGAGAACCGGCTCGGCTTCACCGACGCGCTCGTGCAGATGGGCGCGGACATCGTCGTGCATCCGCACGGGCTCGACGGACCCTACCGCCGGGTCGGGCGTCGCGAGCTGGAGCAGGCGGCGGTCGTGACCGGGCCCACGCCGCTTCATGGCGCGGACATCGTCGTGCCCGACCTCCGCGGCGGCTACAGCCACGTCATCGCGGCGCTCACCGCCGACGGGGAGTCGATCGTGCGCAATATCGGCATCATCCGTCGCGGCTACGCGCAGTTCCTCGACAAGCTCACGGCTCTCGGCGCCGACTTCGACGTCATCGGATAGCCCCGTGTCCCGAGCCCCGATGCCGCGCGCATCCGACGAGAAGACCCGTCCGTCGATCTTCTGGCCGCTCGCCGGAATCGTCGTCCCGCTCGTCGGGCTTCTCGCCAAGATCGAGATCGAAGGCGCCGAGCACCTGCCGCGCGAGGGTGCATTCGTGCTCGCACCCAACCATTGCAGCGAGATCGACCCGGTCATCGTGGCGGTCGCCACGTGGCGGATGGGCCGGGCGCCCCGCTTCATGGCGAAGGAGAGCCTGTTCCGGGTGCCGGTGGTCGGGTGGGCGCTGCGGGCGACCGGCATGGTCCCGGTCGCCCGCAGCGCCTCCGCCGCCGCCGCCCGGCAGACGCTGAAGAGCTCGGCCGAGCTCGTCGCGCACGGTCGCGGGGTGATCGTGTACCCGGAGGGCTCGCTCACCCGCGACCCCGACCTGTGGCCCATGCGCGGGAAGACCGGGGCCGTCCGGCTCGCGCTCACCCGTGACATCCCGGTCATCCCGCTGGCGCACTGGGGCGTGCAGGAGATCATGCCGCGGTACGGCAGGCTCCGGCTGTGGCCGCCGCGCCGGCGGGTGCGGGTGCTGGTGGGTCCACCGGTCGACCTTGACGAGTACCGCCGCACGCGCTCGCAGCCGACGACTCTGGCGGCGGCGACCGACCGGGTGATGCACGACGTCGCGGTGCTGCTCGGGCGCCTGCGCGGCGAGAGCCCGCCCCTGGAGCGCTGGAACCCCGCCACGCACGGACAGAGGGAGACGGGACGCCTTGACTCCTAAGCAGACCGCCTCGAAGCCGCGTGTGGCCGTCCTGGGCGCCGGGAGCTGGGGCACGACGTTCGGCAAGGTGCTCGCCGACGGCGGCGCGCACGTGGTGATGTGGGCCCGGCGCGCGGAGCTCGCCCACGAGATCCAGGAGGCGAAGCGCAACAGCGAGTACCTTCCCGGGGTGAACCTGCCGCGTTCGATCTCGGCGACACACCACATCTCCGAGGCGCTCGACGGCGCCACCCAGATCTACCTCGCTATCTCCAGCCAGGCGCTGCGACAGAACCTCAAGGCCGTGCGACCCCTGGTCGCCGAGACCGACGCCCCGATCGTCTCGCTCATGAAAGGGGTGGAGCGGCGCACGGGCTTGCGGATGAGCCAGGTGATCGAGCAGGAGCTGCACTGCGCGCCGGAGCGCATCGCCGTGGCATCCGGCCCGAACCTCGCCCTGGAGATCGCGCGCGAGCAGCCGACCGCCGCGGTCATCTCCTCGATCAGCCAGCAGACCGCCGAGGCGGTGGCCAGGAGGGCGCGCAACTCCTACTTCCGCACCTTCGTGAACACCGATGTCATCGGCACAGAGTTCGGCGGCGTGCTGAAGAACCTCATCGCGGTGGCGATCGGGATCGTCGATGGGGTCGGCTACGGCGAGAACACGAAGGCCTCGATCATCACGCGGGGTCTCGTGGAGATGACCGACTTCGCGGTCGCGCAGGGCGCCGAGCCGGAGACGTTGCAGGGCCTGGCGGGCCTGGGCGACCTCATCGCGACCTGCCAATCGCCGCTGAGTCGCAACAACACCGCGGGGCGCCTGCTCGGTCAGGGCTACAGCTTTCAGGATGTGGTCAAGCAGATGGACCAGACGGCGGAGGGGCTCGCCTCGGTCGCGCCGGTGCTGCAGCTGGCCCGCGCGACCCATGTGCACATGCCGATCGTGGAGCAGGTGAAGATGGTGCTCGACGGCACCATGAACCCGCGTGACATCGCTCCGCACCTCACGACAGACGACGACCAGCCCACGGGCGAGAGGACCCACAATGGACAAGGCAGCGGTAGCGGTGCTCTTTGGCGGTCGGTCCAGCGAACATTCGATCAGCTCCGCAACAGCCGGGGGCGTCCTGCGGGCGATTGACCGCGATCGCTACCGGGTGATCCCGATCGGGATCACCCGCGACGGTGCATTCGTGCTCGAGGACGACGACGCCGACAAGTTCGCGCTCGACCCGGAGCGCCTCCCCGAGGTGGTCGACAACGGCACTCGGGTGCTGTGGCCGGAGGCCGCCGGGCGCCGCGAGCTGCGCGTGCGCCGCGCGGACGGCACGATCGACTCGCTCGGCGACGTGGACGTGGTGCTGCCGATCCTGCACGGCACGCACGGCGAGGACGGCACGATACAGGGTTTCTTCGACACGCTGGAGGTGCCGTACGCCGGTGGCGGCGTGCTCGATTCCGCGCTGTGCATGGACAAGCACTTCATGAAGATCGTGCTCGCGGCCGCCGGGGTGCCGGTCGTGCCGTCGATCACGGTCAGCGCGCGGGAGTGGGTCGGCGGACCTGACCGCGTGCGAGCGGATGCCGCACCGCTCGGCTTCCCGCTGTTCGTCAAGCCGGCGCGGGCGGGCTCGAGCGTCGGTGTTTCGAAGGTGCACGGCCCGGAGGAGTTCGACGACGCGATGGCGCTCGCGTTCGCCGAGGACGACAAGGTGCTCGTCGAGCAGGGGATCGTCGGCCGCGAGGTCGAGGTGGCCGTGCTGGAGGGCCGCGACGGCGCCCCGTCGCGGGCGTCGCTGCCGGGCGAGATCGTGCTGACCACGCGCGAGTTCTACGACTTCGAGGGCAAGTACCTCGGCGGCGATGGCGCTGAGGTCGTGTGTCCGGCCGCGCTCACCGACGAGCAGGTCGCCGCCGTGCAGGAGGCGGCGCTGCGCGCGTTCGCGGCCGTCGACGGCAAGGGCCTCGCGCGGGTGGATTTCTTCCTCGCCGACGACGGCCTGTACGTCAACGAGCTCAACACCATGCCGGGCTTCACGCCGATCTCGATGTTCCCCAAATGCTGGGTCGCCTCGGGCCTGCCCTATGACGAGCTCATCGCCGAGCTCATCGAGATCGCGCGCTCGCGCGGCTGATCAGGGCAGGACCGACGCGGCGCTCGTGCACGCCCGATCGCTCGGCAGCTGCTGCACGAGCGGCGCGAACGCGGTGAGCACGTCGTTGGAGGCCACCACCTCATTGTCGAGGAACACCTCCACCGCGGGCGTCCGCCCGTACGAGGTGACGAGATAGCGCGGCGCCTGCGAGTCGTCGACGATCCAGTCCACGCCGCCGACGGTGATGCAGCGTGCCTCGGTGGGGCCGGGCGGCTCGACGCCGCACGTGAGGATCACGGACGAGTCGCCTCCCGGCGGCCCCCACGCCCCGGTCGCCTGCGCATCGGTCCAGCGCCGCTGTTGACCTGCGACCTCGGCGGGAAGGCGCACGGTGACCTCGGCGCACAGGGGGTCGTTCGCATCCTTCGCGGTCGGCAGCGACACCGTGGTGGCGCAGCCGGTGACGGATGCCGCCGCCACGGCCCCGACCAGGGCACGAGCGACGCGGGACATCGCTCCAGGCTACCCGCGCCCGGCCGCACACGATCCATGCCCCTGCCGCGCCGTGCCCCTGCCGCGCCCTCCCGTCCCTGCACCACCCTTCTCCGCGAGACTCCACTGGTGCACCGAGACTGCACGCCCAGCATGCAGTCTCGGTGCGCGGATGGAGTCTCGCGGTCCGAGCGGGCGGCGCGGCGC
>NZ_JASGFE010000071.1:0-9902 GCF_047605725.1 Microbacterium sp.
CGGCGAGGTTGCGCTCGGCGCGCTGGCGGTCCTGCTCGATCTGCACGCGGTCGCGATCGTCCTGGCGGTTCTGCGCGAGGAGGATCAGAGGCGCCGCGTACGAGGCCTGCAGCGACAGCACCAGCGTGAGCACCGTGAACCCGTAGACCTGGGAGTCGAAGCGCAGGTGTTCGGGGGCGAAGGTGTTCCAGGAGATCCACCCGATGCAGAACAGCGAGAGCCCGACGAGGAACGCCGGAGTGCCCATGTTGCGGGCGATCCACTCGGTGAAGCGGCCGAACCGGTCGCGAGAGGGCTGCGGGGTGCGCGCGAGCATGCCGGAGCGTCGCCCGCGCGGTGCGTCCAGTCGCACCCGCGACGTGCGCGCCATCACCGCGCGCCCCCGCTCACGAGGGGGGCGGCGGGCTCGTCGTCGCCGTCGTGCGAGCGCCAGTCGTCCGGCAGCAGGTAGTCGAGGACATCGTCGACGCTCACCGCGCCCACGAGCCGGTGGGCCTGGTCGACCACCGGCACCGACACCAGGTTGTAGCTCGCCAGCAGACGCGCGACCTCCGCCGCCGAAGCGGTGGACAGCACCGGATCGAGCGTGTCGTCGATGATCGCGCCCAGCCGCTCGTGGGGCGGGTAGCGCAGCATGCGCTGGAAGTGCACGACGCCCAGCAGTCGCCCGGTGGGGGTCTCATAGGGGGGGAGCGTCACGAACACCGCGGCGGCGAGGGCGGGATGCAGCTCGTGCCGGCGGATCGTCGCGAGCGCCTCGGCGACGGTGGCATCGGCCGACAGCACGATCGGCTCGGGCGTCATGAGTCCGCCGGCCGTGTCGGGACCGTACTCCAGGAGGGCGCGCACGTCCTCGGCCTCCTCGGGCTCCATGAGCCCGAGGAGCTGCTCGGCCCGTCGCTCGGGGAGCTGGCCGAGGAGGTCCGCGGCGTCGTCGGGCTCCATGGCGTCGAGGATGTCTGCGGCGCGCTCGTCGCCCAACCGGTCGAGGATGTGCATCTGCTCGCCCTCGGGCATCTCCTCCAGCGCGTCGGCGAGGCGGTCGTCGGGCAGCTCCTCGGCGACCTCGAGGAGGCGCTCCTCGGGGAGGTCGAGCAGCGTGTTGGCGAGGTCGGCGGGCTTGAGCTCGGAGTAGGTGGCCACAAGCTGCTCGGCGGACTGCGCCTCTCCGGGAGACTGCTGCTCGCGCACCTCGGACCACGTCGCGAACGTCGTCGGCCCCTTCGCGAACGGGGAGGCGCTCGTGCGGGGACGGCGCAGGAACAGCTGACCGACCGACCACTGGCCGAGCCGGTTGCGCTCGATGGCGACGTCCTCGATGACCGCCTGCCCGGAGCCGTCCTTGAGGTACACCTTCCGGCCCACGAGCTCGACCATCACGCGCACCTCTCCGCCGCGCTGTTGGAAGCGGCGCACGTTGATGAGACCGGTCGTGATGACCTGTCCGGTCGCGATGGAGGTGACCCGCCCGATCGAGACGAACACGTGACGGCGTCCCGGGATCTCCACGACCAGTCCGATGACGCGCGGCGGATCGTCGCGGCGGAACACCACCACGACGTCGCGGACCTTGCCGAGGCGGTCGCCGGCAGGGTCGAAGACCGCGCACCCGGTCAGGCGCGCGACGAACACCCTCTGCGTACTCACCCGACCAGCGTAGTGCGCGGGGGTCGGGTCGCCGCGGGTCCTGCTCAGGAGAGCCGTGACAAGATGGATCGATGAGCATGATCGGCGGCACCCCCCGCGAGCACGGCGAGACCATCGTCGGCTACCCTTCGTACGAGGGCGCCCAGCAGGCAGTCTCTCGGCTCATCGCCGCGGACATCCCCGCGAAGGACATCGCGATCGTCGGGCGCGGGCTCCGCTCCGTCGAGACGGTCACCGGCCGGCTCGGGTATGCGGCGGCGGCCCGCTCCGGCGCGGTCAACGGCATCCTGCTCGGACTGCTCTTCTCGGCCTTCTTCGTGCTGGGAACGCCCAACGCGGCCATCCAGCTGTTCGTCGGCGTCATGCTCGTGGGCATCGCGATGGGCATGCTCATGAGCCTCGTCACCTACTCGGTGATCCGTCGCCGCCGCGATTACACGTCGATCACCCAGGTGCTCGCGGACCACTACGACGTCACGGTGCTGCCGCGCAGCATCCACCGGGCGCGTGAGGTGCTCGGGCATGCCGCGGCGCCGCCTCCCCCCGCGACGCCGCCCGGGCCGCCGCGCTACGGCGAGCGGGTCGACCCCGGTCCTGCCGCGTCGCAGGGTCCCGGCGGCGCGCAGGGCTCGGCGGGAGCAGACCGGGCGCCCGGAGACGCGACGCCGTGAGCACGCGGGAGCTCGCCCTGCCGGTCGAGCTGCCCACCGGAGCCGCGAGCGTGCCGGTGACCGTCCGCGATGCGGATGCCGGAGCCTGGGCGATGGTCGCGCTCGCGCACGGCGCGGGCTCCGGCAGGGAGCATCCGTTCCTCGTCGGGCTCGCCGAGGCGCTCGCTCCGCTCGGGATCTCGACCGCGCGGTTCGACTTCCCGTACCGCGCGGCGTGCCGCCGTCTCCCGGGCCCGGCCGCCCATGCCGTGGCGGCGTGGGCGGCGGTGGTGACGTGGGCCCGCGGCGAGGGCGTGCCGCTGTGGGCGGCGGGGAAGTCCTACGGCGGCCGCATGGCCTCGATGGCCGCGGCCGAGGGGGCGATCGAGCCCGCCGGGCTCGTCTACCTCGGCTATCCGCTGCACCCGCCCGGACGGCCGGACCGGGCCCGGGTCGCCCACCTGACCGCCGTCGCGCAGCCCCAGCTCTTCCTCAGCGGGACGAACGACCCGTTCGTGCAGCCGGTCGCCCAGCTGGAGGCGGCCGTCGCCTCGTGCCGCGACGCCGTGCTGACCTGGGTCGACGGGGCCGGGCACTCCTTCGAGGTGAAAGGCCGACGCCGCGCGGCGGACGAGGTCGGTGCCGGGCTCGCGCCGCTCGTGGCCGCGTTCCTGCGCGAGCGACGCTGACGCTCGGAGGCGGCGGGTTCAGGCGGTCACGGCGACCGTGCCGGTGAGCCGGATGTCGCGGCTGGAGCGTCCGACGCGCACCTCGACCTCGCCGGCCGGAGTCGCCCAGGCGTGCGCCCCGACGTCGAAGTACGAGACCGCGCGGCGCGGCACGCTGACGCTCACGCGCTCGGAAGCGCCCGCCTCCAGCCGCACCTTCGCGAAGCCGGCGAGCTGCTGCGGCGGCGTGAGGACGGCATCGGTCGGAAGCTCGCCGACGTAGACCTGCACGACCTCCGACCCGGCTCGCGCGCCGGTGTTGCGCACCGTGACCGAGACCGTCGCCGCCTCGTCGCCGGCGCCCGCCGACACCTCCAGGTCGGAGTAGTCGAAGTCGGTGTACGCGAGCCCGTGCCCGAAGGGGTAGGCGGGCTCCAGGCCGCGCGCGTCGAAGCCGCGGTAGCCGACGAAGACGCCCTCCTCGTACACCACCGAGCCCTCGACGCCCGGGTAGGTGCGCGGGTCGGCGGCGGGGGTCTGGTCGAGGTCGCGCGGCAGGGTCAGGGGCAGTCTGCCGCCCGGCTCGGCGGCGCCGGTGAGCACGCGGGCCAGCGCGTCGCCCTGCGCCTGTCCCGGATACCATGCCTGCACGAGCGCGGCGGGCTCTGCACCCCACCCCGTCACGGTCACCGGCGCTCCGGTCATGAGCACCACGATCGTGCGCGGATTGGCGGCGAGCACCGCGGCGATCAGGTCGTCCTGGCCATTGGGCAGTCCCAGGTGCGGGCGGTCGTCGGCCTCGGCCTCGTAGGTGCGCACGGCGACGATCGCGACGTCGGACGCCGCGGCCAGGGCGGCCGCCTCGGCCACCGCGGGCGCGAACACGCCGGCCGGGGGCTCCCAGCCGAGCCGGATGCGGGCGCCGATGAGGAAGCCCTGTGCGGCATCGTTCGCGCTGTAGTCGAAGCGCAGCTCGTAGGCGTGGCCGGCCACGAGCTGGAGGGTGAAGGTGGTCAGCACCGGGTCGGCGGAGCTTTCGCCGGTGCCGCCGTAGGGGAGGATCACCGGTTCGGCCTCGGCATCCGCCTCGGTCTTCGGGGCGTCCGCAGCGGCCGCCACCGCGGCGACCAGCTCCGCGGCCACGGCGTCGGCATCCGTTCCCGCGTCCTCGGAGCGCGACACCACGACGCCGTCGAGCGAGAAGGCGTACGCGCCGACGTTCGTGACGGTGAGCCGGTAGCTGCCCGACACCGGCACGGTGAGGGCGCCGGTCCAGCGCACCGAGATGCGGCCGTTGAGCTCGCCGGGCAGCAGCGGGTAGCGCGGCGAAGAGGCGTTGAAGCCGGGGAAGTTGTGGAAGCCGAGGTTGTGCTCGATCTGGCCCTCGACCCGGTCCACCAGCGGGTCGCCCTCGAACTCCGTGTTGGCCCAGTACTGCGCGCGCAGACCCGTCTCCCCGTTCGGCGCGGTGAAGAAGCTCGACGGGATCGCGTCGGGCCCCGGCAGCAGCACACCCGGGGTCACCGGGTCGGAGCCGTGCAGCACGGTGATCTCGACGTCGTCGCCGAGGGCGCGTCGCAGCCCCTCCAGCGGCGAGACGCCCATGGTCGGGCGCACCATCGAGCTGCCGCCGCCCTGCGCGCCCACCGCGTCGACGTCGGGGCCGATCAGTGCCACGCGGCGCACGTCCGTCAGCGGCAGGATGCCGTCGTTGCGCAGCAGCACCATCGAGGCCTCCGCGACGCGCTGGGCGAGCGCGTGGTGCTCGGCGACGGGGAACTCGGCCACCCCCACCGGGTGCTCCAGCTGGCCCATGCCGACGAGGGGACGGAGGATCCGTCGCACCTTCTCGTCGATGACGGACTCGGCGACCTCGCCGGACTGCACGGCGGCCAGCAGCTGCGACCCCCAGTGGCCCTCGTTGGGCTGCTCCTGATCGAGACCCGCATTCGCGGCGGCCGCGGTGGAGTGGTTGGCGCCGTAGTCGCTCATGATCCAGCCGCGGAAGTCGAGCTCGTCGCGCAGCAGGTCGGAAAGCAGCGCGCTGCTCTCGCACGCGAAGTCGCCGTTGACCCGGTTGAACGCGCCCATCATCGAGGCGACCTCACCTTCCCGGACGAGCGCCTCGAACGGCGGCAGGTAGATCTCGCGCATCGTGCGCTCGTCGATGACGGCGTCGACGCTCGAGCGGTGGTCCTCCTGGTTGTTGATCGCGTAGTGCTTCGCGCACGCCTGCACCCCGTGGGCCTGGATGCCGCGGACCACGCCCACGCCGATGCGGGACTGCAGCAGCGGGTCCTCGCCGAAGGACTCGAACGTGCGGCCGCCGACGGGGACGCGGGCGATGTCGACGGCAGGACCGAGCGACACGTTGTGATCGGTCGCGCGGCATTCGGCGCCCACGACCGCGCCGTACTCCTGCGCGAGCTGTGGATCCCATGTCGCGGCCAGCGCGATCGGGGCGGGGAGGGCCGTGGCGCGACCCTCGTGCACGTCGCCCTTGTTGATGCGCACGCCGGCAGGGCCGTCGGCCATCTGCAGTGCGGGCAGGCCCAGACGCTCCAGCGGCCCGGAGTAGAAGCCGTAGTTCCAGTTCAGGTCGCCGGTCACGAAGGCGACCTTCTCGTCCAGCGTCATCGCGTCGAGGTAGGCCTGGACCCTGGTCTCGACCTCTGCGCCGGCCCAGGAGGGGCGGGAATCCGAATCGCCGGGTGCGGTCGCGTCAGTCATGGGGCACTCCATCGGGTCGGGCGCGGTCGACGTCATGGGCGCCGCGGTCCCGGAAAGTATGCACCGCTTCGCGCGCGCGGGCAAACCGGCATCCGAATCACCGCGAGGCGACGGAGACCTCGGCCCACGACGACGTACGGATGAACTCCCACAGGCGGGTCAGGTGTGCAGTCATATCCAGCGTCGGGTCGATGAGCCACTGCACCTGCAGGCCGTCGCTGGCCGAGACGATGAGGTCGACCGCCTGGGGGATGTCGACCGCGGGGCCGAGCTCGCCGGCATCCTGAGCGCGCTCGATCGCCTCGCCGAGCAGGTGCCGGAGGAACGCGTAGCGCTCCACGAAGAAGCGGTGGGCGGGGTGTCCGGGAGTGCCCGCCTCGGCGGAGAACTCGGCGTAGAGACGTACCAGCCCCGGCACCTGAGTGTTGTGGGCGATGACCTCGAGGTAGCCGGCGAAGGTCGGGTTGTGCAGGAAGTGATCGCGGAGGTCGCGCTCGTCGCGGGCGCGGAGCACCTCTTGGTACAGCTCCTCGCGAGAGCCGAAGTAGTGCATGAGACCGGCCTGGCTGAGGCCCACCCGCTCGGCGATCTCGCGATTGGAGGCGCGGTGGCAGCCGTTGCGGGCGATCACGTCGAGGGCCGTGTCGAGGATCTCCGCGCGCTTGGCGGTTCCCTTCGCGTACGGACCACGGCGTTTCATGCTCCAGAGCCTAGAAGAAATCGGCTGTGTTCGTACACCCGCGGGGGCGGACAGACCGTCCCGCGGTGCTCAGCGGCGTGCGATCCAGGCCTCCACCTCGTCGGCTGTGCGCGGGATGGCGGCGGACAGGTTCACCGGGCCGTCGGCGGTCATGAGGATGTCGTCCTCGATGCGCACGCCGATTCCGCGGTACTCCTCCGGCACGGTGAGATCGTCGATCTGGAAGTACAGCCCCGGCTCGATCGTGAAGACCATGCCGGGCCGCAGGATGCCGTCGTAGTACATCTCGCGTCGCGCCTGCGCGCAGTCGTGCACGTCGATGCCGAGGTGATGGCTGGTGCCGTGCACCATGTAGCGGCGGTGCTGGCCGCCGCGGTCGGGGTCGAGCGCCTCCTGCGCGGTCACCGGCAGCAGGCCCCACTCGGCCACCCGCGCGGCGATGACGGCCATCGCGGCCTCGTGCACGCTCCGGAACGTCACCCCGGGCCGCGCCGCCGCGAAGGCCGCGTCGGCGGCCTCGCGCACGGTCTCGTAGACGGTGCGCTGCACCGGCGTGAACGTGCCCGAGACCGGGAGCGTGCGGGTGACGTCTGCGGTGTAGAGGCTGTCGACCTCCACCCCGGCATCCACCAGCAGCAGATCGCCGGGCACGACCGCGCCGTCGTTGCGCGTCCAGTGCAGGTAGCACGCGTGCGGTCCGGAGGCGGCGATGGTGTCGTAGCCCTCGCGGTTGCCCTCGGTGCGGGCGCGCCAGTGGAACACACCCTCGACGGCGCGCTCGCCGCGCGGGGTGGCGATGATGCGGGGGAGGTCCGCGACGATGTCGTCGAAGCCCCGTACGGTGATCTCGACGGCCAGGCGCAGCTGGGCGATCTCGTACTCGTCCTTGCACAGGCGCAGCTCGGAGACGAACTGCGTCAGCGCGGCATCCCGATCGACGACCAGGTCGTCGTCGGCCGGCTCGAAGCCGTCCAGGTGAGCGGTGGCGACGGCGAGCTCCTCGGCGACGCCGGCCAGCGACGGACGCGGGCCGATCCAGAACTCCCCGATCGACGCGTCGGCGTAGAACTCGGCGGTCGTGCGGTCGGCGCGCTCGCGCAGGTAGAGGGTGACGTCGTGGCCGGATGCCGTGGGGTCGAACACGAGGACGGAGTCGGGCACGGCGTCGCTGCCCCACCCGGTGAGGTGGGCGAAGGCGGAGTGCGCGCGGAACGGGTAGTCGGTGTCGTTCGAGCGCTGGGCGAGCGAGCCGGCCGGGATCACGAGCCGGCGGCCGGGGAAGGCGGCCGACACCGCGTCGCGTCGCGTCGCGGCGTAGGGGGCCTGCGGGCGCACGGGCGGGGACTGGTCGGGGCGGTCGGCCCACCCGGTCGCGATGGTGTCGAGGAACCCTCGGGGGAAGGGCTGCCGGCGGTTCGTGTTCTCGGTCGCCGGCGCCGCGGTCTGCCGGGTCTGCGGGGTGGCCCCGTTCGCGCACATGCCCCCAGTCTCGCACGCTGCGAGACCGGGGGCATGGGCTCACGTGAGCTCCGTGTAGAGGTCGCGGAGCCTGGCGAGAGCGCGGTGGTGGCGGGCCCTCGCCGTGCCTGGTCGGATGCCGAGGACGCGGCCCGCGCCGGAGATGGAGAGCTGCTCCCAGACGATGAGGCGCAGGAGCTCCTGGTCGCGAGGAGGCAGGAGCTTCAGCGCTTCGGCGGCGATGAACGCCTCGTCGGGGACGGGCGGGACGGGAACGGCCGCTGCGGCTCGGAGGGCGTCGTCGGCGATCGCGCGGCGAGCTCGTCCTCGGCGGTGGTTGGCGAGGACCTTCCGCGCGATGCCGTAGGCCCAGGCGCGGCGCTCGTCCTCGAGCTGGGGCATCCGCGATCGATGACGCCACAGCGCGAGCAGAGTCTCTGACGTGCAGTCGGCCGCGTCGTCGGCGAGAGACACTCGCCTCCGGAAGTATCGCACCAGAACCGGCACCAGGGGTGCGATCGCCGTCTCGAAGGCGCGTTCGGCGTCGAGTGCGGTCGATGCGCTCCGGGTGCCGACGGCGTGCACGGGCGTGACGGTCCTGGCCGCCGTGTCACCGAGACTCACTGGCCGGCCTCGAGGATCTCGCTGTAGATGACCGCTGCGAGGGCCGAGCGGTCGGTCCCGTCCCAGCCGGGAGCGTTCTCGATCTGAGCGAGCGCCTGCGCGGCATCCGCGTCCCCTGCGGCGATGCGTCGCGCGAAGGCGCGCATGGCATCGGTGACGCCGCCTCCGTCGGTCTCGACCGTCGCGGGCCACTCGGCCGCGTCCGCGAGGATCGCGGCGGCCTTGGTCTGTCCGGTGGCGTCGCCGTTCTCGTGGGCGGTGATCCACGCGGTGATCCAGTCGCGGTAGGCCTCGTGCTCGAAGGTCCTGCGGACGAGAGTGGCCTGCGCAAGGCCACCCATGCCTGCCATCGTGTCGCTGACCCTGGCGGTGAGCGCGGCCCGGGTGACGCCGGGTGCCAGCGGCAGCCACTCGGGATAGAGCGATGCGACGACGTCGGGGAGGTCGTCGGCGCCGAGGTCGAGCCATTCGGAGTCGTCGGCCTCGGTGCTCACGGAGGCTCCACGGTCATCGCCGGGGTTCGGGGACCCGAACCAGCCGGTGCGGGCAGCGAACTCGGTGGCGACCGCTCCCACGGGCACCCCCACGACGACGATCGCCGTGAGCGCCGTCGCCCAGACCGACCAGCGGCGCCGTGACAGCCGAGAGGGGCGTGCGCGTCGGACTGCGGCCGCCGCGTCCGAAGGGGTGATCGTGATGGTCGAGGCGGGGTCCGCGGCGCGTAGCGCGTCGAGAAGGTCGGGGTCGGACATGGTCGTCATGGGGTGCTCCATCTCGGGGTTCTGACTGGACAACACGTTCATGTCCATGACGCGGCGAAACGTTACATCGTTGTCGAGGCTCCAGGCCGCGCTCGTCCCGGGATTCTGGTGCGGATCGGTCATAAGGCTCAATGTCGGAGGGTGGTGGGATGCTGTGGGTGTGGGAGTTCTCGAAGATATCAGCGACGCGGTAGGGCGGCTGGGTGTGTTCGCGGAGCTCAACGTGGATGCCGGGGAGCTGCCCGCGTCGGCGGTGCGGCTCAGTGATCAGTCGGTGCGGGACGCGCTCGGGGTCGTCGCGGGTGTGGTGAAGCAGGCCACGATGCTGCAGTCGGTGCTGGTCGGCGTCGCCGCCGCCAGGTCGGGGCGCGACCGCGGGCATGGGGGTCTCGTGCAGGGCACGGGGCATCGCAACGCGGTGGAGTTCGTGCGGGACGTGACGGGGGTGTCGCGGGGTGAGGCGATCCGGGCGGTCAAGGTCGGGGAAGCCCTCCTGGACGGGCACGGCGACGGGCACGGGCACGCCGCCGACCCAGGGGCGGCGACGGATGCCGGGGCGGGTGGCGCGGACGGCACGGATGCCGGGGCCTCGCCGGATGCCGGGTCGGACGCTGCGGCCGGGGTGGACGCGGCGGCGTTGCCGTGGCATGAGCCTCTGCGGGTC
>NZ_JASGFE010000072.1:0-8718 GCF_047605725.1 Microbacterium sp.
GAGTGAGACACTACGAAACGAAATCAACGTTGCAATAGCAGCTTGAACCCGCCGCACCCCGGCGGCAATATGCGCCCACCCAACGCACACGGAAGCCGAGACCCACCCCTCACCTGACGCAAAGTGTCGCGCAGCCGCGCCAGCGCGGCAATATGCGCCCACTCAGCCAGAGCAGGCCCCCGCGCAGCAGCAACGCCGCGCATCAGCGCACGCGCAGGCTCAGCGCCGCGCGCGAGCCCGGCGCGCCGCGACCACCCCGCGTGCGGCCTCGACAAGCCGCGCGGCGGATTCCTCCCACGTGAACCGTGCGATGTGCTCGCGACCCGCCGCGACGACCTCCGCGCGCGCGGCGTCGTCGTCGAGCGAGCGGACGGCGGCGGCGAAGGCCGCGGCATCCGTCGCCGGCACGTACAGCGCCCCGTCCCCCGCCACCTCGTGGAAGATCTCCAGGTCGCTGACCACGGCGGGAACCCCCAGGGCGAGCGCCTCGGCCACCGGCAGCCCGTACCCCTCGTCGAGGCTCGCCGTGACGAGCACCCCGCCGTCCGCGAGCAGCTCGGCGTAGCGCTCGTCGGTCACGCCGCCGTGGAAGACGACCGAGGCGCCCACCGGCACCAGCGCCTCCAACTCGGCCCTGCGCGCCGGCGAGATGCGGCTCAGCAGGTGCAGCGTGCGCCCGGGGAGCCAGGCCATGGCGCGCACGAGCGTCTCCACGTTCTTGTACGGCATGAACGAGCCCATGTACACGAGGTTCACCGGCGCTCCCGCGCCCGGCGACGCGGAGCCGGGCAGCAGGTCGGCGAGCCGCTGCGGAGCGTTGGGGAGCACCACGATCGGCCGCTTCGTGAGCCGCACCCGCTCGAACTCCCGCTTGCTCGTCTCGCTCACGGTCGCCACGACATCGGCGGCGTTCAGGGTCAGCCGCTGCGGCAGGTAGCTGAGGTGGAACAGGCGCCACAGCAGCCGCACCCCCCAGGACAGGTCGCGCGGCGGCGTGCGGTGCCGGTAGTAGATCGTGTCGTGCAGCGTGAGGATGAGCCCGAACCGCCGCCCGGCCGAGCCCATCGTCTGCATCGGCGAGTACACGACGTCGGGCGCGAGCCGGTTCAGCACGCGCGCGGTCAGCGGCTCGATCACCGAGGTCGGCGCGTGGATGCGCACGTGCGCGACGCCTTCGGGCAGCAGCGCGAGCTGGGCCGGGTCGTGCACCACGAACGTCACCTCGACGTCGGTGCCCGCGGTCGCCGTGGCGAGCGCGTGCGCCAGCTCGTGCGAGAACCGGCTGATCCCGTCGTGGAAGTCGGTGCGGAGGTAGCGCGCGTCGAAGAACAGCCGCACGACTCAGCCCCCCAGCGGCTCGCCGCGATACAGCTTCTCGAACGTGTCGAGGGTCCGCTCGATGTCGTGCACCTCGACGCCGGCGAGCGAGGCCTGCTGCATCGCGAGGTACTCCTCGGGCGAGGCGGTGAGGACGCGGCGGAGCTTGTCGGCGAGGTCGTCGACGTTGCCCGGCTCGAACAGGTAGCCGTTGACGCCGTCCTGAACGAGGTGCGGGAGGGCCACGGCATCCGCAGCCACGATCGGCAGGCCGGATGCCATCGCCTCCATCGTCGCGATCGACTGCAGCTCCGCGATCGAGGCGATGGCGAAAACGTCCGCGCGGGTGTACGCCGCGCGCAGCTCCTCCTCCGACGTGCGTCCGTAAAAGGTCACGCGGTCCTGGATGCCGAGCTGCTGCGCGGTCAGTTCGAGGTTGCGGTGCTGGTCGCCGCCGCCGACGACGTCGAACACCACGTCGAGCTCCGGCGCGAGCTTGGCCACCGCCTTGAGCGTCACCTCGACGTGCTTCTCGGTCGTGAGCCGGCCCACGAACAGCACCCTCCGGTGCGGGCGCGGAGTGAGATCGGGCGTGTAGTTGCGCTTCTCGATGCCGCAGCTGATCGCAATGACGCCGTGGATGTCGATCGTGCGCTCGAGGAACTCCGCCGCGCGGCGCGTCGGGGTGGTCACGGCGCGCGCCATCTCGAACGTGCGCCGCGCGTCGTTCCAGGCGAGCTGGATGGCGTATTTATCGAGGAACGGCGGCAGTGTCGTGAAGTCGATGAGGTTCTCGGCCATCACGTGATTGGTGGCGATCACGGGTATGCCGCGCTGGTGGGCGATCCTGGTCAAGCCGCGCCCCAGGATGATGTGCGACTGGATGTGCACGACATCGGCCGGCACCTCATCGAGGAGCTTGCGCGCGTAGTGTTTCGCGCGCCAGGGCAGCACGAAGCGGAGCCAGTCGTGCGGGTACCACCGCACCCCGGGCGGGCGGTGCACGGTGATCGGCTGCCCTTCGACCTCCTCGACGAACGTGCCGCTGTTGAAATAGCCGACGCTCGGGGTCAGCACGTGCACGTCGTGGCCCCGGGCGGCCAGGCCCGCGGAGAGGCGCTCGGCGAACCGGGCGGCCCCGTTGACGTCGGGCTTGAACGTGTCGCACGCCATCACGATCGTCAGGGGTCGGCGGGCCTCGGCGGGGGTGTCGGAGGGCGTCGCGGATTCGGTCACGGGATGCGCATGGCCATTCTGTGTCGGGAGGCGCGCTTCGTGGGCTCGCCTCCCCGAGTCTACCCGAGGGGCTCAGGGGCGCCGGGAGGACGGCTCGTGCGGCTCCCGGAACGGCGCGCTCGGGGCCGCTACCAGAGCGTGAGCTTGTTGCTCGAGTAGGGAGTGGTCGCGCAGTAGCTCGTGAGCACGTAGGCGCCGCCGTGCGCGATATTGGTGCCGGTAGCGCTGCCGTCGCGGACGAAGATGTTGTCGGTGTTCGAGTACGGAAGGGTCGAGTCGAACGTTCCGTATTGATCGGGGACGATGGTGATCGGGATCACGATCGACGTGTTGGCGCCGATGGTGCGCGTGCCGAGATCGACGCCGATCAGGATCTTGCCCGAGGCGACCTGCGACTTCCCCGTGTTGCCGTCGAACGCGAACGGACCGATGGTCCTGGCCGGGAACTTGTACGTGCCATGAAGCACGGTCAGAGTGCCCGTGTAGACACAGCTCGCCGAATTGCGCACGATGATGGTCTTGTTCACGTCGTCGACCTCGTACGTGAGGGACTGCTGTCCGTCCGCGCACGCCGGAGCGGGCGTGGTCGCCGCCGCGTACGGTGCGACGACCATCGCAGCCACCGTCGGCACCGACCATGCGGCGCCTTTCAACAGGGTGCGCCGCGATGTCACGGACGCACGCCGATCTGGACTTTTACTCATTCCTACCCCCGGTCGTGAACGATAGCACACGCCGTCACATCGGCGCGGCCCTCCCCTCTTCCGGCCGGCTCGAGTAGTCGTAGCGGTAGGAGCCCATCGACTCGCCCGTGCGCGGTGAGACGCGGTTGAGGATGATGCCCAGCGGCCTCGAGGAGACGCGTTCGAGGTGGCTGAGCGCCTTGGCGAGCTGTTCGTAGGTGGTCTTGCCGGCGGATACCACGACCAGGGCCCCATCGGTGTTCGCCGCCAGCACCGCCCCGTCGGTGACCGGAAGCAGGGGCGGCGCGTCGATGAGCACGGTGGCATCCGTCGCCAGCTCGTCCAGCAGCGCGCGCATGCGCTGCGAGCCGAGCAGCTCGGTCGGGTTGGGCGGGGTGTGCCCGGCGCTGAGCACCGTCAGGTTGCCGTCGGAGCCGATGGGCTGCGCGACGTCGGCGAGGCTCGCCGTCCCGACCAGCACGTCGGTCAGCCCCGCGCCCTCCGGCAGGCCGAACGAGGCCGCCACCGTCGGACGGCGCAGATCGCCGTCGATGAGGTGCACCCGCTGTCCGCCTGCCGCCATCGCCAGAGCGAGGTTGGCCGCGACGGTCGACTTGCCGTCGCCGGGAAGCGGCGAGGTGACCACGATCACCCGCGGCGGATCGTCGATGTTCATGTAGCGGAGGTTCGTGCGCAGCTGCCGGATCGACTCGGTGACGGCGACCTCGCCGTCCTTTCCGCCGAGGCGTGCGCCGTCGAACTGCGCCGCGCCGACCCGGTCGCCCGCCGAGAGACGCTTGTTGATCGGGATGGCGCCCAGGACCGGAACCCCCAGCTCGCGCTCGACCCCGTCGGCGGTGCGTACGCGACGATCGACCGAGCGCCGCACGAGGGCGTACACGACGCCCGCCGCAAGGCCCAGGAGCCCGCCGATCGCCAGAGCGAGCCTGACGTTGGGCGAGGTCGGGGCGGCCGGGAGCTCGGCCGAGTCGACCGGCACGAGACCGACGACCGATGCGCCGCCGGTGGCGCCCCCGAGGTCGGCCAGATCGCCCTGGTTCTCCAGTACCGTCACCTGGCGGACGAGCCCCCGCATCCAGGCGTTCGCCAGCGCGCTCGCCGCCTGCGGACTCTCGGCATCGGCGGTCACCCTGATCGTGACGGAGTCGATGGGCCTCGTGACCGAGATGCGCCTGACCAGCTCGTCCGGGGCCACGTCGAGCCCGAGCTCGTCGATGACGAACTCAGCCACGGCGCGGCTCTTGGCGATGTCGACATAGCTGGCGGCCCGCGCCCGCGCGAACGAGTCCCCCACCGACGCCTCGGACAGGCTCGAGGCCTCGCCGGTGGAGATCCAGCCGGACGCATCGGCCGTGTACACGCGCGGCTGAAGGAGCGTCCAGCCGAAGGCGAGCGCGGCGCCGAGCACCGTGGCCACGACGATCGCCGCCCAGTGCGCTCGCACGAGCGCGATGTAGTCGCGAAGTTCCACGGTCCCCCCTGATCGCGTGAGTAATACAGCATCCCACGCGAGAGCCGCCGACGGGAGCTGCGCCCCGTACGCTGTGGTCATGCCCCGTCTTCAGGCCGACGCCGACCCCGCCCGTTGGGTCGCCGTGACCGACTCGTTCGGCCCGTCCGGCCGGCGCGCCCGAAAACGCGCGATCAGGATGCTGCTGACCCAGGCGAACGCGGCCCTGGGACAGACCGAGCGGCGCGGCAGCGGCTTCGCCGCGTGGGCCATGAGCCAGGCGGCGCCGCTGCTCATGCGAAAAGCCGCGGGTCGCGTGCTCGTGTGGGTGTGGCGGGCCGATCCGGAACTCCTGGTCGCGATGGCCCAGGTTCAGGAGGCCACGCCGCAGCTGCGCGCCGCGCGCGCCATGATGCCGATGGAGTACGACGACACCGAGGAGTTCCGCGGCACGTATCTCGGCATCGGCGAGAAGCTCGCCATGCCCCTGCCCGCGGACGCGCGCACGCCACCGTTCGCCACCTACACGTGGGACACCGGCGGCTCGTTCGTCACGCTGACCGCGGTGTGCTCCGACCGCGAGCGCTTCGGCACCGTGCTCGGCGCGGTCGACGACCTGGCGCGCACGCTGCGTCTCGCCGACGACCTCACGGTCGGCGAGTCCGCGCGCGTGCTGCGCATCGACCCCTGACCCCTCCCGCGGCGCCCCGATCCCTGGCATCCGCGCCCCTCACTGCCCCCGCGGCCCACTCACTGCCCCCGCGGCCGAGTCACTGCCCCGCATGCCGAGTCACTGCCCCAACATCGAGTCACTGCCCTCCAGCACATTGACTCGCGAGAAAGCATTGACTCGCGAGAAGAGCATTGACTCGGGAGAAGAGCATTGACTCGGGAGACCAAAGCACTGCACCCGAGCCCAGGGCGCCGAGCCGGGGGCAAGGTCACAGCGACTCCGCACCGAGCCACTACCTCCGCGGCACCCAGTCACTGCCCTATCTGCGAGTCACTGCTCTCCAGCACAGTGACTCGGCATTAGGGCAGTGACTCGCGGCCGGGAGCAGGAGGGGACAGGGTCAGGAGGGGACGGGGCCAGGTCGGGACGGGGCCAGGTCGGGACAGGGTCAGGTCGGGACAGGGCCAGGTCGGGACGGGGCCAGGTCGGGACGGGGTCAGGGGCGGTCGGGGTCGCGGAGCGGCTCGTCATCCTCGTCGACATCGACCTCGACCCACTGCCTCGGGCGCCACAGCACGACGTCGGTCGCGCGACGCACGCGCGTGCCGCGTCGAAGCGTCACGACCGCACCACTGGCGCCCGCGGCGAAGACACGCGCGCCAGGACGCTGACTGGTCTCGGCGCGCAGCCGCTGCTCCAGCTCGACGACCTGACGGCGGAGCGTGCGCACCTGGTCCTCCAGATCGAGGATGCGGGCGATCGCCGGGAGGCTCATGCCGCCCACCGACAGCCGCGCGACCTCGCGCAGCTGTGCGACGTGGCGCAGGGAATAACGGCGCGAGCCGCCTTGAGTGCGCGCCGGCACCACCAGGCCGAGCCGGTCGTACTGCCGCAGGGTCTGCGGGTGCATGCCGGCCAGCTCAGCGGCCACCGCGATCGCGAGGATCGGGGCGTCCTCGTCGATGTTCTCCTCCGGCATCCGTCGCCACCTCCTCGCGCGTCAGCCCCGCGCCCTGCTCAGCAGGTCCGCCCGCGGGTTCTCGGTCGGCTCCAGCTCGTGGAACCTCTCCAGCGCCTCGCGCGCGGCCCCGTCGAGGTGCGAGGGCACGACGACCTGCACCTCGGCGAGGAGGTCGCCGGTGCCCTTGCCCGTGCTGACCCCGCGGCCCTTGACGCGCAGCACACGACCCGAGGGCGTTCCCGGCGCGACGCGGAGCTTCACCGGGTCGCCGCCGAGCGTCGGCACCTCGATCGTCGCGCCCAGGGCCGCCTCGGTGAAGGTCACCGGCACGGTCACGCGCAGATTCAGTCCCTCGCGCGTGAACACCGGATGCGGGCGCACCGTGACCGCCACCACGATGTCACCCGGCTCGCCGCCGTCCGGCGACGGACGTCCCCGACCGCGCAGCCGGATCTTCTGGCCGTCGGAGACCCCGGCGGGGATCTTCACCTTGAAGGGCTTGCCGTCCTCGCCCTGGAGCGTGATGGTCTCGCCCCTGGTCGCGGTGACGAAGTCGATCGTCGTGCGCGCGGTGACGTCGGCGCCGCGCTGCGGACCACCGTAGCCGCGGAAGCCTCCGGTGGACTGGCCGAAGCGCCCCGACCCGAAGCCGCCGCCCTGCTGCCCGAACATCGCGAAGATGTCGTCGAAGTCGGCCTGCTGGTATCCGCCGCCGCGGGCCTGCCCGAAACGGCTGAAGACGTCCTCGAAGCCGCCCGCGCCCTGGCCGCTCGCGGTGAAGCGGGCGCCGGAGCCCATCGCGCGCAGCTGGTCGTACTCCTCGCGCTGCTCCTTGTCGGAGAGCACCGAATACGCCTCGCTGACCTCCTTGAACTTCGCCTCGGCCGCGGCATTCCCCTGATTGGAGTCGGGGTGGTATTTGCGCGCGAGCTTGCGATAGGTCTTCTTCAACTCGGCGTCGGAGACGTCCTTCGAGACGCCCAGCGTCTTGTAGAAGTCCTTGTCGAACCAGTCCTGACTGGCCATGGATGCCTCCTACTCGGCCGGGACGGCGACGACGACCTTCGCGGGGCGAAGCTCGGTGGTGCCGAGACGATAGCCGACCTCGACGACCTCGAGGATCGTCGGCTCGGTGACCCCGGGGGTCGGCGCCTGGAAGATGGCCTCGTGCTGCAGCGGGTCGAACGCCTCGCCGGCGGCCCCGTAGGCGACCACGCCGAGCCGCTCCACGACGCCGCGCACCTTCTCGGCGATGGCCGCGAAGGGCGTGCCGTCCTCCAGATCGCCGTGCTTCTGCGCGCGGTCGAGGTCGTCGAGCACGGGCACGAGCCCCTTGACGACGGCGCCCTTGGCCCGCTCGATCTCCAGCTCCCGCTGCTCCTCGGTGCGGCGACGGTAGTTGGCGTACTCCGCCTGCAGCCGCTTGAGGTCGGTCAGCAGCGTCGTCTCCAGGTCGGCGATGACGGCGTCCTCGGCCGCCGCGGCATCCTCCGTCTGCTCGGCGCCGAGGATGTCCTCCACCGTGAGCGGCTCCCCCTGCGGGTCGGGGTCGGAGGCTGTCGCCTCCGACCCCTGCTCGCCGGGGACCTCGTCGATCGGCTCTTCGAAGTCCTTGTCGGTCATGCGTCCTACTTCTTCTCGTCCTCGTCGTCGACGACCTCGGCGTCGATGACGTCCTCCTCCGAGGACGCGCCCTCGGCCGCCGAGTCCGCGGGTGCATCGCCCGAGGCATCCTGCGCCGCGGATGCCTGCGAGGAGGCGTAGATCGCCTCGCCGAGCTTCGTCTGGCTCTGGCTGAGCTTGTCGAACGCGTTCTTCACGGCGTCGTCGTCCTCGCCGGCCAGCGCGCTCTTGAGCGCGTCGACGTCGGCCTGCACCTCGGTCTTGACGTCCTCGGGGAGCTTGTCCTCGTTGTCCTTGATGAGCTTCTCGATCGAGTACGACAGGGTCTCGGCCTGGTTGCGCACCTCGGCGGCCTCGCGGCGCTTCTTGTCCTCGGCGGCGTGCTCCTCGGCCTCGCGCACCATGCGCTCGATGTCGTCCTTCGGCAGCGACGAGCCGCCGGTGATCGTCATCGACTGCTCCTTGCCGGTGCCCTTGTCCTTGGCGGACACGTGCACGATGCCGTTGGCGTCGATGTCGAAGGTGACCTCGATCTGCGGGATGCCGCGCGGAGCCGGCGCGATGCCGGTCAGCTCGAACGTGCCCAGCGGCTTGTTGTCGCGGGTGAACTCGCGCTCGCCCTGGAAGACCTGGATGGCCACCGACGGCTGGTTGTCATCGGCGGTCGTGAAGGTCTCGCTGCGCTTGGTCGGGATGGCGGTGTTGCGCTCGATGAGCTTGGTCATGATGCCGCCCTTGGTCTCGATGCCGAGAC
>NZ_JASGFE010000073.1:0-8436 GCF_047605725.1 Microbacterium sp.
CTGCGCCCCCGACAACCAGAACAAGGAGAAGACCCGCTTCCGCTACCAGCGCCGCACCGACAGCACCGTGCAACTCGTCTCACCCACCGGATACACCACCCGACAACCCCGACCCGGCGAAAGAGAAGCAGCCGAACTCCTCCACCGCATCCGCACACAAGCGAGCGCCATCCCTGCCGCCCCGCCCTTCTGAACACCCGATCACACCCAGCTGAGACAATCGGCCTCGGCGAAACCGAGGATCGCGGCATCCTTCGTGACCAGACGCAGACCGTTCAGTTGCGACTGGGCCACAAGCATGCGATCGAACGGATCGCGGTGCGTCCAGCCCATTCCGCCCGCTCATGCCGCAGGCACACCGACGAGCGGATCATCGGGGTTGCCGTCCTCCCAGTCCCGCAGTTCCGCTTCGCTCATCGGCACGAGAAGCTCCGTGGCATCGATGGGCGGGAGCCCACTCAGCAACGGTTCATCGAAAGAGCGCGCGCGCGGCAATCGGCTGGATGCGTGCGATCACCGTACCCGCGCGCGATGACGATCTCCTCACCGGCCTCGGCGCGGTGCAGCGGTTCCGACAGACGGGTCTTGGCCTCCTGCACGTTCACGATCACGCTCATCCACCCGGTGTCCCACGGTCTGGTCAACCTGACCAGACCAGGTCGTCAGCGTGCGGCGAGCCGCGCCACGGCATCCGCCACCGGAACGACCTCTCGATCGCCGGTGCGGCGGTCCCACAGCTCGACCTGACCATCGGCGGCGCCGCGTCCGACGATGACGATGCGCGGCACGCCGATCAGCTCGGCGTCGCCGAACTTCACCCCCGGCGACACCTTGGGCCGGTCATCGTAGAGCACGTCGAGACCGGCATCCCCCAGCGAGGCCGACAGCGAGGACGCGAGATCGAACGCGACGGTGTCCTTGCCCGTCGCCACCACGTGCACGTCGAACGGCGCGACCGACTCGGGCCAGATGAGACCGCGGTCGTCGTTGGACAGTTCGGCGATGATCGCGAGGATGCGCGTCACACCGATGCCGTACGAGCCCATCGTGACCGTGACGAGCTTGCCGTTCTCGTCCAGCACCTTCAGGCCCAGGGTCTCTGCGAAGAAGCGGCCGAGCTGGAAGACGTGGCCGATCTCCATGCCCCGCGCGAGCTCGACCGGCCCGGAGCCGTCCGGGGCGGGATCGCCGGCGCGCACGGTCGCGACCTCGACGAAGCCGTCGCCGACGAAGTCGCGGCCGGCGACCAGGGAGTGCACGTGCTTCTCGTCGATGTTGGCGCCGGTGATCCAGCTCGTCCCGTCGACCACGCGCGGGTCGAGCAGGTACCGGATGCCGGTGGCCGACTCCTCCCCCAGCACCGGGCCGGTCTCGGACCACGGACCGATGTAGCCGCGCACGAGGAGCGGATGCCGCTCGAAGTCCTCGTCGGTCGCCGGCTCCGCACTCGCCGGCGCAAAGGCGACCTCGAGGCGCTTGTCGTCGACGTCGCGGTCGCCCGGAACGCCGACCACGACGACCTCGCGCCTGCCATCGAGGTGGGTGAGGGCGAGCACGACGTTCTTGAGCGTGTGCGCGGCCGTCCACTCGTGCGCGTCGGCGGTCGCGGGCCCCGCGACTCCCGGCACCGGCGGGTCGAGCACGGCGTTGCTGTGCGCGACGAGCGTCGCGATCGTCGGGGTGCCCGGCGAGTCGAAGATCACCGGGGCGCCGAGCCCGTCGAACGGGATGGCGTCGGGCACGACGGTGGTGAACGCCTCGACGTTCGCCGCGTACCCGCCCGCAGAGCGCACGAACGTGTCCTCCCCGACCGGGGTCGGATGCAGGAACTCCTCGCTGCGCGCACCACCCATGAGCCCGTTGTCGGCGTTGACGATGACGTACTCCAGGCCGAGGCGCCGGAAGATGCGCTCATAGGCGTCGCGCTGCGCCTGGTACGAGGCATCCAGCCCCTCGTCGGTGTAATCGAACGTGTACGCGTCCTTCATCGTGAACTCGCGGCCGCGCAGCAGGCCCGCGCGCGGGCGCGCCTCGTCGCGATACTTGTCCTGGATCTGGTAGATCGCCAGCGGCAGGTCCTTGTAGGACGAGTACAGGTCCTTCACGAGCAGCGTGAACAGCTCCTCGTGCGTGGGGGCGAGGAGGTAGTCGGCGTCCTTGCGGTCCTTGAGGCGGAAGATGCCGTCGCCGTAGGCGTCCCACCGGCCGGACTCACGGTAGGGCTCAGCCGGGACCAGCGCCGGGAAGTGCACCTCGTAGGCGCCCGCGGCCGCCATCTCCTCGCGGACGATCTGCTCGATCTTCCCCTTCACCCGCAGGCCCAGCGGCAGCCAGGCGAAGATGCCCGGCGCGGTGCGGCGGATGTAGCCGGCGCGCACGAGCAGCCGGTGGCTCGTGACCTCGGCGTCGGCGGGGTCCTCACGGAGCGTGCGAAGGAAGAAATGCGAGAGACGGGTGACCACGAGGGTCAAGTCTACGGATGCCGGTCGCCGGGCGTCAGGGCGACCGGCATGGATCGAGCCGCGACTCCGGGGGCGGGCCTGCGCGGCGGCGCCGCGTACTCGTCCCGCGTGCTCGTGCCCACGCCCATGCGGCTCATCGCGGCGACGAGCCCGACCGCGGCGGCGACGCCGTCGACCACCGGGACGCCGACGCGCCGCGACACCGTCGCGCACAGGTCGGCCATTCCCGCGCAGCCGAGGACGATCACGTCGGCCCGTGCCGAGGCGACCGCCTGTGCGGCCACCTCGACGATCGTGTCGACGGCGAGCGAGGCGGTGTCCTCCAGGTCGAGGACCGGGATGCCGGTGGCCTCCAGCGCCACGCACGCCCGTTCCATCCCGTACCTGGCCAGCAGGTCGCCGGCGCGGCCGAGCGTGCGGGAGAGCGTCGTCACCACGGCGAACGAGCGGCCGGAGAGCGCGGCCACGTGCATCGCCGCCTCCGCGATGCCCACGACCGGCACGTCGACGAGCTCGCGCGCGGCATCCAGTCCCGGATCCCCGAAGCATGCGACGACGTAGCCGTCGCTGCCGCCGGCATCCACATCCGCCTCGATCAGCTCGATCACCGCGCGCGCGGCGGCCACCTCGTCGACATGGCTCTCGATCGCCGCGGCGCCCTCGGCGGGGCACACCACGACGATCTCGACGTCGGGGCCCGCCACCTCCCGGGCGGCGTCCGCGATCTTCGCGGTCATCGCCCGGGAGGTGTTCGGGTTGATGAGGGTGATCCTCATCGCGAGGCGGTCTGCTGCACGGGGATCTCGCCCGAGATCGCCGGCGGCTCGGAGTCGGGCGTCGAGGCGGCGCCGTCGACCGTGCCGTCGGAGATCCCGGCCGTCTCACCGTCCAGCCGCGGCACGCGCGGGTCGCGACGCTCCAGCAGCACGAACAGCAGGTAGCCGAGCCCGCAGCCGATGAACCAGGTGTAGTTGCCGATCCACGAGATGTCGAACAGACCGAGGTCGGCGAACAGCTTCGGGAACACGCCGAGGACCACAGTGGGGATGCCGGCGCCCAGCAGTGCCTTGACGGCGTTCGGGTTGTAGCCGTTCGTGTACCAGTAGACACCCTTGTCCGACATCGTGAACATGTCGTCGGTCTTGATGCGCTGATGCGCGGCCACGTAGTAGCCGGCGATGAGGATGCCGAACAGCGGGCCGATCATGGCGCCGAGGACCCCCAGCGTGTAGTGGATCGCGGTGGCGTTGGAGTACCAGTTCCACGGCAGCAGGAACACCGAGCCGATCGCCGCGATCATGCCGCCCATGCGCCACGAGATGCGATGCGGCGCCACGTTGGAGAAGTCGAACGCGGGCGAGATGAAGTTCGCGACGATGTTGATACCGACCGTCGCGGTGACGAACGTGAGCCCGCCGAGAAGGATCGCGAACGGGGTGTCGATGCGCTCCACCGTGTGGATCGGGTCGGTGATCAACTCTCCGAACACCGGCACGGTGGCCGAGGCCGTGATGACGGTCAGCAGCGAGAAGAACAGGAAGTTGACCGGCAGACCCCAGAGGTTGCCGCGCTTGACGGCCTTGAACGAGCGGCCGTAGCGGGCGAAATCGCCGAAGTTGAGCATCGGACCGGAGAAGTACGACACCACGATCGCGATCGCGGTGAACATGACCGGGATCGAAGCCCAGAAATCCAGCGGCTCGCCCTCGGACAGCGACAGGCTGATGTTCTCCCAGCCTGCCTGCGAGACGAGATAGATCGCCAGGACGATCATGACCACGTACACCGCGGGGCCGGCCCAGTCGATGAAGCGGCGGATGACCTCCATGCCGTTCCAGAACAGTGCCACCTGGGCGACCCACAGGATGCCGTAGGAGATCCATCCGAGCGCCGACAGGCCGAGGAACTCGGGCTCGAGCAGACCGGCGCTGCCGGGCACGAACTTCAGGAAGATGATGTTGAGCGACTGCGCCGCGAGGAAGGTCTGCACGCCGTACCAGGCGATCGCGATGAGCCCACGGATGATCGCGGGGATGTTCGCCCCCTTGATCCCGAAGATCGCACGGTTGACGACCGGGTAGGGGACGCCGGTCTTCTGGCTGGGCTTGGCCACGAGGTTCGTGAACACCTGCACGATCACGATGCCCACCAGCAACGACACGAGCACCTGCCAACTCGCGATGCCGAGCGCGAACAGCGAGCCGGCGGTGACGTACCCGCCGACCGAGTGCACATCCGACATCCAGAAGGCGAAGATGTTGTACCACGACCACTTCTGGCGCGTGAGAGGAGCGAGGTCCTCGTTGGCCAGCCGCGGGTCGTAGCCCGGCTTCATGTTTCCGGAGCCGACCGGCATGCCGGCCGCCTCGACGATGTCTTGGGGGGTCGAGGGGGGTGGTGTCTCGTGCGCCATGCGTGGACCTTCCGCGAGGGGGACGACGAAGGCCGGTCATGCGGATCATGACCGGCCTTGGTCTGGGGATGTCTCTGAGGTGAAGCTATTGCTTCACCGTGCGCAGGCTGTTTCGCCCGTGTAACGCTCCCGTGAACCGTCGGAGCCGGGGGGCAGGGTGTGCCGCGGCCTACACTGGCGTCGTGCCCGTCCTGCGCTCCCGGCTCGTCCCCACCGCGGCGCGCGACGAGCTGGCCGCCGCACTCGCCGCGCTCCACGACGAGCTGGACCTGCCCGGCGAGTTCCCTCCCGCAGTGCGCGCCGAAGCGGATGCCGCGGCCCGCTCCGTGCCGGTCGACCCCGCCGCCGCGGGGCTGGCCGACCTGCGCGGCATCCCGTTCGTGACGATCGACCCGCCGGGCTGCCAGGATCTCGACCAGGCGCTGCACCTGGAGCGCACCGCCGGCGGCGCCGTGCTCCACTACGCGATCGCAGACGTCCCCGCATTCATCGAGCCGGGCGGCGCGATCGACGCCGAGGCGCGCGAGCGCGGGCAGACGCTCTACGCGGCGGACCGCCGCATCGCGCTGCACCCGGAGGTGCTCAGCGAAGGCGCCGCGTCGCTCCTGCCCGACCGCGACCGGCGCGCGTTCGTGTGGCGCTTCGATCTCGACGATGGCGCCCGGCCCACCGCGACGACGCTGACCCGCGCCGTGATCCGCTCACGCGCGCAGTGGAGCTACCCCGACGCGCAGGCCGCGATCGACGCGGGCACCGCCCCGGAGGCGTTCGCCGCGCTCGGCTGGTTCGGCACCCAGCGCGACGCGCGTGAGAGCGAGCGCGGCGGGGCGAGCCTCAACCTTCCCGAGACGCGCGTGGTCGCCGAGCCCGCCGGCGCGTACCGGCTGGAGCGCGATCCCGGGCTCCCGATCGAGGACTGGAACGCGCACGTGTCGCTGCTGACCGGCATGGCGGCCGCCGACCTCATGCTGCGGGGCGGCATCGGCATCCTCCGCACGATGCCGCCCGCATCGGCCGAGGACGTCGCCGCGTTCCGCGCGCAGACCGTCGCCCTCGGCGAGCCCTGGGACGAGGGCGTCGCGTACGGCGACTACCTGCGCCGGCTCGGGCAGGGGCCGGTGCCGCGCGCGATCCGGGAGGCGGCGGCCGGCCTGTTCCGCGGAGCCGACTACGTCGCGTTCGACGGCGAGCCGCCCGCCGACCCCGACCAGGCTGCGATCGGCGCGCCCTACGCGCACGCGACGGCGCCGCTGCGGCGCCTCGTCGACCGCTGGTCGCTCGTGATCTGCGAGGCGCTCGCGAACGGTCGGCCGGTTCCCGCGTGGACGCGCGAGAGCCTCGCCGAGCTCCCGCGGCTGATGGCCCGCTCGGCCCAGCGGGCGGGCCGGCTCGACGCGGAGACGCTCGACCGCGTCGCCGCCGCCCTGCTGCACGGCCGCGAGGGCGAGATCCTCGCCGGCGCCGTGCTGCGCGTGCGGCGGGACCGCGCGGGTGCAGTTGCGGCATCCGCCCATCGTGGTCTCGGTGCCCGCCCTCGAGGTCGCGCCCGGCGCTCCGGTGCTTCTGAGGCTGGATGCCGCATCCATCGCCGACGGCACGTCGGCCTTCACTCTCGTCGAACGCGGCTAGCGCGACCGCACGCGCGCGAGCGGGCCGACGCCCTCGCGCCGCTCGAAGACGAGGTGCGTCTCGGTCGTGAGCACCGCCTCGTGCACCGTGATGTGCTGCAGCACGATGTCGCGCAGCGCCGCGGCATCCTCCACCGCCACGTGCACGAGGAAGTCGTCCTCGCCGGCGACGTGGAAGACCTCGATCGCGCCGGGGGTCGCCACCAGCGCGTCGAAGAGGCGCCCGACCCCGTCGCGCGTGTGCCGGCCGAGCCGCACGCGGATGACCGCCTGCAGCGGAAGACCGAGCGACGCGGTGTCGAGCACGGTGCGCACTCCCACGAGCACTCCCCTGGTCCGAAGCGCCCGCACCCGGTACGCGCACGTCGACTCCGCGACGCGCAGGTGCTCGGCGAGCGCCTTGTTCGACCGCCCGGGATTGCGCACGAGAGCGGCCAGGATGCGCAGGTCGAGCTCGTCGAGGCCCGTCTGCGGGATTTGCGGATCGGGCAACTCGGGCCTCCTTCGATCGCTGAGATTCACTGGAACGCGTGTGACATCGTCCGTTGATTGCGCAATCCACCAGCTGTTCCGTTTATCTCCGTTCGATGCGCAATCATACGCCCATGAGTGCTGCGCTTCACGATGACACGATCGCCGTCCACGCGGGTCGTCAAGACCTTGCGACCCTGGGCGTGCACGCCCCGCCGATCGACCTGTCGTCGACCTATCCGCTGCCCGACGTCGAGACCGGCGGCGACTCCTACGAGGCGATGACGGGCGGCGGTCGGCCGATCCCGGACGGCGGCAACGTGTACGCCCGGCTGTGGAACCCGACCGTCGCGCGGTTCGAGGCGGCACTCGCGCAGCTTGAGGGAGCGGAAGCCGCCGTCGCCTTCGCGTCGGGCATGGCCGCGCTGACCGCAGCGGTGCTCTCGCACACGACGTCGGTCGGCCGACCGCACGTCGTCGCGGTGCGACCCCTCTACGGCGGCACGGACCACCTGCTCGCGACCGGCCTGCTCGGCACCGAGGTGACCTACTGCGACCCGGGCGAGGTCCACGCCCACGTGCGCGCCGAGACGGGGCTCGTCGTCATCGAGACGCCGGCGAACCCGACGCTCGAGCTCGTCGACATCGGCGATGTCGTCGCGCAGGCGGGCGAGGTGCCCGTGCTCGTCGACAACACGTTCGCCACTCCCATCCTGCAGAACCCGCTCGCGCACGGCGCGGCGATGTCGCTGCACAGCGCGACGAAATACCTCGGCGGTCACGGCGACGTCGTCGCGGGGGTCATCGCGTGCTCGGAGGAGCGCGCCGCAGCACTGCGGCCCGTGCGGGCGATCACGGGCTCGGTCCTGCATCCGCTCGCCGCGTACCTGCTGCACCGGGGCCTGCCGACGCTGCCGCTGCGCGTGCGCGCCCAGCAGGGCACCGCGGCGCGCGTTGCCGCGTGGCTGCAGGCTCAGGATGCCGTGGCCGAGGTCTACTACCCGGGGCTGCGCGCCGACCCGCTCCTGGGCACCCAGCTGCGCGGGCCGGGCGCCATGGTCTCGATCCGGCTCCGCGACGGCTACCCGGCGGCGCGGCACGTCGCCTCGGCGACGTCGCTGTTCGCGCACGCCGTGTCGCTCGGCGGCGTGGACTCGCTGATCCAGCACCCCGCGGCGCTCACGCACCGTCCGGTGACGGCGGACGCGCGGCCGGATGCCGGCATCCTGCGCCTGTCGATCGGCCTCGAGCACGCCGACGACCTCATCGCCGACCTCGCGCAGGCGCTCGAGGGCGCCTGCGCCGTCGCGCCGCGCGCGGAGGCGCACGCCGGCTGAGCCTGGTGGCGTCGGCTCGCGCGGCGGCCACCGGCGGCAACGCACGGCCAGGCGGCCGCGGCGTCGGCCGGCCCGGCGTTAACAGGTGGCGTATTGTAGCGGTTATAAGCGCTAGCGACCCTAAG
>NZ_JASGFE010000074.1:0-6059 GCF_047605725.1 Microbacterium sp.
TGGTCGATTCACATCCCACCCGGAGGACCTCACCCCTTACCCACCGACCCGCCGACCGTCACCAACCTCACGGGACACAACACCTAGGCGTCGAGGCCCATCGCCGCCATGCGCCGGGAATGCGCCGCCATGAGGTCGGTGAAAACCGGCTCCACCTTCTTCGCGTCCTTCGCGGCATCCGTCGCCCCCGGCTCGGGCGCGCGCAGCACGCCCCGCGCGATCAGCAGCGTGTCGCCGACCAGGCGCCGCCCCCACAGCGCCAGCAGCGCCCGCCACTCGGGGTCGGCCGCGATGGCGTCGGTGAGGATCCCCACCAGCTCTTCCCGGTCGTCGCCGGCCTGCAGGATCTCGGCGACGGCGCGACCGGTGTCGCCGTAGCTGGCCGACAGCGACAGGTAGAAGTCGTCGAGCATGCCCGCGGTGATGTGCACCGACAGCATCGTCTCCAGAGGCCTGGCACCGTGGGTGGCCCGGCGGAACGCATCCAGCGGCTCGCGGAAGGGCAGCATGAGCTGCTGCGGGTCGTCGCCACGGCGGCGGATGAGGGCGACCAGCTCGCGGTGCTTGAGGAGGGCTGTGCCGGCCGCCATCGACAGCGACTCCTTCTTGGCCAGCTCCGCGGTGGGCGCGATCAACTCGCTGAGGGTCTCGAAGTACCCGAGCTGCAGGTAGGCGGCCTGCCCCAGATAGGTGCCGACCTCTGGGGCGAGCGCGGCGAAGTCGACGCGGCGCACGTCGCCGTGGTCGCCGCGGGAGCGCAGCATGAGCGGACGCCCGGCCGGGCGCGCACGCTGCCAGAACCACGTGACCACGCGTCCAGCCTAGGCTCCCGCGCTCGCCTCGTCCCCCGTCCTCGGGGGTGCGCGAGACCTCCCGTTTGCAACGGTGCTCGTCGAAAAGCGTTGCAAACGGGAGGTTTCGCGAGACCGGATGCCACCAGGAGAGGGCCCCCGCGGGGCGTCGCCGGCCACTCGCGCGCTCTCGGGTAGGGTGAGAAGGTCCCGCCGCAGGAGCGGGACCACCGCGCCTGTGGCGAAACGAGGGCGTGGATCCCTCTCACCCGGCGGCACGCACCGCCAGACAGGCACGGACAGTGACGACATTCGTCGAACTCGGCGTCGACCAGGACATCGTGGACTCCTTGGCCGCACGCGGCATCGTGGACGCGTTCCCGATCCAGGAGCAGACCATCCCGCTCGGCATCCCCGGCCAGGACATCATCGGCCAGGCCAAGACCGGCACCGGCAAGACCTTCGGCTTCGGCATCCCGCTCGTGCAGCGGCTCGGACCGGCCCCCGAGCCCGGCGTCAAGGCGCTGGTCGTGGTGCCCACCCGCGAGCTGGCGGTGCAGGTGTTCGAGGACATCGACATGCTGACCCAGAACCGTCCGACCAGCGTCGTGGCGATCTACGGCGGCAAGGCCTACGAGGGTCAGATCGAGCAGCTCAAGGCCGGCGCGCAGATCGTCGTCGGCACCCCGGGGCGCCTCATCGATCTCGCCGGCCAGCGCCTGCTCGACCTCTCGAACGCCACCGAGGTGGTGCTCGACGAGGCCGACAAGATGCTGGACCTCGGCTTCCTCCCCGACATCGAGAAGATCTTCGCCAAGCTTCCCTCCGTGCGGCACACGCAGCTGTTCTCGGCGACCATGCCCGGGCCCATCGTCGCCCTGGCCCGCCGGTTCATGTCTAACCCCATCCACATCCGGGCGACCGACCCCGACGAGGGCATCGCCCAGGCCAACATCCGTCACCTCGTGTATCGCGCGCACTCGATGGACAAGGACGAGGTCATCGCCCGGATCCTGCAGGCCGACGGGCGCGGCAAGACGGTGATCTTCACGCGCACCAAGCGCGCCGCGCAGAAGCTCGTGGACGAGCTGAGCGACCGCGGCTTCAACGCGGGCGCGGTGCACGGCGACATGAGCCAGGAGTCGCGCGAGCGTTCGATGGCGGCGTTCAAGGCCGGCCGCAAGGACGTGCTCATCGCCACCGACGTCGCCGCCCGCGGCATCGACGTCGACGACGTCACGCACGTCATCAACCACACCATCCCCGACGACGAGAAGGCCTACCTGCACCGCGTCGGCCGCACCGGACGGGCCGGCAAAACCGGCATCGCCGTGACGTTCGTCGACTGGGAGGACCTGCACAAGTGGGCCCTCATCAACCGCGCCCTGGAGTTCGGCCAGCCCGAGCCGGTCGAGACCTATTCCTCCAGCCCGCACCTGTACGCGGACCTCGACATCCCGGAGGGCACGCGGGGCCGCATCGCCACGGCGCCGAAGACCCAGACCGCCCGCACGACGCGTCCGGCCGCGGCCAGTGCCGTGGAGGATGCCGGTGAGGCCGGCGGCACGCGTCGCCGCCGGCGGCGGCGCTCGGCCTCCTCCCGGGTCGGCGAGACGTTCGCGACCGACACGGCGCCGGCCGCCGAGCCGACGACCCGTCCCGCGACGGAGGATGCCGGGACAGAGGGCGCCGGCACGCACGACGGGCAGGGCAGAGAGCATCACGACGGCCGTCCCGCACCGCGGCGGCGGCGCCGTCGGCGTGGCTCGGGCGGCGCTCCGGCGGCCTGAACCGGCCGCTGTGGTGCCGCGATGACGTCTGAGCCGCCGACCTTCGCCGACTGGCCGGCCCACCTGCCGCCGCCGACGAGCGGAACGCGATTGGACGGCGGCTGGATCGCCGCGACGTGGCGATGCCGCCTCGCCGACGGCCGCGAGGTCGTTGTCAAGCACTCCCCACACCCCGCGGAGGGCGAGGCCGACGGGCTGGCCGCGCTGCGCGCCGCCGGCGTACCCACACCCGAGGTGATCGCCGTCTCCGGCGACCTGCTGGTGCTGGCGCTCGTCGACGGCGCGCCGGACTGGGGCGGCCTGGGCGCGGCGATCGCCCGCATGCACCGCACGACCGGCGACCGCTACGGCTGGCACCGCGACAACCACGCAGGGCGGTTCGCGCAGACCAACACGTGGTCGGACCACTGGCCGAGCTTCTTCGCCGAGCACCGCGTGCGTGCGCACCTGCGCGACCCCGAGGTGCCGCGCGAGCTCAGGCTGCGGCTGGAGCGCGCGTGCGACGGCCCGATCCAGGAGCTCCTCCCCGCCGCGCCGCCGCCGTCGCTGACCCACGGCGACCTCGGGCACGGCAACATCGTCGCCGGCCGCTGGGTGATCGATCCCGAGGTCTGCTTCGCCGACCGCGAGCTCGACCTGGCGTTCATGCTCTCGGCGCGACGCAACCCGCTGCCGCCGGAGTTCTGGGCGGCCTACCAGGACGTCTGGCCTATCCCCGACGACTTCGACGAACGTCGGCTGGTGCTGGGGCTGCACCACCGCCTCCTGCAGGTACGGCACTTCGGCAGCCGCTGCCTCGCCGACCTCGACGACGACCTGTCCGCGCTCGGCTGGAACTGACCGGGCTCAGGGCGCGACGAGCGCGCTGCCGGTACCCCGCGCCGCAATGCGCGCGACCATCTCGTCGCTCGTGGTGAACTCCCCCGGCACGTTCGGCTTGCCGGTGCCGTGGTAGTCGCTCGAACCGGTCTCGATGAGATCGCGCTCACGCACGAGCGCGCGCAGGACGCTGAGCCCCGGCTCGGCGTTCTCGCGGTGCCCCAGTTCGAAGCCGGCGAGCCCGGCCGCCAGCATCCGCTCGATCACCGGCATGGGCAGCGGTGCACGCGCCGCCGGATGTGCGACGATCGGCACGCCGCCGGCCGCGGCGATCGCTGCCACCGCGGTGACCGGGTCGGGCGCGTACAGCGCGACGTAGTAGGGGCCGCGCGGGTGCAGGATGCCGGCGAACGCCTCGCCGCGGTCGCGTACGAGCCCTCTGTCCACGAGCGCGTCGGCGATGTGCGGGCGGCCGACGGTGGCATCCGCCGCAGTCCGGGCGGCCACATCGTCCCAGGTCAGATCGTGGTCGCGGCCGATGTTGTCGACGATGCGGCGCGCACGCGTGTGACGCGAGTCGCGAATGCGGTCGGTCAGGGCACGCAGGCCCGTGTCGTCGGGATCGAACAGGTATCCGAGCACATGGACGCTCCGCCACTCGTGCCGCGCGCTGAGCTCCATGCCGGGCAGGAACGTCATCCCGAGCGATACCGCGGCCTCGGCCGCTTCGACCCACCCGGCGGTCGTGTCATGGTCGGTGAGCGAGACCGTGCGCAGGCCGTGCCGGTGCGCGGCCGCCACGACCGCGGCGGGCGGCTCGGTGCCGTCGGAATGATCGGAGTGGAGGTGAAGATCGGCATGCCCGCGACCGTCCGATCTCATCCTTGCAGCGTAGCGCGGCGGGCCGTCCGCAGGCTCTCAGGCGGGTGACATAGAGTCGCCGACGTGCTGCGCCTGCTGGGGATCCTCGTGACCGTCCTGTTCGCGATCGCCGCCGCCGTCGTCACGTGGCCGCAGTTCTTCCGCCTCGAGCGCACCTTCCCGTTCACCCAGCTCGTGTCCCTGCGCGGCGTGCTCGTGCTGGCGTGCGCCGCGATCGCGGTGGTGGCGCTGCTGATGTGCCTGGCCCGTCCTGTGCGCGCGTTCGCGGGCTCGATCCTCGTCGTCGCCCTCGTGGCGGGGCTGGCCAACACCGGGGTGCTCGCCGTGCGCGGGCTGGGCTCGGACGGCCTTCCCGAGGCGACTGCGACGAGTGTGCGCGTGCTGACGTGGAACACCGCGGGCAGCGCCACCGACCCGCAGCTGATCGCCCGCACCGCGGTGGACATGGGCGCCGACATCGTCGCCCTGCCAGAGACCACGATCGAGACGGGCGAGACCGTCGCCATCGCGATGCGCGAGCTCGGCCGCCCCATGTGGGCCCACCACGACAGCTACGAGGATCTCGCCGGGTATGAGGAGTGGGATGCCAACTCCACGACCCTGCTCGTCTCCCCCGACCTCGGCGACTACGCGGTGATCGAGTCCACCGCCGACGGCACCACGAACACGTCCACGGTGCCGACGGTCGTCGCCATGCCGGTCGACGGCACCGGGCCGATCGTCGTCGTCGCCCATGCCGTCGCGCCCCGCCAGGCCGACATGGCCGACTGGCGGCGCGACCTGCAGTGGCTCGCCGACCAGTGCGCGAGCGACGATGTGATCATGGCCGGCGACTTCAACGCCACCGTCGACCACATGGCCCGCCTCGGAGTCGACGGCGCGACGCTCGGTCGCTGCTACGACGCGGCCGATGCCACCGGCAACGGCGCGGTCGGCACGTGGTCGACGGATTGGCCGGGTCTGCTCGGCACACCGATCGATCACATCATGGCCACCGCTGCGTGGCATCCGGTCGCCTCCGACGTGCTCGACGAGCTCGACACGTCCGGCGGCGACCACCGTCCGCTCGTCGTGCAGTACGAGCCCACCGGTTGAGCCTTCGCCGCCGGCGGGGCGGTAGGCGCACCGCCGCCCCGACGCGCCTACCGCTGCGAGGTGAGTCCAGTCCGCGCCACGGTCCGCGCCACGCGTCAGGCGGCGGTGCGCCATGGGGGTCGGTCGGGTGGCGGGTCCCACAGCCAGCGGAGCGAGGACTTGGAGCGGAGGGGGATGGGGTGGAGGTTCATGCCGGGTGGGGCATGCAACACGAACCCGCCACCTTCGCAGGGTTCGATGCGCCATCCGGTGTTGTGCAGATGAAGGTGATGGTAACGACAGAGCAGGACTCCTGATGCGCAGTCGGTGTTGCCGCCGTCGGACCAGTGCTCACAATGATGCGCTTCACAATAAGCGGGCGGGCGGTCGCAGCCGGGCCACAGGCACCCGCCGTCCCGGACCGCCATGACCAGTTTCTGTCGGGCCGAGTAGAGGCGTGCTTCCCTGCCCAGGTCGAGGGGGTTCCCGTGGGTGTCCACGGTGACGTCGAGGGTCCCGGTGACACACAACGCGCGTTCGAGTACGGACCCGGGGATCGTCAACGTGCCGTCGTCGGACTGTGCCGTGCCGATGAGCCTGCCGAACGCGTCGCGGTGCACGGTGTCTCCGGTGACCGTGTCCGTCATCGTGACCAGGCGGATGCCGGCTTCTTTGGTGCCGTAGACGTCTTCGGGCTCGGCGA
>NZ_JASGFE010000075.1:0-5754 GCF_047605725.1 Microbacterium sp.
AGAAGTTCAAGCCGCTCGCCGGCCCCGACGGCGGCAACGGCGGCAACGGCGGCGACGTCGTGCTGGTCGCCGACCCGCAGGTCACCACGCTCCTGTCGTACCATCACTCCCCGCACCGGCACGCCGGAAACGGCGGCTTCGGCATGGGCGACAACCGCTCGGGAGCGGCGGGCGAGTCCCTCGAGCTCCCCGTGCCGGTCGGCACCGTCGTGAAGGATGCCGCGGGCGCCGTGCTCGCCGACCTCATCGCCCCCGGCATGCGCCTGGTGGTCGCCCCGGGCGGCCGGGGAGGCCTGGGCAACGCGGCACTGGCCTCGCCCAAGCGCAAGGCGCCCGGCTTCGCCCTGCTCGGCACGCCGGGGTGGGAGGGCGAGGTCCGGCTGGAGCTGAAGACCGTCGCGGACGTCGCCCTCGTCGGCTTCCCGTCGGCGGGCAAGTCGAGCCTCGTCGCTGCCGTGTCGGCGGCGCGGCCGAAGATCGCCGACTACCCGTTCACGACGCTGCATCCGAACCTCGGCGTGGTCTCCGCGGGCGAGGTCCGCTTCACGATCGCCGACGTCCCCGGCCTCATCGAGGGCGCCAGCGAGGGGCGGGGACTCGGGCTGGAGTTCCTCCGCCACGTGGAGCGGTGCACCGCGCTCGTGCACGTGCTCGACTGCGCCACGCTGGAGCCCGGTCGCGACCCGCTCACCGACCTCGACGTGATCCTCGCCGAGCTCGCCGCCTACCCGGTGCCGGAGGGTCAGACCCCGCTCCTGGGGCGTCCGCAGCTGGTCGCGCTCAACAAGGTCGACGTGCCCGATGCGAAGGACCTCGCCGACCTCGTGCGGCCCGAGCTGGAGGCGCGCGGGTTCACCGTGTTCGAGATCTCCGCGGTCAGCCACGCGGGGCTGCGTGCGCTGACCTTCGCGCTGGCCGAGCTCGTCGCCGAGCACCGCGCAGCGCAGGCCGCCGCGCCCGAGCCGCAGCGCATCGTGATCCGTCCGCACGGTGCAGAGCGGGACTTCGAGGTGCGCGTCGAGGGCGGCACCTACGGCGACGTCTACCGCATCCTCGGCGCGAAGCCGGTGCGCTGGGTGCAGCAGACCGACTTCCAGAACGAGGAGGCGGTGGGCTTCCTCGCCGACCGGCTGGAGCGGCTCGGCATCGAGGACGAGCTGTTCCGCCTCGGCGCCTCCGCCGGTTCCACCGTCGTCATCGGCGAGGGCGACGGCATCGTCTTCGACTGGCATCCGTCGCTGTCGTCGGCTGCAGAGCTCATGACCGCCCCGCGCGGCACCGATCCGCGCCTCGACCAGAGCACTCGCCGCACGTCCGCCCAGCGGCGGGAACGCTATCACGAGCGCATGGACGCCAAAGCCGAGGCCCGCGCGGAGCTGGAGGCCGAGCGCCTCGCCGCCCGCAGAGCGGACGCGTCGGCCGACCCCGAGGAGGATCGATGACCGTTCACGAGCGCACCGACCTTCCGCGGGCCCGGCGCATCGTCGTCAAGGTGGGCTCCTCGTCGATCAGCGGCGAGAACGCCCACCGCATCCCCGCCATCATCGCGGGACTCGCCGCCGCGCACGAGCGCGGCACCGAGGTCGTGCTGGTCTCCTCGGGCGCCATCGCGACCGGCATGCCGTTCCTCGAGCTCGGCGAGCGCCCCACCGACCTGGCGACCCAGCAGGCCGCCGCCGCCGTGGGTCAGAACGTGCTCGTGTACCGCTACCAGGAGGCGCTGCGGCCCTACCGGATCGTCGCCGGCCAGGTGCTGCTGACCGCGGGCGACCTGGAGAACCCCACCCACCGCTCCAACGCCAAGCGCGCGATGGAGCGGCTGCTCGGCCTGCGGCTGCTCCCGATCGTCAACGAGAACGACACCGTCGCCACCCACGAGATCCGCTTCGGGGACAACGACCGGCTCGCGGCGCTGGTCGCCCAGCTCATCGGTGCCGACGCGCTCGTGCTGCTCAGCGACATCGACCAGCTCTACACCCGGCCGCCGTCCGAGCCCGGGGCCGCTCCCATCGATCGGGTGGCATACGGGGACGACCTGCAGGGGTTCGAGTTCGGCTCGGTCGTGGTCAACAGCGTCGGCACCGGTGGCGCGGCCACCAAGGTGTCGGCCGCGCGTCTGGCCGCCGACGGCGGCATCGGCGTGCTCGTCACCAGCGCCGATCTCGTCGACGAGGCCCTGCGTGGCGCGGCGATCGGCACGTGGTTCGCGCCCAACTCGGCCCCGCTGCGCGCGAGCGCGACCGCACCGGTGCGCACCGCCCGCTGAGCCGGCCCGCCGATACACTGGCCGGATGAGCATCCTGACCGACACCGCCCGCGAGCGCATGGTGCGGGCCAAGGACGCCTCGCGTCAGGTGGGGCTGCTGACGGATGCCGCCAAGGCGGCCCTGCTCGACGCCATCGCCGCCAGGATCGAGGCCGACACGGCCGACATCGTCGCCGCGAATGCCGAAGATCTCGCCCGCGGGCGCGCCGACGGGCTGTCGGCGGGGCTGCTGGACCGTCTCGCGCTCGACGAGGCGAGGGTGCACGCGCTCGCCGTCGCGGTGCGCGACGTCGCGCGCCTGCCCGACCCGGTCGGGCGCGTGCTCGACGAGCGGACTCTTCTCAACGGCATCCGTCTGCAGAAGGTCTCGGTGCCCTTCGGCGTCGTCGGGTCGATCTACGAGGCCAGGCCGAACGTGACCGTCGACATCGCCGCGCTCGCGCTGCGCGCCGGCAACGCCGTGGTCCTGCGGGGCGGGTCGGCGGCCTCGGGCACCAATGCGGCCCTCGTCCGGGCGATGCGCGGGGCGCTGGCAGGCGCCGGCGTCGACCCCGAGGCCATCCAGACCGTCGACGACTTCGGGCGCGACGGCGCGCGGGAGCTCATGCAGGCTCGCGGGCTCGTCGATGTGCTCGTGCCGCGCGGCAGCGCTCAGCTGATCGAGACGGTCGTCACCGAGTCGCAGGTGCCGGTGATCGAGACCGGCGCGGGGGTCGTCCACGTCGTGCTGGACTCCTCGGCGCCGCTGGAGTGGGCGCGCGACATCGTCGTCAACGGCAAGGTGCAGCGACCGAGCGTGTGCAACGCGGTCGAGACCGTGCTGGTGCTGCGGGATGCCGCGGACCGGCTGATCCCGCCGGTGGCCGCCGCGCTCCAGGAGGCCGGGGTCACCATCCACGGCGATGCCGCCGTGCAGGCGCTGGTCGCCGGCGTGGTGCCCGCGACCGACGCGGACTGGGCGACCGAGCACATGAGCCTCGACCTGTCGATGCGGGTCGTCGACGACCTCGACGAGGCGCTCGACCACATCCGCACCTACTCGACGCACCACACCGAGTCGATCGTGACCGCCGACGAGGCCCGGGCGGAGCGGTTTCTCGCCGAGGTGGACTCCGCCGTCGTCATGGCCAACGCCTCGACCCGGTTCACCGACGGCGGCCAGTTCGGCTTCGGTGCCGAGGTGGGCATCTCCACCCAGAAGCTGCACGCGCGCGGCCCCATGGGCCTTCCCGAGTTGACCAGCACGAAATGGCTGGCCAGAGGTACCGGACAGATCCGTCCGTGACCCCGTAGACTGGCACCGCGCGTCGCCCGAACACCGAACGGAGCCCCCATGACTCTCGCCACGATCGTCGCCCTCGTCGCCGAGGAGGCCGAGCACCACGGCAACGTCCAGCAGGAGACGATGATCTTCGGCATCGTCGCGTTCGGTGTGTTCCTGCTGCTGGGCCTGATCACCTTCTCCTACCGCAACGTGGCCAACCGCCACTCGGGCAAGGCCGATGCATACGCGCAGGCGCACGCGAACGACGTCGTGCAGGCGGGGCACGGTCATCACTAGGACCGCCCTATGACAGCGACACGTCCGCCCCGCATCGGGGTCATGGGCGGGACGTTCGACCCGATCCACCACGGGCACCTCGTCGCGGCGAGCGAGGTCGCGCAGTCGTTCGACCTCGACGAGGTCGTCTTCGTCCCGACCGGGATGCCGTGGCACAAGAACCAGGTCACCGCGAGCGAGCACCGCTATCTCATGACGGTCATCGCCACGGCATCCAACCCGCGGTTCACGGTGAGCAGAGTGGACATCGATCGGGACGGTCCCACCTACACGATCGACACCCTGCGCGACCTGCATGCGACGCGTCCCGGCGCGGAGCTGTTCTTCATCACCGGGGCGGATGCCATCGCCCAGATCCTCAGCTGGAAGGACCACGCCGAGCTGTGGGACCTGGCGCATTTCGTCGCCGTCTCCCGGCCCGGGCACGTGCTGAGCACCGACGGCCTGCCCATCGACGACGTCAGCCAGCTCGAGGTGCCGGCGCTGGCGATCTCGTCCACCGACTGCCGCGCCCGCGTACGGCGCGGAAACCCGGTCTGGTACCTCGTACCGGACGGGGTCGTCCAATACATCGCGAAGCACCATCTCTACCGGAGCACGACATGACGCCAGCCGATCAGCCCGAGAACCCGCCCCTGACCCGCCGCCGGTTGCGGGAGATGCGCACGCAGGGCATCCCGATCGTCTTCCCCGGCACGACCACACCGGAGCCGGTCGCCGCGGAGCCGGCTGCCGCGCAGCCGGTGGTTGAGCCCACGGGTGTCGAGCCACCGGCGGAGGCTGCGGAGGCCGAGGTCGTCGAGGCGGCCGAGGTCATCGGGGAGGATTCAGCGCCGGCCGAGGGCGAGGGCGTGGCATCCGCCGACGAGGACGAGGCGGCGTCCGTCGACGAGGACGAGGCGGAGGGTGCCCGCGTGATCGCGGCGGACCTCGGGGCTGAGCTGCTCGCGGGGGAGGCGGTGACCGCGGCCGCGCCGCCGTCGTTCGATCACCTCCTCACCCGCAGCGGACCGGCGGGCGGTTCGACCACCACGCCGAACGCGCTCATCCTCTCGCAGGCGCCGCAGACCGGGCCCCTGCTGGTGCCGGTCGACGCGACCGGCGAGGTGATCATCACCGGCTCGTATGCCCTCCCGGAGGGCTACGGCTCGACCGGGGCCGCGCCGGACGCGGACGACAAGGAGACCGACGCCGCGCTCATCGACGAGGAGCTGCCGCTGGCCTCCTCGCCGATCCCGGTGGCCGCCAGCGCCGCGATCAGCACGATCAAGGCCGGCGAGGAGGTCGTCGCCCCGCCGGTGCCGGAGAAGTCCAACAAGATCATGATGATCCTCGCCATCACGGCGGGCGTGCTCGCGCTCGGGCTCACCGGGGTGCTCATCCTCTCGTTCGTGACGGGCGTTTTCCAGTGAGCGTGACCGACGCCACTCGCGAGCTGGTGCAGCTGGCCGCCGACGCCGCCGCCGACAAGGGCGGGGAGGATCTGGTCGCCCTCGACGTGTCGCTGCCGCTGCCGCTCGTGGACGCGTTCCTCATCGTCACCGGTCGCAGCGAGCGCAACGTCGCCGCGATCGCGGACGAGATCGAGGACCGGCTGCTGCGCGCCGGCCACAAGCGCATCCGTCGCGAGGGGCGGCAGGAGTCGCGCTGGGTGCTGCTGGACTTCGGCGACCTGGTCGTGCACGTGTTCCACGAGCAGGAGCGGATGTACTACGGGCTCGAGCGGTTGTGGAAGGACTGCCCGGTCATCGCCCTCGAGGTGGGCTCGTCCGCCGAGTCCGCCTGACGGAGCGCGGGGCTTCGCTGGCTGGGCTTCGCTGGCTGGGCTTGCGGTGGCGCGGGGGCTTGGGTTGGCGCATAAGGTCGCGTGCGCGCGGGCGGCTTCAGGGGGCTATTGCAACACCGGGTGTGTGGAGGTTGTGGTGGG
>NZ_JASGFE010000076.1:0-5404 GCF_047605725.1 Microbacterium sp.
GGTGGCAGCTCCCTTGGCGTGGCGTTTGTGGTCGTCTTGTGTGCGGGGTGGGGGCCACGACTGCCATCTCCTCGTGCGATGTGGGGTGGCAGCTCCCTTGGCGTGGCGCTTGTGGTCGTCTTGTGTGTGGGGTGGGGGCCACGACTGCCATCTCTTCGTGGGCGAAGCTACGGCATCCCTCGGCATCCCTCGGCATCGCTCACCTGTCGTGAGCTGCGGGACCGGTCCGCGTTTCGTGACGGACGAACGGCAGGATGCCCGCCGGCCCTGACCTCAGCGCGCGCCGGGCGGCGTCATCGCCGCCCGGCGCGTCGCGGGGGTGATCTCGCGCCGGGTCCAGGTGAGGAGGAACCTCTCGTCGTACGACCGCGCGCATCTCGCGCACGAGGTGGGGCGCGTCGCGCGGCGATGCCGGTAGGCGATGTGCCCCGCGGGGCACACGCCGACCCACGGTGCGAGCTCGGTCGCGGTCTCGCCACGGTGGGTGACGCCGCCGGTGTATCCGAGGGCTCTCGCCGTGCGCTTCCAGGCGGCTCCGTGGCCCGCGCGGGGCCCCGCGAGCGCGTGCGCGATCTCGTGCAGCAGGGTCTGCCGGTTCGCTTCGTCGTCGTAGCGTGCCGACAGGTAGCGCGACACCGTGATCCGCTGGCGCCGGTAGTCGCAGGCGCCGGCACGCTGCTTCGCGTTGTCGTAGCCGAAGCTCCATGAGGCATCCAGGTGCCGCGCGATGAGGGCCTCGGCCTCGCGGCGCAGCGCGTTCAGGTCAGACACGCAGCACTCGTTCCGTCATGCCCGGAACGCGAGAGCAGGCTTCCGACGTCACTCAGCTCGCGACCGATGCGCCCGCGCGCCGCCGCTCGGCCGCCTCGATCGCGATGAGGCTCGATTCGAGTTGGTCCTCCGGCGCTCCCGCCTCCTGCCGCAGGAACAGCGCCCGCTTGAAGTCGGCGCGCGCGTTGGCGTAGTCGCCCGAGTCGTAGAACACCTTGCCGCGGTGCTGGAACGCGAAAGCCGACAGCGCCGCCCAGCTCTGCCCCTCGGCCTCCTCGGCGCACGTCGTGATCTCCTGCGCCGCCGCCGCGTACGCACCCCGGAACTGCAGCACGGTCGCGTGCAGAACGCGCGCCCGCAGCAGGTCTTTGCGGGTGCCGCCCATGCGCGCGACGCGTACCGCCTGCTCCGCGACGAGCAGCGCGTCGTCGAGCTCGCCGACCACCTTCAGCAGCCACACGCGCTCGAGCAGGGCGGTGAGGGAGCGCTGGTCGCCCAGCTCCGCGAGACGCTCGCGGCACTCGCTCACATCGACGATCTCGCGCAGGGTCTCCGGGTCGTAGCCCTTGATATAGCTCATCGTCGTCCCCTCCGGGGTGGGTGTGCCGTGTGGATGCTGCGGGTGGGTGCGCCGGTGGTTGCGCCGGGGGGTGCGCCGTGCGCGTGCGGCCAGCCTCCCCAGTCTCCCCTCCGTGCGCCGGGCAACGGGCCAGTGCCCCCGGCGTGCCGCCGATGCCGCGCACCGGTCGCCCCGTTTCGACTCGTTGCGCTCGCTCGATGACCGGCGCCCCGGAAGCCGCCTCAGCGGTCGAAGACGGATGCCGACGGCTTCGGCGACGGGGCCGCGAAGGCATCCGTCACCACAGCGGCCCCGCGTACGAACGCGTCGAGCTCGTCGCCCTGCGCGACCTTCGCGGGGTGGGGGCCGGCCGCCATCAGGCGCGGCAGCCACTCGACCGGCAGAGGAGAGGCGGATGCCGCGATCACGAGATTCCCGAACCGGCGCCCTTTGAGCATCTGCGCCTCGGCGAGGACGATCGCCTGCGGCAGCACGGCGCGCACCGTCGCGACCTGCCGCCGGGCGAACACGAGCCCCGGCCCGTCGGTGACGTTGACCAGCAGCACGCCGTCCGGCGCCAGCAGCCCGGCGAGGATGCCGTAGTACTCGACCGTCGTCACGTGCGCGGGGGCCTGCGCGCCGGCGAAGACGTCCGAGACGACGAGGTCGACCTGGCCCCGCAGCCCCGCGGGGAGCCGCGCCGCGACCGCGCGCGCGTCCCCGACGCGCACCCGTACCCTCGCGTCGCGCCGCAGCGGGAGGTGCTCCCGCACGAGGTCGACGAGGGCCTGCTCGAGCTCGATCACCTGCTGGCGCGAGCCGGGGCGCGTGTGCGCGATGTAGCGCGGCAGGGTGAGGGCTCCGGCGCCGAGGTGGACCGCCGTGAGCGGCTGGCCCGGCATCCGCAGCCGGTCGATCACGGCGGCCATGCGCCCCACGTATTCGAAGTGCAGGTGCGTGGGGTCGTCGAGGTCGACGTGCGACTGCGGTGTGTCGTCGACCTCGAGCTCGTAGCCGCCCGCGTAGCGGCTCGGCACGATGCGCGCGAGGGCGCCGTCGCTCAGGCGCGCCTGCGGCGGGTGCTCCAGGTGTGCGCGGGCCATGCTTTCACGGTAGTCGGCGACCATAATTCCGGCAGAATCGGGCTCTTGGGGTCGCAGAGGGCCTCCGTTCGGCAACTCAGCCTGAGTTATGCGCCGCTAGCGTGGTCGCATGGCGACCATCGATCTCAACGCCGACCTCGGCGAGAGCGTCGACGGGGTGCCGACGGCCGACGACGCGGCGATGTTCGCCGTCGTCTCGAGCGCGTCGATCGCGTGCGGCGGGCACGCGGGCGACGCTGCGTCGATGGCGGATGCCGTCGCCCGCGCCGCGCGCGCAGGAGTCGCCGTCGGCGCCCACCCCTCCTACCCCGACCGCGCGGGGTTCGGCCGCGCACGGATGTCGCTGCCGGCGGCCGAGTTGCGCGCGAGCCTCGACGCGCAGCTCGCGGCGCTCCTCGCCGCGGGAGCCGACATCCGCTACGTCAAGCCGCACGGCGCGCTCTACCACGCGATCCGGGAGGATCCGGCGCAGGCTCGGGCCGTGGCATCCGCCGTCGCCGGTCTGTCCGAGCGCCTCGGCCGGGCCGTGCCGATCCTGGGCCTGGAAGGCGAGATCTCGCTCGCCGCGGCGGCGGCCGGGCTGCCGTTCCGGCGTGAGGCGTTCCTCGATCGCGGGTACCTGGCGTCGGGTGCTCTCGTGCCGCGCGGCGAGCCCGGCGACCTGCTGCACGGTGCCGAGCTGGTCGCCGCGCGCGCCGTGCGCCTCGCGACGGAGGGCGTGGTCGAGGCCGTCGACGGCGCTCCCGGTGACGTGGTGCGAACGGATGCCGTGTCGCTGTGCGTCCACGGCGACACCCCCGGCGCCGTCGCGATGGCCCGCGCCGTGCGGGAGGCGCTCGCCGATGCCGGCATCGAGGTGCGCGCGCCGTGGTGAACGCGACCTCACCGACCCCGGGCGCGGTGGCTGCCTGCCGGGGGCGTGGCGGATGCCGGACGGGCGGTGCGCCGCGGTGACGGGGCGGATCCTGCCGTTCGGCGACCGCGCGCTGCTCGTCGAGGTCGATCGGCTCGACGACGTGCTCGCGCTGCACGCGCGACTGGCCGCGGACGTGCCGGACGGCGTGGTCGACCTCGTCCCCGCCGCGCGGACCGTGCTCGTGCACGTGGATCCGCGCCGGCTGAGCCTCGCGGCCACGCGGGCGTGGATCGCGCGTGCGGGTGGCGGACCCGTGCCGGAGCGCCGCGTCGCGCCGCTGGTCGAGCTGCCGATCGTCTACGACGGCCCCGACCTGGACGAGCTGGCGGATGCCCTCGGCATCCGCCCCGCAGAGCTCGCCGAACGGCACGCCGCGTGCGAGTGGACGGTCGCGTTCACGGGGTTCGCGCCAGGGTTCGGGTACCTCGTCAGCGCCGACTGGCGGTACGACGTGCCGCGCCGCGCGACCCCGCGCACGCGGGTTCCGGCGGGGGCCGTGGGCCTGGCCGCCGAGTTCTCCGGCGCGTACCCGCGGGAGAGCCCGGGGGGATGGCAGCTGATCGGCACGACCTCCGCGCGCCTGTTCGACGCGGATGCCGTGACGCCCGCCCTCCTCGCCCCCGGCGCGCGGGTCCGGTTCGCCGCCCTCCCCGCCCCGGCGGCCGCCTCCCCGGCGCCCTCCCCGCTCGCTGCGGCCGCCTCGGCGAGACCGCCCGTGCGCGTCGAGACCGCAGCCCTCGCACGCGGTCTCGACGCGCACACGCGCTCTCGGGACGAGGGCCGGGGCGCGCTCGTCGTCGAGCCGGGGCTGCTCGCCACGGTGCAGGACCAGGGGCGGCCGGGGCACGCCGCCGAGGGCATCGCGACGGCGGGGGCCGCCGACCGCGCGGCCCTCCGGACGGCGAACCGCCTGCTCGGCAACCGCGAGGATGCCGCCGGGGTCGAGATCACGATGGGCGGCTTCCGGGCGCGCGCCGAGAGCGACCTCTGGATCGCGGTCACGGGTGCGTGGGGCGCCGTTCTTGTCGACGGGCATCCGATGGACCCCTACGCCCCGCAGCTGTGGCCCGCGGGCTCCGAGCTGCACCTCGACTGGTTCGCGCACGGCACGCGGGCGTACCTCGCGATCCGCGGCGGGGTCGCGGCGACCGGCGTCGCGGGATCGTGCTCGACCGACACCCTGTCGGGGCTCGGCCCCGCTCCGCTGCGCGCGGGCGACCGGCTCACGCCCGCCGGCCCCGACCCCGCCGCCCCGATCCCGCCCGACGACCTGCGGCCGTGGGGCCCGCCGGACGACACCGCGATCGAGATCGCGCTGGCCCCCGGCCCGCGCGCCGACTGGCTCGCCGCCGCCGCGGGGCTGTTCGAGGCCGACTGGACCGTCTCGAACGAGGCGGATCGCGTCGGCATCCGCCTCGACGGACCCGCCCTGCGCCGCATCCGCACCGACGAGCTGCCGAGCGAGGGGATGCTGCCGGGCGCGATCCAGGTGCCGCCCGACGGCCGCCCCGTCATTCTCGGGCCCGACGGCCCGGTGACCGGCGGCTACCCCGTGATCGCGGTGGTGGCGGATGCCTCCCGCGACGCCCTCGCGCAGGCCCGCCCCGGCACGCGCCTGCGCTTCCGCCACGCCCGCCCCGGCGCCTGACGCGCGGGGCGCCCCGCGACGAGGGCGAGGGCGGGGGGGCGAGGGGGCGAGGGGGCGAGGGCGAGGGTTATACCGCAGGGCGGGAAACTCGTCAAGGATTCGGCTGGACATGGCGCGTCGCCTCGCCTATAGTAGGTAGTTGCGCTCCCTCCCCCTTGCCCTCATATGGTGGTCGGCTGGCGCCTGCAGATCCCCGCTCCGGCGGCGCGTGTGGCAGGCGGCGGGGACGGAGCACTCCACCTGACGACAAGGAAACCCGCCCACGCCCGGGCTCATGGAGGTAATTCCCTTGGCTGCTGCGCGCAACGCAACCAATCCCACCACCACCCCCAAGAACGGCCGAGGCGCCTCGCGCCTCTCGTTCGCCAAGATCTCCGACACGCTGACGGTCCCCGACCTTCTCGCGC
>NZ_JASGFE010000077.1:0-5373 GCF_047605725.1 Microbacterium sp.
TGCGGCGCGGGCCGGGCGCGGCGCGGCGCGGGTGGCGCGGGCGATCGCGGCGCCGTACCCGTCGAACTCCGGTGGCGGCGGCGCGTCGGGGTCGTCCGGTGGCGCGAGCTCGTCGGGGTCCCAAACCAGGTCGGCGTACGGGTCCCCTCCGGCGCTGCTCACCCGTTCACGATAGCCGCGACCGCCGACGCCCGCCGCGGCCGTCCCCACCGGCATCCGCGATCCGCGCACCCGCGCACCCGCGCACCCGCGCACCCGCCCACCCGCCCATCCGCCCACCCGCGCATCCGCGAGACTTCACCCGTGCACCGAGACTGCGTGCTGGGCGTGCAGTCTCGGTGCACCAATGGAGTCTCGCGGGGAGGAGGGCGGGCGGGGGCGGACGGGGGCGGGGGCGGACGGGGGTGGGAGCGGGCGGAGGGGGGCGGGGGCGGGAGCGGGCGGGCGGGCGGGTGCGCGGGAGGCGAGCGCGCCGTAGGTTGGACTGCGACGAGAGGATGCCACATGCCCGTACAGAGCGCCCCGACGGTCACCCGCAACGACGAGCGGCACCGCTACGAGATCCACCTCGACGACCTGCTCGCCGGGTACCTGGACTACTACGTCGACGCGCGGGGGCGGCTGGTCATCCACCACACCCTCATCGACCACGCGTTCGAGGGCAGGGGGCTCGGCACGGTCCTCGCGGCCGGTACGGCCGCCGACCTCGCCGAGCGCGGCGAGACGGTCGTGCCCACGTGCCCCTTCTTCACCCGCTACCTCAAGAGCCACGAGGTGCCGGGCCTGTCCATCGTTTGGGCCGACGAGACGACCCCCGGCCCGTCCGCAAGCGCGGTCGCCGGCTGACCCGACCGGCGGCGCGCGCCGTCCCGGGCTCGGGCGGCGCCGGCGCTGATCCCGCTCGTCCGTGGGCGGGCAGGCGCCGGCATGGTCCACGGCAGCCCACCGCCGATACGCTGGTCGGGTGGCTCCGGCATCCCGCCTCTCGACGCGAGTCCTGCTGATCTGCGCGGCGATCGGCGTCGCGACCGGTCTGCTGGGCGCGCTCGCCGGCTACGTCAGCGCACCGGTGTGGGCGCTCGCGCCCATCGTGTACGGGCTCGTGCTCGGCTCGCACGTGATCCCCGGTGTCATCGCGCAGGAACTGTTGCGCCGGCCCTGGGTCGCGCTGGTCACGCACGGCGTCGCGGCACTGGTCGCCGGCGCGTTCGCTCCGCAGTGGATCGGACGCTACCTCGGCACGGCCCTGCTCATCGGCGGTCTCCAGGAGGGCATCGCCGCCCTCGCCCGCTACCGGATCTGGCAGCGCTGGCGCTTCTTCCTCTCCGGCGGGATCGTCGGCGCGGTGCTGGCTGTGGCGATGAGCTTCGCCCTCGACGCGGGAAGGCTCGCGCCGTGGGCGCTCGTCGTGTTCTGGGTGCTGCTCGTGCTGGGGCCGGTCCTTTGGACGGCGGCCGGACTCGCTCTCGGAGCGAGCCTGCGGCGAACCGGCGTGGCCCGCGCAGTGCGCTGACACGGGCGCGGGGCGCCGCCGCGGGTGCGCCGGCGCGCGCTGCGGGGCGCCCGAAGTTCGGAGTCTTGCGCGAAGTTCGGAGGATTTCGGCGGAATCCTCCGAACCTCGCGCGACTCTCCGAAGTTGGTGAGCCGGTAGGCGGGCCGGGCGGGGCCGATCGGGCCGGGTAAGGCCCGGCTAAGTTGGAGGTGCCCTCTTGACCCTCTCCGCTGGGACCGCCCGTGACCTCTGCCGCGCTCGTGCACGTGCGCGAGCTCGGCGTCACCCACGAGGGGGCGGATGCCGCGACCCCCGCCGCGGCCACGTTCCGCATCGCACCGGGAGAGGTCGTGCTGCTGCTCGGGCCCAGCGGCTCGGGGAAGTCCACGCTCGCGCTCACGCTCAACGGGCTGATCCCGCAGTCGGTGCCCGCGCGGATCACCGGGTCGGTCGAGGTCGCCGGGCTCGATGCGACCACCACGCCGGTCGCGCGGCTGAGCACGCACGTGGGCATGGTGTTCCAGGATCCCGATGCGCAGCTGGTCACCGGGACGGTGCTCGACGAGGTCGCCTTCGGCCCGGAGAACCTGCGGATGCCGGTGACCGACGTGCTCGCGCGGACGGAGGCGGCGCTGCGCCGCGTGGGGCTGTGGGAGCGCCGGGAAGACAACCCCGACCGCCTCTCCGGAGGCGGACGCCAGCGGCTCGCGATCGCGTGCGCGCTCGCGCTCGGCTCGCCCCTGCTGGTGCTGGACGAGCCCACCGCGAACCTCGACCCGCGCGGGATCGAGGACGTGTACGCGGCGCTGCGCGACGTGGTGACCGGCGGCGACCGCGCGATCCTCCTCGTCGAGCACAACCTCGACGAGGCGGTCGCGCTGACCAGCCGCGTCGTCGTGCTCGACGCGACCGGTCGCACGGTCGCCGACGGCTCGGTCGACGACGTGCTGCGCGCCCGCGCCGACGAGCTGCACGAGCTCGGCGTGTGGCTGCCGGTCTCGGCCCTCGCCGCGCTGCGCCTGCGCGCGGCCGGCTACGCCCTCGATCCGCTCCCGCTGACCCCCGAGGAGCTGCGCGCAGCGCTCGAGCGGTGCCCCGCGCCGATGCCCGCACCGGCATCCGGAACTTCGGAGAATCGCACCAACTTCGGAGGATTTCGCCCAAATCCTCCGAAGTTCGCGCAAGACTCCGAGGTTCGTGGGCGCGAACGGCCCCGCGACGCCAGCCCGGGCCCGGCGATCGTCGAGGTACGCGGGCTCACCCTCGCCCGCGGGCGCACGCGCGTGCTCCACGACGTCGACCTCACCGTGCGCGCCGGCGAGTTCGTCGCGATCGTCGGGGCGAACGGCGCGGGCAAGACGAGCCTCCTCCAGGCGATCGCGGGCGTGATCCCGGCCCCGCGCGGGACCGTGCGCATCGACGGCACCGACCCCGCGCGCACGCGGCTGCGCGCGCGGGCCCGCCGCATCGGGTTCGTGTTCCAGAATCCCGAGCACCAGTTCCTCGCCCGGACGGCCTTCGACGAGCTCGCGCACGGACTGCGCCTGCAGGGCCTTCCCGAAGACGAGGTGCGCGACCGCGCGACCGACCTCCTCGAACGGTTCGGTCTCGACGGTCAGGCCGACCGGCATCCGTTCCTCCTCTCCGGCGGTCAGAAGCGACGCCTCTCGGTGGGCACCGCACTGGTGGCCGCCGCTCCGGTGCTCGCTCTCGACGAACCCACCTTCGGTCAGGACCGGGCGCGCGCCGAGGAGCTCCTGCAGCTGCTGCGCGGGCTCCACGCCGACGGCACGACGGTCATCGTCGTGACGCACGACCTGCAGCTCGTCACCGAGCACGCCCAGCGCACCGTCGTCGTCGCGGACGGCCGCATCGCCGCCGACGGGGCGACCGCCACGGTCTTCGCCGACGAGGCGCTGATCGAGCGCGCGGGCCTGCGCCCGCCGCCGCTGCGACGCGCGCTGCGCGGGCTGCACCGGCATCCCTCCCTCGCCGCTGTCGCCCGCCTCGCCGACCTGCCGGGGAGCATCGCATGACGGATGCCGCGTTCGACCCCTACGCGCGCGCCACCGCGCCCGGCCGCTTCCTCACGACGCTCAACCCGCTCGCCAAGCTCGCAGGTCCCCTCCCTGCCATGGTGCTGCTCGTGCTCGTGCGCGACCTCGCCACCCCGCTCGCCTTCCTCGCCCTCTCGGCCGTCGTGCTGCTGATCGGCGCCCCGTTCACGCGAGGTCTCGCCCTCACCCTCGGCATCGCACTGCCGCTGGGTGTGGCGGTGCTGACGCTCGGGATGAGCGTGTGGACGGATGCCTCGCGCGTCGACCGCTCGGTCGAGGTGCTCTCGCTCGGCGGCTGGACCCTCTACGGCGGCGCGGTGCTCGTCGGTGCCGCCACGGCGCTGCGGATCGGCGCGATCGTCGCGCTGGCCCTGGTCGCCGGCTCCACCACCTCCGGCCCCGACCTCGTGCGCGCCACCGTGCAGCAGCTGCGCGTGCCGTACCGCGTCGGTTACACCGCGCTGGCGGCTCTGCGCTTCGTGCCACGGTTCGGGCACGAGCTCGACCTCATCCGTCAGGCCCACCGCGTGCGCGGCGCGCACGCCGGTCGCGGGCCGTTCGCCGCGATCGCCCGCTGGTGGGGGTACATCGTGCCGCTGCTGGCGGGCGCGATCCGGCACGCCGAGCGGGTGGCGCTCGCGATGGACGCGCGCGCCTTCGGCGCCCACCCCGACCGCACCGAGCGGCACCTGGTGCCCTTCCGCGCGCGCGACGTCGTCTTCGTGGTCGCCTTCTGGGCGGTGACGGCGGTGCTGCTCACAGCCTTCGGCACCTGATCGACTGCTAGAGTCGGGAGCACTTGCAGCGCACACCGCGCTCTCGCGTCGTAGAACGCTTCCCTCGCCGCCGGCTCAGGCCGATGTCGGCTGACATTCTTCGTACGGCGAACCCGTGCGCGCATCCGCGTGCGGGCCACCGACCCGGGCACCGTCGCGTGCTCAGAAACACCTCATGACTGAAACCTCCTTCGGCGCGCTCGGCGTGCCCGCCCCCCTCGTCGACGTGCTCTCCGCCGACGGCAAGACCACCGCCTTCCCGATCCAGGTCGACACCCTGCCCGACACCCTCGCCGGCCGCGACGTGCTCGGGCGCGGCAAGACCGGCTCGGGCAAGACCCTCGCCTTCTCCATCCCGATGGTCGCGCGTCTGCGCGACGCCGCCCGCACGCGCCGCGCCGGACGCCCCTCGGGCCTGGTGCTCGCTCCCACACGCGAGCTCGCCACGCAGATCGACGCGGTGCTCGCACCGCTCGCGCGCGCGTACGGCCTGACCACCACGACGATCTTCGGCGGCGTCTCGCAGCACCGCCAGGTGCAGGCGCTGCGCGCCGGCGTCGACATCGTCGTCGCCTGCCCCGGCCGGCTCGAAGACCTCATGAAGCAGGGATTCGTGAACCTGGATGCCGTCGAGATCACCGTCATCGACGAGGCCGATCACATGGCCGACCTGGGGTTCCTCCCCGGCGTCACCCGCATCCTCAGCGCAACGCCGCGCGGCGGACAGCGGCTGCTGTTCAGCGCCACGCTCGACAACGGCGTCGACAAGCTCGTCGCCCGCTTCCTGCAGAACGAGGTGCTGCACTCGGTCGACGAGGCGAACTCCCCGGTCGCCGCGATGACCCACCACGTGTTCACCCTCGCCGACACCGACGCGAAGAACGAGGTCGTGAGCACGCTCGCGTCGGGCACGGGCCGCCGCATCCTGTTCATGCGCACCAAGCACCACGCCAAGAAGCTCGCGAAGAAGCTGACCGCCCAGGGCATCCCCGCGGTCGACCTGCACGGCAACCTGTCGCAGCCGCAGCGCGACCGCAACCTCGCGGC
>NZ_JASGFE010000078.1:0-5363 GCF_047605725.1 Microbacterium sp.
TCGGCTCGGGGGGAAACCTCGAGGAGACCGTCACCAAGAACAACCTCGAGGCGGCGGAGGAGATCGTCCGGCAGCTGCGCCTGCGCGACATCGGCGGCATCATCGTGGTCGACTTCATCGACATGGTGCTCGAATCCAACCGCGACCTCGTGCTGCGACGGCTCATCGAGTGTCTGAGCCGTGACCGCACGAAACACCAGGTGGCCGAGGTCACCTCGCTCGGGCTCGTGCAGATGACCCGCAAGAAGCTCGGGCTCGGGCTGCTGGAGACCTTCAGCGAGGCGTGCGAGGTGTGCGCCGGTCGCGGCGTGATCGTGCACCACGACCCCGTGGTCAAGCACCGCGCGTCGTCGCAGAACGGCGGCGGCGCCCGGCGCAGTCGTCAGGCCCCGCCGGTCTCCACCGCGCCGGGCGGCGGCACGCACGTGATCACCGAGGGCGTGAAGTCGGCGCTGGCGCAGATCGCGGCATCCACGATCCACCCGCACGACGATGTTCCCGCAGCGGAGCCCGCACCCGAGCCCGCCGTCGCGGAGCGCCCGAAGAAGGCGCGCCGCAAGCGGTCGGATGCCGCGTCCGCGCGTCCGCGCACGGAGAAGGAGCTCCTCCTCGACTCGGTGCTGGAGGCCCTTCCCGCGCCCAAGGCGCCGGGTCAGGGGCGCTCGCGGCGCCGCGTGACCACGGCGGCGCTGGCGGGCACGCCGGTCGCGCCGGCCCTGGGGGAGCAGGGCTGATCAGAGCCCGCGGCGCTGCCGGGTGGTGACCCGCAGGCCCGAGGCGACGAGCCTTCTGACCAGCTCGTGCCCGTCCACGTGCTGGGCGCCGCCCGCGACGAGCCGGGCGATCGACTCCTCGGGCACGTCGTAGTGGTCGCGGTCGAATCCGCGCCGGGGGATGCCGTGCGCCTGGGCGAACGCGTGCAGCTCGTCGAGGTCGCTGTCGCTGATCAGGTGCGCCCACATGCGGCCGTGCGCGGGCCAGCGTGCGTCGTCGACGAGAATGGCCACCCCGGCATCCTATGACCGCACCGGGTCAGTCAGCGGACATGGTGCCGTCCGATGGGGGTGACCAGGGGCTTTCCCGAGACCGGGTCGATGGCGATGCGGTTCGCAAGGCCGAAGACCTCGTGGACGAGGTCGCTCGTGACGATGTCGACGGGCGCGCCCACCGCGTGCACGCGCCCGTCCTTCATCGCGACGAGCTGGTCGGCGTAGCGTGCCGCGAGGTTGAGGTCGTGCAGCACCATGACGATCGTGGTGCCGCGCGAGGTGCGCAGGTCCGTGAGCAGGTCCAGCACCTCGACCTGGTTGGCGACGTCGAGGAACGTCGTCGGCTCGTCCAGCAGCAGGATGTCGGTCTCCTGCGCCAGCGCCATCGCGATCCAGACGCGCTGACGCTGGCCGCCGGAGAGCTCGTCGACGCTGCGGTCGGCCAGCTCGGTCGTGTCGGTGACCCGCAGGGCGTCGGCGACGACCTCGTAGTCGTGTGCGCTCCAACGGGACAGGGTCCGCTGATGCGGATGCCGACCCCGGCCGACCAGGTCGGCCACCGCGATCCCCTCCGGCGCGATCGGGGACTGCGGGAGCAGGCCCAGGATGCGGGCGACCTCTCTGGTCGGGCGGGAGTGCACGGAGGCGCCGTCGAGCACGACCTGCCCCGTGTGCGGGGAGAGGAGCCGGGCCAGCGCGCGTAGCAGCGTGGACTTGCCGCATCCGTTCGCTCCCACGATGACGGTGATCCTCCCGGGCGCGACGGCGAGGTCCAGTCCGTCGACGATCGTGCGCTCGCCGTAGGAGAGCGTGAGCCCCTCGGCGGTGAGCTGATGGCTTTCGGTCACAGCGAGACCCCTTGACGGTTGGTGCGGATGAGCAGGTAGATGAGGTACGGCGCGCCCAGCACGCCGGTGACGACGCCGACCGGGTAGCGGCTGCCGAGCGCGAACTGGCCGATGAGGTCGCCGCCGAGCACGAGCACGGCTCCCACCAGCGCCGCGGGCACGAGCAGATTCGCGCCGGGTCCGGTCAGGCGCGAAGCGATCGGGCCCGCCATGAACGCCACGAACGCGATCGGGCCGGTGCCGGCGGTGGCGAAGGCCAGGAGCGCGACCGCGCCGACGATGAACAGGAGCCGCGTGCGGCTCACCCGCACCCCGAGACCGGCCGCGGAGTCGTCGCCCAGCTGCAGCATGCCGAGCGACCGCGACTGGGCGAGCAGGAACGGGAGGATCACGAGGCTCGCGAGAGCCAGCGGCGCGACGCGGTCCCACGAGGCGCTGTTGAGGCTGCCGGTGAGCCACTGCATCGCGGTCTGGATGTCCCACTGCGCGGCGCGCGAGAGCAGGTACGACACGACGCTCTGCAGCATCGCCGACACGCCGATGCCGATGAGGATCAGCCGCGTCCCGGCGAAGCCGCCCTTGTTGGAGAGCAGGTAGATCGCGAGGGCGGTCACGAGCGCCCCGACCAGGGCGAGGGTGGACACGACCGCGCCACCGGCCGACAGCGCGACGATCCCGAACACGGCGGCGGCGCTCGCGCCCTCGGCGATCCCGATGATGTCGGGGGATGCCAGGGGGTTGCGCAGCAGCGTCTGGAACGTGACCCCGGCGATGCCGAAGGCCGCCCCGGCCAGGAGGGCCAGGACCGTGCGCGGCAGGCGCAGCTCGCCCACCGTGAAGGAGGCGCCGGGCACGGTCTCGCCGAGGATCACCCGGACGACCTCGTCGGGCGGGTAGAACGTGTTGCCGACCATCAACGCGATGCAGGACAGGACGAACAGGATCGCCCCGAGCACGATCGCGGTGAGGGCGTGGCGGCGGTGACGCGCGCGGCGCCCGGCGACGACGACGGCGGTCACAGCTCGCGCACCTTCTGCCGGCGCACGATCCAGATGAAGAACGGCGCTCCGATCACGGCGGTGATGATGCCGACCTGGATCTCCTCGGACGAGGGGGCGACGACCCGGCCCACCACGTCGGCGGCCAGCAGCAGCGCGGCCCCGCCGAGGGCCGAGAACGGCAGCAGCCAGCGGTGGTCGGTGCCCACGAGCAGACGGCACATGTGCGGGATGACGAGTCCGACGAAGCCGATGGGGCCCGCAATGGCCGTGGCCGCCCCGGCGAGGACCACCGCGCCCAGGGCCGACACCAGCCGCGTGCGGAACACGTGCTCGCCGAGCCCTGCGGCCAGATCGTCGCCCAGGGCGAGGGAGTTCATCCCGCGAGCGCATGCGAAGCAGACCAGCATCCCGATCGCGAGGACCGGGGCGAGGGCGGCGAGCTTGGCCCAGTCCGCGCCGCCGACCCCGCCGATCTGCCAGGCCTGGAAGGTGGGCAGGAGGTCGACGCGGGGCAGCATGATCGCGCTGATGAGGGAGACGAACGCCGCGGAGGTCGCCGCTCCCGCCAGCGCGAGCTTGAGCGGGGTCGCCCCGCCCCGGCCGAGCGAGCCGACCGTGTAGACGAAGACCGCCGCCACCGCGGCCCCCACGACCGCCACCGCGATGAAGGCCCAGGAGCCGGCCATGTCGAACAGCGCGATCCCGACGACCACCGCCAGCGATGCCCCGCCGGTCACGCCCAGGATGCCGGGATCGGCGACCGGGTTGCGGGTGACGGCCTGCATGGTGGCTCCGGACAGGGCCAGGGCGCCCCCGACCAGGATCGCCAGCACAGTGCGCGGGATGCGCTTGACGATGGCCGCCTGGGAGACGGTGTCGGCGTGCCCGGCGAGCCCCGCCAGGATGTCGTCGAACGCGACGGCGCGGACGCCGAAGGAGACCGACAGCGCCGCGAGGACCACGATCGCGCCCGCTCCGGCCGCAAGCCACAGCGTGCGCGCCAGCACCGGGCGCCGCAGTGCTGCGGCGCCCGGTGCACGATCCGGAAGGACTGCGGTCACCCCTGCAGCGGCGAGGCGAGGAGGGCGAAGTAGTCGCCGATGCCCCACCCGATCGACAGCGGCGAGGGGTTGGCGGATGCCGCCAGCGGCGTGTCGTTCTCCAGGATGGCGACCCGGCCCTCCGCGATCGCCGGGATCTTCGACAGCAGCGGGTCGGCCTGCAGGGTCGCGAGCGTCGTGTCGTCGCCGTAGGTGGCGATGATGTCGACGTCGTCGAGCTCGTCGGCCTGCTCGGCGCTGATCGAGGTGTAGAACTCGGTGCTGTCCTGGTACTCCTCCAGGACCGCGGGCGCAGGCAGCCCGATGCTCAGGAGGAACCCGGGGCGGGTGTCGATCGGCGTGTAGAAGCCGATCTGGCTGAGGTCGGTCGCCTCGAAGAAGGCGAACAGCACCTTCTTGTCCTTCAGTGCGCTGTTCTCGTCGAGGGCGGCGGTGATCTGCGCGTGCAGGTCGTCGATGAGCTCGGCACCGGCGTCGGCCTCGCCGAGGGCGGTGGAGTTCAGCGCGATCATGTCTTCCAGAGAGGTGCCCCAGGCCTCGCCCGGGTAGGCGACGACGGGCGCGATCTTCGACAGCGTTTCGTACTCGTCCTCGGTGATGCCGGAGGATGCCGCGAGGATGACGTCGGGCTCGGTGTCGGCGACGGCCTCGAAGTCGATGCCGTCGGTCTCATCGAACAGCACCGGGGTGTCGGCGCCGAGCTCGGTGAGCTTGTCCTCCACCCACGGCAGGACGCCGTCGTGGTCGTCATCGCCCCAGGTGACCTTCGCCATGCCGACCGGGACGATGCCCAGGGCCAGCGGAACCTCCTGGTTCGCCCACGCGACGGTGGCTACGCGCTCGGGCTTGCTCTCGATGATGGTCTCGCCGTAGACGTGCTCGATCGTGACCGGGAAGGCGCCGTCGCTCTCGGCGCTCGTGGTCTCCTCCGGGGCGGACGAGGAACAGGCGGCGAGGGCGGCGACGAGCGTGGCCGCTGCGGCGGCGCCGAGGATTCTGGTGAGGCGCACGAGGCGCTCCCTTCGGGATGAGGGGGGATGGGTCCCCTCAACCTACCAGTCATTTAGGCCAGCCTTACCTATTGTTTCGGTCAGGGACCGCGGCGCGAGCCGCGCTTTTGCCCTCCCGTGCGGCATCCGGTAAACTCGATCCTTGGTGCGTCGAGACGCTCCGCACCAGGACTTCCAGTCTCGGACAGACAATCGGAGCGGTGCGCTCCCCGAAGAAACAGGTATGAAGTGGTCTACGCAGTAGTGCGCGCCGGTGGGCGGCAGGAGAAGGTCGAGGTCGGCACGATCGTCGTGCTCGACCGCCAGCAGGCCGAGGTCGGCGACACGCTTCAGCTCCCCGCCGTCCTGCTCGTCGACGGCGACGCCGTCACGACCGACGCCGACAAGCTCGCGACGGTCACCGTCACCGCCGAGGTCCTCGGCGAGGAGCGCGGCCCCAAGATCGTGATCCAGA
>NZ_JASGFE010000079.1:0-5252 GCF_047605725.1 Microbacterium sp.
CAGCGCAGCGGAGGCGACCGCGGTCACCGCACCGACGTGACCGGTGAAGGGGCCGGCTACGGCGGCGCCCGTGGAGAGGTCCCACAGCCGCACCGTGCCATCGTGCCCACCGGTCACGGCGACGGGCAGGCCGTTCACAGCGGTGCACGCAACCGCGTCCACCCCGCCGATGTGACCGGTGAAGGGGCCGCCGATCTGGGTTCCCGTGGCGAGATCCCAGATCCGGAGCGTGCTGTGGTCCCCTGCGGCGACCGCGACGGGCCGACCGGCCAGGCTGGTGCACGCAACCGCGTCCACCCCGCCGATGTGGCCGGGAAGCGAGTCACCGAGTTGGGTGCCCGTGCCGAGGTCCCAGATCCGCAGCATCCCGTCGGTTCCGCAGGTGACGGCCACGGGGTCGTCGCCGACGGTGCTGCACGCGACCGACGTCACCGAACCGGTGTGGCCGGGAAGGGGATCACCGAGCTGGGTGCCCGTGCTGAGGTCCCAGATCCGCACCGTCCCGTCGTAGCCGCCGGTGACGGCAATGGGCAGGTCACCCAGACTGGTGCACGCGACCGCACACACCCTACCTCTGTGGCCGGTGAGGGGAGCCTCGACCGCCGCTCCGCGCACGTGCTCCCCGGTCGCCCAGGCCGGCGACCACGCGCTCGCGCTGTCGGGGTGTCCGACAAACTCCTGCGTCAGGTGAGGCAGACCGAATCGGGCGGCGTTCATCGCCAGAACGTCACGACGCTCTTGCGCGGTGAGTCCTCGGAGCGAGGTCGTGCGGTAGATCGCGATCAACGCACGCACCTTGTCAGTGAGCGCAGTGCCACTCAGCGCGTTCGCGCGACCACCGTCGCGTGCGACATGGCGGATCGCATCAAGAGCGGATTCTGGCTCGGCGTGCACGAGTAGTTCGGTGTCGTCTTCGATGAGTTGGACGGCGCAGAGGGCATCGATCGCATGACTGAGGATGTGTTGCTTGAGGTAGGGGTCCGCGCTCGCCCAGCAACGCCGACCTTCGATCACGGGGCGATCCTCGAGGAGGACGTCGAGCAGCCGGTAGGCGAGCGTCGCGGCATCCGTGCGCAGATAGTCGATGAGGCTCTGATGGAAGAGACGGTAGAGGGTCTGGCCGTGTTCGTCCGCGCCGCGGCGAAGGTAGAACCGCAGATTGTCCAACAAGGCCAGGAGCTCCGCCGACGTGACCGAAGCGTGCGGGTGGAACAGGCCGTTCATGAGCAGCTCGATCACAGACAACGGCATGCCGTCGCCCTTGCCCCACGCCAGGCAGGTGAGCAGGGCGCGGGCCAGCGACGGGTGCTCCGAGGTCTCCAGGTCGATGTCGAGGATTCCCGGCAAACTCGTCGGTATCTGTGCGACGACGTCATCCTCGGTGATCGGCTCATAGAACCGAACACGTCGGGCCAGCGACTGCGCAAGCAGAGTCGCGACGAGGAACAGCCCCCACTCGGCGTGGTCGTCGTGCGCACCGACGAGGACGTCGGCAAGGCGGCTGCCCACGTCAAAGGCCTCGTCGGGCAACTCCGAGCGGAAGTAGGCCTCGAGGTCGTTTCGCATCTGATCGATCCCGACGTCGTCGAGGCTCACGACCAGCCCGTCACCCAGCGTGGACACCCACCGATCGATCTTCGGCCAGAGCGACCCGGAGCGTGTGCCCACCAGGAGCCGCGAGATCACGCCGCCATCGGCGGTGCGGGAGGCGAGAGCCGCGAGCAAGCCGACGACCCCTGCGACATCGGCGGATTCGTCCACGGCGTCGATCACGACCAGCGGCGGTGCAGGGAGTGTGGAAAGAGCCTCGACGAGCGATGATTCAGTCCAGTCCGCCGCACTCGTTCCCTGGACGGTGGCCGGGCGGAGGTCGAGCTGCTGGGCGATTGCCATGAGCACCTGTGACACGGTCATGGCTCTGACATGGACGGCGGCGATCGCCTTCTGCTTTCTCGGACACGTCGCCGCGCGGTTCCAGATCTTCTTCGTCGCATCCCTGAGTTCCGGATGCGCCGCGCACACGAGTATGCCGATGAGTGCGGACTTGCCCGCACCGGGACTGCCGGTGACCACCCGCACGGAGTCTCTGGCGTCGGCTCGTTCGATCCACTTCGTCAGCGCATGAAGCTGGCTCGCTCTTCCCGCGAACGATCCGTACTCGTCGGTCGACGCACGGCCCGGGTGCCCGCCTGCACGCGCGGCGAAGTGCTCGGCGTCGAGGAACTCGGCCAATCCCGGCGATGCGATCGACCGGGCCTTATCGATCGCGCCCGGCGCGACGTAACCCGGATTGGGAATGAAGGCCAACTCGATGTCGCGATCGGTCCGGGTCGCCGTCACCCGCTGGCGGTGGACCTCGCCCTGATCGCGCTCCACGACATCGCGCACGCGGTCGCGGAACAGGGGCCACGGCACCCACCGCACCTGCGTGTCCATGCCGAACGTGTTCTGAGCGATCTGCTTGAGCGTCTCAGCGACGGCTTTGCTCAGCCGTCCGTTGTATGCCGATTTCTCCTTCGCCGATGCGGCGAGTACCCATCCGCGCAAACCCTCGGTGAACACATCGCCGCCCCAGCTCGGATCTGCGGCGGCGCCGCTGTGGCACGTGTCGAGGATGAACAGCGTGAGAGGGTGCCTCGGCGGAGCGTCTGGATCCGACTGGATCGCACTCAACCACGACACCACGTCGCATTGTGCGTCCGTCTCGCCGTCCGCGCCCACAACCCGGAGGGATCCGACCTCTGCCTTGCCATGCCCGAGGATGTGCACGAGTCTGACACCGTCGGGATCCTTCTCGCGGATCAGCGAACGGACCTCGGCGTCCAGGCGCTCGGCATCCCACTCAGCCGTGCCGTCAGGACCGTTCACCTCGTCATACTCGAGTTCTCTCAGCGCGGCACCGACCTCAGACGCATGGTGGGCGAAATCAGCGAGCGACGGGTACTCGTCATTTTCGATCCCGCCGGGGTTGGGTATGGTGACGACCAGCGCGCGGCGGCTCACGGCTGGAGGCCTTCCCGGATCACGGATGCCACGGGAGGGCACGTGAGGTACGGGACGATCTTGTGGCACTCGAACGCATCGATGACGACGGTCTCATCCGTCTCGATGCCGGTGAAATAATTGGAGAGGTGCTTCGGGACGGCGACGAGATCTCCGACATCGGCGAAGTTGACCCATCTCTGCACCCCGGGCGGGCGGGTGTGAGCAATTGCGGCAGGAGGAACGAACGAATCGTAGAACGCGTTCGTCAGCGCAAGCGGTGAGCCGACTGTCACAAGCAGGGGAACGTCGAGATCGGGCTCTGCCCAGAGCGTCTCGTAGGCGACCACCGATCCGAGGGAGTGCGCGACGACCACGCGGGGCTGCTGCGCGCGGATGACCTCGCCCACGAGGGCGTGGACGTTGCGACGCGGCTCCGGGTGCGTGGTGCTGGTATAGGTCGCGATCTCGGCCAGCACCGACCCCACCATCGCATGCGTGGCGCCCGCAGCGCGTCCGCTGCGGATCAGCCAATCGACGCCATCCCGCAGCCACCCGGTCACGGGTCCCTGCGCCACGGCATCCGGAACCCCCACCTGCTTCAGCCACTCAACCATGAGAGCGTGTTCCGTCGGCGACAGGTCATCAAGTGACGGCCCGCCCATCGCAGTGACGGTGTGCAGGGCCGGGGAGTAATACGCGAGCATGAACTCGTCGGCGGGTACGGCTGCGGCGGCGAGCGCGTCTCGCCAGATGCCCGCGAGCACATCCGGGTTGGAATGGTACTTGTACTGAAAGATCCCGTGCACCCCGACCACCGTCGCCATACGACACTCATAGCACCGGAGCGTCAGCACGTCGAGTGCCTGTCGGGTCGGCCGCGAGGCTCGGCCCGCGTACCGCGTGATCCTCGGGGCGCGACTCAGGCTCAGGCGACGCGACCGGTGGTCGCAGCGGCGGGCAACGGCGCCCCGGTGCACGAGAAGCGCGCGCGATACGCGGTGGGCGTCGTGCCGAGCGTGCGGGCGAAGTGCTGCCGCAGCACCGCCGCCGAGCCGAAGCCGCACTCGTACGCGACGACGTCGAGGCCGAGTTCGGTCTGCTCCAGCATGCGCTGCGCGTGGATGAGCCGCTGTCGCGCGAGCCACGCCGCCGGCGTCGTGCCGTAGTCGGCCTTGAACCGGCGCGCGAACGTGCGCGGGGACATGTGCGCGCGGGCGGCGAGCCGCTCGACGGAGAGGTCCGCGCTCAGATTCTGCAGCACCCAGTCGGTCACCGGCGCGAGCGAGAGCGAGCTCGACTCCGGCAGCGGCCTGTCGATGAACTGCGCCTGACCGCCGTCGCGTTGCGGCGGCACGACCATGCGCCGTGCGATCGTGTTGGCAGCCTCCGCACCGAGCTCGATGCGCAGCAGGTGCAGGCAGGCATCCAGCCCCGCCGCCGTCCCCGCACTCGTGATGATGCACCCGTCCTGCACGAACAGCACGTTCGGATCGACGTCGATGCGCGGATACATGCGCGCCATGGTCTCGGCGTACTTCCAGTGCGTCGTGGCCCGCCTGCCGTCGAGCACCCCGGCCGCCGCGAGGACGAACGCCCCGCTGCAGACCGAGAGCACCCACGCGTCGCGGGCGACCGCGCGCTGGACCACCCTGAGCACGCGCTCATCGACCTGCGTCCAGTCGGGGCGCGGGATGGGCGTGATTACGACGAGGTCCGCCTCGTCGGCGAAGGCGAGATCGTGCTCGACGTCGATCGTGAAGCCGATATTGCTGCGCACCGGTCCGGGATCGGATGCCACGACGCGGAAGTCGAAGCTCGGGATGCCGTCGTCGCGGCGATCCAGCCCGAACGCCTCGCACGCGAGTCCGAACTCGAAGGGCGCGAACCCCTCCTGCACGATGCACGCGACAGTGTGCATGGGCCATCCTCTCCGATTGGCAGAAATCCGATGCATAGTGGCGTCTCTGCCAGTGTTGGCCGAACCATTGCTATCGTAGCGTTTCTGCCATGTTCATGCTCGTCATCATCGCGGTCCTCGCGCTCGCCGGCATCGTCGGCACGATCGCCGGGCTCTCCCGCGACGGCTACCGGCGCATTCCGACCGATCCGAACCGGCTGCCCTGAGCCGCGCACTCACGATGCGCGGCGGCGCCCGCCCCTCACCTGGCGCAAAGTGCCGCGCCGCTTCACCTGGCGCAAAACGCCGCGTCGCGGCGGCGGCTTCAGGGGGCTATTGCAACACCGGGTGTGTGGAGGTTGTGGTGGGT
>NZ_JASGFE010000080.1:0-5157 GCF_047605725.1 Microbacterium sp.
TCTGGACCAGCCCCACCGGACGACGCCACACCGACCGACCCGAACCCGTCATCCGGTTCGTCCCCCAGGAAGAGCTCCTCCCGCGACGACGAAAACTCGTCGAACACGCCCTCCTCAGCAGCGACAGTGACCATGGGGGCGGCGAACCGCCACCCTTCTGATCCGCGTGCCGATCGGCGAGGCCGGCGATACCGTCGGCGACGCGGACAGCTATCCCGTCGGCTACACCCGTCGGCTACGCGGTCGGCTTCGCCACCGGCGCCTCCGCGGCACGGTGCTCGTCCCACAGCTGGCGGGCGATCTGCGCGAACGCGTCGGCGGGCTGCGCGCCGCTGACGCCGTACTTGCCGTCGATGACGAAGAACGGCACGCCGTTGATGCCGTAGGCGGTGGCCTGGGCCTGGTCGGCGCGCACGGCGTCGAGGAAGCGGCGCTCCTCCAGCGCGGCTCGGGTCTCCGCGGCGTCGAGACCGACCTCCTCTGCCAGGGCCACGAGCTCGTCGACGCGGCCGAGGTGACGCCCCTCGGTGAAGTAGGCGGACATGAGCCGCTCGGTCATCGCCTGCTGCACGCCCTGCGCCTTCGCGACGTGGATCAGCTCGTGCGCCCGCACCGTGTTGGTGTGCTGCAGCACGTCGAAGCGGTACTGCAGCCCCGCCTCGGCGGCCGCGCCGCTCACGCGATCGAGCATCTGCTGGACCTGATCCCTCGGCATCCCCTTGTGCCCGGCGAGGAAGTCGATCTCGTCGCCCTCGAAGTCCACCGGGGTGTCGGGCGAGAGCTCGAAGGAGTGGTACGTCACCTCCACGACAGGCGCGTCGTCGCCAGCGGATGCCGCGGCCAATCCCGCTTCGAGATTGCGCTTGCCGATGTAGCACCACGGGCAGGCGATGTCGCTCCAGACGTCGATGCGGATCGGTGCGGTCATGGTGGCTTCAGCGTCTCGCCCACCGTCGGTATTCCCCGGTCGGCTACGCTCACGACGAGTGTGTACTCAGCTCTGCGCTCAGTAGTGGTACCGGGCCTGCAGGACGATCAGGTCATCGCCGTCGGCGAGGTAGACGAGCCTGTGCTCCTCGGTGATTCGGCGTGACCAGGCTCCCTGCGCACCGTACTTGAGCTGCTCCGGCTTGCCGATCCCGGCGCACGGATCACGCAGACACGCATCGACCAGGGTGTTGACACGCTTCAGCATCCGTGGGCCGGCGCTCTGCCAGTGGAGGTAGTCCTCCCAGGCGTTCCGCGTCCAGACCAGTCGCATCCGCGCTCAGACCACCTCGTCGGAGCGATCGAGTTCGTGCGGGACCGCGTCGCCGGCGCGTGCCTGCTCGTACGACTCGAGAAGGCGCCGTGCATTCGCCGGCGACCGGAACAGGTACGCCGTCTCCTGCCAGGCGGCGTACTCGTCGGCCGGCATGAGCACGGCGTTGCCACGCCGAGACACGATCTCGATCGCCTCTCGGTCGGCATTCACCCGCTCGATGAGCGGGAAGAGCGTCTTGCGCGCCTCGCTTGCGGTGATGGACATGGAAGCCATCCTCTCGGCCGACTCAAGTGGTACAACATTATTGTACCACTTAGTCTCGCCCCCGGAGTGTCCGCGGCGGGGGCTGATGGTCAGCCGGCGCGGGCACCATCGTGGGTGTCGACGACGTGCCAGAAGCGGTCCCGCAGCTGGAACCGGATGGCGTCGGACAGGTCGTACTCGCCCCGCACGTCGGACAGGTCGATGAGAAGCGCCCGATCCACCTCGCGGGGGATCGAGGGCCGGCCCGCCTGAAGGTCGTGGACGCGCCCGACCCCGCCTCCTCGCAGCCACGACGTCAGCACCTGCGCGCAGACCCTGTCGATCTGGGCGATGGTCTCGGGGTCGTCCGCGGGTCGCGACAGCTGCGTCGGGATCGCCCCGGTCGCCGAGCTGTACACGAGGTCGACCGAGCGCGCGGGAACCCGGGGGCCGGGAGTGCGCGCGGACGCGGCCGACGCCGCCGGCGCGGATGCCGCGGAAGGGGCGCGGTGACCGCCCAGCAGCGCCGGGGTCGGGATCGCATCGGCGGCCGTGTCGACCATGCTCCGCTTGGAGACGTTCTCGTCGACGAGGGCGCCGTCGAACACCTCCACGGCATCCGCGGCACGCTGCAGGTGCGCGCTCACGCCGTGCGCGAGACCCTCCCGGTCGGGGATCGCCAGCACGATCACCTGCACGCCGTGGGCCTGGGCCTCCTCGACGGCCTCGGTGAGGTCGTCGTCGCCGGAGACCAGGATGAAGACATCGGATGCCCGGTGCCGGGCGTGGGCGACCATGTCGAGCCCGATCCTCAGGTCGACGCCCTTCTGCTCGCCGTTGAACCCGACCCGCCCGAGCCGCAGCTTGACCCGCGAGAGCAGCCCGATCTCCTGCTGCGTCGTGTCGGGGATGCCGCCGCGCGCCGAGTCGTACCAGTGCAGGCGAAGGAGCGGCAGCCCGGCGGCGTCCTCCGCCCGCGCGATGAGGGCGTCGGCCAGCTGCGCGTAGCGCACGGCGATGCCGCTGCGCAGCGAGGTCCCGGTCACGCGCGTCGCCGCCGCCGCCAGCAGGTAGCCGGCATCCACGTACAGAGCACAGGTCGACCTCATCGTCGGCCCTCCTTCGGGGTGTCCACCGCGCCGCCGAAGCGGCGGTCGCGGTCGAGGTAGGCGCCGATCGCCGCCCACAGGTCGGTGCGCGAGAAGTCCGGCCACAGCGTATCGAGGAAGACGAACTCCGCGTAGGCCGACTCCCACAGCAGAAAGTTCGACGTGCGCTGCTCGCCGCTGGAGCGCAGGAACAGGTCGACGTCGGGCATGTCGGGCACGTACAGGTGCCGGCGCACGGTCTTCTCCGTGATCGCCGAGGGCTTCAGGCGCCCCGCGGCGACCTCGGCGGCGATCGCCCGCATGGCGTCGACGAGCTCGTGCCGGCCGCCGTAGTTGATGCACATCGTGAGGGTCAGCACGTCGTTGTCGCGCGTGAGGTCCTCGGCGATCCGCAACTCCTTGATGACAGATCCCCACAGACGCGGCGTGCGACCCGCCCAGCGCATGCGCACGCCCCACTCGTTGAGCTGGTCGCGCCGTCGGTGCAGCACGTCGCGGTTGTAGCCCATGAGAAAGCGGACCTCGTCGGGCGAGCGGCTCCAGTTCTCGGTCGAGAACGCGTAGACGCTCAGGTGCCGCACTCCCGCCTGGATCGCCCCGGCGACGACATCCAGCAGCACCTCCTCGCCGGCGCGGTGCCCCTCCACGCGGGTCAGCCCGCGGCGGTTGGCCCAGCGCCCGTTGCCGTCCATGACGATCGCGACGTGGTTCGGCACTCCCCCATGCGGGAAGGCGGGGGGCTGGATGCCGGTCCAGTCCAGCGGCCGGTACGGCACCGCGTCGCGGTGCGTGTACGGCTTCGGGGTCAACGGACCGTCTCCACGTGCGAGAGCGAGCGGATGCCGCGCTCCAGATGCCACTGCGTGTACGCGGCGATGAGCCCCGACGCGGCGGCGGCGGATGCCGGTGAGGCGGAGTCCACGGCATCCCACTCCCCCGACATGAGCGCGCGCAGCAGCGCGATCGTCTCGGGGCGCACGCGCGGCGAGCCCGCGGGGGCGCACGAGGCGCACACGGAGCCGCCCAGCTGCACGACGAACCCCTCGTGCGGGCCGGGACGGCCGCAGCGGGCGCACTCTTCGAGCCCGGGCGCCCAGCCCGACAGTGCCATCGCACGGAGCAGATAGGAGTCGAGGATCGCACGCGCGGCGTGGTCGCCGTGCGCGAGGGCACGAAGGCCCCCGACCAGCAGCAGGTACTGCTGCGGGGTCGCCTCGGCCTCGTTCAGGCGGTCGGCGGTCTCGACCATCGCGTGCGCGGCGGTGTACCGGTCGTAGTGCGTGACGATGTCGGCCCCGTACGCGCCGAGCGAGTCGGCCTGCTGCACGATGTCGAGCGAGCGCCCCTCGTACAGCAGCACGTCGGCGACCATGAACGGCTCCAGCCGCGAGCCGAACCGCGACGAGGTGCGGCGCACGCCCTTGGCGACCGCGCGCAGCTTGCCGTGACGGCGGCTGAGCATCGTCACGATGCGGTCCGCCTCGCCCAGTTTGTGGGTGCGCAGGACCACGACCTCGTCGCGGAAGGTGGGCACAGTCCGATTATCCCCTGCGCGGGGTCAGACGGCGGCGAGGACTCCCGAGCGCTCGCGCGTGCGGATCGCCCGGTTGACGCACGACACGATCGCCTTCAGCGACGCCGTCGAGATGTCGCCGTCGATCCCGACGCCCCACAGGCGCTGGTCGTCGACCTGCAGCTCGACGTAGGCCGCCGCCTGAGCGTCGCCGCTCGCGCTCAGCGTGTGCTCGACGTAGTCGTACAGCGAGATGTCGAATCCTTGTCTGCGCAGCACCTCCAGGAACGCCGCCACCGGCCCGTTGCCGTGTCCGGATGCCGCGACGCGGTCGTCGCCGTCGCGCAGCACGACCTCCAGCGAGACGTCGCCGGTCATGTCGCTCTGCGTGCGCGTGGACAGCAGCTCGAACCGACCCCAGCGGTGCTCGTCGACATCGGAGGGCAGGTACTCGTCGGTGAAGATCGACCAGATCTGGTCGCTGGAGACCTCGCCGCCCTCGGCGTCGGTCTTGGCCTGCACGACGCCGGAGAACTCGATCTGGAGCTTGCGCGGCAGGTCGAGGGCGTGATCGGCCTTCAGCAGGTAGGCGACACCGCCCTTGCCCGACTGCGAGTTGACGCGAATGACCGCCTCGTACGAGCGACCCAGATCCCTCGGGTCGATCGGCAGGTAGGGCACGGCCCACTCCAGCTCGTCGACCGACACGCCCTCGGCCTTCGCGCGGGTGTCCATCGCCTCGAAGCCCTTCTTGATGGCATCCTGATGCGACCCGCTGAACGCCGTGAACACGAGGTCGCCGGCCCACGGGCTGCGCTCGTGCACGGGCAGCTGGTTGCAGTACTCGGCGGTGCGCTTGACCTGGTCGATGTCGCTGAAGTCGATCTGCGGGTCGATCCCCTGCGTCAGCAGGTTGACGCCCAGCGCCACGATGTCGACGTTGCCGGTGCGCTCGCCGTTGCCGAACAGGCATCCCTCGATGCGGTCGGCACCGGCGAGGTAGCCGAGCTCGGCCGCCGCGATCGCCG
>NZ_JASGFE010000081.1:0-5127 GCF_047605725.1 Microbacterium sp.
TGACCGACTACATCGCGTGCGGCAAGGTCTTCCCCGAGCGCATCGCCGACATCGTCCGCGGCATCGCGACCGGATGCGCCCAGACCGGCACGGCTCTCGTGGGCGGCGAGACGGCCGAGCACCCGGGCCTGCTCGGCCCGGACGACTACGACGTCGCGGGGGCGGCGACGGGCGTCGTCGAGGCGTCGCGCGTGCTCGGTGCCGACCGGGTGCGCGGCGGCGACGTCGTGCTCGCCCTGGCGAGCAGCGGCTTGCACTCCAACGGGTTCTCGCTCGTACGGCACATCCTCGGCTCCGCCGGCATCCGCTTCGACGCCCACGCCGCCGACTTCGGCGCGACGTGGGGCGAGGTGCTGCTGGAGCCCACCCGCCTGTACACGAGCCCGCTGCTGCGGCTGATCGCGCAGCTCGGCGACGGCGTGCACGCCCTCAGTCACGTCACCGGCGGCGGACTCGCGGCGAACCTCGCGCGCGTGCTGCCCCCCGGGTCGTGGGTCGAGCTGGACCGCTCGACGTGGTCGCCGCCGCCGGTCTTCCGCGTCCTCGCGGACCTCGGCGGGCACACGCTGCAGAGCACCGAGGGCACGTGGAACCTCGGTGTCGGATTCCTCGCGGTCGTCGCCGCAGAGCGGGCGGATGCCGCGATCACGGCCCTCGCGCACGACGGCATCGCCGCGTGGCAGGCCGGCGTCGTGCAGACGGGGCCGCGACCGGACGGCGCGTGGACCCAGGGTGCGAAGGGCGTCGACGGGGGAGCGGTGCGCCTCGTCGGCGCACACCCGGACGGCACGGTCGTGAACGGAGCACGGTAACCCCTCATGTGCGGCATCGTCGGCATCGTCGGACAACAGCCGGTCAACCAGGAGATCTACGACTCCCTCCTGCTGCTGCAGCACCGGGGTCAGGACTCCACCGGCATTGCGACCGCCGAGTCCAGCGGGGTGTTCCACCAGGCCAAGGCGCACGGCTACGTGCGCGAGGCGTTCCGCACGCGCGACATGCGGAGCCTGCTGGGAAACTCGGGCCTCGGCCACGTGCGATACGCGACGAGGGGACGGGCGGCCAACGAGGAGGAGGCCCAGCCCTTCTACGTGAACGCGCCCTACGGCATCGTGCTCGTCCACAACGGGAACCTCACCAACACGCGCGAGCTCACCGACGAGCTGTTCCACCGCGACCGGCGTCACCTGAACACCAGCTCCGACACCGAGCTGCTGGTCAACGTCCTCGCCAACGAGCTGCAGGCCTCCATCACCGGCCTCGAGCTCAGCCCCGGCCAGGTCTTCGACGCCGTCACCCGCCTGCACGAGCGGGTCGAGGGCTCGTACGCGGCGATCGCGCTCATCGCCGGCTACGGCCTGCTGGCCTTCCGTGACCCGTTCGGCATCCGCCCGCTCATCCTCGGTGCGCGAAAGGCCGCCCCGGGCGCCGACGGAGGACCCGACCGGTACGAGTGGATCGTGGCATCCGAGTCGCTCGTGCTGGAAAACGGCGGCTTCGACATCGTCCGCGACGTCATGCCGGGCGAGGCGGTGTTCGTCGACCTCGACGGATACCTGCACACGCACCAGTGCGCGGCCGCGCCGCGGCTCGTGCCGTGCGCGTTCGAGTACGTCTACCTCGCCCGTCCCGACAGCGAGATGAACGGCATCTCGGTGTACGAGGCGCGGCTGCGCCTGGGCGACCGGCTCGCGGACACGATCACCAGGTACACGCCCAAGGGTGCGATCGACGTGGTCATGCCGATCCCGGACTCCTCTCGGCCCGCGGCGATGCAGGTGGCCCGCAAGCTCGGCATCGAGTACCGCGAGGGCTTCTACAAGAACCGCTACGTCGGCCGCACGTTCATCATGCCCGGCCAGGCGGTGCGCAAGAAGAGCGTGCGGCAGAAGCTCAACGCGATGTCGAGCGAGTTCAAGGGCAAGAACGTGCTGCTGATCGACGACTCGATCGTGCGCGGCACGACGAGCAAGGAGATCATCCAGATGGCGCGGGATGCCGGGGCCGCCAAGGTCACCTTCGCCTCCGCCGCCCCGCCGGTGCGCTACCCGCACGTGTACGGCATCAACATGCCCTCGCGCCAGGAGCTGGTCGCGCACGGCCGCACGATCCCGCAGATCGCGAAGGAGCTCGGTGCCGACTACCTCGTCTACCAGGAGGTCGATGACATGCGCGATGCGATCCTGGAGGGCTCCGACGTGGAGGATCTCGACATGAGCTGCTTCGACGGCCGCTACATCACCGGCACGGTCACCGACGAGTACCTGGCGTGGGTCGAAGGCGCGCAGGAGAGCTGACGGCGGGATCGTGGTGAACAGGGCTTCTGCGCGCCCGCTGTGGCGAGGGCGCGCGCTCGCCGTCGTCGGCATCGTGCTGTTCGCCTTCTCGCTGCGCTCGGCCGTGGCATCCCTCTCACCTCTGATCGAGCACATCCAGGCGGACTTCGCGCTCTCGGCGGTGGCGATCGGGTTGATGGGCACCGCGCCGCCGGCCTGCTACGCGCTGTTCGGCATCGTCACCCCGGGGCTGGAGCGCAGGTTCGGACCGGAGCTGCTGACCGTCGTCGCGCTCGCGGTCGTCGTGGCGGGCACGGTGGCGCGCGGGCTGGCGGTGGACTCGCTCACGCTGATGGTCTCGACGGTGGTGGTCTTCGCCGGCATCGGGGTGGGGAACATCCTGCTGCCGCCGCTGGTGAAGAGGCACTTCCCCGACCGGCTCGGGCTCATGATGTCGGTCTACACGACGACGATGGCCGTGTCGACGTTCGTGCCGCCGCTGTTCGCGGTGCCGGTGGCGGATGCCGTGGGCTGGCGCCTCTCGATGGGCATGTGGGCCGTGTTCGCCCTGGTCGGGATGGTCCCGTGGATCGTCATGGTGCGACGCGCGCGCACTGCCGCCGTGCCGGGGGATGTCGACGAGGCGAGCCCGCGCGCGCTCGGCCGGATGTGGCGGCTGCCGCTGCCGTGGGTGCTCACCGGCGCCTTCGCGGTCAGCGGCACGCTCGCCTACGCCGGGTTCGCGTGGCTTCCGGTCGTGCTGATCGACGCGGCCGGGGTCGCACCGGCCGAGGCCGCGCTCATGCTCTCCGTGTTCGCGTTCGTCGGGTTTCCCTGCGCGCTGATCGCGCCGGCGCTGGTCGTGCGATACGACGTGGTGCGGCTGCCGGTGCTCGTGTCCGTGGTGTGCGGCATCGTGGGCCTGGGCGGGCTCGCGTTCGTGCCGGCCGCGGCGCCGTGGCTGTGGGTGATCCTGTACGGCATGACCGCGATGTTCTTCCCGTTGACGCTCGTGCTGGTGGGGGTGCGGGCCCGCACCCACGAGGGCGCGGTGGCGCTGAGCGCCTTCGTGCAGAGTCTGGGCTACGGGATCGTCGCGCTGTTCCCGGTCGGGCTCGGCATGCTGCACGACCTCACGCACGCGTGGACGCTGCCGCTCCTGGTGCTGATCGGGGTAGCGCTCGTCGGCGTGCCGACGGGTATGGTCGCCGCGCGCGCGAACACCGTCGAGGACGAGTGGGAGCGCCGGCACGGCGCCTGGTCCGAGGGCGGTTAGGCCGTCTCGAGCTCGTCCTCGCCCTCGTCGGCGTACTGGTCGGCCCACTTGTCGACGTATTCGTCCTCGTGGTGCCCCAGCTCGCGCTCGAGCGCGGCGAGGTTCACGTTCGGGCTGTAGGACTTCAGCTCCCGAGCGATCTTCGTGTGCTTTGCCTTCTGACGGCCGCGCCCCATGCGAGACCCCCTCGATTCTGAGTTGCGGGCCGCAGTCCGCCCGCCGCGATGACGAACCGGCGCTGGGCCGGGAAGAGTAGCATTCAGGGTATCACGGAGCCTTCGGGTCGGCGCGGCGCGGCGGGCCCGTGCGGAGGGCGAAGGAGCACGCGATGGACTCGGGAGCGACCGCAGCGATCCCACGCAGAGCCGTCATCGTCGGCGCTGTGCCGGGGCAGCCGCCACGGCTGCTGAAGGAGGCCGCGCGTTACGCGAAGCTGTTCGGCGCGCCCCTGGTGGTGCTGAACGTCGACGTGATGCGCTTCGTGACGTATGAGGACCCGGATGGCTATGTCCACTCGACCCCGGCTGAGCTTGCGGCCGCGTCGGGGGAGTCCGAACTCTCCCTCGTCGCCGCGGATGCCGCGGAGATCCTCGCCGGCTCCGGGGTGGACTGGAGCGTGCATCAGCTCGTGGGCGACCCGGCATTCGCCATCAAGCACGCCGCCGAGGAGAGCGACGCGCGGCTGATCGTCGTGGGAACGCGCAAGCGGGGTCTCGGCGAGTCGATCCGCGAGTTCTTCACCGGCTCGGTGGCGGCGCGGCTGGCCCACCGTCAGCATCGCCCGATCCTCATCGTGCCGCTGGGCGAACCGGCATCCGACGACGAGGAGCTCTGGCCCGAGTCCTGACCCGCGCGTCCGCCCTCGCGCCCTGGTGCCCTCGTGCCCTTGCCCTCGCGCCCTCGCCCTCGCGCCTTTGCCCTCGCGCCTTTGCCCTCGCGCCCTTGCCCTCGCGCCCTCGCGCCCTCGCCCTCGCGCCTCTCCCCCGGCGGGTCACTGTCTTCGCTCGCGAGTCACTGCCTTGGCGCCGAGTCACTGTGCTGGAGGGCAGTGACTGGGTGGTTGGGCAGTGACTCGCGGGGGAGGAGCAGGGGGAATGGGTCGGGCGGGGTGCTGACGGGGAGCCAGGGCACGGGCAGGGCCGGAGTCCGAGCCCGCCTGTTCACTTGCCCTGGATGTACGCTGGGGCGCCCGTCGGACGTACATCCAGGGCAAGTGAACTGGAGGGGGGTCAGGTGCGCAGGGCGCGCGTGAGCGCGCGGGAGGCGTCGTCCAGGGCGGCCGTCAGGGCATCGACGACGGATGCCTCCAGGATGCCGCCGCGCGCGACATGGCCGCGCAGGTCGGCCCGCACGTTCCCGCGGAACGCGGAGAGCGCCTCGTCGGCGCGCTGGAGCTGGGCACGCGATGTTACCCGGACATCGGCTGCACCCGGATCGCCCCCGCCGCCGGCACCCGGATCACCTCCGCCGCCGGCACCCGGATCGCCCCCGCCGGCACCCGGATCGGCACCGCCTGCCGCCGGCTGATCGGCACCGCCTGCTGCGGCCCGGGCGCCGCGCGCCGCGACCCGCTCG
>NZ_JASGFE010000082.1:0-4793 GCF_047605725.1 Microbacterium sp.
CTGGCCGCGCGGATCGGAGACCGGCGACGACCGCGAGCGCGGCTGGCGGGAGGCCTGTGGCGGGGGGCCGCGGCTGGTCGCCTCAGACGACGTACAGCACGCGCGGGCCGTGGTGACCGCGGCGATCGAAGACGTGGACGCAGTGGTATGCGCGAGCGACACGCTCGCCGTCGGGGCGCATCTCGCCGACGCCCGGCTGCCGGTGTACGGCTTCGACAACACTCCGGTGGCCGAGGCGTTGTGCTTCCCCAGCGTCGAGCAGCATCCGGAGCGCGTGGCCGCAGGCGCCCTCGGGCTCCTGCTCGGGCCGTCGGGCAACGTGGTGACGATCTCCGATCCGCCCGGGCACCTGCTCGTGGAGCCGCGGCTCGTCCTCCGCTGAACCGCGCGGTCCCGCTCAGAGGAAGATGTCGGGGAACAGCTCGGAGTCGGGGGTTCCGGGGACGGCAGCGTAGCGCGAGAAGTCGGTGACCCCGGCATCCCGCAGCACGTCCTCGACGATCAGGGTCTGACCGGTGCACTCGCGGGAGGGGCGCGTCAGCACCTCGTACGCGGCGTCGGCGTAGATCTCCGGCGTGCGGCTGACGCGCAGCATCCGCTCGCCGCCGAGCGCGTACCGCACCGCGGCGGTCGCGATCGTCGTCTCGGGCCACAGCGTGTTCGCGGCGATGCCGAGCGGGGCGAACTCCGCCGCCATGCCGAGGGTCGCCATCGTCATGCCGTACTTCGCGAGCGTGTAGCCGGTGTGGGCGCCCAGCCACCGCGGCGTGAGGTTCAGCGGCGGCGAGAGGGACAGGATGTGCGGGTTGGCGGCATCCTTCAGGATCGGCACCGCGGCGCGCGAGAGCATGAACGTGCCGCGCACGTTGACGTCCTGCATAAGGTCGTACTTCTTCGCGGCGAGGTCGAGCGAGCCGGACAGGTCGATCACCGACGCGTTGTTGACCACGATGTCGATGCCGCCGAACTCGCCCTCGACCGTCAGCACCGCCTCGGTGATGTCGTCGTCGCTGCGGACGTCGCCGACGATCGGCAGCGCGTTGCCGCCGGCGGCGCGGATCTGCTCCGCCGCGGTGTGCACAGTGCCCTCCAGCTTCGGATGCGGCGTGTCGGTCTTCGCCAGCAGCGCCACGTTCGCGCCGTCGCGCGCGGCCCGCACCGCGATCGCAAGGCCGATGCCCCGGCTGCCGCCGGAGATCAGCAGGGTCTTTCCGGCCAGGCTCATGGGTTCTCCTTCTCCGGGTGCTCCGCGTTCCTGCGGGCGGATGCCGCGGCGAACGCGCGGATGCGCGCCGCCGCCTCGGGCGTGTCGAACGCGGCCCCGATCGTGCGCGCCTCGTCGGCGAGGTTCTCCTCCAGGGCGCGGCCCGCGCCGGTGCGGACGAGACGCTTGGCCTGCCCGAACGCGGCGGTCGCCCCGGCGAGCCAGAACCGGGCGACCTCCTCGGCGCGGGCGGCGACCTGATCGGGCTCGACGACCTCGCTCACGAGGCCCCAGTCCAGGGCCGTGTCCGCGTCGATCGTGGTGTCGGTGAGGAGCAGCCGCAGCGCGCGGCGCTGGCCGATCGCCGCGGGCAGCAGGGTCGAGACGCCGAGGTCCGGCGTCAGGCCGATGTTCGCGTACTTCGAGACGAACCGCGCGGTCCCCGCCGCGACGATGTGGTCGGCGGTCAGCATGAGGCCGAGCCCGCCGCCGGCGACGGCGCCCTGCACGGCCGCGACGATCGGCTTGTCCGAGGTCACGAGGGTCCGGATGCCGTCGTGGATCACCCCCGCCGTCGCGGCCACCTCGGCGCCGGTCGCCCCGGAGCCCGCCATCGCGATCACATCGCCGCCGGCGCAGAAGGCCGGGCCCGCGGCATCCAGGATCACGGCCCCGATCGCCGGATCGGACGTGACCACGCGGGCGAGGTCGCGCCACCGGCCGGCCATCTCGAAGTCCATGGCGTTGAGCATCGCGGGCCGGTTGAGGGTGAGGCGGGCCAGGCCCGCGTCGACGGAGAGGAGGATCGAGTCGCTCATCGCGGTGCCATCCGAATAGCGCCGTCCAAGCGGATGGTCTCGCCGTTGAGGTATCCGTTCTCGACGACCTGCAGGACGAGCGCGGCGTACTCGTCCGGCCGGCCGAGCCGCTGCGGGTACGGGACCTGCAGCGCGAGGGAGTCCTGCGCGGCCTGCGGCAGGCCCGCGAGCATCGGCGTCTCCATGATCCCCGGCGCGATCGTGCAGACGCGGATGCCGTAGCGCGCCAGCTCCCGTGCGATCGGCAGCGTCATCGCGTGCACGCCGCCCTTGCTGGCCGCGTAGGCGGGCTGGCCGATCTGGCCGTCGAACGCGGCGACGCTCGCTGTGTTCACGATGACGCCGCGGTCGCCGTCCGCGGTGGGCTCCGTGCGGGCGATGACGGCGGATGCCTGGGCCACCACGTTGTACGTCCCGACGAGATTGACCCGGACGATGCGCTCGAAGCCCGCGAGCGGAGTCGGGATGCCGTCGCGGTCGAGCACCTTGGCGGGCGGTGCGATGCCGGCGCAGTTGACCACGACGCGCAGCGGTGCGTCGGCGGAGGCGAGGGCGACGGCATCCGCCACCTGGGCCGGGTCGGTCACGTCGGCGGGGGCGAACGAGCCGCCCGGCTCCGCGGCGATGGCGGCTCCGGCCGAGCCGGCGAGGTCGACGATCGTGACGCGGGCGCCGGCGGCGGCGAGGCGGCGGGCGGTGGCCAGGCCCAGGCCGCTCGCGCCGCCGGTGACGAGCGCCGCGGCATTCGTGAGGTCCATGTGCTCTCCCTCGAACTCGTCCCCAGCCTACGCGGGCCCCGTCACAGGCCGCGGGCGTCGGTCACCCGCCGCGGGCGTCCCGCTTACAGGCTCAACCCGCAGCGGAGCGGCTCTGAGCGGGGCGGCGGTGCACTTGGCCCTGTAAGCGGGACGCGGCGACGGTGCGCGCGGCAGCACCGTCGTGCGATGAGGTCATCGCACGACGCTCGCGCCGCGCCCTCAGCGCCGAGACGACGACCGCTCCGAGGTCCGGAGCGCCGTCGACGTACCGCTCGATCAGCGCCGCCGGCATCCCTGCTCTCGTCGCACCGTCGATGTCCTTGACCGGATCGTCGCCGACGAACAGACACTCCCCGACACCGCAGCCGAGACTCTCCGCCAGGAGCTCGAACGCCCGAGGGTCAGGCTTCTGCACGCCGATCGCCTCGGAGATGCACACGGAGTCGAATGCCGCGCGGATGCCGATCACCGCCAGCTTGTCGAGCTGTTGCTCCTCGTTGCCGTTCGTCAGCAGCCCGAGGCCGAAGCCATCGTCATGCAGCCAGTCGAGCACCCGCGGCACGTCCGGGAACGGGGCCCACGCGCGCCGGTACTCGCGCAGATAGCGGTCGAACAGGTGGTCCAGTTCGCGCTCGTCGTCGTCGAGGGCGAACCCCAGCGCCGGCAGCACGGCTCGCAGTCTGGCTCGACGTTGCTCCTGGAAGCCGATCCGCCCGGCGCGCCACTGCTCGAAGCAGCGGTCCTCGGCGGCGAACCACAGATCGAGAGCCGCTGCCGAGTCGTCGAGCCCGAGGTCCTGCAGGAAGCGCGAGGCCGCGCGCGCGGCTGATCCGCGGTGGTCGAAGAGCGTCCCGTCGAGGTCGAAGGCCACGGCACGGATCCGAATCACGGCGACCTCATCCCTCCCGCTCGACCGGCGACCAGCGCCCTCGGGTCGACCATAGCCGAGGCAGACCAGGTTCGGAGAGTTGCGCGTACTTCGGAGGATTGCGGCGAGATTCTCCGAAGTTCGCGCGATTCTCCGAGGTTCGTGCGGGCTGTGGCGGCGTCGGGAGCGGATGCAGGGCAGGCCAGAGGCGGGGCGAGCCGGATGCCGGCGGGCACCGCACCCGCGAGGATGGGGGCATGTCCATCCCCGCGCACGACATGCCCGTGCCCGCCGTCGTGCGCCGGCTCGCGCGGGGCGCGACACCGACGCCGGTGTGGGAGAACGCCCTGGGCGGCGTGACCTTCCGCACCGACGACGGGCGGTACGTGAAGGTCGGCCCGCGCCACGCCGAGACCTCCTTCGCCGCCGAGGCCGAGCGGATCGCATGGGCCGCGCCGTACCTCCGGGTTCCCGAGGTGCTCGAGCTCGGCGGCGACGACGCACACGAGTGGGTCGTGACGGCAGCCCTGCCCGGCGAGTCGGCGGTCGCGCCGCGCTGGATCGCCGATCCCGCCCGGGCCGTCCGTGCCGTGGGCGAGGGGCTCCGCGCGCTCCACGATGCACTGCCGGTGACTTCGTGTCCGTTCGAGTGGACGGTGCCGACCCGCATCGCGGGTGCCGAAGCACGCGGCATCCGCGTGCCGGAGCGCCTCCGCGAGGCCCCTCCGATCGACCGGCTCGTCGTGTGCCACGGGGATGCCTGCTGCCCCAACACCCTCGTCGGCGAGGACGGCCGCTGGAGCGGTCACGTCGACCTCGGCGCGCTCGGGGTCGGCGACCGCTGGGCCGACATCGCCGTCGCCGCGATGAGCACCGGGTGGAACTACGGGCCCGGGTGGGAGGGCGCGCTCATCGCCGCCTACGGCGTCGAGCCCGACGCGGTCCGCCTCGCCTACTACCGAGAGCTGTGGGACGCGACCTGACCGGTCGGGTCGGCCGCCGGCCCGCACCGTGCAGCATCCGCCCCGCCCGGCGCCGCCGCCCCCCGCCGCTGCCACCCCGCACCGCCGCCGGCACCGCCCCCGACCGCGAGACTCCACCGGTGCACCGAGACTGCGCGCAGGGCATGCAGTCTCGGTGCACGG
>NZ_JASGFE010000083.1:0-4778 GCF_047605725.1 Microbacterium sp.
CGGACGAGCCCGCGGGCGGCGATCGGACGAGCCCGCGGGCGGCGATCGGACGAGCCCGCGGGCGGCGATCGGACGAGCCCGCGGGCGGCGATCGGACGAGCGGATGCCGCATCCCCGCGGCGTGGACGAGACGGCCCGCGCGTGCGGCAGGATTGACCCGTGACACAGACGCGCGATGACACGCCCACGCCCGCCCTCGTCGCGCTGGCCGAGGCCCACGGCGTCGCGTCGACGTACTGGTCGTTCTACGGCGACCATGTGCACGTGCCGGCATCCACACTGTGCGCGGTGCTGCGTGCGATGGGCGTCGAGCTGCCGGGCACCGAGGACGACGAGGCCGCAGTGCCGTCCGATGCCGCGATCGAGACCGCCCTGCGCGATGCCGAGGAGCGGCCGTGGCGCCGCACGCTGCCCCCGTCGCTCGTCGTCCGCGAAGGCATGGGGCGTGTCGTCGCGTACGTGCGCGACGGTCACGACCTGGCCCTGCGCGTCGTGACGGAGGGCGGCGACGTGCACCGGCTCGAGATCCCGGAGCAGGAGGCGCAGGCGCGCGAGGTGGCCGGGATCACGCGGTGGCGCCTGGAGGTCCCGATCCCCGGCGACGTGCCGTTGGGCTGGCACACGCTTCATGCCGAGCAGCGCATGCACGGCGACGACACGGTCGTGGTCGCCGACGAGTGCCCGCTCGCGGTCACGCCCGCCCACCTGGAGGCGAAGCCCGGACGCCCCGGAAATGCGGGACGATCCTGGGGCCTGATGGCGCAGCTCTACTCGGTGACATCGCATTCCTCCTGGGGAATGGGAGACTTCGCCGACCTCGGCGCACTGGCGGCGATCGCCGCCGAGCGCGGCGCCGACTTCGTGCTCGTCAACCCGGTGCACGCCGCCGAGGTCGTCACTCCGATCGAGCCCTCGCCCTATCTGCCGGCGACCCGGCGCTTCCTCTCGCCGCTCTACATCCGGCCCGAGGAGATCCCCGAGGCCGCTGGGCTCTCGGCGGCCGAGCGGGGCCGGCGGGAGACGAGCCGCCGCGCCGCCGCGGCGGCGTGCGCCGACCGCATCGACCGCGACGCGGTGTGGGAGGCCAAGCGGCCGGCGCTTGAGGCCGTGTTCGGCCTGCCGCGGACCGCCGCGCGTCAGGCCGAGCTCGACGCCTACCTCGAGCGGGAGGGGCAGCCGCTCCTGGACTTCGCCCTGTGGTGCGCCCTGGAGGAGCACTTCGCCCTCACGCCCGACGAACCGCGGCCGGAGGCGGCGGACGACATCTCGTCGCTGCTCGTGGCGACGCTGCGCACCCGACTGCACGACCGCGTCGCGTTCCATGCCTGGCTGCAGTGGATCGCGGACGAACAGGTGCGCGCGGCGCAGCGGCGGGCGACGGCGGCGGGCATGACCGTCGGCGTCATGCACGACCTCGCGGTGGGCGTGCACCCGAGGGGGTCGGATGCCTGGTCGCTGCACGACCTGTACGCGCGCGGCATCTCGGTGGGGGCGCCGCCGGACATGTACAACCAGCAGGGGCAGGACTGGAGCCAGCCGCCGTGGCTGCCGCACGCGCTCGCCGGGGCCGCCTACGCTCCGCTGCGCGACCTCGTCCGCACGATGCTCCGCGGGGCGGGGGCGCTGCGCATCGACCACATCATGGGCTTCTTCCGGCTGTGGTGGATCCCGGCCGCGCTGGGGCCCGCCGCCGGCACGTACGTGCGCTACGACCACGAGGCGATGATCGGCGTGCTCGCGCTGGAGGCGCACCGCGCCGGCGCGGTCATCGTCGGCGAGGACCTCGGCAACGTCGAGCCCTGGGTGCGCGAGTACCTGGGCGGTCGCGGCATCCTCGGCACCTCCGTGCTGTGGTTCGAGTACGAGGACGGCGGGTTCAAGCCGCCGGAGCACTACCGCGAGGCGGTGCTCGCCACGGTCAACACCCACGACCTCCCGCCCACCGCGGGGTATCTGAAGGACGAGCACGTGCTCCTCCGCGCCCGCCTGAACCTGCTGACCGAGCCGGTCGAGCAGGCGCTCGCCGAGGCCGACGCCGAACGCGAGCGGATGCTGGGGACCCTGCGCGATCGCGGCCTGATCGGGCCGGACGCCACCGAGCAGCAGATCATCGAGGCCCTGTACGTGCTGCTGGTGGCATCCCCCTCGCGCCTGCTCGGCGTCGCCCTCGTCGACGCGGTGGGGGAGCGGCGCGTGCAGAACCAGCCCGGCACCTACCGCGAGTACCCGAACTGGCAGGTCCCGCTCGGCGACGCCGACGGGCGCCCGGTGCACCTCGAGGACCTCCCCGCGAACGCGCGGTTCGCCGCGCTCACCGCCGCGGTCGACGACGCCCTGCGCACCGCCGCTGCCCACTGACGCCCGCCGGGAGCGCAGTTCACGGCATCCAGTGCCGGATGCCGTGAGTTGCAGTCTCATCACGGAATGTCCCAAACGGACGCACCGGCGGCTGCGGGGCGGGATGATGGCCGGCTGTTCATCACGCACGACCTCGCCGTCGTCGACATGTTCGCCCACCGCGTCATCGTGCTGCACCACGGGACGATCGCCGAGGAGGGACCGACCTCGGCCGTGCTGCGCGACCCGCGCGACGCCTACACGCGGCGGCTCATCGCCTCGCTCCCGGTGCCCGATCCGGTGGAGCAGGCCGCCCGACGCGACGCCTGGCGCGACGCCCGCGCGTAGCGCGCCGCGCCGCGCGCCGAGGTCCGGGCGAGGGGACATCCACGGCAGGATGCCGGTATGGGCGTGACCGAGGGGTCGGATGCGCCGGCTGCCGCGACCGGACCGGGGCCGCGGCGACCGGCATCCGCCGAACGACTGAAGGCCTTCACCGATGCCGTCGTGGCGATCGCCATGACGCTGCTGATCCTGCCGCTCATGGAGAGCGTCGGCGAGGTCGCGAGCGAGCACGGGACCGCGGGGGAGTGGGTCGCGCACCACGGCGACCAGCTGTTCAGCTTCGGGCTGAGCTTCGTGCTCATCGCGGCGTTCTGGCTGAGCCACCATCGCCTGTTCGAGCGGGTGCATCGCGCGGATCCTCCCCTGCTCATGCTGACGGTGGCGTGGATGTTCACGATCGTGTGGATGCCGGTGGCCACCGCGGTCGTCGGACAGCTGCCCGACGACCCGGTGCAGAAGTCGCTCTACGTCGGCTCGCTGTTCGCGACGAGCGCGATGATGACCGTGACCGGCTGGTATGTGCTGCGGCATCCGGGGCTGCACGACATGCCGGAAGGGAGCCTGCGCAGCGGCATCCTGGCCGACACGATCGCCACGGTGCTGTTCGCCGCCTCGTACGCGGTGATGCTCGTCGTGCCTGCGCTCGGCTACTACGCGCTCCTGCTGCTGTTGCTCACCGGTCCGCTCGTCGCGGTGCTGCGCCGACGCCTGGCGGGCTGAGCGCGGGCGCGCTCGCGGGCGCGCTCGCACGCCTCGCTCGCGCGCCTCGCTCGCACGAACTGCGGAGTTCTCGACGAACTTCGGAGGATCCGGGCGAAATCCTCCGAAGTTCGCGCGATTCTCCGAAGTTCGGGTGGGCCGACGCGGGGCGGATGCCGCCGCCTGGGCGACGGGCGCGGCATCCGTGTACCATGGGAGGGTTGTCCGCGCTCACGCACGGACACGTGCACACACCCTCCTGCCGCCGGGAAACGCCCGGTGGCCGTTCGAGTCCGAAGGAGGTGGGTCAGTGACGCACTCTCACCAGTACGAGCTCATGGTGATTCTCGACCCCGAGATCGACGAGCGCCAGGTCGCTCCCAACCTTGACAAGTTCCTCAAGGTCATCACCAACGACGGCGGCACGATCGACAACGTCGACGTGTGGGGCCGGCGCCGGCTCGCGTACGAGATCCAGAAGAAGAGCGAGGGCATCTACGCCGTCGTGAACTTCACCGCGACCAGCACCGCGACGCAGGAGCTCGACCGCCAGCTCAAGCTCAGCGAGCAGATCATGCGCACCAAGGTCCTGCGCGCCGAGGAGGCCATCGCCCTGGTCGCCGCCGAGAAGGAGCGCGCCGAGGCCAAGGCCGCTCGCAAGGCTGCGAAGGCGTAACGCCCATGGCCGGCGAGACCATCATCACCGTCGTGGGCAACCTGACGGCCGATCCCGAGCTGCGCTACACGCAGAACGGCCTGCCGGTGGCGAACTTCACCATCGCCTCGACGCCCCGCACATACGACCGCCAGGCCGGCGAGTGGAAGGACGGCGACGCGCTGTTCCTCCGCGCCTCGGTGTGGCGCGACTTCGCCGAGCACGTGGCCGGATCGCTCACCAAGGGCGCGCGGGTCATCGCGACCGGGCGCCTCAAGCAGCGCTCCTACCAGGACCGCGACGGCAACAACCGCACCGCCATCGAGCTGGAGGTCGACGAGATCGGCCCCTCGCTGCGCTACGCGACCGCCCAGGTCACGCGCGCGGCCTCGTCCGGCGGCGGCCAGTCCCGTCCGCAGCAGGTGCAGGACGAGCCGTGGTCGACGCCCGGCTCCTCCTCGTCCTCGTCGTCCGATGCGTGGAGCGCCCCGGGCAGCTCCTACGGAGACGACACCCCCTTCTGATCGCCGGGCGCACCGGCATCCGACACCACTTCACACGTAAGGAAAAACCATGGCTGGAAAGGCTACCGGCGACCGCCGCAAGCCGCGGAAGGGCGCGAAGAACGCGGCCCCCGCGAAGGCGATCCGCGTCGGCGTCATCGACTACAAGGACGTCGCGACCCTCCGCAAGTTCATCTCGGAGCGCGGCAAGATCCGCGCCCGTCGTATCACCGGTGTCT
>NZ_JASGFE010000084.1:0-4697 GCF_047605725.1 Microbacterium sp.
CGCGCCCCCGCCGGCGCCCGCGCCCCCCGCCGCGCCCCTGCCCCGCCCCCTACCCAATCCCGCGAGACTTCACTGGTGCACCGAGACTGCATGCCCAGCGTGCATTCTCGGTGCACGGATGGAGTCTCGCGGGCGGATGGGGCGGGCCGGGCCGGGCGGGCGGACGGAGCGCGGGCGGACGGGGCCGGGGCGGACGGGCGGACCGGACCGGGGCAGGGGGCGGGGACGGGGCCCGAGGCGGGCGACGGACAGTCAGGCCAGGAGCTGGTGCCGCGCGAGCTCGCGGTAGAGCGGGACGGATGCCACGAGCTCGGCGTGCGTGCCCTGGCCCACCACGCGACCGCGGTCGAGCACGACGATGAGGTCGCTGTCGACCACGGTGGACAGCCGGTGCGCGATGACCACGAGCGTGCGCCCTGCGGCGACCGCATCGATCGCCTCGCGCATGCGCTGCTCGTTGAGCCCGTCCAGCGACGAGGTCGACTCGTCGAGCAGCAGGATCGGGGGAGCGGCCAGCAGCGCCCGCGCGATCGCGAGGCGCTGGCGCTCGCCGCCGGAGAGCATGACGCCGGCCTCGCCGACCTGGGCCTGGAGCCCCAGCGGGCTGCGTTCGAGCACCTCGCCGAGGTTCACCGCGCGCAGCACGCGTTCGCAGTCCGCGTCGGATGCCTCGGGCGAGGCCAGTCGCAGGTTGTCGGCGATCGAGCCGGCCAGGGTCGGGGCATCCTGCTCGACGTATCCCAGGCGCGCACGCAGGTCGCGCCGGTGGAGCGCCCGGGCGTCGACGCCGTCGACCAGCACCGCGCCCGAGGTCGGGTCGTAGAAGCGCTCGACGAGGGCGAGCGCGGTGGACTTGCCGGCGCCGGAGGGGCCCACGAGCGCGACGCGCGCACCGCGCGGCACCCGGAACGAGACGCCGCGCAGCACCTCGCCGTCGTGCTCGGGGAGCTCGATCGCGGTGGTGTCGACCCGTGCATCGGCAAGGAGGGCGACCGCCTCGGTCTCGGAACGGCGGCGCGCGGCGACGACCGGGTCGGGGTAGGCGAAGTGCACGTCGCGGAACTCGATCGCGCAGGTGCCGGTGGGCGGTGGGCAGGCGAGGGCTGCGGCGATGTCGGCATCCGCCTGCGTCTCGGTGGGAAGGTCCAGCACCTCCTGAATGCGTCCCAGCGCGCCCAGCGCCTGGTTCACCGAGGTGATCGCGCCGAAGAACGACGCGAGCGGCTGCACGAGGAAGAAGAGGAACATCACGAACGTCACGAGGCTCGCGATCGAGATGGCGCCGGATGCCACGCGGAACCCGCCCACGCCCAGCACGACCAGCAGCGACAGCTGCAGCGCGATGCCGGCCACCGGCACGACGAGCGCCGACGCCTTGGCCACCCGTACCCCCGCCTCGAACGCCTCTCGCGCCTCCGCCGTGACCGCCTCCTGCTCGCGCTCGGCAGCCCCGGCGGCGCGGATCGTGCGGATCGACCCGATCGCCCGCTCCGTGCCTGCGGCGAGGGCGCCGACCTTCTGCTGCTGCACCGCGGTCGCGCGTCGGATCCGTCCGCTGAGCACGCCCACCACCGCGACCGACGCGCCGATCACGACGAGGATCAGCACGAGAAGCAGCGGGTCGATCACGAGCATGGCGACGACGGCCCCGACGAAGATCAGGACGTTGCCGACCGAGTCGGCGAGCCCCTGGGTGAGCACCGCGTAGAGCAGGGTCGTGTCCGTCCCCACACGCGAGACGAGGTCGCCGGTGCGGCGGGCGTCGTACTCCGGCATGGGCAGGTGCAGCAGTCGTGCGATGAGCCGGCGGCGGCTGGAGAACACGACCGCGGTGCCGGTGCGCTGGAGCAGGTAGTGCTGGCATCCGCTGACGAGCGAGGATGCGACCACGAGCGCGACGAGCACCCAGACCAGGCCGCCCAGGGCGTCGCCGCCCTGCACGCGCTCGATGACGCGGCCGACGACGAGGGGCTGGGCGAGCGTCGCGGCCGCCCCGACGATGCTCAGCACCGCCACGATGCCGAGCACGCGCTTGTGCTCGGCGAGGTAGGGGAGCAGCTGCCGCAGGCTCGCGCGCGGGCCGTCGTCGGCGCGCGGGCGGCGCGGTCGTCGGGCGGGTCGGGCGGGCATGGCGGCACCTCGTTCGTGCGCGGGGGTCACTGTCGACCGTACTTCTTGTGCGCGGCCTGCCGGGTCACGCCCAGCGCTGCGGCGATCGCCTGCCACGAGTAGCCGAGGTTGCGCGCCCGGCGCACCTGCACCTCCTCGGCGCGCGACAGCTCGCGCCGCACGCCGGCGAGTCGGTGCAGCTCGGCGATCGGCTCGCCCTCTCCCGCCGCCCCCACGAGCGTGCCGACGGCATGGTCGCCCATGCGATCTCCGTTCCGGATGCCGCCGGTCACGGCATCCGCGTCAACCATAATTGACGTTTCGGTCGGTGTCAACCAGGATTGACGCCGATCGTCGAGTTCGTTCGGCTAACTCCACGGTCGACGAATCGCGCGAGTTATCCCCAATCTCCGGATTCCACGCATGCGGGCCGCATGTGACACTGGGAGTATGAGTCGCATGATCCAGGTTCGAAACGTCCCCGACGACATCCATGCCCGACTCAAGGAGCGGGCCGCGGCCGAACATCTGTCGCTGTCGGACTACCTCAATCGCGAGCTCGCCCAGCTCGTCCGGTACCGCAGCAACGCGGAGATCGTCGCCGCGTTCCGCGCACGCGGGCTCCGGTTGAGCCGAGAGCAGATCCTCGACGCCGTGCACGAGGAGCGCGACCACCGTGACGCGCAGCTCTTCGACCGGCTCCGTGACTCGGGTCCGTCCCGCGGCGAGTCGCTCTCCGGCGAGGGTCTGCGATGACCGGAGTCGTGCTCGATGCCTCCGTCGTGATCGACGTATTCGTCGGGGATGCGCCATGGCAGGAGTGGGAGGTCTGTCACTCTCACGCCGGCCTCGATCTCGAGGTCCTGTCGGTGCTGCGCAGGAACGTGCTGCGGGGCGAGCTGCCCGCGCACGGCGCGCGGGAGATCCTCGACTCCTTCCGCGAGCTCGACATCGAGCGGCACCCGCTCTCCCGGCTGCTCCCGCGGGCCTGGGCGATGCGGCACGACATCTCCGGCTACGACGCCGGGTACGTCGCACTGGCCGAGTCGCTCGGCGTGCCGCTGGTCACACTCGACAGGCGGCTGGCGGCGACGGCGAGCCGCTACTGCGACGTGATCGTGCCGTAGCAACGGGCCGATCGCGCATAGCGACCGCCCACCGGACGGTCAGGGCTTTCGGATGAACCGTCCAGAGTCGGCCGTTAGCGTGGGCCCAGCCCATCGGCGAGGTCGACCCGGAGATACCCGAACTGCTCCCGTCCTCGCTCACGGTGCCGCCTGCGTGCGGGATCGAGGGCGTCCGGTCTCCGCCGCTGTGGGGCCGGAGCACAGCCTGTGCCGAGACATCCGCGTTCTCCCAGATGCGCGGATGCCTGCCCGTGTACCCCCGCACGTGCAGCACTCGGTGCGGGGAAGCGCCCACCATCGGAGTTCTGTGACCTTCTCCCGCTCTGTCCTTGCCCGTCCCGCCCTCGCGCTCGCGCTTACGGTCCCCCTGCTCGCCGGCGTCGCCGCCGCCGCGGCTCCCCCTTCCGCCGCGGCGGTCGGCACGAGCAGTGTCTCGGCCAGCGAGGTCACCCCCGCCGCCTTCGCGGCGCGCGAGGTGTCGATCGACGCGACGCTCGGAAAGGGCGCGATGCGGGCGCACATCGACGAGCGGGCCGCCGCGGCCCTGCGCGAGGCCCGGCTGACGGTCGCCGCGACGCAGGGCAAGGTCTCGGGCACCGAGCTGTCCGCCGCGATCGACGCGCTGTCGGGGTTCGCCGACAAGCCCGCCGAGCAGGTCGACATGCTCGCCGACGCGCTGGAGCGCGAGACCGACCGCGTGCAGGAGCAGGCCGTGGGCGTCGAGCTCACCACGTCGGTGCGCGGCATCGTCGGCGACCTCGATCAGATCGGCACCCAGGCACAGGCGACCGCCGCAGCCCAGGCGCAGGCGATCGCCGAGGCCGAGGCGCGCGCCGCCGCAGAGGCCGCCGCCGCGGCAGCCCGCGCCCAGATGCTCGCCCAGGTCAACACCCCCGACGGCGCGCGTGCCTATGCCCGCGACCTGGCCGCCTCGCAGTACGGCTGGGGCGACGGCGAGTTCCAGTGCCTGGACTCGCTGTGGAACAAGGAGTCGGGCTGGAACTACCTGGCCTATAACGACAGCAGTGGGGCCACCGGCATCCCTCAGGCGCTCCCCGGCAGCAAGATGGCCACGTTCGGCGACGACTGGCAGACCAACGCGGCGACCCAGATCGCGTGGGGGCTCGACTACATCGCGAACGTGTACGGCTCGCCGTGCTCGGCGTGGGGCCACTCGCAGTCGACGAACTGGTACTGATCCGCACGCGCGCGAAGGGCCCGGGCCTCACGGTCCGGGCCCTTCGTCATGCGCGGTGCGTCAGGGCGCAAGCTCCTCGACGGTCAGGGTCAACGGCAGGTCGTCGCCCTCGTCGGAGGGTACGTGGCGGTACGTCGCACCGGGCGTTCCTGCCGCTCCGGAGGACAGCTCGTACATTCCCGCCGACCCCCGGTGAACGGGCGCGGCCGGGGCGGTGTGCTGAAGCGTTATGACGTTGTGATGAGCTATGTCTTCCCTTGGGT
>NZ_JASGFE010000085.1:0-4556 GCF_047605725.1 Microbacterium sp.
GCGGCGCCGCCGGCGGCGCGTACCCGGCCGGCGGCGCAGGCGGAGTGTAGCCCGCCGGCGGCGGCGTGTATCCCGCCGGCGGTGCGGGGGGCACATACCCCGCCGGCGGGGCCGGCGGCTGGTAGCCCGCGGGCGGATAGCCGCCCGCGGCCGCCTGGCTGGGAACGCCCGCCCACTGCGTGGAATCGGCCAGGAAGGAGTTCTGCGCCCACGGTGCGGGAGGCACCGCGGTGTTCCAGCGCGAACGGTCGAACGCGTTGATCCCGAGCCAGATCGGCGAGAGGAAGACGTACAGGATGACCCAGATGGGCTCCTTCTGCAGCTTCAGCCCCACCCGCCACGCGGCCAGCGCCAGCACCAGCGCCGACGCGATCGAGATGACCCAGCCGAGCACCGGCACCCAGGAGAGCACGAGCGACGCGCCGATCGCGATCAGCACGAGCCACGGGCTCAGGTCGCCGAGCTTGCTGAAGACCATGGTGTTGTAGATCGGCACCCATGCGCGCCAGCGGCCCTGTACGCCGGCCTTGTCGAAGATCTTCATCATGAAGAACGACGTCACGACCCACATCGCGATGGCGAGGAAGAAGACGACGAGCAGCACGACGAGCATGCCCACCGCTGTCGCGGCATCGTAGTCGTAATCGGACACGAGAACACCTCCGGTGTCGTTCCAGGCCTCGTGAGCCCGGCGAGGAGCCCGTCGCCCCCGCGTCTCCATCGTAAGGCAGTCCTCGGCCGCCGGTCCGGGCGAGCGCGCGTGTCGACGTCAGTGCACGACCAGCTCGAACGCGCCCCCGTCGCCGTGCCGCAGCATCCAGCCCGCCCCCGATGCCCAGCGCTCCAACGCCGCCGCCGAGCCGATCCGGGGGCGATCGAGGGCCAGCGCGCGGACGAAGGCCCCCTTCGCGTGCTTGTTGAAGTGGTTGAGCGCACGCACGGCGCCGTCGGCGCCCTCGGTGACGACCCGGACGACCTCGTGCGGCAGGTCGGCCGGAACCGGGCCGAGCGCCGCGTACGCAGCCGAGCGCAGGTCGAGCACGAACGACGCCCCGGTCCCCCCGAGCGCGTCCGTGACCGCACCGGCCCACAGGCGGCGGAGCGCCGGCACCCCGGGAAGGGCCGTGCCCGCGGCGAGCCGGTACGGCGGGATGCCGTCGAGGGCGCCCACCGGTCCGAACGGCGCCGAGTGGATCAGCACGTGCGCGCCCAGCCACCGACGCGCCGCGGCGGGCAGAGTGCGCGCCTGAAGCGCGTCGTACAGCACTCCCGCGTACCGGTCCACCGCCGCCATCGTGGGCGCTGCGCGCAGCGCCGCGTTGTCGGCGATCTCGCCGCGCTGACGCGCGCCGAGCCGCAGCACGCGCGCCGCCCGATCCTCGTCGGCGCTGAGGTCTTCCAGCGCGGCGACGACCCGCTCGCGTTCGGGCCGGAGCGTCGGCAGCGCCAGGGACTCCAGCCGCAACGGCGCGCCGGCACCGCCGGTGCGCTTGGTCTCGGACGGAGGAAGAAGGACCAGCACCCGTCAGGCGACGAGGGCGGCGTCGCTGGCGACGACGGTCACCTCGTCGTTCGCCATCGAGACGAACCCGTCCCTGGCATCGGCCACGACCCTCGTGCCGTCGGCCTGGGTGATGCGCACCTGGCCGTCCGCGAGGGTCGCCAGCACGGGGGCGTGGCCCGCCATGAAGCCGATCTCGCCGATCTTCGTCCGCGCCACGACGAGGGTCGCCTCGCCGGTCCAGACCTCCGCGTCGGCGGAGACGAGCCGCACCTGCAGCGGCATGTCAGCCGTTCTCCTTCTGGATCTTCGCCCACTTCTCCTCGACGTCGGAGATGCCGCCGACGTTGAAGAACGCCTGCTCGGCGACGTGGTCGAACTCGCCCTTGACGATCGCGTCGAACGACTCGACGGTCTCCTTGATCGGGACGGTGGAGCCCTCGATGCCGGTGAACTTCTTCGCCATGTAGGTGTTCTGCGAGAGGAACTGCTGGAGGCGCCGCGCCCGGGCCACGACGATCTTGTCCTCTTCGGAGAGCTCGTCCACACCGAGGATCGCGATGATCTCCTGCAGCTCCTTGTTCTTCTGCAGGATCTGCTTGACGGCCGTCGCGACCCGGTAGTGATCGGCGCCGAGGTAGCGCGGGTCCATGATGCGGCTCGTCGAGGAGAGCGGGTCGACCGCGGGGTACAGACCGCGCGAGGCGATCTCACGGCTCAGCTCGGTCGTGGCATCCAGGTGCGCGAACGTGGTCGCCGGAGCGGGGTCGGTGTAGTCGTCGGCGGGGACGTAGATCGCCTGGAGCGAGGTGATCGAGTGACCGCGGGTCGAGGTGATGCGCTCCTGGAGCACGCCCATCTCGTCGGCGAGGTTGGGCTGGTAGCCCACCGCGGAGGGCATGCGGCCCAGGAGCGTGGAGACCTCGGAGCCGGCCTGCGTGAAGCGGAAGATGTTGTCGATGAACAGCAGCACGTCCTGCTTCTGCACGTCGCGGAAGTACTCCGCCATCGTCAGCGCCGACAGGGCGACCCGAAGACGCGTGCCCGGCGGCTCGTCCATCTGGCCGAAGACGAGGGCCGTCTTGTCGAAGACGCCCGCCTCCTCCATCTCGTGGATGAGGTCGTTGCCCTCGCGGGTGCGCTCCCCGACGCCGGCGAACACCGACACACCGCCGTGGTCCTGCGCCACGCGCTGGATCATCTCCTGGATGAGCACGGTCTTGCCCACGCCCGCACCGCCGAACAGGCCGATCTTGCCGCCCTGGACGTACGGGGTGAGCAGGTCGATGACCTTGATGCCCGTCTCGAACATCTGCGTCTTCGACTCGAGCTGATCGAAGCTGGGCGCGTGGCGGTGGATGCCCCAGCGCTCGGTGACCTCGATCTGCTCGCCCGGCTCGGCGTTGAGCACGTCGCCAGTCGCGTTGAACACGCGCCCCTTGGTGACATCGCCGACCGGAACGGTGATGGGACCGCCGGTGTCGCGCACCTCCTGACCGCGCACCATGCCGTCGGTCGGCTTGAGGGAGATCGCCCGCACGAGGTCGTCGCCGAGGTGCTGGGCGACCTCGAGCGTGATCTCGCTCTCCACGCCGTCGACGACGAGGGTCGTGCGCAGCGCGTTGTAGATGTCGGGGATGGCGTCGTGCGGGAACTCGATGTCGACGACCGGGCCGGTGACGCGCGCGACGCGGCCGACGACCTGGGTGTGCGTCTTCTCAGCGGTGAGGCTCATGGCTTCTTCTCTTTCGATGGGGTCTATTTGCCCGACGCGAGCGCGTCGGCGCCGCCGACGATCTCGGCGATCTGCTGGGTGATCTCGGCCTGGCGCGCGTTGTTGCGCAGGCGGGTGTAGTCGGTGATGAGCTTGTCGGCGTTGTCGCTGGCCGACTTCATGGCCTTCTGCGTGGCGGCGTGCTTGGCCGCCGCCGACTGCAGGAGCGCGTGGAAGATGCGGCTGTGCACGTAGACGGGCAGCAGTTCGTCGAGCACCTCGGTGCCGTCGGGTTCGAACTCGTACAGCGGATACACCGTGGTCGACGGCGGCACCGCCTCGTACGCCTCGATGACGTCGATCGGCAGGAGCCGCACCGTCTGGGGCGCCTGCGTCATCATGCTGACGAAGCTGTTGTAGACGAGGTGGATCTCGTCTACGCCGCCCTGCGCGCTCCCCCGCACGAAGTCGTCGATGACGCGCGCGCCGATCGCCTCGGCGGTCTCGAAGTGCGGCGTGTCGGTGTCGCCGGTCCACTGCGCCGCCGGGGTCACGTGGCGGAACTGGAAGTAGCCGACGGCCTTGCGTCCGACCAGGTAGAAGACCGGCTCGCGGCCCTGCCGGCGAACCAGCTCGGCCAGCTCCAGCCCCTCGCGGATGATCTGCGAGTTGAACGCTCCCGCCAGACCCCGGTCGGAGGAGAAGATGACGATCGCCGAGCGGCGGATCTCGGCGGGCTCCCGCGTGAGCGTGTGGTCCACGTTGGAGTACGTCGCCACCGCCGCCACCGCGCGCGTGACCGCGTCGGCGAACGGCGTCGCGGAGTGCACGCGCGTCAGCGCCTTCTGGATGCGTGAAGCCGCGATCAGCTCCATCGCCTTGGTGATCTTCTTGGTCGTCTGCGCAGAGGCGATCTTCTGCTTGTAGACCCGGAGTTGAGCGCCCATGGTGTGTGTCTTCTAGCCGGCCTCAGCCCCGAACGCCCTTGACGATCTGCTCCTGGCTCACGTCTTCGGCGTCGGCGGGAGCGAACTCCTCCCGGCCCGGGTCTCCGATGTGGTGCTCCTTGCCGGCCTGGAAGGCGAGCAGGACCTTGTCGACCTCGGCCTCCAGCGCGGCCTCGGTGTCGTCGTCGAGCACGTTCGTGTCGCGGATGACGTCGAGGATCGTGGAGTGGCGGCGCAGGTGCTCGATCAGGTCGCGCTCGAACCGCAGCACGTCCTCGACCTCGAGCGTGTCGAGCTTGCCTCGTGTGCCCGCCCACACCGCGACGACCTGCTCCTCCACCGGGTACGGGTCGTACTGCGGCTGCTTGAGCAGCTCGGTCAGGCGCGCACCGCG
>NZ_JASGFE010000086.1:0-4330 GCF_047605725.1 Microbacterium sp.
CACGATTCAATCCGTACTGGTACCGCGCGACATCCTCGAAGCACAACCCGAGCACCCTCTCGTCGCCGAGAGGTTCGGTAGCCGTATCGAGTGCCATCTCATCAGTATAGAACATAAGAACGATAAATGGAAGCGACGATGCGCACGGATTTCGTCATCCCGCCCGAGATGGAGCCCATCGGCAGACCTCCCAAAGTGCTACCATGTAGAACATGGACAGCGTAGGGATCCGCGCGTTGAAGCAGAACGCCTCCGAGGTCGTCGCGCGTGCGGCCGCGGGCGAATCGATCACCGTCACCGATCGTGGCCGCCCGGTCGCACGCCTGACGCCGCTGGAGCAGACGACGGTCGCTCGGCTCACCGCGGCCGGTCTCGCCCGCCCCGTCCTGCGGCCCCTTGCCGGGCTGACCGGGCCGACGGTCGGCGCCGACGCTTCGGCCGTACTGCGGCAGATGCGCGATGAGGAGCGCTACTGATGCACTACGCGGATACGTCTGCGCTGGTCAAGCTCGCGGTGGTGGAGGCGGAGTCGGATGCCCTGTTCACATGGGTCTCCGGCGGCATCGAGCTCGCCACGAGCGACCTCGCCCGGACCGAGCTCGTCCGCGCCGTTCGCCGCGTGGCGCCGTCGGCGATCGGCCAGGCGCGCGATGTGCTTGCGCGCGTGATCCTCCTACGCGCCTCGCCGGCGATCTTCGAGGAGGCGGCGCGGCTGGATCCCGCCGAGCTGCGCACCCTCGACGCTGTGCACCTGGCATCCGCACTCTCGCTCGGGGACGATCTCGAAGGACTCTTGACGTATGACGATCGACTCGCCGACGCTGCGCGCGTGCTGGGGGTGCCCGTCGTCGCTCCAGGTGCATGACATCTGCGACCAGGTCTCCATGAACTTAGCTAGACTAGGTCCATGGTCCAGGTGAACATGCACGAGGCGAAGTCCCAGCTCTCTGCGCTGGTCGCGCGCGTACTGGCCGGCGAGCAGGTCACGATCGCCCGCGCGGGCACGCCTGTGGTCGACATCGTGATGCACAGCGACCTGACGGTCGTCTTCGGCCTCGGACGCGATGAGGCCGAACACGATCCCGCGATCTTCGATGGCGCGGACGCCGAGATGGACGAGCTGTTCTACGGAGCTCGGGCGTGATCCTTCTCGACACCAATGCGCTGCTGTGGGTCTACCGCGACAGCGCCCGCCTCGGGCCGCAGAGCCGCGCGCTCATCACCGCATCCGACCGGACGTACTTCTCATCGGTGTCGGTCATGGAGATCGTGATCAAGGCCATGCTCGGCAGGCTCGAACCACCCGGCGATGGCGACGCGACCGCCGCCTTCACGCGTTCCGGCCTGGTCGAGCTGCCCTTTACTGCCCCACACGCCGCCGCGATGGCGGAGCGTCCCGCGCTCGCCCGGCACGATCCGTTCGACCGGATGCTGCTGGCTCAGGCATCCGAAGAGCGTATGGTCCTGCTCACGAGCGACGCCGTCCTGCTCGGGCTGGGCGAGCCAGGCATCCGCGACGCGGCGCTTTGAGGATCGCAGGCGGCACGGCAGCCGGGCATGACATGCTGACTGCATGGCCGAGAGCTCGAAAGGTCCGGTGCCCGGTGCCGTCACCGACGACCTGCGTACGCTGATCGCGGCCGCCGGCATCACGCAGAACCAGGACCTCGTCGCTCGCATCCTCGCCACCGGAGTCGGCCTCGGCCTCGACGGTACCGACCGGCTGGATCTGAAGATCACCTCGGCCGCGCTCAGCGAGATGCGCGCCGCGTTCCGGCTGTTCGCACCGTACGCGGGTGTGCCGAAGGTCACGATCTTCGGCTCGGCACGCACGCGTCCCGACGACGAGCTGTACCGGGCTGCGGCCGACGTCGCGCGAGAGCTCGCCGATCGCGGCTGGCTCGTGGTCACCGGCGCGGGCCCCGGGATCATGCAGGCGGCCGCCGAGGGCGCCGGCCCGGAACGGTCGCTGGGGGGGTCGATCCGGCTCCCGTTCGAGGAGAAGCCGAACGCGGTGATCGCGGAGGCCGAGCGCGTGGTCGCGATGAAGTACTTCTTCACGCGCAAGCTCATGCTCGTGAAGGAATCGCGCGGCTTCGTGTGCGTGCCCGGCGGGTTCGGCACCCTCGACGAGATGTTCGAGCTGCTCACCCTGCAGCAGACCGGCAAGGCCGAGCCGACCCCGATCGTGCTGCTCGACGCCCCCGGCGGCACGTTCTGGACCGGCCTGCACCGCTTCGTCGACGAACAGCTGATCCCCGCCGGGGTGATCTCGCCCGGCGACTTCGACCGCGTGCTCGTGACCGACTCCGTCGCCGAGGCCGCGCGGGCGATCACCGGGTTCTGGCGCAACTACGACTCGCTGCGCTGGGTCGGCGACCGGCTCGTGCTGCGCCTGCGGGCGGCGCCCACCGACGGCGAGGTGGCGGCGCTCGACGACGAGTTCGGGGCGCTCCTGTCCTCCGGGCGCATCGAGCGGTCCGAGCCGCTGCGCGCAGAGGTCGCCGACGCCGACCGGCTCGACCTGCCGCGTCTGGTCCTGCGGCTGAACCACTACCGGGTGGGGGAGCTGCACCGCCTCATCCGCGCGCTCGGCGCGCTCGGTTCCGCACCTCCCCCGTGAGCGCCGATCCTCCGCGTGCGCATGGCATCCTCCCAGTGCTCGCCCTCCGGCATCCGGTAACGTGAAAGCGATGCCGGGCGCCTCAGCGGCGCCGGCAGAAAGCTGAACAGGGAGGCCACCGTGGACATCGATCTCGGACTGCTGAGGACGGTCGAACGTGAGAGGGAGATCCCCTTCGAGGAGCTCGTCGGCATCATCGAGCAGGCGATCCTGACCGCGTACGAGAAGAACCATGCGCAGGCGGCCCCCGCCGGCACTCGGGCGCAGTTGGACCGCAAGACCGGCCACGTCGCGATCTTCGTCCCGCTGCTCGATGACGAGGGCGCCGTCATCGGCGAGGAGGAGACCACACCCGACGACTTCGGTCGCATCGCGGCCTTCGCTGCCAAGCAGGTCATCAGCCAGCGCCTGCGCGACCTCGCCGACGACGCGATCCTGGGCGAGTTCCGCGGCAAGGAGGGCGACATCGTCGCCGGCGTCATCCAGCAGGGTCCGAACCCCCGCATGGTGCACGTCGACCTCGGCACCGTCGAGGCGATCCTGCCGCCCGAGGAGCAGGTCGCCGGGGAGGAGTACCCGCACGGCTCCCGCCTCCGCGTCTACGTGACCTCCGTCGCGAAGGGAACGAAGGGTCCCTCGATCACCGTCTCGCGCACCCATCCCGGACTCGTGCGCAAGCTCTTCGCCCTGGAGGTGCCCGAGATCGCCTCCGGCCTGGTCGAGATCGTCTCGCTCGCCCGCGAAGCCGGCCATCGCACCAAGATCGCCGTGCGCTCGGAGGACCCCACGATCAATGCGAAGGGCGCGTGCATCGGCGAGCTGGGTCGTCGTGTGCGTGCGGTGACCGAGGAGCTCAGCGGCGAGAAGATCGACATCGTCGACTACGACCCCGAGCTGGCGCGCTTCGTCGCCAACGCGCTGTCGCCCGCGAAGGTGACCTCCAGCTTCATCCTCGATGCCGCGACCAAGGCCGTGCGCGCGCTCGTGCCCGACTACCAGCTGTCGCTCGCGATCGGCAAGGAGGGGCAGAACGCGCGACTGGCCGCGAAGCTCACCGGGGCCAAGATCGACATCCAGCCCGACAGCATCCTCGAGGACCGCTGAGCGGCCGCGGCCGCGGCATCCGTCCCGCACCGGGGTGTAACATGGAGCCCGTTCGAACGTGCGTGGGGTGCCGCGCGCGTGCCCCCCGGTCCACCCTCTTGCGAGTCGTGGTTCGCGATGACCTTCTCGTCCCCGACGAGCACGCGTCGCTTCCCGGGCGGGGCGCGTGGGTGCACGACACGATCGAGTGCGTGGATGCCGCCATCCGGCGCCGTGCCTTCGGACGAGCATTGCGTGTGTCCGGTCCACTGGACACGCAGACCCTTCAAAACCACCACCAGCGAAACGGCTGAACGGCTATGGACACAAAGTGAACGGCTCGAAATGAGACCCGTCCGCAGGTAATGGTCTGCCCTGTCCAGGGTGGACCCTAGACAGGAGAATTGTGGCAAACCCACGCGTACACGAGATCGCGTCCGAGCTCGGCGTCGACAGCAAGGTCGCCCTCGCGAAGCTCAAGGAGCTCGGCGAATACGTCAAGAGCCCCTCGTCGACGATCGCCCCCCCGGTGGCGCGGAAGCTCCGTGCCGCGCTCACGGCAGACGGCGTCGCCGCGCCCGCGGCCCCGGCCGCCCGGCCCGGCCCGGCCCCGCCCTCGGCACA
>NZ_JASGFE010000087.1:0-4158 GCF_047605725.1 Microbacterium sp.
TCGCTTCACCCTTCGACACCCCGGTCACGTCCCGCACGAACTCCACCGCGTTGCGATGCCCCGTGCCCTGGACGAGCCCGCCGTGTCCCCGGTCCCTCCCGGACCGGGCAGCGGCGACCCCGACCAGCACGGTCCGCAGCATCGCGACCTGCTTCTCTACCCCCGCGACCATCCCGAGGGCGTCACGCACTGAGGCGTCGCTGAGCCGCACCGCAGACGCGGGCAGCTCCGCGGCATCCACATTCAGTTCCGCGAACACACCCAGCCGCGCTACCGCGTCGCTGATATCTTCGAGGAGTCCCATACCAAGAGTCTCCCACAGGCCTCCGACATTGAGACCTATGACCTAGATCGCTCCTCTGGCCGCTCATGTCGGCTACCGTGACGTCGCCGACATCGAAGCCGTGCAGCGTGGCCGGCTGGACTCTCTTGGGGTTGGGACGTTCCATGTCTCGGGACCAAGCTGATCATCGACCTGATGCCGGTCGCGCAGGCGATGACTCGGTCATGGCTGCTCACTTCTTGGGCATCCCCTCGGCAGTCCGCGGCGATCAGGAGCGTCGATCACCTTCCCAGCTCGCTGGGGAGTTCAGAGCAGCGAGACGGTCTGCACGCCGCAGTACGCGCGCAGCACCTCGAAGTCGCGGTCGCGGTGCACGATCGGAAGCGCGAGGCGCAGCGCGGCCGCCGCGATGAGACAGTCGCCGAGGCTCCGCACGGTCTCGCCTGCGCGGCGGCACTCGCGCTGCAACGCCGCGGACCGCAGCGTGTCGGCCAGCGGCTCGGCCGGCGCGATCTCGAAGGATTCCAGCATCCGCCGCCTCCGCGCGGCGACCAACTCGTCCGTGGGCCCACTGAGCAGTTCGAGGAGGACCGTCTCGGGGATCACGATCCGGTCGCCGCGCTCGATCATCTGCGCCAGCCGATCGCCGGCAACGGACGACCCAGGGCGCAGGAACTCGATCCACACCGATGTGTCGACGATCACGCCGACATCCACTCGCCTTCGACCTCATCGTTGTCGAACTCGATGCCACTGCCACGCATGGCGAGTATCTCGCTTCGTGTCATCGGCTGCGCGATCAGGCTCCGCAGTGCGAAGTCCACCGCACTGCGCTTGGACTCGAGACGATACCGACCCATCACCTCGGCGATCAGTCGCTCATCGATGTCCACGTTCGTCCGGGCCATGGCACTATGATACACCTTGATGTGTATGCTCACATGAGCCTCAACATCAAGAACGAGCGCGTGCACGAGCTCGCCAGAGAGGCGGCGCGCGTCACCGGGAAGTCCCAGACCAGCGCCATCGAAGAGGGGCTGCGCCTGCTGCTGGCTCAGCGCGGGGCCGATCCCGACGCCTCCGCACGTGCGGCGCGCATCGAGCGCCTTCTCGCGATCGGCGAGCGGTATCGCCAGGAGGAGGTCGTGCCGCCCGGCGGGATCGCTTCCGTGGATGATCTCTACGACGCGGCGACGGGCCTCCCCCGATGATCGTGGACAGTTCCGCCGTGCTGGCCGTGCTCCAGGGCGAAGACGAGGGGCAGACCTGCGCCGAGCTCCTCATCGACAACGAATGCCGGATGTCGGCGGCGAACTGGCTCGAAGCAGCCGTCGTCGTGGACAACAGGTCGGTCCGCACGCAGCGCGACTTCGACGAGCTGATCGAGACCGCGCAGATCGCCATCGAGCCGGTGACTCTCGCGCAGGTGCGCATCGCGCGTGAGGCGTACCGCCGATACGGGCGCGGGTCGGGCCACGCGGCGCGGCTGAACGTCGGCGACTGCTTCGCCTACGCGCTGTCGGTCAGCACCGGCGAGCGCCTGCTCTTCGTCGGCGACGACTTCGCCGCGACCGATCTGCTCCCCGCCATCCCTCGCTGATCCCCCGGCCTCAGCCCCGCACCACCGTCCCCGCGGCGCCGTCCACGGTGACCCAGAACCACCGGACACCACAGCGTCGACGGATGCCGTCGGCCGCGGCGAGGTCGGTTGCCATGGATGCCTCCTCAACTCACTCTCGCGGCGATGCACAGCCACGCCGCCGGATATCCCAGCCACGCCAGTCCGCCCGGGACGCCGCCGACGACCCACAGCACGACCCGGCTCGGCCCCTCCGGGACCAGGAAGGCGACCCCGATCAGGAGCGCCCCGACCACCAGCGCGACCACGAGCGCGACGGCGAGCCCGGCCACCCACCCCGGCAGCGCGCCCTGCCGCACCGCCGCCGACGTGGCGATCGCGGTCCAGACGAAGGCGAGGAGCACCGCGGGAAGCGCGGTGATCGTCTGCACCTCCAGCGTGGTCCGCCCCGCCAGCATCACGAGCGTCACGATCGCCATCGCCGCGATCCCGGCCACGACGGCGCCGGTCAGCACCCACCAGGCCCCGCCCAGCCGGGCGTGGCGCGCGAGGAGGATCGTCGCGACGATCCACGGCACCGCGCCCAGCACCGAGAGCCAGTCGTTGGTCGGCCCCAGCCAGAACCACCCGGCCTGCACGTCGCCCCACGGCCGCGCCAGCGCGAAGAACAGCACCAGCGCCAGCAGCGACGCCGCCGACAGGAAGCCGGTGACCCCGGCCCAGATCCGCACCTGCTCGGCCATCTCGTCTCCGCTCACTCCGGCGCGTTGCCGGCCGGCCCGCCGTGCTCGAACGGCGTCGTGACGCCGCGGTAGGCGAGGTGGGTCACCATACCGAGGGCGGCGTGCTCGAGGTTGTGGCAGTGATCCATCCAGATGCCGGGGTTATCGGCATCCAGCGCGACCTCCCACACCTCGCCGGGTCCCACGTCGAACGTGTCGAGCCACAGCGGCGCGGCCGGGACGCGGCCGTCGACCGCCAGCACCCGCACCGCGTGCCCGTGCGGGTGCATCGGATGGGTCTCGAATCCTCGGTTCACGAACCTCAGCCGCACGACGTCGCCCTCCGACACCACGGTGGGCTCGATGAACGGATACACGCGTCCGTCGACGGTGTAGGCATAGTTCGGCGCGCCCTGGACGAGTCTCGGCAGCCGGTCGAGCAGCAGCGTCCGCTCCACGTCGAAGCCCGCGCCCGCGAGGTCCGCCTCGATCGCCGCGTCGGCATCGGCGTGCGGCGAGTCCGAACCGGCGGGCGCTGCGACGAGGTCGGTGACCGGATCGAACGCGGTCTCCGGGATCGTGAGCGTCGGCACGGCGCTCCCGGCGCTCGGCACGAGGGCGAGGCCGCCCCCGCGATCGCTCGCCACTCCGACGCGGACGGGTTCGTCCGGCATCCCGAACACGACGTCGATCCGTCCGCCGGCAGGGACGACGAGCGCACGATCCTGAAGGATGCCGGTGGTCACGTCGGTCCCGTCGAGTGCCGCGACCCGGAACGGCGTCCCCTGCACCGCGAAGGTCTGCGGCGCCTGGTCGGTGTTGATCAGCCGCAGCCGGACGGACTGCCCCGGCGCGACGGTGCGCGTCTCGAGCACGTCGCTCGTGCCGAGCACCACCGCGCCGGAGAACGTGTGCACCGGAAGCACCAGGTCGACGTCCTCGGTGGGACCGGATGCCGGGTGGACCACCAGCGTGCCGTACAGCCCGCGCACCACGCCCTGCGAGCCGCGCTGATGGGTGTGGTACCAGTAGGTGCCGGGCCGAGTCATCGGGATGCCGGCCCGCAACTCCTCGCCGGGGAGCACGGCATCCTGCGTCACCCCGGCGACCCCGTCGAACGCGTTCGCCACCGGATACCCGTGCCAGTGGACCGTCACGCCCGCGGCGACATCGAGGTCTGTGACGCGGACTGCGAGGGTATCGCCGACCCGCACGTCGAGAGCGGGACCGGCGAGCTCGCCGAACGTCCACGCCGCGATCGACCTGCCCGACGGCAGGTCGATCGACTGCCGCTGCGCGGCCAGCTCGACCTCGACGGTCGCGCCGGGTGCACCCGGCGCGTCCGGCGCGGTGGTCAGGCTCGTCACGCTCAGGCCGTCGGAGGGCTCGGATCCGGTCCCATCGGCGTCGGAGGGCTCGGAGCCGGTCCCATCGGCGGCGTGCCCGTGCGCGGCGACCGGCCCGAACCCTCCGCCCTCGAGCGCCCCGGCCCCGGTCGAGCCCAGGAACCCGACGACCCCGGCCCCCAGGACCACCGCCGCGGCGGCCGCACCGGCGGCGAGCGCCGGACGGCG
>NZ_JASGFE010000088.1:0-4067 GCF_047605725.1 Microbacterium sp.
TGAGACACTACGAAACGAAATCAACGTTGCAATAGCAGCTTGAACCCGCCCCCGGCGACCCGACCAGACGCGCCAACCGAAGCGCGCGGCGCCCCGAGACGACACGAAGGCGCAGAGGACCGCGCCGTCGGCCGGCGGTCAGGGCAGCGGGCAGATCGCGGCCTGGTCCACGGCCGCCGCGTACTGCTCGGCCGTCCAGGGCAGGCCGCTCGATGCCGTGCCCCCGTCGATCGGCACCTTCGACACGATCGCGGCGAGCTCCCATGCGAGCGAGAGGCCGACCGTGGCGGATGCGCTCGCGTTGTTGAGCACGACCGCGACCGTGGCACCCGTGGACCGGTCGGCGAATGCCGCGGTGATCTGACCCTGGAACGCACCGGCCTGACCGACCAGCGACCCTGCCTGATACGCCCCGCCTGTCGCCGTGAACCAGGTCGGGGCGCCGTCGGAGGCGGGAAGACCCGCGTCGAAGCGATCCTCCGAGTCGTACGAGCGGGCGCCCGTCGCAAGCGCCTGGGTGTACCGGCCGAGATCGGCGATGTCCGTGACCACGCCGTAGGCGGTGTATCCCGCGGTCGCCGACAGCGCGGCGACCTTGACGGGGGCGGCGCAGTCGACCGCACCCTCGGGGGTCGTGCCGACGCGCAGTCCGTCGAGCCAAGGCTCTCCCGACGGCGCCTTGGTCGCCAGCGCGGTGGCGTTCAGGTCGAGGGGATCGAACACGTACTGGTCGAGCAGTTCCGCGGCGGTCTTCCCGGAGGCGCGCTCGAGCGCAAGGCCGAGCAGCACGTACCCGGTGTCGGAGTCGTGGAACCCGGTTCCCGGCGCACCCTGGCGCGGCGTACCGAGCCCGTACGAGGCGAGCTCCCGCGGGTTCCAGACGCGCGACGGGGTGGCACTCCAGCGCGACTGCAGCTGCCCGGCGAACGAGCCGATCCCGCTCGTCCCGTCGCACAGCTGCCCGAGGGTCACCCCTTTGAGGTCGGGGAAATCGTCCGTCCACTCGGTGATGTCGTCGTCGAGCGACACGAGACCGTCGACGGTCATGCCGTAGAGCACGTCGCAGATCATCGGACGCGTCGTCGAGGTCGCCGAGAAGGTCATCTCGGCAGTGACCTCGGGCCCGTCCGGGTATGCGGTCCCGATGCCCTCGGTCAGGGAGCCCACCCCCGGAATCCACACGCCGACGATCGCGCCCGTCGAGCCGGTGGCCGCCATCGCCCGCTCCACCGCCGCGTGCACCGACTCCGTCACCTCATCGGGCAGCGGATCCGTCGCCGCAGCGGGCAGGTCCACGTCCACCTGGGCGGTCGACGCGCACGCGGATGCCGACAGCACAAGCGCGAGCGCAGCCGCGCCGGCCGCCAGACGTCGTACGATCGCAGACCGCGGCATCCGATGTCCTCCCCTGATGGAACTCTAGAGAATTAGATCACACCGGCCGCACGAGGATGCCACGGCCGACGCCGTATCGTGAGGGCATGCCGCACACCTTCGACGACGCCGCGGTGGCCGGCGTGCTGGGACACATGAACGGCGATCACGCCGACGACAACGTGCTCATCGCCCGCGCGTTCGCGCCCGGGGTGGATATCGTCGGCGCGACGATGACCGCGTTCGACGGCGATGGCGGGGAATGGACCGTCGTCACCGCCGACGGCGGCGCCCAGCTCGTGCGCGTCGACTGGCCGAACGGCCCGATCAGCGAGCGGCGCGAGGTGCGCCGAGAGGTCGTGGCGCTCTACGACGAGGCGTGTCGGCGCTCGGGCATCGCACCGCGGCCGCATGGGTAACCTTCAGGTTAGCTGTACCTAAGTCGCGCTACACTCGGTGGCATGAACGCACCGATCCCGTTCTCCGCGGCCCTGCGCGAGCGCTCCGGCGCCGCCCACGCGGACAGCGAGCACGCCGGGTTCATGGCGGATCTCATGAACGGCAACGGCACCCGCGAGGACTACGTCGCGCTCGTCGCGCAGCACTGGTTCATCTACGAGGCGCTGGAGGCCGCCGCCGAGCGCATGAAGGCCGACCCGGTGGCATCCCTGTTCATCACCGACAGGCTCACCCGGCTCCCTGCATTGGAGAGCGATCTCGAGTTCCTGATCGGACCGGACTGGCGCAAGGCCATCGAGCCGCTGCCCACGACGCGGCGCTACGTGGAGCGCATCCGCCAGGTCGGTGCGGTGTGGGCGGGCGGCTTCGTCGCGCACCACTACACGCGCTATCTCGGCGACCTCTCCGGCGGCAGGTTCATCGGCAGGCTTATGGCGCGCCGTTTCGGGTTCGAGACCAACGGCATCGGCTTCTACCTCTTCCACGACATCGCCGACCCGAAGGCCTTCAAGGAGGTCTATCGCGAACAGTTGGACGCGGCGCCGTGGGATGCCGCGGAGCGCGAGCGCGTGATCGACGAAGTGCTCGTGGCCTATCGGTTCAACACCGAGCTGTTCGCCGACCTCGCCGCCGCGAAGGCCGCGCGCGTGGCCTGACCGGGCCGCGCGCGCCTCCCCTCGTGCTCGCGAGTCACAACCCGCGAGTCACTGCCCTCGCTTGCGCGAGTCACTACTCAACTCGCGAGTCACTGCCCTCCAGCGCAGTGACTCGACAGCAAGCCAGTGACTCGCGTGCGGGAACAGTGACTCGGCACGCACGCGCGAGACGGACCACCCACGCTCCCCTCCTCCTCCCGCTCCCCCTCCCCCTTCGGCGAGTCACTGCCGAACCCGCGAGTCACTGCCCTCCAGCGCAGTGACTCGACAGCAAGCCAGTGACTCGCGTGCGGGAACAGTGACTCGGCACGCGTGCGCGAGCCGAGGCCGCCCGGACACCGGAGGCTCAGCCGCCGGCCGCCGCCCGGACACCGGGGCTCAGCCTGCGGCCGAGGCCCGCACGCCGGCCATGAAGCGGCGCACGTCGGCGTCGACCAGGATGTCGCTCGGCCGCAGCGGCCGCGACAGATAGAGGCCGTCGAGCGAGGTCAGCCGCGACAGGGCGACGTAGGTCTGGCCGGGCGCGAAGGCGCCCGAGCCGAGGTCGATGACCGCGCGCTCGTAGGTCTTCCCCTGCGACTTGTGGATCGTGACCGCCCACGCCAGCCGCAGCGGGAACTGTGTGAACTCGGCGACGATGTCCCGCGACAGCCGACGCGACGCCGGATCGTAGGCGTAGCGGAACCGCTCCCAGACGGCGGGCTCGACGTCGTGCTCGACGCCGTCGACCTCGACACGGACGGATGCCCCGGCGATGCGCGTCACCGTTCCGATCGAGCCGTTCACCCAGCGCGGCCCGTCGCCGCCGTATCCGCCCACGTCGTTGCGCAGGAACATGACCTGCGCGCCGACCTTCAGGTACAGCTCGACATCGGCCGGATAGGCGTCGCTGCGACCGAAGTCGCCGCTGATCTCAGCCCGCGCGGTCTGGACGGGCCCGGGAAGCGCGTCGAGGTGGCGCTGGTTGATGCGGTTCACGATGTCGTTGCGCGTGGCCAGCGTGATGATCGGCGGCTCCCCGTCGGCCGGCTCCGGCGGAGTGCGCGCTCCCGCGGCGTTGAGCGCGCCCGCGATCTCGGCGGTCACCACGCCGTGGCGGACCGCGCCGAGCATCGCGCGGAACGCGGGATCGGACTGCCGGTGCACATCGCGCAGCTCCGCGACGTGCAGCGGAGCGCCGACACGGCCGAGGTCGAGCAGTCCATCGGTGCGGATCGCCCCGCGCTCCACGGCAGGGCCGGCCCACACCTGCGCGTCGAAGAACCAGAACGAGCGGTAGTGGTCGCGGATGTAGCGCAGCTCGTCGCCGCGCGGCGGCACCGGCGCGAGCTGGTAGGGGTCGCCGAACATGACCACCTGCACGCCGCCGAAGGGCTCCGCGCGACGACGCCTGGCCTGCCGCAGAGAGCGGTCGACGGCATCCATCAGGTCGGCGTTGACCATCGAGATCTCGTCGATCACGAGGGTGTCGATGGCGTTGAGGATGCGGCGCGCGGGCTCGGGCACCTCGAGGTCGCTGTCGGCGATGAGCCCGATCGGCAGCCGGAACAGCGAGTGGATCGTCTGCCCCTCGACGTT
>NZ_JASGFE010000089.1:0-3775 GCF_047605725.1 Microbacterium sp.
CTGCGAGACAGGTGCCGGCGCGCGGAATGCCGGCGCGCGAGCGATGCCGGTGCGCGCACCGGGGGCTCCCGCCGGAGGAACCGCGGCGGCGCAGGCGCCCCCGCGCGCAGCGGCGAGCAGCGCACCCCGGATCGCACGCGGACGGAGGGCCGGGCAGCGGCATCCGCCCACACCGACCGTGCTGCCCGCCCCGATCGCGTCGCGAACACCGACCGCGGCACCCGCACCGCGCACGCCGATCGTGCTGCCCAGCCCGCACGCACGGGCGGGGCGCGCACGGCCGGACGCCGCGCATCGCACGCGGGCGGCGCGCCGAAGCTCATGGTGGGCTCGGTCGTGCGCCCGAACGGCGGCAACCGGCGCGGAGGCCGCTGACCGGCGCCCCCCGACACTCACAGGGCGGGTGCGGCCTTGACGGCCTCCACCACGCGAAGGGTCTCCCGCGTGCGCGCGTGGTCGGCCGCAGCATCCGCCCCGTTCACGAGCGCCACGAAGCGCTCGACCTCGTAGACCAGGTTGTTCTGCGCGCCCGGCAGGTCGTGCGCGGTCGTGGTTCCGTCCAGCAGCGTCACGCGCGCGGCCCGGGGCCGGGCGACGTGGTCGAACGCGAGCGTGCCCCGCTCGCCCTGCACCTCGTTCCACCGATCGGATGCCGTGATCTTCGAATACGACAGGTCCACCACGAGCCCCGGATAGACCGCGAGCGCCGCTCCCGCCCCGTCGGCTCCGGTCGCGAGCGCGACGCTCGCGCCGAGCACACGCTCGGGGGCCCCGAACAACTCGACCATCGCGGCGATGCAGTAGACGCCGAGGTCATAGGCCGCGCCGCCCGCAAGCGCCGGGTCGAAGATGTTGACGTGCTCGCCGGCGAGCACACGGTCGTAGCGCGCCGAGCGCTGGCTGTAGCCGAGCGAGGCGCGCCGCGGGGTGCCGATGCGGCGCAGCAGCGCGCGGAGCGCCTCGAAGCCCGGGTCGTAGACGTTGCGCATCGCCTCGAGCAGCACGACGCCCCGCGCGCGGGCGAGTTCGACGATCCCGTCCCACTCGGCCGCGGTCGCCACGGCGGGCTTCTCCACGAGCACGTGCCTGCCGGCGGCCAGCGCCGCCCGCGCCTGCGCGCAGTGCGCGCCGTTCGGGGAGGCGAGGTAGACGGCATCCACCGCGGGGGAGCCGAGAAGCGCGGCGAGATCGTCGGCGACGTGCGCGATGCCGTGCTCGCGCGCGTACCGTTCGCCGCGGGCGCGGTCGCGCGAGAACACCGTGGTGACCTCGATGCCATCCACGGCGGCGACCGCGTCGATGAGCCGCCCGGTGATCATGCTCGTGCCGATCGTGGCCAGTCCGATCACGCCGGTCCCCTTCCGTCGCCGCGATGCTATCGCGACGGGCCTCCGGTCCTGCGAACGGGCGCCTGTCCGGGCGGTCTCCCGTCTCGGATGTTCATAACTCAGGCTGGATCGGCTCTGCGGCCCGAAATCCGCCCGTAAGGGCGCGTTCTGCCTGAGTTATGAACAGATCGCGGCGACGACCCGCGGGATAATGGGGCGGTGGCATCCCCCCTCGCACTCCCCGGCTGGCGGCACGTCTACTCCGGCAAGGTCCGCGACCTGTACCTTCCCGCCGAAGGCCCGGAGGACCGCATGCTCGTGGTCGCCAGCGACCGGATCAGCGCGTTCGACCACGTGCTCTCCCCCGGCATCCCCGACAAGGGGGTGCTCCTGACCACGCTCAGCCTGTGGTGGTTCGACCGGCTCGCCGGAGCCGACGGCGGCCGGCCGATCCCGAACCACCTCCTCCCCGGGGAGGTCCCCGCCCCGGTCGCCGGTCGCGCGATGCTCGCGCGCCGCCTCGACATGCTCCCGGTCGAGTGCGTCGTGCGCGGCTACCTGACCGGTTCGGGCTGGGCCGAGTACCGCGAGCGCGGCACGGTGTGCGGCATCCCGCTGCCCGATGGCCTGGCCGACGGCGACCGGCTGCCCGAGCCGCTGTTCACCCCGGCTTTCAAGGCGCAGCTCGGCGAGCACGACGAGAACATCTCCTACGAGCGCGCCGTCGAGCTCGTCGGCGCCGAGCACGCGGCAGCACTGCGCGACCTGTCCCTGGAGATCTACGCGCGCGGAGCGCGCACGGCCGAGGAGCGCGGACTCATCCTCGCCGACACGAAGTTCGAGTTCGGCGTCGACGAGGACGGCATCGTGCGGCTGGCCGACGAGGTGCTCACGAGCGACTCGTCGCGGTACTGGGATGCCGCGGCCTGGGCCAACGGCGCGACACCGGCCGAGCGCATGGCGAGCTTCGACAAGCAGCCCGTGCGCGACTGGCTCGCCGCACGTTGGGACAAGGAGGGCACACCGCCGGAGCTTCCCACCGAGGTCGTGGCCCAGACCGCGGGCGCGTACCGCGAGCTGCTCGAGCGGCTCACCGCCTGAGGTCGAGGCACCCTCGCGGGGAGAGAAGGCACCCTCGCGGGGAGAGAAGGCACCCTCGCGGGGAGGGAGGGGCGGGGCCGCGTAGACTGGGAAGGTCCCTCCCCCGAGCGTCCCGGAGCATTGCATGCCCACCATCGTCGTCGACGTCATGCCCAAGGCCGAGCTGCTGGACCCGCAGGGCAAGGCCGTCTCCGGCGCCCTCGCCCGCCTGGGCATCGAGGGCTTCTCGGGCGTGCGCATCGGCAAGCGGTTCGAGCTGACCGTGGCATCCGCCGACGAGGCGACGCTGCAGACCGTCCGCCGCGTCGCGGACGAGATCCTCTCCAACGCCGTCATCGAGGACGTCGTCGGCATCGAGGTCATCGAGTGACCGTGCGCATCGGGGTCGTCACCTTCCCCGGATCGCTCGACGACGCCGACGCGCGTCGCGCGATCCGCATCGCCGGCGCCGAGCCGGTCGCCCTCTGGCACGGCTCCCACGATCTGCAGGGCGTCGACGCGCTCGTGCTCCCCGGCGGCTTCAGCTACGGCGACTACCTGCGCGCGGGCGCGATCGCAGCGCTCGCGCCGATCATGTCCGAGGTGAAGGATGCCGCCGGGCGCGGCATGCCGGTCCTCGGCATCTGCAACGGATTCCAGATGCTCGTCGAGGCGCACCTGCTGCCCGGCGGGCTGATCCGAAACGCCCACCAACAGTTCATCCGGCGCGACCAACGGCTGCGCGTCGAGAACGCGTCGACCGCGTGGACGAGCGGGTTCGAGACCGGCCAGGAGATCGTCATCCCGCTGAAGAACGCGGACGGGGGCTACATCTGCTCGGCCGACACGCTCGCGCGCATCGAGGGCGAGGGCCTCGTCGCCTTCCGCTACGTCGGGGTCAACCCGAACGGGTCGCTCGACGACATCGCGGGCCTCACGAACGAGCGCGGCAACGTCGTGGGGCTCATGCCGCACCCCGAGCACGCGGTGGAGCCGGGCTTCGGCCCGAACACCTCCGCGGCGATGCGCTCGGGCACCGACGGCCTGTCGTTCTTCACCTCCGCCGTGGCCGCGGTCGTGGGCGCCGCCGCGTAGCCCGCACGCTCCCGCCCCTCGCACCCCGCCCGCGAGCTCCCAGGCCTCGCACCCTGGCGCACGCTCCCGCCCTCGCGCCCTCGCTCTCGCACCCCGCCCTCGCCCGCGCCCCCCGCACGCGAGTCACTGCTCCAGGGGCGAGTCACTGTGCTGCAGCGCAGTGACTCGCGCGGGAAGGAGTGACTCGCGAACCGAAGCAGTGACTCGGGGCGGGCGGGCCGGGGCGGGCGGGCGGGGCTGGGCGGGCGAGGTAGGCCGGGGCGGGCGGGGCG
>NZ_JASGFE010000090.1:0-3164 GCF_047605725.1 Microbacterium sp.
TCACCTTGGTCACCGGGTCGGTGTGGTTCATCGCCGCCGCGGCGAGGGCGTGCCCACCCTCGTGGTAGGCGGTGATGAGCTTCTCCTTGTCCTTCATGACGCGCGTGCGCCGCTGGGGGCCTGCGATCACGCGGTCGATGGCCTCATCGAGCGCGCGCATGTCGATCAGCTGCGCGTTCGAGCGGGCGGTCAGCAGCGCCGCCTCGTTCAGGACGTTCGCGAGGTCGGCACCGGTGAACCCGGGGGTCTTGCGCGCCACGACCGACAGGTCCACGCCGGGAGCGAGCGGCTTGCCGCGGCCGTGCACCTCGAGGATCTTCTGGCGGCCCTTCAGGTCCGGCGCGTCGACGCCGATCTGCCGGTCGAACCGGCCCGGGCGCAGCAGCGCCGGGTCGAGGATGTCGGGGCGGTTGGTGGCCGCGATCACGATGACGTTCGCCTTGGGGTCGAAGCCGTCCATCTCGACGAGCATCTGGTTCAGCGTCTGCTCGCGCTCGTCGTGACCACCGCCCAGGCCCGCGCCGCGGTGCCGGCCGACCGCGTCGATCTCGTCGATGAAGATGATCGCGGGGGCGTTCTCCTTGGCCTGATTGAACAGGTCGCGCACGCGGCTGGCGCCCACGCCGACGAACATCTCCACGAAGTCGGAGCCCGAGATCGAGTAGAACGGCACACCCGCCTCGCCCGCGACCGCGCGTGCGAGGAGCGTCTTGCCGGTTCCGGGCGGGCCGTACAGCAGCACGCCCTTGGGGATGCGTGCGCCCACGGCGAGGAACTTCGCGGAGTCCTTCAGGAAGTCCTTGATCTCCTGCATCTCCTCGATCGCCTCGTCGGCGCCGGCGACATCGGCGAACGTGACGGTCGGGGTCTCCTTCGTCACGAGCTTGGCCCGCGACTTGCCGAACTGCATCACCTTGCTGCCGCCGCCCTGGGCCGACGACATCAGGAACCAGAACAGCAGCCCCAGCAGCAGCAGCGGAAGCAGGAGCGACAGGAGCCCGTCGAACCACGTCGGCTGCGGGACGACGTCGTTGAACCCCTTCTTGGGGGCGGCGGAGTCGATCGCCGAGACGACCTCGTCGGCGCGCGCCGAGACGTAATAGAACTGCACGCGGTCCGAGCCCTCGAAGGGCTCGCTGAGCGTCATGTCGACGCGCTGGTCGCCGTCGGTGGTGAGCACCTCGGAGACGGTGCCCCCCTCGAGCAGCTCCAGTCCCTGCTGCGTGGTGATCTGCTTGGCTCCGGTGAGGCTGGAGATCAGCGTCATGCCGATCAGCAGGAGCGCGCCGATGAGCAACACGTAGACGAACGGGTTGCGCGTGAGCTTCTTGAGGTTCATGGTCTGTTCAGGCTACCTTGCGCCGCCTGCGCCCCGACTGGGCATTCGCCCACGGCGTACCCGACCCGGGCCACGCTGCTGTTGGCGACGCCTTCCTGCGATGGCGCCCTCGCCTCGGCATCCGCCCCGGAGCATGCGCCCCTGGCCACCCGCTCGCGCGCCGCTCCACCCCCGGCCACCCGCTCGCGCGCCTCTCCATCCCCGGCCATCCGCTCGCGCAGGCACCTCCCCCCGGCATCCACCCCCGGCCACCCGCTCGCGCAGGCACCTCCCCCCGGCATCCACCCTCGGCCACCCGCTCGCGCGGGCCTCCACCCCCGCGAGTCACTGCCTACCCACGCGAGTCACTGCTCTCACAGCGAGTCACTGCGCTGCAGCACAGTGACTGGATGCGGGAGCAGTGACTCGACGGCGTGGGGTCGACGCGGGAGCAGTGACTCGAGTGCGTCAAGGGCGACGCGCGAGGGGCGGCGGAAGTGAGGTCGTCAGCTGTAGATGTGCGGCGCGAGCACCGCGACGTCGCGCAGGTTGCGGTAGCGCTCGGCGTAGTCCAGGCCGTAGCCCACCACGAAGTCGTTCGGGATGTCGAAGCCGACGTAGCGGCAGGGCACGTCCACCTTCGCGGCATCCGGCTTGCGCAGCAGCGCCAGCACCTCGACCGACTCGGCACCGCGCGAGGCGAAGTTCTCCAGGAGCCAGTGCAGCGTCAGCCCGGTGTCGATGATGTCCTCGACGATGAGCACATGGCGACCGGTCAGGTCTGCATCGAGATCCTTACGGATCTGCACGACACCACTGGACTGCGTGCCCACGCCGTACGAGGACACCGCCATCCAGTCCATCGCGACATCGCGCTTCAGCTGCCGGGCGAAGTCCGCCATCACCATGACGGCGCCCTTGAGCACGCCCACCAGGAGCAGGTCCTTGCCCTCGTAGTCGGCCGTGACCTGGGCGGCGAACTCGGCGAGCTTCGCCTCGATCTCCTCCTCGGCCACGAGGACCCTGGTGAGCTGATCGGCGATGTCGGCGGCGCGCATGGTCAGAGTCTACGGCTGCGACCGATCGACCCTGCGTCGAATCGCAGTCCATCCCCGCCGCCTGACCTATCGGGGCTCAGCGGTTCGACCGGAACTCGATCCGCGCGCCCGCGCGACGCGCGCGGCAGCCCGGCAGGTCGATCGGGCCCTGGCCCGACCAGTCCGTGACCAGACGTGCGACCTCCAGGGTCTGCGCGCGGGTGAGCGACTCACCGAACTCAGCAGCCACGACCGTCCTGATGATGCGGTGCCGCAGCGCCGCGGGGTTCGCCGCCAGCGCCGCGACCGACAGCGAGATGCCCGCCTCGGCGTGCTCGACGATGTCCTCGATCGTCTCCTCGATCAGGGCGGCGAAGGCCGCCGCATCCTCCCGTGCCTGCTCGGCGGTGCGCGCGAGCGCCTCGGCGATGCCCGGCCCGAGCTCCGCCTCCAGCACGGGGAGCACGCGCTCGCGCACCCGCACGCGTGCGTAGCGGGGGTCGGTGTTGTGCGGATCGTCCCACGGCACGAGGCCCTCGGCGGCACAGGCCTCGCGGAGCGTCGCCCGCCGCACGCCCAGCAGCGGACGCAGCAACGGGATGCCGCTCGCAAGCTCCGAGGCGGGCGCCATGCCCTGCAGGCTGGCCGTGCCGGATCCACGCGCGAGGCCCAGCAGCACGGTCTCGGCCTGGTCGTCGAGGGTGTGCGCGGTGAGCGCCGCCACGGCGCTCACCGCGCGGGCCTCGGCGTCGAGCGCGGCGTAGCGGGCGGTGGGGGGGGGGGGCGCCGGGGCGCCCCCCCCCCCCCCC
>NZ_JASGFE010000091.1:0-2968 GCF_047605725.1 Microbacterium sp.
TCGCGCCCGTCATCGCGTCGGCTCCTCCTCGCGACACGGCGGCGCGCGACGCCGCCTTCGTGGCGCTTGCGGCGGGTGAGTACGCGTGGCTGTTCGTCACGAGCGCCGCGAGCGTCGAGCAGCTCGCACGGCACGGCGTCACCGTCCCCGAGACGACGCGCATCGCGGCGGTGGGGCCGGCGACCGCCCGGGCGGTCGCGGCGATCGGGGCCGAGGCGGCGTTCGTCCCGCTCGGCGAGTCGTCGGCGGCGGCGATGGCGGCGCAGTGGTGCACCGATCGCGTGCCGGCAGACACCGGACGCTCCCTCGTCATCCGCTCCGACCTGGCCACGGCGGTCATCAGCGACGAATTGCAGGTGCGCGGATTCGCCGTCGACGTGTGCATCGGCTACCGGACGGTCGGCGTCGACCTGCCGGCATCCGTCGTCGCGGACCTGAGCTCCGGCGCGATCGACGTCGTGCTGCTCACGTCGCTGAGCGTCGCGCGCGAGCTGCGCCGCCAGGTCGGGCCGCTGCCGCCGTCGGTGCGGGTAGCCTCGATCGGGCCCGGCACGACGCACGATGCGCGGTCGATCGGCTTCGACGTGGCGCACACCGCACGCACCCAGAGCGTCGAGGCGCTGCTGGCCGAGCTCGACGCCGCGGATCCCCGCGTTGCACCACCCCGCCCGCGCGGCTGCGCGGACGATCCGAAAGGCATCCGATGACCGCGTTCCCCACCCGGCGCCTGCGCCGCCTGCGGCAGAGCCCCGCTCTGCGCCGCCTCGTCGCCGAGGCGCGGCTGCACCCGGCGCAGCTGATCCTCCCCGTCTTCGTCAAGGAGGGCATCCACACGCCGCAGCCGATCGCGAGCATGCCCGGTGTCAGCCAGCACCCGCTTTCCGCCGTGCCGGCGCTCGTCGAGGAGGCGGTTCAGGCGGGCCTCGGCGGCATCATGCTCTTCGGTGTGCCCGCCGTGCGCGACGCCGCCGGCAGCGGCGCGGTCGACCCCGACGGCATCCTCAACCGGGCGATCCGTGCCGCCGCCGAGGCTTCCGCCGGGCGGATCACGGTGCAGGCCGACCTGTGCCTCGACGAGTTCACCGACCACGGCCACTGCGGAGTGCTCGACGCTCGCGGCCGGGTCGACAACGACGCGACCCTGGAGGTTTACGGGCGGATGGCGCTCGCGCAGGCGGAGGCGGGCGCGGACATCCTCGGGCTGTCGGGCATGATGGACGGCCAGGTCGCCGCGTGCCGCACGGCGCTGGATGCCGCCGGCCGCAGCGACGTCGTCCTGCTCGCGTACGCGGCGAAGTACGCGTCGGCGTTCTACGGCCCGTTCCGCGACGCCGTCGAGTCGACGCTGCAAGGCGACCGCCGCACGTATCAGCTCGACGCCGCGAACGGCCGCGAGGGCGTGGCGGAGGCGCTCGCCGACATCGACGAGGGCGCCGACATCGTCATGGTCAAACCCGCAGGTCCCTATCTGGACGTGCTCGCCGAGGTCGCGGCGGTCTCGGCCGTGCCGGTGTGGGTGTACCAGGTGTCGGGCGAGTACGCGATGATCGAGCACGCGGCATCCGCCGGCCTCATCGACCGCGAACGTGCGATCGGCGAGAGCCTCATGGGCATCCGCCGCGCGGGCGGTGAGGCGATCCTCACCTACTGGGCGATCGAGGTCGCCGGGTGGCTGCGCGCGGACAGGGGGCTGGCGTGACCGGCAACGAGGAGCTGTTCGCCCGTTCCCGGGCCGTGATCCCGGGCGGCGTCGACTCGCCGGTGCGCGCGTACGGGTCGGTCGGCGGCACGCCGCGGTTCATCGTCTCGGCGTCGGGGGCGTCCGTGACGGATGCCGAGGGCCGCCGCTACATCGACCTCGTCGCCAGCTGGGGGCCGGCGCTGCTCGGCCACGCGCATCCCGAGGTCGTCGCCGCGGTGCAGGAGGCGGCCGCGCGCGGGCTGTCGTTCGGCGCGCCGACGGCTGCCGAAGCAGAGCTGGTCGAGGAGATCATCGCCCGCGTCCCGGAGGTCGCGGGGGAGCGCATCGTGCAGAGGGCACGGCTCGTCTCCACCGGCACCGAGGCGACGATGACCGCGATCCGCCTCGCGCGCGGGGCGACCGGTCGCGACCTGCTCGTGAAGTTCGCCGGGCACTACCACGGGCACTCCGACGGTCTGCTCGCCGCGGCAGGCTCGGGCCTTGCGACCTACGCGCTGCCGGGGTCGGCGGGGGTGCCGGCGCCCATCGCGGCGCAGACGCTCGTCGTGCCGTACAACGACCGTGCAGCGCTGGAGGAGGTGTTCCAGGCGCACCCCGGCCGGATCGCGGCGGTCATCACCGAGGCGGCGGCGGCGAACATGGGCGTGGTGGCACCGGCATCCGGGTTCACGACGTTCCTCGCGGACCTGTGCCGCAGCACAGGCGCGCTGCTGATCAGCGACGAGGTGCTGACGGGGTTCCGCGCCGCGGCGGGCGGGTACGCGCAGGTGCTCGCCGAGGCGGGCGAGCGCATCGCGCCCGACCTCGTGACCTTCGGCAAGGTGATCGGCGGGGGCCTGCCGGTGGCCGCCGTGGGCGGCCGCGCCGACATCATGGACCTGCTCGCGCCGGTCGGGCCGGTCTACCAGGCCGGGACTCTCAGCGGCAACCCGGTCGCGGTCGCGGCGGGCCTGGCGACGCTGCGGCTCGCCGACGACGCCGTGTACGCGCGGCTGGACCGGGCGTCGCAGGCGCTGTCGAGCGCGGTCGCCGCGGCGCTCGACGAGGCCGGGGTGCCGCACGTCGTGCAGCGCGCCGGCACGCTGTTCAGCGTGTTCTTCGGCGACGCGGTCGCCGGCGGCGTGCCCGACTACGCGACGGCGCAGGCGCAGGATGCCGCCGCGTACGGCCGGTTCTTCCACGCGATGCTGGATGCCGGGGTGTCGCTGCCGCCGTCGGCGTTCGAGGCCTGGTTCGTCACCGCCGCCCACGACGACGCCGTGATCG